>DATAKM010000113.1:0-42059 GCA_036261665.1 Chloroflexia bacterium
CTCAATTCCAATTTCGATCTGCGAAGCGGAAGTTAGCGGCAGGCTAAAACCCGGTATGACTGTGCTGGTATCGGCTTTCGGTGGAGGGTTGACCTGGGCCAGCGGCATCATTCGCTGGGGCAAATAAAAACATTCTCATTCTAACTAAGCCTGTCCTTGTTGACCTGCCTGATTTGGTGGCATTGCCGGTCTCAGGTTGGCGTACTGGTTGCACCGCCATGACAATCCGGCAAGCGTGTAAGTAACTTTCATAGAGAATAATACCGGCAAGTTTCTTAAAGGGGTAAGTCATATGGATAAAGATTGGCTGGCAACCGGAGCGCCTCAAAAACCTTTTGCCTGGCATGGCCCGGCAGACCCCCTTACCCGCAAAGCGGTGGTAGACCCGCTCGGCGGCAAATTCAAGCAAATCTGGTATCTGGAAAAAGCTATCCAGGTTTCGCGTTCGGTAGCCCGCGTGCTGTTCCCGGATGGCAAGCACTTTGCCACCTGCTTTCTAGTCGCGACCGACCTGATAATGACCAACCACCATGTCTTTGGCAGTTCATACGAAACCGAGGGCGTGCGGATTCAATTCAACTACCGCGAGAACCTGGATGGCGACCTTGAAGAGGTGGAGGATTACGGTTGCGACCCCTCCACCTTTTTTACCAGCCAGGAATTTGATTACAGCGTGGTAAAACTTGATCGCCCGGCAGCCGAGCGCTGGGGCTATTTACCCATGCGGCAGGGCCAGGCGACACCCCGCGAAAGCCACATCGCTATCATCCAACATCCCGAAGGCGAACCACTCCAGGTCGCCATGCGCGATAACTCGCTAGTTTATGATGACGCCAACACGGTCGAATACCTGACCAGCACCGAATACGGTTCGAGCGGTTCGCCGGTCTTTAACGACTACTGGCAGCTAATCGCCCTGCACAGCCAGCGTGTGCAAGATCCCTCCATTACCGACCGCAAAGTATGGTACCGCAATCGCGGCATCAAAATGAACGCTATTTTACAAAATAAGGCCCTCGCGGCGTTAATACCAAAGTAAGGGTTATTATCCACCCAAATTTAAAATTTCGGTTAATATAACGAAATCTCTACGAGATAGAGCGCCGCAATTTAGCAATATTGGCAGGTATATAAACGATAAATTTAGTCAATTCCAACGGAATTTTATAGAAAGTGGCTCGGAAATAAACCTTCCGAGCGGTCAGACATTCGGAATATTTCTGCTTTAACCGGCACTTAATTTGCAATCTGTATATCGGTGAGCCAGTGAACATTCTCAAACAGTTCCTGACCAGATTCATACTCAAACCCTTACCGGCATCACGGAAAACGCTGCCGGGTGTAGCTACAATCTGCCTGCTATTCCTGGTACTATCGGTTAGTTTAACAGCCTGTTCGGATGCTACCGCTACTGCCACTGACCAATATCCAAAGGTAGGTTCGCCTTCATTTCTTTTAATGTCAGAAAACAATGGTATAACCTGGGCGAAAAATTTATCTCCCAATAGTTCTATTGCAGGCTTAAACACTGTGAATTGTCCATCATCACAGGTTTGCTACGCCTGAGATAGTCAGGGAATACCTTATCAAACATTAAACGGTGGTATAAACTGGAAATCTTATTCCTATGTTGGGGGTTATTATAGCTTTGAAGGTAAATTGAGTTGTTATGATAATAACAATTGCTACTTGTTGTTGAATGGATCTGTAACAAGAATAATAAATGGCAGTTCGAGCCAGGAGGAAAATTTTGACACTCAGGGCTTACAGTTACCTCGTTCAATTAGTTGTCCAACCCTTGATCGCTGTTTGTTAGTGGGCACAAATAGTCTTATTAGAGTTACTATAGATAGTGGAAAGACCTGGACAGCACTTCAATTACCTATTCAGGATGACTTTCAAGAAGTAAGTTGCCCTGATGTTAATGTTTGTATTATAGGCGCTGAGTCAGGTAAGCTTATAAGAACCGAAGATGGTGGTAAAACATGGCAAAATATTTCTCAGCCTTCCATAGTAGGTATAGACAGCATAACCTGTCCTAGCATAGAGGTTTGTTATTTGGTCGGCTTTGCAAACCCGGCCTCTCACGGAAAAACGGTCTTTGTTACGACCGATAGCGGTAAAACGTGGCAGCAAGGACCAGTACATTTTAACCGAACGGGGGCACGGGCTCGTATCAGTTGCCCGACTAACACCACCTGTTATGTGACAGGCGATAAAGGGGAAGTGCTTTACACCAACACTAGCGGCAAGCTTTGGTATAGTCGTAAAACTGGCTATGACCGGGAAATAAAAGATATCAGTTGCCCAACAGCCAGTAAATGTTTTATAGTGTTAGCATAAGTTAAAAGAGCATTATAACTATCTGGACTTATGTTAAAACCACCAGGATAGATAAGACAGTCGCCCAATGAAGGAATTCCACATCAGGCTCTATGAGGAGAATGGACAGTACCGGGCTGAACCGGTGGTAGCGGAAGCTGACACAGCTAACCCGAAGGACTGGCCTTGCCCGTTAGAATTGCCTGCGCCCCTGCCCAGTGGTCGCACTCTGGAGGATTTTCAAGAAGCCTTGCTGGATTTGGAGCAGGGCGAAACAGCGAACGAACTTCAGGCGATGGGTAATTATCTCTTTCATTTCCTCTTCGGGCCTGATAACAGTCATAATGCGCTATACAAAACCTGGCTGAACTCTTTTCAGCAGGGCCAGCAGGCGGACGGCTTGCGGACTGTTTTGCACCTGGAAAGCGACAAACTGGCCGGACTGCCCTGGGAACTAATCAGTACCGATAACGGCGTATTCCTGGCGGCCATGGAGCGAGACAAGCCCCATACGCTGGCGAGAGCGCGCTGGCAGGCGGACGATTTTAGTCCCGGCCCGGTAGACCTGCCCGATATCACCACTCATGAGCCTTTGCGAGTGCTGCTGGCGGTGTGTAACAACCGCGAGGATGACGAGCGCATCATGGGCCCGGAAGAGGCTCTGCGCGTAGATGAAGCGCTCTATCTGCTGTTGCCCTGGAAGGTGGATTTGCGGGTGCTGGTGCGACCTTCTTTCAAAGAAACCCAGGATTGGCTCTCCGAGTGGCAACCTCATATTTTTCACTATGTCGGGCACGGAGATTTTGACGGCGTTAATTCTTATCTGAAGTTTTACGAGCCGAGCCAGACTGATAGTATTCAAATCGGCCCGCAAACGCTGGCAAACTTATTTGGCAACCACCCTCCTCGGCTGGTAGTGCTTAACGCCTGCCGGAGCGGGCAGGTTGGTCCGGGCGATAATACTGCCGTGCAAGCTTCTTCCGCGCAAGGTACCCTTAATCTCAGCAAAGTCTTGATTGAGGGAGGAGTGCTGGCCGTAATCGCCATGCAGGCCGATATTGAAGGTCAGGGCGCTTCTTTCCTGATGGACCAGTTTTACCGCCACCTGGCCAGCGGCGAAGTAATAGATGTAGCCCTTACCAGTGCCCGCCGGGCTTTCCTTAAGCAGGTCGGCCTCAGCACTAACAAGTGGGATTGGGCGTTACCGGCCCTTTATTTTTCCGAAAAGGTTAAAGCCGAAGATGTTCTGACTCTTGCGCCGGAAGATTATGAAGCGCATATCTTCAAGGTCAGCGAAAATGAGCCGGAGCGCTATAAACGCCATATCCAGGATTTACAATTGCGGGTCAAAATTCAGGTAGGGCGCGAACGGGAACAAATGATGCTGGAACATACCTTCTTGCGTTCTTCTCTGGAGGACATCAAGCCTGTCACCATCGTCTACGGTGAAACCGAAATCGGTAAGACCAACCTGCTTTACTGGTTATCGGAGGGGTTGGCCCGCCGGGGTCGCCAGTTCATCTACGCCGACTTCGGCCAGACTGCGCTGGATTACTGGGACTCGCTGCGCCTGATTCGAGATGGTAAGCTGGAAGCCAAAGTGAGCGGCGTAAAGCTTTACAACCAGATTGACCCTGAACTGGCTTTCAACACTTTTAACCATGCCCTGAACGCCAAATTGGTCAAGGGTTACGCCCGTAAGCATCCCCTCGCGCCGGACGCCGTCACCCCCGTCAGCGATATGGCGATGGATAAAAACCCGGCCCTAGAACTGGAAAACCTCGGAACGGTGCGCTCCAATGAGAACCCGGTAGAGACCATAACGGAAGCTTTCTGGACTTCGCTGGCACGTATCGCCGAACCGGGCGGGTTGATTGTCTTCCTGGATCATGTTGATAAAATGTTTGCAGGCGAAGTAAATCGCCTGCGGACTTACCTGGTAAACCGGGTGCTAAACCCGGCTGATTATCCCAACGCTCGCAAAGTGCGCCTGGTTCTGGCGGTTCAGTCAAACCCGGTTGAGCAGGCTAACCAGGACAACCCCTGGAGCTTCTTAACCCAGAGCAGTGATGCCCGGGTAGATATACTCAATCTGCAAGGGCTGCCGCCTGAAAACCTGGAATGGCTGGCCCGCTTGTGGGCCCGGCGTTATTTCATCTCTTACGGCCCGGCTTTCCTTAAAAATAAACACGTCACTCCTGAAAATATTGACGCCTACGTCGCCAGCTTACTCAATCCCTTCTATCAGAAAAGACCGCAACGCCCGGGGCGGCTTGTGCGTGACCTGTTGAACAGCGACCGCTTAGAAGACTGGCTGAACAGCCTGAGTTAAAACGAGTAATTAGAAGTAGCAATAAAGATAGTACAAAAGATATAAAAAATGGCTTCAGAAACGAGCGAAAATAGCCTCAAGAGCAGCCTGGAATTTATGGCCTTGCCGCACTGGTTTACCGACCAGATGGTGGATATTTTATTGCCAGACCGGTCGCAAGAGGAACGCCAGAATGATCTTGATCGCCTGATTAACCTGGGGCAGGTGGAATATCTGCCGGGGCTTAATCGCTACCGGGTCAAAGAACGCTTGAGGGTTGAGCTGGTGCAGACCTGGATGAGCGACGGCGATTCTGAGGTGCGCCGCATTTTTGAGGCTACCAGCGAATTGCTGGCCGACTTCTGCGAAAAACAGGCCAAAGCGGCTACTAATCCGAACGAGCGGGATGAGTGGCGCATTGAACAGCTCTACCACCTGGCAGTGGTCGAACCGGGCCGAGCCATCCAGTTGATGAAAAACTGGTTTGAACGAGCCGTCGAAAAAGAGTTCAACCTCAATCAGGGACACCGCTGGCTCTTGCCGCTGGAAGAACGGCGCGAGTGGCTGGCCGAATTGGAAAAGCGGCGCAAGCGTTCACCCGGCTGGCTGGCTGAACTGACTCGCCTGCGGGAATACCTGACAGCGCGTTCTTTCTGGTCGGAAGAGTGGTACAAGAGCATTAATTACCTGCCGCGCAAGCAATTAATCGAGCAACTTGACGACTTTTTCAGCCAGAGAGGAAATCATGCCCCCTGGATGCTCAATTTGCACGCTCCGGGCGGCCACGGCAAATCCGCCACGATTGACTGGCTGCTGGCGCGTTACGCCTTGCCGCGCGGCTATATTTGCACCCGCTTTGACTACGATGCTCTGAGCAGGACGGAGCAGGCTCACTTTTTCGAAAATCCCGAAATGCTGCTACCGTACCTTGCATCAAATCTCAACGCGCAGCGCTCGCGCAAAATCGAGGCTTTTGAGCGGCAAACCGAACAGCGCGATGACCCGGTAGCCAGTTTTACCATTGTGCTGCGCGAAACTTTTGCCGAAAATACGGTTGTTATCTTTATTGATACCCTGGAAACCCTGCTCGATAACGCCGCTGAGCCATTAGAAGCGCTCGAAAAGCTCTTGCGCATGCTGGCGCGTATCCAGAACGGTGATCTGGAAAATAATGGTAGCCTGATGGGCTTTAACAGGCTGCGGGTAGTGCTGGCCGGTCGCCATAGTCTTAAAAAGCGCTACAGCGCCGCTCTTGACCGGGTTTTCGGCACGAGTAAACACCAGCGAGAAGGCTTGCCGCTGGTCGAATTTAAACTAAGCGGCTTCAACCTGGAAGAGGGCAACGAATATCTAAGCCAGAAGCGCAAACTGACAGACCAGACCCGCCGCCTGATAACGCCTATCCTGCAAAAAGCAGCACAGCTTAGCGCCAGCGAATTAAACAAAGGAACGGGAGCAGGCAAAGGCCAGGCAACAGCAGAAGAGGAAGCGGAAATCATTCCGCTCAAGCTGGCACTTTATGCCGACCTTGTTAAAGAAGAACCGGATATTTCGCCTGAACAAATAGCCAGAACCGATCAAATTGACCTGGTTTACCTGGTAAACCGTATTCTCAAACACATTCAAGACCCGGCCATACACTGGTTACTGCGCTATGGTGTAATTTTCCGGCGGTTGGACGCGGACGCCGCCGGGGTGTTACTGCCTTTTCTGGAAAAAGCTCTCTCTGGCAGGGATGACCTGGACGACCCCAGCCTGGACCCGCAGGAAGTGCGCGAAGCCCTGGAGGCCAGCCGCCAGCAGGAAAGCCGCTTTGAGTTGAGCGCCGCTCGCCTGCTGGAACAATTAACCCGCTACAGTTGGGTAGAGCAGCAAGGTAATTATATTAGCTTTCACCCTGATATTGCCCGCACCCAGTTACAAATTATTTCCAGGCAGAAAATTTTTGGAGCCCTTCAGCAGGCTGCTTTCGAACACTACCGCGATCACCTTCAAACCGCTTCCACCCCCAAAGAAAAAGCCGAACTACTGCGGGAGGCAGTCTTTCACAGCCTGCAAACCGATAACGCCGGGCCCCAGTTCTGGCGTGAACAGTTCCAGCTTTACCGAACCGGGCCGGGCATACTGCTATGGGCGCTGGTTGATGAGGCCACCCACGTTGAACCTGAACTGGCAAAGCGGCACCTTACCCGAGAAGACTACTTTCAGGCCTACCTGGCGCTGGCTAATTGCTTGCTGTCCGAAATAGAGCAGCCATTTATGCCAGATCAACTTGAAACCGCCGAAGAAGCGGCTGGCAATGCCCTGGAACTGGCCGAGAATGAAAATGAGCGATTTCAGGCTCGTTTGATTAGCGCCCGCGTCTTGCTCGAACGCCGTAAACTGGACCAAGCGCTCGCCAAAGCCAGGGCCTGTATGGAACAGGCCACGACCGATGAACAAAAAGTCAGCGCCCTGCAAGTCCTGGGGCTGGCGGAAGCGGCCAACAGTTTATGGGCACGCGCTCTGTCCACGGTCAAAGACGCCTATGCGCACTCCGTCAAAATCCTGGGCCTGGGCAAACCGCTTGCTCCGGCTGATTTATCTCAGCCTGATATTAAGACTCATAAGCAGGTGCGACTGGATTTGATTGGCCTGCTGCTGGAAACTGCCGAATGGCGCGAAGCTATCCCGCTCATAGCAGAAGCGCGGGCGGAAGAACCGGACGAACCAGTTGTGCTTGAAAAAGCGGCTCGCCTGGCTTTTAAGCAAGCTCGTTTGGAAGAAGCGCGAGAACTCTATCGCCGGGCCGTTATGTTAAGTAGCGGTAAACAGGCCGAGCGATTGAGCGCCGGGCAACAGATGGTCGAAATTCACCAGGGAGATGTGCTGGCCGGATCGTTGCGAGAAAACGGCGGGCTGGCAGTGATAGCGGCAGCAGCCCGGGCGGACTGGACTCTTATGGAAAGTCTGCTGCGGGCGCGTCTTCCTGATGCCACTACCGAGGAAGCGCTTGAGATTATCAACTCGCTCCTGCATTATTACCTGGAAGTTTCGGGAGACTGGCGGCAGGTCAAAGTGCTGCTGGAACGAGGCGAGCGCTGGTCGAAAAGACGGCCTGAAACGGACCCCTCACTGGCTCGCTTCAATGTGCTACGCCAGTACTTTGAATTTATGACCAGCCAGGCGGTGCTAACACCGGAAGCAGCCAGCGCAGAGGGTGAAAGGCGCATGCGACAGGCCCTTGAACTGGTCACGCCGGAAGAAAGAGTAAGGGCTAAAGGCTACCTCTTAATTGCGCGCTTCTTCGGTGCGCTGCGTTATGCCCATACTGAAAGCGAGCGCGAAGCGGTCAGCATCTACCAGCAATATGCCGGGCAGGCCCTGGAAAAGGCTTTTGAGCTTCTACCGAATCTGCCGCCAATCGACCAGGTGGACATTATGCGCACTATGGCAGTGCTTCCGGGCTGGTCGAGCTCAATCGTCAACGATGTGGGTCCAGACCCGGCGGAACGCTCAGCCTTGCTGTTGTTACAGCAGTCTTTTGAAAGTAATTCAGGCCAGCAGAGCCTTACTTTTCTAACCCGGCTGGCTGCTCATTTCAGCCGTCCTCTTTCCGAATATCTTCAGGTTTTAGAAACCCAGATTAGCAGTGGGGAATCTGACTGGCCGCTGCTCTACACTTCTTTTGGGCGTTTGCTTTCAGCCTGCGGTCAGACCGGGAAAGCTCTTGAATTCATCAATCACCCGCGCTCGCTCGAAACAGAAGTCCGGCAGAGCCTGCCGGTTCCGGTAATAGTAGACCGGGCCTTTATCGCAGAGTGGGATATCGCCCGTGACCTGCTGGAAAGCACCATTACCCGCCTGGAAAATGTGCCCGGTGCGTCCCGACTGGTGAACGAATTAATGCTGGTCTGGGCCTACCAGGGCCTGATCAAAGGTGCCACCATCCCGCATTTGAACACAGTCAGTATCTGGCTCTCGCGCCTGTTCGCCCTGCCTTTTATCAACCCCGGCAATATGCTCTTTTTAGAAGAGTATTATCTCCTGCAAGCCATAACCGCTTACAAACTGGATGCCCTGGAAAAAACGCGCAAGCATCTTGATGAAGCACTCAGTACGGCGGAAGGCCTGGGTAACTCTTACGCCATTGAATTAATCAGAGCAGCAGAGTGGCAACTGGAAATGGAACAATCTGTCCGGCGCCAGGACAGCCCAATTCCACAGGCGCCGGAAGCTGAGATTGCCGAACCTACTCCCGAGGTGAAACAGCTTGAGCTGGCCCTATTCATCAATCAGCTAGACGCTGCCAGCCTGGAACTGGTCCTGATATCAAGCGACCGGCCTGAAACAATTTATAAAACCCAATCACGCCTGGCTGGTAGCAAGCATCTCTTACCGCAAGGTAAAAAGCAGTCAGGCTTGCCCAGTCTTGATTACTGGCAAAAGTTGCTCAGTCCTGACACCAATCTTGGGCTAGAACCGGAAGTGATAGGCGCAACGCTCCTGAATGATCTGCTGCCCCTGCGCAGCCGGGCTCGCAAACGCTTAATGGCATGCTTACAGGATGCGTCTACAGCTAGCCAGGCAGGAGCGCTGCGAGTGGTAGTGCAGGGCCAGGACGTTGAGTATTTACCCTGGGAGATTTTGTACGAAGCGGAAACAGCTACATGGCTGGGTCAGCGTTTCCGCCTGACGCGCAACCGCCTGCCGGAAGAAAGTTTTGAGCTGCGCGGTTCGGCCCTGCTGGTACGCCCGGTGTTGCAACACTCTGAGGCTGACACCCTGGCGCAAACAGTGGAAACTTTTTACCGCCCGGCGTCAGACGGAAAACCTCGCGAGAACGTGCGGCAGGTCTACGGGCCTGATTTGCTGGCTCAAAATTTCCTTTCGGAACTGGTTGGGATCACTCCGGACCTGCCTTTCCCGGTCAAGGTCTTTCACCTGCTGGGCGATTTGCGCAAGCCGAGCGAGGAAGAAGGCATCTTTCTCAGCATGGGCCGTGTTTCCGCTGAAACTCTGCGCGAACATTTAACGCCCGATGCCCTGGCGCACCAGTTACGCCTGCTGGGCATCAATCGTTCGCTGCTTATCCTGGAACCACTGCCTACCGGCTCGGATTTTGAGGATTTGCGGGTGTTATTATTGCGTAACTTCTACGCCGCAAGCCTGGCGCGATTAGGCAACTGGGTAGTATTATGTACCGGGCCAGATCATAGCGTTGCTGCCTGGCTTTCGCAACTGCTGGATAGCGCGCGCCTCTTGCCGGTGGACTTAGAAGAGGTGGTTCGCCAGGCCACTCTACAAAATGAAAAAGGAGCTTTGTTAACACGAGGCTGGCCGAGTCTTTTCTATCCAGCCTTGTAGTTTCTTGCAAGTCTGATTAAAATACACCTGGCCCATCAGGTTGAGTGGCCAGTATATTAAACAGTTCTCTATTCAGAAATAGAAAGTGTAAAGATGACTGATATAAACAAGGATGAAACCGGAAAGAAGGAAATTGAACAGGAGCAGACACCTCCTGCAACCAGGGAACTGCCTCCTGAGCGAGCTATGGTCGTGGTGGCGCACCCGGACGATATTGAATTCGGTTGTTCCGGTACAGTGGCCCGCTGGATTCAGGAAGGGGCTGAGGTGGCCTACGTTATCTGTACTGACGGCAGCCACGGCACCAGCGATCCCGAAATCACTCCCCTCCAAATGGCAAAAATACGGGAACAGGAGCAGCGCAACGCCGCAGCGGTAGTGGGTGTCAAAGATGTAACCTTCCTGGGTTACGAAGATAGCTATCTGACTCCTACACTCGAATTGCGCCGCGATATTTCGCGCCAGATTCGCCGCTTCAAGCCAGATACCCTGATAATCCAGAACCCTACCCGCCAGTGGAATATCATGGTCTTTTTCGACCATCCCGACCACCTGGCAGCAGGCGAAGCGGCTATTACAGCCTTCTACCCGGCAGCCCGCGACCCCCATACCTTCCCGGAACTACTGGAGGAGGGATATGAACCGCATATCGTCAAAACCCTCTACGTTTTCGCCCCGGAAGGCGCTAATTACTGGTCGGATATTTCGGATACCATCGACCTCAAGCTTAAAGCCCTGCTTGAACACAAAAGCCAGGTGAAAGAAGAAAACCTGGGCTGGGTCAAAGAGCGAGCGGCCAATATCGGTAAAGCCCAGGGCTTCAAGTACGCCGAAAGCTTCCGGCGAGTGGTGTTGCAATAAGTAGATAGAAGGTACAGGGCTTCTTTTATCAACCAACAAATAAAAGCCCCATTCCTGAGGAATGGGGCTAAACGTGTTAGTAAGTAGTTTGATCTACCGGAGGCGGAATAACAGGCTGTTCCGGCTCGGTTGCTTCTACCGGGCGTTCCAGGCGGAACCAGTAGAAAGCGTGAGGGCCGAGCGTCAGGAAGTAGGGCAATTCGCCAATACAGGGAAAAGGCGTTTCCCCGATCATCTCCACCGGAGTCCAACCATTAAACTGGGAAAGATCCAGTTCGACCGGCTGTACAAAGCGGGAGAGATTATTGACAATTAAGACATACTGCCCTTCATAGCAGCGGGTGTAAACCAGAATCTTCGGATTATTAGGTGTCAGGAAGTTAATATCACCTCGACTGAAGACCGGATAACGCTTGCGCAGCCGAATCATGCGGCGCATCCACAGAAGCAAGCTCGACTGAGTACGCAACTGGGCTTCAACGTTGATAGACTGGAAGCCGTAAACCGGGTCGGTAATAACCGGGCTGTAGAGGCGGGCCGTGTCTGCGCGGGAGAACCCGGCATTGCGGTCCGGTGTCCACTGCATAGGAGTGCGCACACCATCGCGGTCGCCCAGGTAGATATTATCTCCCATGCCGATTTCATCGCCGTAATAGAGAATCGGTGTGCCGGGAAGGGAAAAGAGCATACTGTTGACCAGTTCAATCCGGCGGCGACCATTTTCGAGCAGAGGAGCCAGGCGGCGGCGAATACCCAGGTTGATCTTCATACGCGGGTCGTTAGCGTACTCGTAGTACATATAGTCGCGCTCTTCATCCGTTACCATTTCGAGGGTTAACTCATCGTGGTTACGTAAGAAGATACTCCACTGGCAGTTTTCGGGAATAGGCGGCAACTGGTTAACAATATCAATAATCGGGCGGCGTTCTTCCCGGCGCAGGGCCATAAATATACGCGGCATCAAGGGGAAGTTAAAGGCCATGTGGAATTCGTCACCATTCCCGAAGTAGGGCAGTAGATCGGTCGGCCATTGATTTGCCTCAGCAAGTAGCACCCGGTCCGGGAAATGCTTATCCATATAGCGCCGAATCTCTTTCAGATAAGCGTGGGTTTCGGGTAGATTTTCGCAGTTAGTACCCTCTCGTTCGTACAGGTAGGGTACAGCATCCGCCCTGAAACCATCCAGACCCTGATCCATCCAGAACTTGATTACTTTCAGCATGGCGCGGCGAACATCAGGGCTATCAAAGTTCAGGTCAGGCTGGTGACTGAAAAAGCGATGCCAGTAATAAGCGTTCGCCTGGCTATCCCAGGTCCAGTTTGATCTTTCGGTGTCAGTAAAGATAATGCGAGCATCCTGATATTTTTTATCAGTGTCGCTCCATACGTAATAATTGCGCTTAACCGGATCACTGGTGCGACGGGCTTCCTGGAACCAGGGGTGCTGGTCGGAAGTATGATTTAGCACAAGGTCGGCCAGTACTCTAATCCCTTTTTTATGGGCAGCCTTTAAAAACTTCTTAAAATCATCCAATGTGCCATATTGGGGATTAACCGAAAAGTAATCCGCAATATCATAACCATCATCGCGCAAGGGCGAAGGATAAAAAGGCAGCAACCAGAGACAGTTAACACCCAGATCTTCCAGGTAATCAAGTTTTTCAGTGAGACCTTTGAAATCACCTATGCCGTCATTATTTGCGTCATAAAAAGACTTGACAGGCACTTCGTACAGGATAGCATCTTTATACCAGTAGTTATCGTTCATTTTTCTCCCACTTAAAGCTGTGTCTTCATTCCCTGATAATGAAACTTAAAAATCGTGCTGATTATAAAGGCTGTTACAGAAAAAGGCTATTACAGCGCCTTGCCTGCACCTGTTCAATACAACCAGACCACAAGAATCTAACTACTGACAACTCAGAGCGGTTCGCTGGTTGTAGCAGGTACACCTAAGAAGCCGGCTGAATAATCCTCAATAAACCTTTGAGCGGTATAGGAACCCAGGTGGGACGGTTATTAAACTCATAATTTAATTCATAAAAAGCCTTCTCCAGCTCAAAAACTTTTGTGATATCAGTCTGTACCTGTGCGGAGGTAGGCAGGTAACGCGCTCCCTCATTACGCCCGGTAGCCTCACAATAACCTTCAATAAATGCCTGGCGTGCTAACTCCTCCCAGGACTCGGCCCAGATTTCCAGGTCAACCTTATGGGGTTGATCTCCTGCGTGACTCTGGGTCTCGAATAGAATAGTATAGGCGGCATAGTTAAAAGAGCGCAACATTCCGGCCACATCTTTGAGAGGATTGTACTTGGCGCGGCGTTCCTCCAGGCTGCGAGCAGGTTCCCCCTCAAAGTCCAGAATCACAAAATCTCTGCCCGTTTTAAGCACCTGTCCCAGGTGGTAGTCCCCATGGAACCGGGTTTTACAGACCTGCTCTTCAACAAGCTCAGCCAGACTATTCACCTGGCGCAGGTAATCCTGTTCGTGGTCTACCACTTTTTTAAGATTCTCCCGCATTTCGAGGGAATAACGCTCTAACTGGCTGCGCAGGTTGCCTGTAACCCGGCGAACAAGTTCGGAAATGGCACTTTGCCAGTGTTGCACATCCTCCTGGGTGATAACCTCAGGAGCAAAATCAGGTTGGGAAGCGTCTGAAGCCAGGGCATTATGCATTTCGCCCGTAATTTCACCCAGGCGACGAGCTAAAACTTTGTAATCCTGGGCAAATTGCTCTGCCAGAGTAGCCGTTTCCGCTTCATCTGGACTGCCTTTCGACTCAAGATAATGTTCTACTTGCCGGAAATACTCTCGGACCTGATCAAGCGTAAAATTCCAACCATCCCCTTCGTTCGGTACAAAATCTTGAAGGCTCCCCATGGAGTAGGCCGGACCTCCCTTATCAGGCTGGTATTCAAAGTAACCACCCACTTTTGGAACATACTTGAAATCGGTCCGGGTGGTCAGAAAAAAAGGTACTTCTACATCGGGATTCTGACCGGCAGTCAACTTTCGAAAACCTTTGAGAATCAGGTTATTGTTGTAAATAATTGAAGTATTGCTCTGTTCGGTACTAACTCGTTTGATACTCCTGACTTCCGGCTGAGAGATGCGGCCAGGAATATTGGCAAACTTAAAAATGCCATAAAGCGAAGGTAGACTCATTCCTTCGTACATATTCTGGTAGAGCGCTCGACAGAACTGATCGTTCAGAAAACCGTCATAAACCAGCCAATCGCCATTTGACCCTGATAGCCTGGCTATAATATTGCCATCCTGCTGCTTGATGTTTTCGGGGGCTTTCTCCGTCTCTTGAATAGCCAGGGGCAGATGATAAAGTTCACTCTTACCCTGGGCATAACGAATTTCCAAAAGAGCCATTCCCAGTAAGACCGGTTCTTCTCGCAAGACTGCAATATCATTTAGACCATACCCGGCAATTTCTCTACTCTTACTGCCAAACCAGCGCTTCGACTTGAAATAGCTGGCCGGTATAGATTGCAGCAAATCCGCTGCATTTTGTACCAGCCAGGCAGCATCGGGTTTCTGGTCAAGTTGAGCACTACCTCTATAACTTTCACCTGATTGCTGAAATGCTTCCATGCTTGCCTTCTCTCGCTTATGTTTATTATATTTACTTTTAGTCCAAACCAAACCTTGGCAGGGTGCAAGATGCAAACCAGCTACTGTTTTATTGATTTCACTCAACTTCCTATTAGCAGTAGCTCAATTTAACTCTAGTATAGTATAATCTAGCCAAACAAAGCTACAAATTGCGTGCCAGCGGAATCAATCTTGCTAAATTTTACAATCGAGAATTTCTGGTAGAGAGAACCTATAAACCAACAGACTGAGGAGAATATTCTCAAGATGAAGCTAACTGATGAAATTCAGGAAATCAGACAAATTATCATAGAACACGTCACGCCTGAAATAGATGGAGGGCGCTATCCGGTAAAGCGCGTTATCGGAGATTGTTTTAAGGTAGAAGCGGACATTTTTCGGGATGGACATGACCTGATTGCGGCAGCGCTGCTGTACAAGGTAGTTTCGAATGAACCGGGTACTTCTAATGGAAACGATGACAAATGGCAAGAAGTGCCAATGCAACCGGTAACAAATGATCGCTGGGAGGGTGAATTTCCTATCAGCACTCTTGGTCATTATCGCTATACCATCGAGGCATGGAATGACCGGTTCGGTACCTGGCAACATGACATGGCAAAACGCGTCGAAGCATCGCAAGTAGCACCCAGCGATGTACTGGAGGGTGTAGCAATCGTAGAGAATACCCTGAAACGAATAAGCAGCCAGAAAGACCGAACGCAACTACAAAGTTTGCTTGAAACAGCACAAGCTACCACTGATCCGGTAGAGGCCGGAAGGCTTTTCCTGACAGAAGAAGTGACCAAATTGATGGACCGCTATCCTGATCGCTCCAGGGCGGCTCGTTATAATGAACTAGAAATAACGGTAGACCCGGTTAATGCCCGGTTTGCAGCCTGGTATGAACTATTTCCGCGCTCACAAAGTCCGGACCCCAGTCGCACCGGCACTCTTCAAGATGTAATCGCCCAATTGCCCCGCATAAAAGGTCTAGGGTTTGATGTACTCTATTTGCCACCAATTCATCCTATCGGCCGCAGTAATCGTAAAGGCCCAAATAACACTCTTAATCCCGGTCCTGAAGATCCCGGTTCACCCTGGGCAATCGGTAACGAAAACGGTGGCCATAAAGCAATCGAGCCGTCACTCGGTACTTTTGAAGATTTTGACCAACTGGTACGGGCAACCAGGGAACATGGAATTGCGCTGGCCCTTGATTTTGCCATCCAGTGTTCCCCGGACCATCCCTGGGTAAAAGAACATCCTGAATGGTTCTTTGTCAGGCCGGATGGCACAATCAAGTACGCAGAAAACCCACCCAAGAAATATCAGGATATTTACCCGATTAATTTCTATAATAAGAATAGCGCGGCGCTCTGGGAAGAACTCAAAAGTGTTGTTCTCTTCTGGATCGAGCGTGGTGTCAGAATCTTCCGGGTGGATAATCCCCATACAAAACCCATTCCTTTCTGGGAGTGGATGATAGGTGAGGTAAAACGGGACTACCCGGAAACCGTCTTCCTGGCAGAAGCCTTTACCCGGCCCAAAGTTATGCGTGCCCTGGCCAAAGCCGGCTTTACCCAGTCTTATACTTACTTCACCTGGCGAAATACCAAGTGGGAACTGACCGAGTATCTGACTGAGCTAACCCAGTCGGAGATGAAGGAGTATTACCGGGGCAACCTCTGGCCGAACACCCCTGATATTTTGCACGAATTTTTGCAGGTAGGTGGCATTCCTGCTTTCAAGCTTCGCTTTGTACTGGCCGCCACCCTTTCTTCGGTCTACGGTATGTACAGCGGTTATGAACTGGGGATAAATACCCCGCTGCGACATGGTTCGGAAGAATATCTAAATTCCGACAAGTACCAGGTGAATAACTATAACTGGAAACAGCCGCAATACCTGGGCGACTTTATCTCTAAGATTAACCAGATACGACAGGAGAACCGAGCGTTACACCTGTACGATAACCTGGTTTTCTACCGCGCGGATGATAATCAAAATATCATCGCCTACGGTAAGGCCACCCCTGAAAAAGACAATGTCATCCTGGTAGTGGTAAATTTAAATCCCTGGGCCAGCCAGGAGGCATGGTTGGGAGTACCTTACTGGGACTGGGGAATTGGAGCAGGTGAACCTTATCGAGTAACCGATTTACTAACCGGAAACGCCTACACCTGGCATGGAGAATATAATTTCATTCGCCTGGATCCATTACAACAACCTGCCCATATCTTCCGGGTGGAACGCTTTACCAGGTAGAGATGTAGATAAGAAAGTATAGCGAGAGCAAAAGATATGACAGAAATAGCTAACCGAGAGAAATTCAAACTGGCGCAGGAAGCAATTAATGCAATTGTTGGAGGATATGCCTCCGAACCTTTTCAGGTACTTGGTCCGCATCGTTATGAGGTAGACGGTAAAGCTTACCAGGTTATCAGGGCCTTTCTGCCGACCGCTCGTGATGCCTCGGTGAAATTGAACGGTCAGACTTATCAGATGGAGCGCATTCACCAGAGCGGGCTCTTTGAGGTGGTTATTCCCGACCCGGGAAGTAGCTTTATGTACACCCTTATCGCCACCGATTACCAGAACCATACCTGGGAACAGTATGATCCCTATGCCTTTGGTTCTACTCTGACCGATTATGACCTCTACCTTTTCGGTGAGGGCAATCACTTCCGCAGCTACGAAAAGCTGGGAGCGCATCTTACCGAGATGAACGGGGTTAAGGGAGTAGTCTTCGCGGTCTGGGCACCGAATGCCCAGCGTGTAAGTGTGGTAGGCGATTTTAATAACTGGGATGGACGGTCCTTACCGATGCGGCGGCACGGTAGTGCCGGCATCTGGGATCTTTTTGTGCCGGGCCTGCAAGAAGGAACTGTTTACAAATATGAAATAAAATCGCAGCTCAACAACTATCTGGTAGAAAAGGCTGACCCCTATGGCTTCTATAGTGAAGTACGGCCACGTACTGCGTCTGTAGTTGCCAATCTCGATAAGTATCAGTGGGGTGACGATGCATGGATTAACGAAGGACGCGCCAAATATAATACAATTCACTCGCCGGTAGCCGTTTATGAAGTGCATCTGGGTTCGTGGCGGAGACGCTGGAATGCCCAGAGCCACGATGAAAGCTATCTTTCTTACCGGGAACTGGCCGACCAACTGATAGATTATCTCAAAGGGGCAGGGTATACTCACGTAGAATTTATGCCCGTCTCCGAACACCCCTTCGACGGTTCCTGGGGGTACCAGACCAGCGGCTACTACTCCGTGACCAGCCGTTACGGTAAACCGGAAGATTTTCAGTATCTTGTAGATCGCCTGCACCAGCACAATATCGGGGTAATTGTAGACTGGGTTCCGGCACACTTCCCTAAAGACCAGCATGGCCTGGGCTATTTCGACGGCACCCATCTTTATGAGCATTCAGACCCTCGGCTGGGTGAACACCGCGACTGGGGCACCTTCATCTTTAACTATGGCCGGAACGAAGTGCGAAATTTCTTGCTATCGAACGCTCTCTTCTGGATGGATAAATATCATATAGATGGCTTGCGGGTAGACGCAGTGGCTTCTATGCTCTATCTTGACTACTCACGCAAAGAAGGCGAGTGGATTCCCAACAAGTACGGCGGGCGTGAAAACCTTGACGCGATTGATTTCCTGCGCCGTTTTAATGAACTCACTCACCTGGAATATCCCAATGTTCTAAACAGCGCTGAAGACTCTACCGCCTGGCCAATGGTTACCAAGCCTACCTATATGGGAGGTCTGGGTTTCGACCTTAAGTGGAATATGGGCTGGATGAACGATGTGCTGGAGTACATTGAAAAAGACCCGATTCACCGGCGCTACCATCACAATAACCTGACGTTCTCGTTGATGTATGCTTTTACTGAAAACTTTATCCTGCCGCTTTCGCACGACGAGGTAGTACACCTTAAAGGCTCGATGATCGACAAAATGCCGGGAGATATCTGGCAGAAGTTCGCCAACCTGCGAACCCTTTACGGCTACATGTACGGCCATCCGGGCAAAAAATTACTCTTTATGGGTCAGGAATTTGGGCAGTGGAAGGAGTGGAACGAACGTGAGGCCCTGGATTGGGCTTTGCTGGACTACCCCTCCCACCGGGGCATGTTGAAATTCGTATCTGATCTCAACAACCTCTACCGTAATGAGCCCGCTCTTTATGAAGTGGATGAAAGCTGGGAAGGCTTCCAGTGGCTAAATCTGCACGATAGCGAAAACAGTTCTTTAGCCTTCCTCCGGCGCTCGCGTGATAAACAAAGTGAGTTGATTATATGCTGTAACTTTACTCCGGTACCGCGCCTTAATTATCGCCTGGGTGTTCCTCGACCCGGCTATTATACCGAAATACTTAATAGCGACGCGGAAGTTTATTGGGGTAGCAATATGGGTAATGGGGGTGGAGTACATACCCAGGACGCTCCCTGGGGAGAGTACCAGTATTCGATCAACCTGACTCTTCCTCCCCTCAGTACCATCATTTTGCGCAGTCCGCAGTAATAACCGATTTTAGCTCTAATGCAGAGTGGAAAGGCAAATGCCTTTCCACTCTCTGAATGAATCTTCTCTCTATAACAATTTTACTGAAACCCCCTGCTACTTCATTATATTCATTCAAGTAAGCTTTGAAATTACAGGTGTAGTTACTCCACTTTATTCAGTACTTTTTAGCTGGTTTTTCTGGCACGCTTTGTGCTTAAACGAATCAAAGGCAAGAAAATTGAGATTGAGATAGTAATTTCTAAAATCCCTTGTTCGACGTCGAATATTTATAACGCTAGATTTTGTACATTTAAAAGTAAAAGGTGATCGAATAATGTCAGCTCCCGTGACACTACAGAGAAGCAGCGACTCCAACGAAAATATAGAAAAAACTGAGAAAATATACGGAGAAGTCCGGAAAAGAGCTTTAGAACGAACTCATTTTCCTATCGCAACTTACCGGGTTCAGTTAAACCGGCTTTTTACCTTTAAACAAGCAACTGACTTACTAGAATATCTCAACCGGTTAGGCATCAGCGATCTTTACGCTTCGCCTTATTTTCGGGCACGTTCTAATAGTATGCACGGTTATGATATTTGTAATCATAACGAATTAAACCCAACTATCGGAACGCAGGAAGATTATGACGAGATGGTGGAACAGCTACACCATCGGGATATGTACCAGATATTAGATACTGTGCCCAACCATATGGGCATCGGGGAAACCGGTAATACCTGGTGGATGGATGTACTAGAAAATGGCCCTTCCTCCTACTATGCCCCTTTTTTTGACATAGACTGGGACCCCATTAACCCCAAGCTCAAGAATAAAGTTTTGTTACCTGTCCTGGGTGATCAGTACGGCAAAGTTTTAGAGAACAAAGAACTCCAGTTAAACTTCAATTCCAGCGAAGGCACTTTTACTCTGCACTACTATGATGTAACTTTTCCGGTAAACCCGGTAAGCTACAGTATGATCCTGGAAATAAATCATGATGAGCTGGTACAGGATTTAGGCATAGAGAGTGAGGCCGCTCTCGAATACCAGAGTATTCTGACTGCCATAAATCATCTCCCTCCCCGTACCGTAACAGAACGGGAAAAGGTACTGGAACGTAATCGCGAGAAAGAAGTTATCAAACGCCGCCTGGCTGCACTGTGCACCGCCGAACCGCGAGTAGAGAATTTCATCCGGCAGAACGTGGATAGCCTGAATGGGGTCGCAGGAGATAGGGCCAGTTTTAACCGCCTGGATGCTCTTATGGAAGAACAGTCTTACCGGCTAAGTTTCTGGAGAGTAGCCGCAGAAGAGATTAACTACCGGCGCTTCTTCGATATTAATGAACTGGCGGCGGTACGAGTAGACCAGGATTTTGTCTTTGAGGAAACGCATCGCCTGATTTTTAAACTTCTTGGCGAAGGTAAACTCAACGGCCTTAGAATTGACCACGTGGACGGTCTAAGAAACCCTGCCGCTTATTTTGAAAACCTGCAACGCGGCTACTTTCGAGAGCTCTGCCGGCAAATGCTGGAGGAACTGCAAATTGAGGGTGAAGAGAAGGCGCGACTTGAAACCGAGTTACTTGAACTTTACCGCCAGGAATGTACGGCTGAACCACAGGGGGCGCTGGCGCATGCGCTATACATTGTGGTGGAGAAGATTTTAGGACGAAGTGAGAGCTTACCGCTTGACTGGCAGGTTTATGGCACTACCGGGTACGAGTTTACCAACGCGGTTAACGGGATTTTTGTAGATAATTCAGCGGTTAAAGCTTTTGATGAGATTTACGCTAGTTTTATCCAGGAAAAAGTAAAATTTGCTGATCTTGTCTATGAAAAGAAAAAGCAGATTATGCGAGTTTCGCTCTCCAGTGAAATTACGGCACTCACTAACCTGCTCTTTCACGTCACCGAGCGAGACCGTCATTATCGCGACTTTACCATCAGCAGCCTGCGTAACGCTATCAGGGAAGTGATTGCCTGCTTCCCGGTCTATCGTACTTATACTACCCGCGCCCATCAAGAGGTAGACAAACGCGACCAGGTTCATATTGAAATGGCCATAGTGCGCGCTAAAAAACGCAATACCACTATAGATCCAACTATATTTGATTTTATTCGCGATATACTTTTACTATGGCTCGATCCCGATATTAGCGAAGAAGACCGCACCATCGCCTACAACTTCCTAATGAAGTTCCAGCAAACTACCGGTCCGGTGATAGCCAAAGGGTTGGAGGATACCGCTTTTTATGTCTATAACCGGCTAATATCGCTAAATGAAGTGGGAGGCGAACCGGAACACTTCGGAAATACCGTTTCCAATTTCCACCGGCAGCAGGCCGAGCGTAACCGCAACTGGCCCTATTCCCTGCTAACAACCAGTACGCATGATACCAAGCGCAGCGAAGATGTCCGAGCCCGGATAGATGTGCTCTCCGAAGTACCCAGGGAGTGGCGGGCAGCCCTGAACCGCTGGGTGCGTTTCAACCGCAAGTTGAAGAAGAATGTGGAAGGCAACCTGGCCCCGGACCGCAACGAGGAGTATTTCCTCTACCAGACTTTACTGGGGGTTTGGCCCTTTGCCGAAAATGCTCAGGCTATCGGGGATGAAGAGTACCAGACTCTTATTCAACGCTTGCAAGAATACATGCGTAAAGCTATGAACGAAGCGAAGATTAACACCAGTTGGGTTAATCCGAATGAAGCATGGCAGCAAGCAGTCGCGGATTTTATTGTCGGGATTCTGGAGCGCAATCCTAATAACCGCTTTTTGCCGGACTTCGTCCAGTTTCAGAAAAAAATTGCCCATTATGGCGTATTTAATTCGCTTGGGCAGGTCTTAATCAAAATAACAAGCCCCGGCATACCGGATATTTACCAGGGTAACGAAATCTGGGATCTAAGCATGGTAGACCCCGACAACCGCAGGCCGGTTGATTATGATTTGCGCCAAAAGCTGCTGGGTGAACTGGACCGGATAGATACTGCAGCGGGAGCGGTGGAACTGGTTAGCAGAAAAGAAGACGGAAGAATCAAACTTTTTGTAACCAGCCGGGCTTTGCGCTTCCGGCGTGATAGCCGCGAGCTTTTCCAGAAAGGGTCCTATACGGCGTTAGAAGCACAGGGGCCTCGCGCCGAAAATATTTGCGCCTTTGCCCGCAGTTACCGCCACCAGATGACCATCATTGTAGTGCCGCGCCTCATGGCTAAACTGGCAAAATCTTCCGATAGTGAAGGTGGACCGGTTACAGGCAATCTCTGGGAAGGGACCTTCCTATCTCTACCGGGAGCAGATACGGGACAAAAGTTCCGTAATGTCTTTACCGGAGAAGTGCTGGAAGTGCAGACACAGGGAATTACTACTGGTATTCCGCTTCCTGAAGTGCTGGCCTCTTTTCCGGTAGCTTTACTGGAAAAAATCCAGGACTGAGTGGTATAAAGCTTAAGATACAAACCTTAAGTTTAACGGAGTTTAACCAGTCTCGTAATAATTTTCAGATGTTGCTGGCATGGACCCTGCGATAAAAGAGGCACAAATTAATATGCTGGTAAAGAAGCTTTTATTAGCGTTCTGATTTTTGTCACGCTGTAAATAAGGGATCAGTAAGTATTGAGATTTTTAGGGCAGTGATTATATAAATAGTTAGGAGCTTTTCAAATATGAAAGTATGGCCGGGACAGCCCTACCCTTTGGGGGCTACCTGGGATGGTGAAGGAACAAATTTTGCGTTGTTTAGCGAAGCTGCTACCGGCGTAGAATTATGCCTTTATGATCATGACGATGATACAAAAGAAATAGCGCGTATACCTTTGCGGGAACAGACAGACTATGTCTGGCATGCATATTTGCCGGAAGTTAAACCCGGTCAACTTTACGGTTACAGAGTATATGGACCATACGAACCGGAAAAGGGCCTGCGCTTCAACCCATCCAAATTGTTGCTCGATCCTTACGCCAAGGCTATCAACCGGCGTATTAACTGGAGTAATGATGTTTTTGGCTATCCTGTCACACTTCCCGACGAAGACCGTGACCTTGAAATGGACAAGGGGGATAGCGCGGATGAGATGCCCAAATCAGTCGTTATTAATCCGACTTTTGATTGGGAAGGAGTAAAAGGCCCCAATACACCCCTGCACTCCTCCATTATCTATGAAGTACACGTGAAAGGTTTCAGCAAGTTAAATCCCGATGTGCCGGAAAATCTACGCGGGAGCTATGCCGGTCTGGCTTCTGACGCCTCTGTCAAATACTTTAAAGACCTGGGAATTACCGCGGTAGAACTGTTGCCGGTGCATCACTTTGTCAATGATAAAACTCTGGTTGATAAAGACCTCAGCAATTACTGGGGTTATAATTCTATCGGCTATTTTGCGCCGTATTCGGAATATTCCTCATCCGGCGAACGGGGAGAACAGGTTGCTGAATTCAAGGAGATGGTCAAGACCCTGCACCGCAACGGTATTGAGGTTATCCTGGATGTCGTTTATAACCACACCGCCGAAGGCAACCACTACGGCCCAACGCTCTCCTTCAAAGGGATTGATAACCAGGCTTATTACCGCCTGGTAACGGATAACCCGCGCTACTACATGGATTACACCGGTACAGGTAATAGCCTCAACATGCTCAACCCGCATACTCTTCAGTTGGTGATGGACAGTTTGCGCTACTGGGTAACTGAAATGCATGTAGATGGCTTCCGCTTTGACCTGGCTGCCACCCTGGCGCGCGGCTTGCACGAAGTAGGAAGACTTTCCAGTTTCCTCGATATTATCCATCAAGACCCCATCATTTCGCAGGTCAAGCTAATTGCCGAGCCCTGGGACGTGGGTGAAGGCGGATACCAGGTCGGGAATTTCCCGGTAAACTGGTCGGAGTGGAACGGTAAGTACCGTGATACCGTGCGGCGCTTCTGGAAAGGTGACGAAAGCCAGGTAGCCGAGTTAGCTTACCGCTTGAGCGGCAGTAGCGATCTTTACCAGCACAACGGGCGCGCCCCGGTAGCCAGTATAAACTTTGTAACCGCCCATGACGGCTTCACTTTGAATGACCTGGTTAGCTTTAATGAAAAGCATAACGAGGCTAACGGTGAAAACAATATGGACGGGGAGAGCAACAATAATAGCTGGAACTGTGGCGTAGAAGGCCCAACCGATGATCCCGCTATTTGCGAACTGCGCGAGCGGCAGAAACGCAATTTTCTGGCGACCCTGCTGTTCAGCCAGGGTGTACCAATGATTTGCGGCGGCGATGAACGCGGACGAACTCAGTTCGGTAACAACAACGCCTACTGCCAGGATAATGAAATTAGCTGGTACAACTGGAAATGGACCGAGGCTGATAAAAATTTATACGAATTTACCAGGCATTGTATTGATATTCGCAGAGATTTTCCGGTCCTGCATCGCCGCAAATTCTTCCAGGGTCGTAGAATTCACGGTTCACGAATCGAAGATATTCGCTGGTTGAATCCTGCGGGTATAGACATGAGCGACGAGGAGTGGGATAACTCGCTTGTCCGCTGCCTCGGTATGCTCCTCAATGGCCTCGCTATGGATGAATACAACGAGCACGGCGAACGGATTAGAGATGATGTTTTGCTCTTGCTGATTAATGGCTACTGGGAACCTATGCCATTCAAACTGCCGGGGAAAAAGAACGATGGGCGCTGGGAAGTAATGCTGGATACTCGCTCTACCAACCAGCCGGAAGGCCAATCCCTGGACTGTGGCGAATCTTATCAACTGGAATCACGTTCTTTGGTCTTATTACGACAACCTAAAGTCCAAAAAGAAGAACAACCGGCTTTTACTGTTCCAGCCACCAAGCTAGACCCGATAAACTATTAATAAGGACCGGTGAACTATTTTTAGCTAAAAATAGTTCACCGGTCCCATTATTTTCCTTACAAAACTGTTGTAGTGGACCTGTCTTTTAGATCAAAAAACCAAAAAGGTCGCTCTTTAAAAGATAAAAGAATCACCGGAAAGCTAATGTTATGAACTGGCAATTACCAATTGGAGCGCAACTAAATGACACCGGAGTGCGCTTCAGAGTATGGGCCTCAAATGTAAACCGCCTGGAAGTTGTGATTTACGATCACAAAGGACAAGAGCTTTCTACTTACCCTCTACGGCGTGATGAATTCGGCTATTATCTAGGTCAAATTGAAGGTATGCAGGCCGGTGTACGTTATATGTATCGCCTGGATGGGAACATAGACCGGCCAGACCCGGCCAGCCGTTACCAGCCAGAAGGAGTACATGGCCCCAGCGAAGTAGTCTCCTCTAAGTTTAATTGGACCGATAGCAACTGGAAAGGGCTGCCGGCAAACGAGCTTATAATTTACGAAGTACATATTGGCACCGCTACACCCACCGGTACTTTTGAAGCTTTTATCGAAAAACTTGATTATGTAAAACAACTGGGAGTGACGGCTATCGAAATAATGCCGGTAGCGGACTTTCCCGGCAATCGTAACTGGGGTTACGATGGCGTGAATCTCTTTGCACCTGCCCGGTCCTATGGTGGGCCGCAAGAACTAAAGAAGTTAGTGGACGCGGCGCACGCAAAGGGGTTGGCAGTCATACAGGATGTGGTTTATAACCACTTTGGGCCGGATGGGAATTATTTGCGCAATTTCAGCCAGGAATATTTCACCGAATCCAAAAAGACCCCCTGGGGAGACGCCATCAACTTTAGCTGTGAAGCTGTCCGCGAGTACTTTATTGCCAACGCCATGTACTGGGCAAAAGAATATCATATGGACGGGTTGCGCATGGATGCTATTCATGCCATCCTGGACGACAGCCCCCAGCATATTTTGCAAGAGTTAGTGGCACGTGTCCACCAGTCCCTGCCGGAAGATCGCCACTTCGTCTTCACAGCGGAAGATGACCGGAATGAGGTGTGGTTACTCAGGCCACAGCAAGAGGACGGAGCAGGTATTGATGCGCTGTGGGCTGATGATTTTCATCACCAGGTGCGCTCTGCTCTGGCCGGAGACAATGAGGGCTATTTCCAGGATTTTAGCGGCAACGCCGCAGACCTGGCAGAAACCCTTAATAAAGGCTGGTTCTACACCGGGCAAGAATCCAGGTTTGCCGGAAAACCTCGGGGTACGGATGCCTGTCATTTCGACCCTTATCACTTTATCTACTGCATCCAGAACCATGACCAGATTGGCAATCGCCCACTGGGTGATCGGCTCAATGCGATTATTGACCCGGCAGAGTACAGAACTGCATCGGCCTTATTGTTACTCAGCCCTGGCACACCTCTTCTCTTCCATGGGCAGGAATGGGGAGCTACTACGCCTTTCCTCTACTTTACAGACCACAATGCCGATTTAGGCAAGCTGGTAACTGAAGGCCGCCGTAGCGAATTTGAGTATTTTGCCGCATTTAATCACGTAGAAGTGCCTGACCCCCAGGCCCAGAACACTTTCGAAAATTCCAGGTTAAACTGGAATGAACTCGAAGAAGAAGCTCACTCACAGCTTATACTACTCTACAAAGATTTACTGGCTATGCGCCAAAAATCACCACTGCTGCACAAAGTTACTCGCCAGCGATTTCAGAGCCAGGCAGTGGGCGATAACAGCCTGGTATTGCGCTACGGTAGCGAAAGTGGCGAAGATGGCTTACTGGTAGTGGTCAACTTAAAGGGTGAGTTTGAACTGGATCTCTGGGCTAATAAAATTACTGAACCACCCCAGAACACTCGCTGGCAGTTACACTTCACCTCTAACAATCCCAGGTACGGTGGTAACGATAAGGAAGCCGAACTGTGGGAAACAATGGCCAGCAACCGGGTAAAAGCGAATGGCCCGGTTGTCTATATGCTACAGGCGCAGCACTAGGTCGAAACTATTTATCAAGCTAAAAGGGGTATAACGACTAATCAAGCGTTATACCCCTTTTAGCTAAAGTTCAGGCTAATTTCCGGGCTGCAACTCTACTAAAGCAGGCATTACTTCTTCGGCAAAAAGGCGCATAGAGTGCATTTTTACCGGCTCGGCAAAGTAACAGGCAAAGTATTCAACCCCGGCTTCAATCATCCCTCTAAAAGTCTGGATAAGCTCTTCGGGTGTACCGACAGCGCTGCCCCTGGCCAATTCTTCCAGGCTTCGTCCTCCCCGGTAAGGGACGGTCAATTGTTCCAGTTCTTGCCGATTATGAGCGGCATAAACCGTAAACGAGGCGGTTTTGAGGATGCTGTTAAAATCCCGGCCCTGTTCCTGGCAGTGCTTGCGCAACACCTCAAACTTATGCCTGTAAAAAGCCGGGTCGGTACTGTCGGTTACATTGCAGGCATCCGCATATTTAGCGACCAGTTTAAGGGTAACTTTCTCGCCAGCGCCACCAATCCAGAGCGGGATATGAGGTTGCTGAACGCCTTTAGGCTCGTTAATAGCATCTTTTACCCGGTAATACTTTCCTTCGAAATTAGCATGCGGCTCGGTCCACATCTTCAAAATAACCTGGGCCGCTTCGCCTAAACGAGCAAGACGTTCTGCCGTATCGGGATAGGGAAGTTCATAGCCATAGGCTTCATATTCACCGGCGGCCCAACCCGCTCCCAGGCCGAGGATAGCGCGCCCATGACTCAATACGTCAACGGTTGAAGCAACCTTGGCCAGTAGCGCAGGGTTGCGAAAACTATTGCAGGTTACAAGTTGACCTAACTTTATAGTGCTGGTATCACGCGCCAGCGCCGCCATACTGGTCCAAACTTCAAAAGTCGCTTCCAAAGTTGGCTCCGGTACGGTATGAAAGTGATCGTAAAGCCAGACCGAGTCGAAGCCGAGCCGTTCGGCCTCGACTGCTACCGCCGTCATAGCCTCATACTTTTCGACCGCACCATTAACCTCGACCAGATCCATTCGCCAGCCCTGGGGTGCAAAAGCGCCAAATTTTACCGTCATTTCTGATTTCGCCTTCCGGATATTTTTGTTTATTGCTGCTGCAACGACAGGTAATATTGTACCAAAAAAGGGCTAGGCTACGGCTGTTCTGTGATTTCCCGAATCACCTTCTACCTCATTAAAGTAGCGTCCCCAGATTTCCATAGCCTGCGATGCGGAATAACCGGGCTGTCCTAAAAGGGAAATATGATTTATTCCGGTGAGTGTTATATTGGTCGCGCCAGGCATATAAGCCGCTTCCAGGGTAATTACACCATCGCCCCATTGTTGCGGATGGGCAGGTGTTACCTTGCTATAGCTCTTGAAAGCCATACGTTGCAAGAAAGAACCGTTAGCTTTACCAAAGATAGATTTACCCGCAACTGATACATACTTAATTTCAGGGAAGTAAGCTCCTGGATTGCGCTCATTCAGAAATTCTACCGCTTTAAGAGCGTTTGGTTCCGCGCTTATATAGGGTGAGCCCAGAAAAATAATACCTTTAACAAAGCTATAGCCCTCGTAACACTGGCCATTATAAGGAGTATCACCCATCCAGAGGCGAGCTACCGTTCCTCCGGCGCTATGGCAAACCAGCCATACTTTTTCTGAACCGCTAATCTGGCGAGCCTTTTTAACCGCGCTATCAAGCGCCGCCAACTGCCTGCTAAAATCACTATTGCGAGTCATGTACCAGTCGCTACGACCTATCTTCGTCACAACGCTACGCCGCCGGATTGAGCGTGAAGCCAGCAACTTTTGCCAGCTAAGATAATCACCGGGTGAGCTCATAAACCCACCGGAAATTACTACCGGTTCCGGTTTGAAAAAGGAATCTGGCATCCTTGTGCCGTCCGAATTATAATTTACCGTCATACTTAATTCCCAACCTTATCCAACTACTACTTCTTGAGGGCAAATTCCAGTAAAGCAGGGCATAACTACACCGAATAAAGAGGTGTAGCTAGAACCTTTCGACTGAAAATCAGGGCTAATTGCATTTGACCAGAGCGAGGAAGTTTAGAGGATGTACCGAGTGCTCAAGAATAAGACCTATCTGTACCTGTTACTAAGCCGCCAATTATCTTCACAATCAACTTATTGCAACTACCCAAGAAAATTCAACAGGTAAATAATTTACCCAACACTAAATACCGCAAAGAATGTGCCATTGCCATTCAATTAGTGAGAATTTGCACAAAAGAATAAGCTGAGGTTAAAAAACAAGCAGAGAGGGCTGATTCATGGTAAAATAGGTACAAGTGACGAGAGTCAGTTCGTCACGTCTTTTTTTGCGTAAAACCGTATGGTACGGTTAGTGAACATTCTTTATAAAGAATAAAAGTGACTACTCACCTTACTGAGAGATTTTATCTGATATTAACTGCTCTCAGTCGCAACAGATAGGATAAATAAGACCGATTGTAAAACATCTTGTACAGGTTATGTGAGTAGCAGTAAAAATTAGATTGAAAGTCGCTAATTAAGGGAGTTTATTTAAAAGTGTCACATGTTTCCCGCGACGACATTCGGAACGTCGCAATTATTGCACACGTTGACCACGGTAAAACCACACTGGTTGACGGGCTACTTAAACAAAGCAATATCTTCCGTAAGAATGAGGCCGTAGGCAACCTCATTATGGACTCCAACGATCTGGAGCGGGAAAAAGGTATTACTATCCTGGCAAAAAATACCGCCGTTATCTACAAGGGAGTCAAGATCAATATTATTGACACCCCGGGCCACGCCGACTTCGGGGGTGAAGTTGAGCGTGTATTGAACATGGCCGATGGTTGTTTGTTGTTGATCGACTCGGTGGATGGACCGATGCCGCAAACGCGTTTCGTGCTATCCAAAGCTTTTGAAATGGGCCTCAAGCCGATTGTCGTTATTAACAAAATTGACCGGCCCACGGCTCGTCCTGAAACAGTCCTCAACATGACCCAGGATCTCTTTTTGGAACTGGCAACCGACTCTGAACAGCTTGATTTCCCGGTAGTCTATGCCATCGCCAAAGAAGGTAAAGCGGCCATGACTGCGGAAGAAACCATAGACGCCACCGACCTGGCTCCGTTATTTGAAACTATTTTGCAGTACGTACCTGCGCCGCTGGTAGAAGAAGACGCGCCGCTTCAGATGCTTGTGACCAGCCTTGATTACAATTCGCATCTAGGACGGATAGGCGTGGGTCGTGTAACCCGGGGCGTTATCAAAGCAGGAAGTCCGGTCAGCCGCATAACGCGAGATGGCAAAGTGAGCCGCCAGAAGATCACGCAACTTTTCACTTTCCAAGGCCTGGGTCGCCGTGAGATTGAAGAAGCCAGCGCCGGAGATTTGATTGCTTTTGCCGGAGTTAGCGATGTCAGCATTGGCGAGACTATCGCCGATGCCGAAAATCCGGAGGCTTTACCCCCGATTGACATCGAAGAGCCGACATTGCAGCTTACCTTTGGTGTAAATACCTCGCCTTTCGGCGGACGCGAGGGCAATTACAGCACTTCTCGCCAGTTGCGCGAGCGGCTTTACCGTGAACTGGATACCAATATTGCTCTGCGAGTGCAGGATACAGACCAGGCAGATGTTTTCCTGGTTTCAGGGCGCGGCGAACTGCATCTTTCGATTTTGATCGAGACTATGCGCCGGGAAGGTTACGAGTTCCAGGTATCACGCCCGGAGGTTATCACCAAAACCATCGAGGGCCGTACTATGGAGCCGGTCGAGCATCTGATTATTGACACCGACGAGGAGTACGAGGGCGCCGTAATCGAGCTGCTTGGTCGCCGTAAAGCCCAGATGGTCAAGTATCAACCCGACGGCAAGGGGCGGACTCGCCTTGAATTCTCCATTCCTACGCGTGGCCTGATCGGCTTCCGCAACGTCTTCCTGACATCTACTCGTGGTAACGGTACTATGGCCAGTCTCTTTACCGGCTACGAACCCTGGTATGGCGATATGGGCCAGACGCGTAACGGTGTATTAGTAGCTTCGGACGATGGGGTTGCCACCACATACGGCCTGGCAAACGCCCAGGAGCGCGGCCAGACCTTCATCGAACCGACTACCCCGATTTACGAAGGAATGATTGTCGGGCTTAACAGCCGCGAGCAGGATATCCCTGTAAACGTAGCTAAAGAAAAGAAATTAACGAATATTCGTAGCTCAACTTCTGATATCGCGGTGCGCCTGACCCCACCGGTTGTCCTCAGCCTGGAACAATCGCTCGACTTTATTGAGTCGGACGAGCTGGTGGAAGTGACGCCCAAGAATATCCGCTTACGCAAACGCATTCTAAATCACGGCGAACGCATCAAATTCGCCAAGAACAGCTAAAGAGTTCCTATAAACACTACCATTGTGGTGAAAAAGTACAAAAAAGCCTGGCCGGTCAAGCCGGGCTTTTTTGTTACTACTCTTCAGAAGCTTCTTGCCTATCAGTTTTAGGATAAAGAATCGTTCCATCCGGTTGAACCCGGGCAAATGCGGTAAGCTTATGTGGTTGGGGAGGGGCTGGTGGTATCAAATCAAGAGCTGTAATTCCTCTTACCAGCAGGTAATCAGCTACTATCCGGCGATGGCAACGCCACCAGACCGCTTCGGCGCACATTATAGCCGTTGGTACGGTAGCTATAGCGATTAACTCATCCAGGCTCTGGCTGAAAGAAGGGGTTAAAGCGTAATCGGCATAATTGCGAAAACTGCTATTCTCCCAACCAGAGTTAGGCGATTCACCTACCGGGAAAGCCTTATTGCGCGAACGCAGGCCACCAAGCCCGGCCAGATGGGTATATTTAAGCCTCTCTGCGACCAGAGCGTCAGGCAGGCTATCCTGGTTGTACTGGGGGTTGGTGCGAGAGCGCGGCACAGTGCGAATATCAACCAGCAACCGGATGTCATAATTCTTCAGGATAGCGATAAAATCTGCCAGGGCCAGAGTAGAGTGGCCGATTGTGAAAATAGAGCTTGTGACAGGCATCATATTTCCTGCTATAATAAACTTAATTTGGAGCGACTTATAATATAGCCTTTTTGGCTTATTTGTTTCCTATTTTACTAAAAATATTTCAGCAATTTGGTAGAATTAAGCGATAGCCTTTATTCGTTCAAGTTACGCTAACGCCTACCGCCGTTACATTCTATTCGGAGAAGTATCATACTTTGAAGCACGAAATCCAGATAAAGCTAGGACTTATCCTGGCGACTATTTTATGTGCCCTGGTCCTAATACATAGCATCAATCAACAACCAAAACTAGTCTCTTCTGTACCTGTTCGTGAAGTAGTTGCCACCTCCGGCAGCCTTCATGATAGCTTTAATCAAGATATCCCGCTAGATACTCTGCAAAAAGAACATTACGGAAATATGGAAGGTGGTTGGGAATGGTTAAATGAGGTTGGTTACGATCACCCGGTAGCGCAAACCCGTTTTAACGATGCCTTGATCGAGGGCGATTTTACCGGTACATGGCTGGAATTGAACGCCCATTTCCAGGAACAAAGCTTTGAAATCCAGATTGATAAAGCTTCACCATCCGTTTTTCGTTCTCCAAATGCTAAAGACTTTAACTATGTGCGATTAGCGGAAAACTTGCCCTACGGCTCGCATCATTTCCGCCTGCGCCTGGTTGACCGACATAATGCCCCCTTGCTGGCCCGTTCGCTGCGTACCGACGGCTATTTGCAGGAAAGCCAGCCTGCTCACAAAACCCGCTTACTGGGCTTCGGCGCGTCAACCTTTGATTTCTGTGGCGTTATCTGGCAGACCGCCCAGGCTAAAGGCTGGGAAGCTATTAACCGGGGTATCGGCGGCACCACCCTGGTAAATTCCGGCCTACAGCGAATCGAGAGTGATGTGCTTCCTTTCCAACCGGATGTGATGCTCATCAATTATGGCTCAAATGATTGGTATTCTAATATTCCGGTAGAGACCTTTCAAAGCGCTTTTGAAGCCACGCTCAACAAACTGGCCGAAAAGTTGCCTGAAACGCACTTTGTAGTGGTAGGAATATTTCCTCGTCGCGGTGGTAGCGAGACCACTCGCCCTCTGTACAATAAAGCCATGCAGGAGGCTATCAGCCATTCCACGGCAGCCAGTCATACGCGCTACCTGGAAATAAAAGATTATAGCTGGCAGACAAACTCAATGGATGGCACTCACCCCAACCAGCAGGCAGTGCGCACCATCTTCGTACCACAAATTTTACCCTACCTGGAATAATTTGAAGGGTTTTACTAAAAGACAGCCTGGAAGCTAAAAACTTTCAGGCTGTCTTTGTTTCTCATAAAAGTAAAAGTAGTGACTGGCTAATTTAACTTTGATGGTTCAAAAACAGCCATAACCGGAGTATGATCACCCAGCACTCCCCCGATAATATCCGTCAGGTAGTCACACTGGACGACATTAAGCGACTTAGACGCAAAGACATCAATACAAGTCCCAGGACTTATATCTTTAAGCAAACTGGCTTTCCTGGTAACTACAACTCTATGGGTGGCTTGCTGCTTGCTGTATAATAGCAAGAAAAATGATAGAGAAAACGAACGAGAAATGAGTAACGAAGATTATAACGATATGCCCGGCGCCGATAAGCTACGAGCAATCCGTAAAGCTGAGCGGCGCGAGCAACAGCGCAAACGCGAAAAAGAGAGCCCCGTAGTCAACCGCAGCGGTATCTGGACCGGTGAAAGCTATTTGCGCGAGGGCGCAGGCCTGGAAAAATTACTGGCCGAACGCAGCCTGAAAGTAGAAGGCGAAAGCACGCGCCGCGATAAACGCCGCAAACGCAAGAGTAAATCAAAATAGTTAAATTTACCTAAATTCATCAGGCCTTGTAGCACCTGCTACACCTTCCAAACCCCCGTTTAGTTAGAATCACCCCAACAGAGTTTCGCAACTCCTGGTTTTGTCCTACCTGTAGATTTGCATTTTATTATGTCAAGTTTCTTTTTACCAGGAACTTTAGCTAAGAGCCGGTTCCCTGCCGGTTAGAAAGGCGTTTCTTCTCATGTATGTCAAGTGGGTTGTACGCAAACATAAAAACGAGGAACTGGCCAACATAGTTTTCTACGATGCCTACCTGGTACAGAGCTACAAAAATGAAGCGGGTGACCCGCGCCAGCGTACCATCGCCTACCTCGGCAATCTGCGACAAATTGATGGGCAGTTCCCGGTGATAGAACGCGCCCTTTTCTATATTCGTATGGAAGACGGGATTTCCCGAAATGTCCCGGCAGAGACTTTAACCGAGGAAGAGCGCCAGAAGCTCTATGCCGGTCTGGCTACAGTTGCGCCTGCTCCAACCGAACAAGAAATCAGGCACAGCGAAATGCTCAACCAGCACTGGCACCAGGGCTTCTGGCGAGCCCGGGCTCTTCGGCCTACTGATATATCGTCTGGTTTTGCCCAGATTGTGGACGAAAGCGGGCAGACGCTCCTACCTACTGAACTCAAAGTCAGCAGCACTATCTGCCATGAACTGGACCCTGTTGCTGTTATCGGGCGACTGGCCGACAGCAGCCGGAGAAGCTCCTGAGCAGGTGTAGTTAGAACTACATACTACAAACCGGCTAGAGTGATATAGTCACTTGTAGCCGGTTATTTGTTGTTCCCATCTTACACTAAACATAAACCAGAATTTTTCTGCCTCATTGAGGTTAATTGAATGAGCCGATATACCGCCGAACAAATTGAGCGTCGCCGTAATAGCCGCTGGACTATTGTGCAAATCATAGGTGCGCCAGTTCAGTTTTTGATCTTCATGATCAGCCTGGGATTTGTAATTTATTCAGTTGTCTCTGGCGGACATGGTTTTGAAATCACCAATGTTACAGTACTTGTCAAAATTCTGACCCTTTACTTCATGTTCATAACCGGGATGCTCTGGGAAAAAGATGTTTTTGGGCACTATGTTTATGCTCCCGAATTTTTCTGGGAAGATGTAGTCAGTACCCTGCTGCTGACAACCCATACCGCCTACCTGGTAGCGCTTTTTATGGGAGCGCCCAAATCCACGCTCTTATTAATTGTGATCATAGCCTATCTCAATTACCTGTTTAATGCCTCACAGTACGTGCGAAAGTTCTTAAAGAATCGGCAGAAAAAGACGGCAGTATTGGAACAAGCGGTTCAGACGGAGAGTAGAGTATGACGAAAGCAACCAAAACCGTGGCGGCGATCTTCGTGTTTTTCTTGATAATGATGTTCCAACTGGCTACCGGCTTTGCGGTAGTTATCGTTACCGGCGTAATTGACGCAGTAATGATCAACGAACTGGGAGTTCCGGCGCTGCTGGTGGGTTTCTTGCTGGGAGTGGATTTTATTGCGCAACCACTGCGAACCTATATTGGATCGTTGTCTGACCGTTACTCTTTCAAAGGGCTGCACCGTTTACCTTTTATCCTGGTAGGCGGCATTATTATGGCCCTGACCTACCCGGCCATGGTCATCGTGGTAGAGCATATGCGCGATCCCAATTATCAAAAGGTGATCGGTGAAGTGCATAACACCGGCAATTACCAGGTGCAACTTTTGTGGTTAAGCCTGGCGATTATTGTTTTCGCGGTTAACGGCATTGGCATAGCCATGATGGGTACTATCGCTATGTCCCTGATGGTAGACGTAACCAGTGAGCGAGTACGAGGCATTGTAGCCGCTTTTAGCTGGACTTTACTGGTAGCAGGTATTGTGATAGGTTCAATCGTCAGTAGTCAGCTTTTACCCGATACGGAAGGACGCACCTTCGTATATAGTTCGCTCTATCCCTTCTTCTTCTACATCATACCGGGCGTGTTGATGGTTCTGGTGTTGTTGACCTGCCTGGGCGCTCTTCTAAAAGAGCCGCGAGTCTACGGTCCCTTGATTCGCGGGCGTACTCATGTTTCTTTTATTAAGGCTGTCAAAGTTATTAGCCATAACCGGCAAACCCGCTGGTTCTTCCTCTTTATCTTCAGCATGATGACATTCATGTTCATGCGCGATATTCTGGCTCCGGCCTTTGCCGGTAATGTTTTCAAGATGTCGGTCAAAGACCGCACTGCCCTGCAAAGTGTAGTTAATGGTCCTCTGCTGATTGCTATGATTGCCACCGGCCTGATAACTCTGAAAGCCGCCAAGAAACTGGCCTGTTACGCCGGGTTAGGTATCTCGATTGTTGGTATGCTCATTCAGGCGCTTGCCGCTTTCAGTTTTAAGGCGGATGCCGCTGCCATTCGCGCTTATGATCTGGCCAGCCAGCAATTCGCCAACAAACAAATTAACCAGGATGCCTATAACGCAGCCCTGGCAAGCTGGAACAGTCTTATCAGTGATAACAAAAGCCTCTTTACTATCGGGCTGGTTGTTATGGGAGTAGGGTTGGGTATCTCAGTACCGGGCCTGATCGGTATGATGATGGACCTAACCGACCCGGCAAACGCTGCGCTATTCATGGGAACCTGGGGATTAGCTCAAGCCCTCGGCCAGAACCTTTCGAGCTTCCTGGCAGGCGGCGCGCGGGATATTGCCTACAATAGTTTCGGTGACTCGCTTTCTACCGGTTACGCCCTGGTCTTCCTGATGCAAGCGGCCGGCATGGCTTTAACTATCTGGATACTAAGCCGAGTCAGTGTAACTAAGTTCAAGAAGAGTCTGGTCAGTGAGCCTGATTTTGCGGTCGAAACTCGACCGGCAGAAGTAGCAGCGAGCGTATAGTTCGATCTCTTAAATAATAAGAGGGTTCTCCCGTTTTTGACAGGAGAACCCTCTTATTACCTGTAAGCACTAGCCAACTAATTACCCAACACTACACCCATATCACACAAAGATAATTTCAGTAAACTACTAATATTTTCTGTTATGTCCGTTACTTCTGATCAGGCGGAACATCACTGAAACGGCTGTATCCACTTCCCTGCGCCTGGCCGGGATAAGGTGAACTCGCTGGACTAGCACCCATCCGGCGCATTTCCGCTTCGATCATTTGCTGGCGGTCATACTGGGAATGACCGGGAAAAACAAAAACGCTCAAAAAGTGGAATATCAGTCCGACTCCCCATGTAAGCAGGGGCCAGATAAACCACGGATAATAAAAATGCCCCACCGGAAGACATGTAAAGAGATAAATAACGATAAGTAAGCCATTAATAATAATGTAATTAGCCCCGTGCCAGTAGAAAGCTACTTTAGCTTTTACACGCTTCTCGGCTTGCCGGTAAGATTCATAATACTGAGCATTATCATTAGAATTGGCATTGTTATATGAAACGCCTGGTTTGTTGTAGTCGTAGTCGTACTGCGACATGATTGTACTCCTCGAAAAGACCAAATTAGTGCGATTTAGGTTCTTTCATTTAATTTCCGAACTTTTCTTTTATTACAAAATTCAAATTTCTTCCTTACTGATCCTCTGATTTTATTTTATCTTTAATTGAGACTATCTACATCAGCCAAATTGGTTGTATTGATATTAGTCTCATGGGTAACATGGTTCTAGGTCTAAAGTCCAATATGGCCTTTCTAAAAGAAATATTGTAAGAAACATGCGCTTAAAAGGGTTCAAATTCTCAGGGCCTATTAGTGGTAAAATGCGCAAGAATTAAATTAAAATTCCTCTTATAAGAAGAGATAGTTAATGGCTGTATTGGAGGCCTGAAAATTTGTTATGACTGGTTGCCAAAATTCTGCTTGCTGCAAGCTGGCCGACCTGGCTGATAATTTAGCTAACAGTAGCACCACACTTAGTCCAAAAGACTTTATTACTCTCATGGGCGAGCGAGCGGCAGGCATCAGACCCGGGCTGTGGCGCTATTTTGATTTACTCCGGGGAGGGCAAGATTTAATACCCGGCAAAGGTTTTCGCTCCGAATATAATGATGGTAGCGAAGGCCAGGTACGCCACTTTGCCGGTATTGCGGTCAGCACTATTACTTTCGGACCCAAGTTGACTATCTGGATTTCTGAAAATATCCGGCTTGATAAAGCCTCTTCACCGGATGGTCGCCTTACAATAGCCGCTATCGGTTTCACTACCCGGTTGTTAGGAGGTCAGATACCTGTTTCTGCTGCCGGAGAGTATATTCGCCAGAATCTATGCCAGGAGTAAAACTTCTCGCTTTACAAAGATAAAGCAGGTCAGGCAAGAAGTGAACAATTGAAAGGGTTCAACGGTTAAGAGCATGTCACTATCAAAACGTGAGTTAAAAAGGCAATGTATCCGCTTCTTATCGGGGCACAAACCTAAAACCCAGCGAGAATGGCTGGAAAGTATCAGCGCCTCCCCTGCGGCGGATATGCTGATGGATTTTTATGGCGAAGGGCCAGCCGTAGCGGAACTGGAGCAAGAAGTGGCTGGCATTCTAGGTAAAGAGACTGCCGTCTTTGTGCCAAAAGGTGTAGTTGCCCAGCAAGCAGCCCTGCGAGTCTGGGCTGACCGCAGCGGTAGTCGCAATATCGCACTCCATCCAAAAAGCCACATTGATGTAGATGAGAAAAGCGCTTACGAGCGGTTAATGGATTTAAAGGGGACTCGCCTCGGCAAGGACCATCTACCATTTACCCTGCAAGAGTTAGAAGCCTTGCATGAACCGCTGGGTGCGGTCACGGTTGAATTACCCTTACGTAGAGCCGGTTTCAAACTGCCTTCCTGGGAAGAGCTTGAGGCTATATCTCGCTGGACAAAGGAACATAAAGTTCCCTTACATTTCGATGGCGCAAGAATATGGGAAACAGGCCCTTACTACGGGCGTTCCTATGCTGAAATTAGCGCGCTGGCCGACTCGGTTTATGTCTCTTTTTATAAAGGGCTAGGTGGCCTGGGAGGATGTATCCTGGCAGGGCCGAAAGATTTTATCGACGAGGTAAGTGTATGGAAAGCCAGGCTTGGCGGCAATCTTTACACTGCCTTCCCCTATGTTATTACTGCCCTGGAAGGATTGAAACAACATCTTCCAAAAATGGGCCAGTACTATACGCGAGCTCTAGAAATAGCCAAAGCTCTATCAGAGCTTCCGGGAGTGCTAATCGCGCCTGACCCACCTCAGACAAATGGGTTCCAGGTCTATCTACCAGCAGAGGCAGAAGCATTACAAACCGCGGAACTTCGGTTAGCCGAAGAAGACAAAATCTGGCTGTTTGGATGGTTCGATGAAACGAGAGTGCCAGGTTTCAGTATGGGAGAAATCCAAATCGGCGACGCCTGCGAAGAATGGCCCACTACCGAAATCGTGGAGGCGGTTAGAAAACTGCTTGAAATAGCTAAAAGCTGTAGATAAATTAAACTATTGGCTTTAGCTGCCTCCCAATCCGGGCAGGTAACTTCCTTTAATTCTGTGGGCTTCTCCTGAAGCTAAGCCCTGCTTACTGATAGTGAGATTGAAAAGGAAAATCGAGTTATGCAGCCAGAAGAACCAAAGAAGATAACTATTCGCCCGGTACGGGTGGAGGATGCTGAAGCCATCTGGGAAATCTCACGGCAAGCCGGGGTAATCGAAACGATTATGACCCTGCCTAGTGAGCGCCTGGGGCAGCGCAGCCGCCAGTTACAGGACCTGACGCCCGATGATCATTATTTCGTGGCGGAGGTAGAGAACCGGGTAGCCGGTCTGGCGGGTCTTACAGTTGGGCAGGGTCGAACCAGGCATAGTGGCTATATTTTTCTATTCGTGGGCGCCGCCTTTCAGGGTATGGGAGTAGGGACACGCCTGCTGGAAACGCTAATAGACCTGGCTGATAACTGGCTTTTGTTAAAGAGAGTGGAATTGACAGTTATGGCCGGTAACGAACGCGCCCGGCGGCTTTATGAAAAGGCCGGTTTTGTGGTGGAGGGGCATCTCAAGTTTAGCGTTATATCTCAGGGCGAAATTAAAGATGAGTGGCTGATGGCTCGCTATCATTAATTTATTTGGTTGGAAATATTCTTTACAGCCAGTTGACTCACCGGCTTACTTTTATTGCTCCTGGTACATTGCTTGCAGGAACGGTTACATGACGTTTTTGAATAGAGTAGCTTTCTTAGTATAAATTACTATGAGGCCAGGAGTATTAGTATGCAATACAATGAATTTATAAAGAGTGTGAAAGAACATGCCAATTTAAGGACTGAAGAAGAGGCTTTACGAGCGATAGCAGCTACCTTTACTACGCTTGCTCAAAGGCTCGCAGGCAGGGAAGCTCAAAATCTGGCTTCGCAACTTCCCGCTGAAATCCAGAAATATCTGGAAAATTCTGGCTACATGGCAGGCGCAGACTTTGGCATAAATGAGTTCTTTCAGCGCGTGGCTAAGATCGAAAATACTGACCCGAACACCGCTAAGCAGCACGCCCAGGCTGTTATGTGGACGGTAAGCGAAGCTTCTACCAGGGGCGAGCTCGATAATATACGCCACCAACTACCGGTTGAGTACAGTCAGTTGATGCAGATGACTGAAATGGGTTTACCTGATAACGCTCACCAGGCAAAAATGGAGTTTGAGAATCGTTACTAGTAAAAGCAACTTCTTTTGGATGTTTCTTGGTTTTACTGGAAGCTAAAAGCGAGTCTCGATAAGTATTTCGAGGCTCGCTTTTTTTGTACTCTTCAAAACGTATGAGTACGAGGGGGGCCAGAGCCAGGTGGTTGAAATTTAGCTGGCAATTCTGGGTTGGTCCGGCATGGGGAAGTTGAGACTATTAGCCCTGGTAGAAAACCATTGCAAGAATTCTTCGACTCCCCTTACCCCATCCAGTAGAAAGTCCGCCGAAGAGGCTAACTGGTCAGGCATTTCCAGGCTGCGCACACCAACCCCAATTCCTTCGAACGATGAGTTAGCCGATCTCATGACAGGGCGGCTCTCCTTTTCCAGCCTTTTCAGAGCATGAAAAGCATCCACATCAGTTAAATCATCCCCGACAAAGACCATGCTCTCCAGATGAAATAAATCGACCAGATCCATAATAGCGGTGCCTTTATTTATCTCCACCGGCGGGCGTAGCTCTACCACCATGCGGCCCTCTTTTACTCTCAATCCGGCCTTAGACGCTATTTCGCTCGCATATTGTAATATGGTCTGGCGAGCAAGCTCAGGGTCAGGACAAAGGCGATAATGAATGGAGGCTGTAATCCCTTTGTTCTCGAAGATCAAATCCTTTTGCCAGCCGCTTACAGAAACAGGAGTAGCGCTCGAAGTAGTTCTAACAGTCTCACGTAACAGGCGATTTTTCAGGGCTTCCAGAACTGTCGAGATCAGTGGCAGGTATGGCCGGGCAGCTTTGACCGGGTAGGATACTTCGCTACCCGGTACCAGTGCCTCCAATCCGTTATTGCCCAGGTATAGTAGATCAGGTAGACCTACCATTTCTCGGGCATCGAGCGAGGAGCGGCCGGTAATTAGAGCTACTACCTCCACCTGCCTGCTTTGCTTGAGGGCTATTAAAGCCTCCCGGCAAGCCGGAGTAATACTGGCGGCTCCAGGAGTAGCGGCGATTGGACTGAGGGTACCATCGATATCGGCGGCAAACCCAAGCCGACCTTTTGCCAGACGCCCTTCCAGGCGAGTATAAAAGTCGGGTGAGTTAAATTGAGTTACTTCCTGATATTCCATTTCGTTACTAATCCTTCAAGCTGCACCGGTTTTAATATGCCGGAGTTTGCCCCCTCACTACCGCGCAGACCCTTTTATTGCTATAAAGTCATCCTCAATTTAACTGAAACTACCCCTAAAAGTAATTACCTATTAGATGTACTTCTACTCTAAACTCGTTTATAGCTAAAAGAAGGATTAAGCATATAATGAACAATTAGTTCATTTCTATTCATTGGTATCAGAAATATTTTTCTCGCGGCTAGCCCCAATGTTAGTAACGAGACCCTCGCGTATTGCATATGCCGCCGCGTGCTGGCGATTGCGTAAGTGTAATTTCTCCATAATATTATGAAGGTGTACCTTGACTGTATTCTCTGAAATTACCAGTTTATCCGCGATATCCCGGTTAGTTGCGCCCACCGCTACCAGGCTCAGTACTTCCCTTTCACGCTCACTCAAAGCCTGCTTGTCAGCTTTTTCCGCTACTACTTTCACCTCACCGGCGCTGCTGCTGAACTCATCCAGTAACCGGGCAGCCATAGAAGGCGAGATAACCGCCCCCCCTTTGCTAACCATTACTATTGCCCTTAACAATTCATCAATTTTTACGTCTTTGATCAGATAACCTTTGGCGCCCGCT
>DATAKM010000142.1:0-5248 GCA_036261665.1 Chloroflexia bacterium
GCGGTCGGCAAAGAGACTATCCGCTGAAGGGTATTGAGGTAAAATTCTCGTTCTGCTTGAGTTGCCATTTTAGCTATGTGGCCTTTCCTGGTAAATGTTAGCCGCGCCTGCAAAGATAAATTATCCGGCTGCTGCCCTCGCCAAACTCGTCGAAATCATAAGAGCCGTAAAGATCTTCCACCGCAAGACTGGCCCGTTCCAGCAAAAGTTGTAGCTCGAAGCGGTAAATATAGCGAAGAGTCAGGCGCGCCACCGTGCGTTTAACCGTACCGTCGGAGATGGTTTCGTCATAGAAGTAATGGTAATCCCGGCGCTGTTCGGCAGGGTGCGCGAGCGTGCTGAGGAAAACGTGAACCGTGCTATGCCGCTCGGGATTGTAAAAAGCCCCGTTATATTCCATGCGGCCATCGGCGGGGTAGCTCTCTTTTTCTTCGGGGTTAAAGACATCTATAATAAAGAGGCCGGCGGGCGCGAGGTGGCGGCGAATAGAGCGCAGGCAGGCCAGTTGGTCTTCCTGGGTCAGCATATGCATAAAGGAGTTGATAGCTACGAAGATCAGGTCGTATTCGGCGTTGCCGAGCGCGGCGTCGAGGTCGCGCATGTCACCCTGCACGAAAGCGGCGCGGGCCTGCGCGTCTTTATCGAGCTTAGAGAGCCTGCGGCGGGCCAGTTCGAGCATCTTTTCGGACATGTCCAGCCCGGTGTAGCGGAACCCGGCCTGCAAAAGAGGCAGACCAACCCGGCCCGATCCGCAGGCCAGTTCCAGGATACGAGCGTTTGCGCCTGCCCTCCGCGCCATTTCGCGGTAAAAATCCAGGTCGGCTTTTACCTGCTGGTATTCCAGATCATAATAGTAGGCGAAAGGATCATAGTCGTCCCCTCGCACAGGCTCATCTTCTTCCTCGTCGTAAGCGTCCTGCTCGTCTTCGTGGTCAATCAAGGCTTACTCACTTTAAAAATTACCGGGCGTACCAATGGTACGCCCGGCCAGTTTTCTATCAGACTGATTAGACTGCCGCCAGGGTTTGAACCAGGCGGTCGATCTCCTCGCGAGTGTTCAGTTCGGTACAGCAGAAGAGCAGGCTATCGGCATAGTCGGAATAAGTCTTGCCCAACTCGTAACCGCCCATAATCCCGGCCGCTTTCAGGGCTGCCTGGACCTTCTCGACCGAACGGTTATCTTTGCAGCGCACTACAAACTCGTTGAAGAAAGCGCCTTTGAAAGCCAGTTCGTAACCCGGCAGGGCTTCGATAGCTTTCGCGGCATAATGCGCTTTGTGGTAGCACTGCTCGGCTACTTCCCGCAGCCCTTTTTTGCCCATGACCGAAAGGTAAATGGTGACAATCAGGGCAATCAGGCCTTCGTTTGTACAGATGTTGGAGGTAGCCCGCTCGCGGCGAATATCCTGCTCGCGTGTACGCAGAGTCAGTACATAGCCGCGCTTGCCGTTCTTGTCCACCGTTTCACCGACGATTCTGCCCGGCAAATGGCGGATATACTGGTTGCGGCAGGTAAAGATACCGACATACGGCCCGCCAAAGGAGAGCGACATGCCCAGGGGCTGCCCTTCGCCCACGGCGATATCCGCGCCATAGTCGCCCGGCGGCTTCAACAACCCGAGGGAAGTCGGGTAGGCCGAAACCACAAAGAGGGCGTTATGAGCGTGGGTCGCGTCAGAAAGTTTCTGGAGATCCTGGATCTGGCCGAAGAAATCGGGCTGCTGCACCAGCAGGGCGGCAGTCTGGTCGTCGAGAGCGGCCACCGCTTCATCCACGGTGCGGTACTCCTCAACCACGATACCCTGCGGCTCGGTATAGGTTCGCACTAACAAACGTGAGTCGGGATGAATCGAAGCAGGCATCACTATCTTATGCCGCCCGGTCACATTCACCGCCATGATCGCCGCTTCCGCCAGGGCGCTGGCCCCGTCATACATCGAAGCGTTGGCAACCTCCATATTATAGAGTTCGCCCATCATGGTCTGGAATTCGTAAATAGACTGGAGCGTTCCCTGGCTTACTTCCGGCTGGTAAGGGGTATAGGCCGTATAGAACTCGGAACGTCCGGCCAGGTGGGCTACCACGCTGGGGATATAGTGACGGTAAGCGCCCGCCCCCAGGAAGCTGGGAGTATAGTTCAGGTTCTGGTTTTTAGCAGCCAGTTGGCCTAAATGACGGACCGCTTCAAGTTCCGATAGCGCCGGGGGTAAATCCAGTTTCGGAAAGCGTACCTGCTCAGGGACTACCTCGAAGAGTTCTTCAACCGACGATAGCCCCAGGCTTTCGAGCATTTCCGCTTGTTCGTCGTTGGAGTGCGAAACGTAATTCATTTCCTACTTTCCAATCATCTGCTTGTAATCATCGGCGCTGAGTAAATTATCAAGCTCTGCGGTATCGCTAACCTTAACCTTGATAATCCAGCCTGCGCCGTAGGGATCTTTATTGATACTTTCGGGAGTGCTGGCGACGTCCTCATTCACTTCCGTAACTTCGCCCGAAACCGGACTGTAGAGGTCCGAGACAGTCTTAACCGATTCGACTACACCGAACTGGCTATTCTGGCTAAGCTGGCTGCCAACTTTCGGCTGCTCAACGTAGACAATATCACCCAATTCGTCCTGAGCGAACTCGCTAATGCCGATGGTCGCGATATCGCCTTCCATGCGAACCCATTCGTGTTCCTTGCTGTACTTCAGATCATCAGGGAATTGCATTGCCGTCTGTCTCCTTTTCTTAAGATGAAAATATGAGTTGGGCCTCTTATGCTACTGCTTATGCTGTTACGCTTTTTTCTGTTTGTCCGGCCTTACATAGAAGGGTGTTTTTACTACCTCAATATCGTAGGGCTTTTCCCGAATTAAAACCTGTAACTTCGTGCCCACCGCGCTCTGGTCTACCGGCACGTAAGCCAGCCCGATATTTTTACCCACACTGGGCGAAGGCGCTCCGCTGGTGACAAGGCCAGCTTCTTTGCCATCCTGCACGATGGGGTAGCCGTGACGGGCAATCGCCTTGTCTTTGACTTCGAAGCCTACCAGTTTGCGCTGGACTCCCCGCTTTTTGATGCGTTCAAGAGTGCGTTTGCCGCAAAATTCGTCTTTATCCAGCTTAACGGCCCAACCCAGCCCGGCTTCCAGGGGATTGTGACTGCCGTCAATATCGTTACCGTAGAGGGCCATTTTAGCTTCCAGGCGCAGAGTATCGCGCGCGCCCAGCCCGACAGGCAGCAAGCCTTTATCTTTGCCCGCTTCCATTAAAATGTTCCAGAGCTTTTCGGCCTGTTTGCTATCAACGAAGAGTTCAAAGCCGTCCTCCCCGGTATAACCGGTGCGGGCGATCAGGGCAGGAATACCGTCCACTTCACCCTGGGCGCAATAGTAATAGGCAATGCCGGATAAATCGGTCTGGGTCAACTTTTGCACAATCTCCTGCGAGCGAGGACCCTGGATCGAGATAAGAGCGGTAGCCGAGGAGCGATTGCGCAGAATTACATCCACGCCTCGAATCAGTTGATTCTCTTGCAGCCAGTGAAAATCTTTATCGATATTGGAAGCGTTCACCACCAGCAGGTATTTGTCAGGCAGGCGGTAGACAATCAGGTCGTCTACGATTCCGCCGTCAGGATAAAGCATGAAGGTGTACTGGGCCTGCCCTTCCGCCAGTTTGGAAACGTCATTGGTAGTGACATATTGAAGGAAAGCAAGGGCATCTTTTCCGCTTACTTCAAACTCGCCCATGTGGCTGAGATCAAAAAGGCCCGCCGCAGTTCGTACCGCTTTATGTTCTTCGATAATCCCGCTGTACTGAACCGGCATTAACCAGCCGCCAAATTCAATCAGGCGCGCCTTAAGGTTGCGATGAACTTCTATCAGAGGTGTTTTCTTCAAGTTCGCTTCAGCCTGCGTCATGGGAGCTTTTCCTTTTCTGGATTTATTTCGCTTCTGGCAGCTTGTGATACGTTCGTTATTTTACCGACCTAAACCCTTTAAGTCAAACCTCTACGGCCTCGCCTGGAATCTATTTAAACCCGAGAACCTTTCATAATTAAGAGCGAGGTCGCAGCACGACCGCCCGGTCATGCCCCTTGTGGTGTGAGGGCCGCCGTTATTACTCAACGTTGGTTTACCCCGTTCGGAGGGCCGAAGAATCTCTTTCCAGCGACTGTGCCTGGCCTTGCGGCCGAGATCCTTCGCTGCGCTCACACCCACCAGGGGCGTGACATGGCATAGAACGGGGCGTGATGGGAAGAGCGAGGTAGCATTTCAATCGCGCGGGAATGAATCCCCGCGCTAGTTTAACGAACCCCCATGAATGGGGCTGAATATCATTTCACGCGCTCAATCCAGCTAAAAGCTATCAAGCGGGTTCAGCCGCTTTCGTTGAAATAGCCCGGTTCCTTGGCTTTATGCCCTCCTTGCGGGCAGGTCCGGGCGTTCGAACCCCTGCCCCGTTATTGCCCTTCACGCCCGGCTCTCCGATTCCAATGGTACTAATTTGTACCAAACAATACACTATTGTTTACCCTTTTAAGCTCAAATTATTACAAGAAGTCAGGGTCGTATCTAGTACTATTTGGCGATTTATGCTTCCTGACCCTCGAATCCCTCACACGTTTTACAACATAGCTTGTTATATCCTGTAAGGTACCTGCTGAGAGAGGATAACTTTCATCAAGCATTGATTGCTTACTATCTATAGTCCTGTAGCACCCTTAATTACGAGAACTTTTAAGGAGATTTATTTTTTATGCCTAAATTTTTTAACAGTGCTTTTCGTTTGTTCTGTTTAATCACAACCCTGTCAGTTTTAGGCCTTATGCTTGTGGCCTGTGGAGACCTGGATCTTCCTTCGGGAGTCGCCAGCGGTGCGACCGCTTTACCAACAGTCACTCCGGCGGGTAGTCCTTCGCCCGGAACTACTGTTACCACCACCGCGACGGCCGGAGCAACTACGACCGCCGGAGGTACCGTTACGGCAGGCCCGACTGGAACGGCGACTGCCACCACCCCTACCGTGACGGCAGCCACTACCACCACGCCCGGTGAAACCGAAGGCGATGATGACGGTACGGCTACCACCACACCCGGACTTTCGCCTTCCCCGGCAGCGGGCCTGACTCCTACGGTGGGCGCCACAGCTTGCACCCGGCCCGCGATGGAGATTGAAGGGACAGCCGATAGCGCTACCACCAACTCGGTAACGGTCAACGGCCAGACCTACAATTTCGACCAGGGCATGCAGGTGCCGA
>DATAKM010000133.1:0-70973 GCA_036261665.1 Chloroflexia bacterium
CGTTCTGTAATATTCCGAACCTGATGTTGGAGTCTATTGATCCCGGCAATGCTTTCTTTAACGGTCTCCTGACCCTGGCTGGCGTTATCGAGGGCCTCTTCGGCGGCGCTGGCTACCATCGAAGCGGCCTCGGCGATTTGCTGAGCGGTACGGCTCAATTCCTCAATCGTTACCGTAGCCTGAGCCACCGCCCCGGACTGCTCTATTGAAGCCTCGGCAGAGTGGCTGCTGGCGGTAGCGATCTGGGCGGCAGCGCTACTCACTCTGACCGCCTGTTCCTGAACCTGTTCGACCAGGCTGCCCAGTCGAGCGATGCTCTGGTTAAAGGTGTGAGCCAGTTGGCCGAACTGATCTCGGTTAGGCACATCCAGGCCGCTTTCGAGGTCGCCATCGGCCAGTTTAATAAGACGTGTGCGGAGGCGTTCGACCGGACGAGTAAAGACGTAGGTGAGTAAAGTGCCGGCGGCGATGGCCAGTACCAGCGCGACCAACCCGGCTATCAGGAGGGTCCATTGCGATAACTGCTTGGCGTTACTGGCGTCTACTATCGCCGATTTGCTCTCTTTATCAGCTTTGCTAACCAGGTTATCCAGGTCCTGGCTGAAGAAGTGCACGGTATTGCGGCCATCAACCAGCGACTTAGAAAGCTCTTGCCAGGTATTTAAGGCCGCCTCTGGGTGAGGACTTTGGACATCTGAAACCCACTTATCCGATTGGTTGATCAGCTTCAGAAAGGTATTATCGATCAGGTTATAAAATGGAGCAGCATTCGACACACTGGCGTCATTCATAAATAAGGTACGTTCGGAGTCAAGAATACGGCTGCGTATTTTAAAGAGGTCATTTTTATACCGGACATAATCCCTGAAGTTGGAATTTGATAGAGAGAGGGCTGCACTTTGAGTGAGGTTGCCTTTCGGCACCTCAAGTACATTGGTTTCGATTGTATTGAGATTGGCAGAAAAATCATAAACGGACTGTTCAAACTCAGCTACGTTATAGTTGAGCAGAGTGGCCTTTGCGACTTTCTGCTGAGAGGAAGAGACCTGGTTAATCTTTCCTCCCAGATCGTCAATAACAATGATACTCAGTACCGTCAGTACCAACAGAAAAAAAGCAATGATAAGGAAGCCAACGATTAGTTTGGTGCGCACGCTAAAATGGCTTCGCTGAATTGCATGAATAAGAGAATAACGCATAGCTGGAACGTACCTTTCAGGCTGATTCTTTAGTTATTAAATTGTAAGCATCGATTAAACGTTTACAAGCGAGACTCATACCTCTATTTTAGTAATATATATTCTACTTCATTTGTTACGGTTTGAATGTTACATTTTTGTAAATTTTTAAGGCTACGGCCTTGTTAGATTGAGGGGTTTTCTTCAAGGCAAAAGGCAGGCTTTTAGCCTGCCCCTGATTTTTGTCTATAAATCCGCTTACTTAATCAAGTTTGCTTACGCCAACGAAATCAAGACCGATGCATGGCTCATCGCCCAGGACCCAGGCATCGTGACCGGGAGCGTGAATTGCGATATCACCCGGTCCCAGGTCAAATTCACTGCCATCATCCATCCGAGTACGTAGCCGCCCTGAAATAATGTAGGTAAAGTGAGTACCCTGGCAGCTATCCGTCCCGGCAACTGGCTTCATTTGCTCGGACCATTTCCAGCCCGGCTCCCAGGTTGCTCTCTCGATGGGCATTTGCCCGAAATTGACAATTTCCACCCGTAATTTAGGGAGGTTAATCACTTCGTCAGGTTCGTTGAAACTCTTTTTCTGGGAGTTCCTTTGCGTGGTGGTCATGTTAAATTCTGCCTTTCTACTCGTTATTAGTCTACCGGTTACTTGCTGCTCGCTCCAGCCAGGCTCAATAAGCAATCTGGCTTCTGCTACTGCTTCAACTCGACTATGATGCCTCGATCCACCGTTTCACCGATATTCCTGACTTCGTGTGTGGTTCCATCAGTCCAGGTTACATCTCCTTCATGGGCTGTAACCTCGCGGCTAGTTCCATCTGGAAAGGAGAAGACTACACGAGACGAATTAAGGGCATAAATCACACTGGCCGGGTGAATATGCATCTCGCTGGTCTCTCCGGGTTTAATCTGGACATCCAGCACTCTGACCCGCTCATTTTCAAAGAGAACGCGATGCCCCATGGGCGCCGCTAACACATTTAATTTAGCTTCCTGATTTTGCATACTTCACACTCCATTCTGGCCGCAACTGTTCTTAAGTTGTTCGGGCCGTAATTCTTAACAAAAACCCTGAAGTGAGGATAGCTCAATTAAAGCCGCTTGCCATTGTGGAAAGTACTAATTTGGAGAGGTTTAGAGTACCTACTTTTAAGAGAGGAGGATAAGTACCGCTTCAGGAGTCAGGGTAAGTACCGAGCTTTTCAGGCTGAATTAAGAACTGAGTTTCACGGTCTGCTAATACTACCTTTTTCAATTGCCCAGACTGCAATTTGCGCTCTGGTGGAAAAACCCAGCTTTCCCAGGATATTACTAACATGCGCTTCGGCCGTCCGTTCACTCACCATCAGAAGATTGGCAATTTCCCGGTTAGTTTTCCCCGAAGCGACCAGCGCCGCAACCTCTCGCTCACGGGCAGTAAGAGTGCTCGGTGTCGAAATGACTTTTTCGGCGGGTAAAAGGCCGGAAGTTGTTTCTAAAAAAAGCTCGCGAAGATATTTCTCATCAATTGTAGCAGCCAGCTTTTGGACTATTTCACGAGCCACCTTCCACTCTTGCTGGGCATGGTTCTCACGTTTAAGCTGGCGATATGCTTGCCCCAGCAAACAACGGATGCGCCAGTTGATTGAAGGAGCCTGGCGTTGTTCCGCTCCCTGCCTGGCCTCCTCCAGCGCCACCACTGCTTCATTGAAACGTTCCAGGGATAGCAAGGCTTCACCCTTCAGGGCCAGTAGATGGGGAATTGGCTGGAGCTTTTCGTCTCCGGGGACTGTCTCAAGCAACATATCGGCTATTTGTAAGGCCAGGGCCGGTTCGTTTCGGCTTATGGCAAGCAGACCCTTTACCCTGAAAGCCTGCCGTTCAAAATAATCTGCGGGTAACTGCCCGGCAGGAATAGCTTTCTGAAGAGTTGCTTCGGCTCGCTCAAAATCTTTATTTAAGATATAAGCCGAGGCCAGGTATGGCGTTAACAGCCGCAGCCAGATCATCGAGCCCAGCGCCTGCGCTCCTGCTATGGCGGCTTCCAGGTGAGAGACAGCCTGGCCAGGTTCCAGCAGCAGGAGATAGATTTGTCCCAGAATACCGTTAGTGGCTGCTATCCACTCCTGATGCTCGATAGCGTTTGCTATCCTGAGCGCTTCGCGGGCGTGAGCAAAGGCCTGACCGAAATCCCCAAAGGAAGCCTGGACCAGGCTGTAGCACATTTCTACAAAAGCCAGGCCGGACTGGGAATTAATCTGGCGGGCCAGTTGCAAAGCTTCCTCAACATCTAGCAGGCACTCGGTCCTTGTTCTAAGCGAACTGAAGGTGGTTTCAAGGTTTTCCGGAGAAGAGTCCATGGCTCTGGCAGCCAGGGTGTAGAAAAGACTATGATTGTTACCAAGCTCTCGAAAAAGCTCAATGACCCGGCCAAAAAACTCTTTTACTCCCCTGGCGGGATCACCCATAAAAAAATAAGCCGCTCCAAGTTGCTCCAGCGCTTCAGCCATGCCCTGGCGCTCGTTTAGCCTTTCGAAAAGCCGGTTTGCCCCCTCAAGAGAGGTAATTGTCTCTCGGATTTGTCCTTTATTAAGGTACCAGTTGCCCAACCGGGCCAGGCTCCAGGCATTTAAGCTAAGATCTCCCAGTTTCTCGGACAACCCCAGGGCTTGCTGGAACCACTCGCCTGCCTGTTCGTAATTGTATCCCGTCCAGAGGTAGCCTGTAGCAAGAATACTTTCCCATTCCAGCTTATGCTGCTGAGTAGCCCTGGCGGCTTCCCTGGCGCTTTCGTAATCTTCTCTGGCATGCTCGAAATCTCCCAGCGTTTCGTAGGCCTTGCCCCGCGCCAGATAGAGTTCGGCAGCGGGGGGTTGCCCCAGGTGACGGACGGCCTTTAGTGCCCTGGTCAGGTGTTCTATAGCCGCTTGCTGGGCATAGAGGGCCAGGGCTTTTTCTCCTGATTCGCGCGAATACTTAAGCGCTTTTTCCCACATTTCTGCTTCGTAGCAGTGATAAGCCAGGTCCTCCAGGTATTTTTCTTTTAAAGGTGAGGATTGAGCTAACCGTTCCAGGCTCCGGGCAAGACTGCGGTGCAAGACCTGCCGTTCTCGCAACAGGATCTGAGATACCACCGCCTGCTGAGTCAGGGCATGGCGAAAAGCAAATTGCTCCGCACTCTCTTCCACTACCAGTTGGGCACCGGTCAGTTCCTTTAACAAAACCAGCAGTTTTTCTTCCTTCCACTGAAGAATTTCTTGCAGGAGCGTAATGTTAAAGCGCCGCCCGGCCACAGCCGCAAGAGTCAAAAGGCGCCGGGCCTGGGGACTAAGGCCACTTACTCGCAGGTAGACCGCTTCAAAGATACTGCGCGGTATCTCTGTCCGCGTAACCTGAGGCGGATTATCCCTGCTTTTGGTTGTAAACGCAGACTGACCTCCCGTAAGCAGCGTTTTAAGAAGTTCTTCCACAAAGAAGGGGTTGCCTTCGGCCAGGGCATAAAGGGAGTCCAGGAGATTAACTCCGTTTGGCTGATCCTCGCCCAGAATATTTTGCAACATACTCGCTACTTCTTGCCGTGAAAGCGGAGTCAGGAAAAACTCTTCGGCAATATGCTCCCGGTCAAGCTCCGCGAGCCACCGCCGCATAGACTGCGGGAGTTCATCATTCCGAAAAGTAGCGATCAACATGAGCGGTTTATCGCGGTTACGCCGAGCCAGATATAGTAAAAGTTCAAGGCTGAGATCATCGCTCCAGTGGAGGTCTTCCAGAACCACCAGGACAGGTTGCCGGGCCGCCTGCCAGGTCAGAAAGTAGTCAACGGCTGCGAAAAGCTTTCGTTTTTCTTCTTCAGGCTGAAAGTTAGAGCCGGGAGTAGTCGTAAGTTCGGGGAAAAGAAAAGCCAGTTCGGGCAATAGCGGCGAAAAAGCCAGCGCAACCGGGCGTAAAGATTCGGGCAGGTTTTTTGGAGTCAGCGCGGCAAAATACGTTCGGAAGAGGTCAAGCCAGGGAGCGTAGGGAAAAGCTCCATCAGTTTGAAAACAAGATCCTTCCAGTCGTAAAAAATTAAGCTGGCGGGTCCAGTTTTTGAATTCAGCCACCAGGCGAGATTTACCAATGCCCGCTTCACCTTTTACGATAACCAGTTGCCCCTGACCGCGCAGAACCTGCTGAGCCATTCCTTGCAGGCGAGCCTGCGCCTCTCCGCGACCAATAAGAACAGGGCAAATCCCTTTTATGGTTGAAAAAGATTCCATAATGAGTTTCCCGCTTGAATGCCTGGCCTGGTCTGGCGATACCTTGCCGGAAAGTAGGCTCTGTTGCGCTTCTTCTCGCCCATCAGGGAGAAAGGCGGTAAAACAAGGGAGTTGAAAGAAGGCAGGCAAGGTCCGGTATTTCAGTTTAGATTATTCATCCGGTCTAATTTATCTTATATTTGTAATAACCATAGCGGTATTGCGGATAGGAGTCAAGTTAAAGAAGTTTGTTTTCCTCTTTACTGTTTATGTTATAATAATTTCATACGCACTTAAAGATTATAAATACCAATTTATTCAAAAGTAATCTTTTTTGCTCGCAAAATATTAATTTTCTTGAATAATCCGGCAATTTTCTAACTGTAAAGTTAACCATACCATTACTTATTCTACTAACGACCTCTTTTTTCTTCGCTTAGTTCTTCTCCATCTGCACGACTGGCAACACCCCTGGTTTAGCGTGATCGCATAACAGGTAGTAGGCTTATCAACCCTTAATGTACCGGAGAAACATGGTTTATGAGAAAACTAATTGCTTCGCTGTGTAGCAGTATTCTTTGCGCTACTCTGCTACTTTCCACCTTTCTTACCATCGATATCCAGACTTCCCAGGCCGCCCCTGATGGCAAGCAGAATGGACCGGAAGTTAACGCTGCCGTCCAGCACGATACTTCACCGCCCTTGCGCGGTATGAGTTCCCAGTCACCGGGCGCAGAGAAGCACAAGGAAAAACCGCTCCGCCCTTTCCCCGGTGCCAGGTCCAATAACTCCAAGCCTGACGGCGCTCTCCAATCCACTGCTGGCCCGCTGGTTAGCACTACCAACGGTTTGAACTTTGCCGGTGTGGGTAATGGCGACTACGGCTTTACCCCCAGCGCCGCCCCGCCGGATACCAACGGGGCTGTCGGTGCTACCCAGTACGTGCAGTGGGTTAATTCGTCCTTTGCCGTTTTCGACAAAGCTACCGGCGCTATCGCCGCAGGCTTCCCCAAAACCGGTAATACTCTCTGGTCAGGTTTTGGCGGCGGCTGCCAGACCAACAACGATGGTGACCCGATTGTCCAGTACGATAAAGCGGCCAACCGCTGGGTTCTTACCCAGTTCTCGGTCAGTACTACTCCTTACCTGGAATGTGTGGCCGTTTCCACCACTTCGGATGCTACCGGCAGCTATAATCGCTATGCTTTCAGCTACGGCACCGGCTTTAACGATTACCCGAAACTGAGTGTCTGGCCCGACGGCTACTACATCACTTTCAACATGTTTACTAACGGCCAGACTTTTGCCGGCGCTAAAGTTTGCGCCTACGACCGCAACAGCATGCTGTCCGGCGCGGCCGCTACGCAGCAGTGTTTTAATACCAGCACCAGTTATGGCGGCTTACTGCCCTCCGACCTGGACGGCAGCACTGCTCCGCCTGCCGGTTCGCCAAACTACGTTTTGAACTACGGCAGCAACTCCCTGAACCTGTGGAAGTTCCATGTTGACTGGGCTACTCCGGCCAATTCCACCTTTACCGGTCCCACCACTATCCCGGTAGCGGCTTTCTCCCCGGCCTGTAACGGTGGCGGCACCTGTATTCCCCAATCCGGCACTTCCCAGCAACTCGACTCACTGGCCGACCGCATGATGTACCGCCTGGCCTACCGCAATTTTGGCGACCATGAGTCGCTGGTGGTCAATCATTCGGTTACCGCCGGGAGCAGTGTCGGCGTCCGCTGGTATGAATTACGCAGCCCCGGCGCGGCCTCGCCGACAGTTTACCAGCAAAGCACTTTTGCCCCTGATAGCACTTACCGCTGGATGGGCAGCGTGGCGATGGACAAGCAGGGTAATATCGCGCTGGGCTATAGCGCTTCCAGCAGCAGCATATTCCCTTCCATTCGCTATACCGGGCGCCTGGCTACCGATGCCCTGAATACAATGGAAACTGAAAACAGTATAATCACCGGTGGTGGTTCTCAGAGCGGGAGCAACCTCAGCCGCTGGGGTGACTACAGCGCCATGACGGTTGACCCGGTAGACGATTGTACTTTCTGGTACACCAACGAATATCTCAAGAGCACCGGGGCCTTTAACTGGAGTACCCGGATTGCTTCATTCAAATTTCCCGGCTGTGGTTCAACCACCACTAACGACTTCTCGATCAGTGCCAGCCCGACCAGCCTGAGCCTTAACCTGTCCAGCAGCGGGACCAGCACCATCAGTACGGCTACTACCTCAGGCTCGGCCCAGACCGTTTCCCTGAGTGTCTCCGGTGTGCCCGCCGGCGCCAGCGCCAGTTTCAACCCGACTTCGGTCACTTCGGGTGGTTCTTCGACCCTGACCGTCAATAGCGGGACGGCTAGCCCTGGTACTTACACTCTGACCGTGACCGGTACGGGCAGCAGCGCCACGCATACTACCAGTATCAGTCTGACCGTAAATTCAACCACTTCGACCGGGATTACCAACGGCGGCTTTGAAACTGGCAGCCTGAGTGGCTGGACTTCCGCCGGCAGCACCAGCGTGGTTAGCAGCGGGGCGCATAGCGGGACTTATGCCGCCAGAGTCGGCGCTACCACCGCCACTAACGGCGATAGTTCGATCAACCAGACTTTCACTGCCCCGAGCGGGAGCAACCAACTGAGCTTCTGGTATAAAGTAACATGCCCCGATACGGTTACTTACGACTGGGCTACCGCTACCCTTAAAGATAACACCGCCGCTACCACCAGCACAGTCCTGGCAAAAACCTGTACCAATAACAACACCTGGGCCCAGGTTACCACAGCGTTAACGGCCGGTCACAGTTATACTCTGACCCTTGTTTCTCACGACGACAATTATTCCAGCGACCCGACCTATACGCTCTACGACGATGTAGCGATTAACGCCGTCACTCCTCCTCCAGCGGGAGTGGTAAACGGTGGCTTTGAGACTGGCAGCCTGAGTGGCTGGACTTCCGCCGGTACCACCGGCGTGGTCAACAGCGGCGCGCATAGCGGGACTTATGCCGCTCGCCTGGGTTCCACCTCTCCTACCAACGGGGATAGCACCATTACCCAGACCTTCAGTGCCCCCACCGGTACCACCAAGTTGAGCCTGTGGTACAACCTAACCTGTCCCGATACGGTTACTTACGACTGGGCTACCGTAACGCTCAAAGATAACACCGGCGGCACCACCACTACGGTTTTACCAAAAACCTGTACAAATAATGCCACCTGGGTTAATCTGACGGCCACTATTGTCGCCGGTCATTCCTATACTCTAACGCTCGTCTCGCACGATGATAACTACTCGGGCGATCCGACCTATACGCTCTACGATGATGTCGTGACCCAGTAGTCGCGGCGCTATTCCCTGCCCTGTGCCTGGAGTGGGGAATAGCCAAACAAAGCTCATCCTGTGTTTCGGGATGAACCGGAAATAAAGAGACCTCCCGAACCTAGCTGGTTTACTGAAAACCAGAATAGCCGGGAGGTTTCTTTTATATTGAGTTTTCTTCGATTAAAAGGGAGAAGACTTAGGATTCATATTTCTGGAGGGCGTCTGCGCTGGCTGGTCTGAAAAAATTGACCAGGTTGCCGTCAGGGTCGCGGAACAGCAGGGAGCGATTCCCCCACGGCATAGTTTTAGGTTCCATCACAAATTCGTTGATAGTGTTCTTTAGCTTTTCATATTCCTGGTCAACGTCATTCACCAGAAACTCGATGATCACACTATGGTTCTGAGCCGGGGAAGCAGCGTTTGCTCCAAACAGCCCGACCGTTCGCATGCTCGCTATCGCGAGAATAGAGGAAGGCGAAGCCAGTTCCGCAAAATCTTCCGTATACCATTTCGATGATAGGCCTGTAACCTGTTCATAGAAGTTAACCAGACGTTTTACGTCGCCGGTAATGACGCGGATTGAGACGAAGTTCATAAAAGTTCCTTTCTTGCATTTTTGTACCGTCTGCACTACGCTACGGTAGCGTAGCGCAACGGTAGTGTATCATATAAACAAAGAGAGCGTCAAGCGGTGGTGAAGAGAGATGTCGTTCGTTCAGTCCAGGAAAGGAAACCAATGAACGTAGGAAGGGAAATCAATGAACAGCAGTACTAATCCTCCCATCGATGAGCGGGTTCGGCGCTCAAAGGAGAGTGTCCTTAGGGCGACTTCTGAGCTCTTGACCGAAAGCGGGTTGGGTGGAGTCAGCGTCGAGGAAGTTTCTCGCCGGTCCGGGGTGGCGAAGACCACGATTTATCGTCACTGGGCAACTCGCGAAGATCTTGTGATTGATGCCTGTTCCCGGTTAAACACCAAACAGGACGTGCCCGATACGGGCAGTTTCGAAGGTGATATAACGGCTTTCCTCATGAGCATGGCCACCCTTTTGGGTACGGCTAGATGGTCTTCAGTCGTGCCATCGATTGTCGATGCCGCCGAGCGCGATCCTGAGATTGCCCAGATTCACAGCATCATTCAAAGGGGACATGCTGCGCCATTGCAAGAGATTATCGCACGCGCCGTGCGTAATGGCGAAATACCGATGAGCACCGATCCGTCTACCCTGATCGCAGAGCTTCTCGGTCCTCTCTTTTATCGCCGCTGGTTCTCTCGCGAGCCTCTTGACGGTACGTTCGTGAAAGCCATTGTCCAAAATGTCATCAGTCAGCTATGAGAGAGCAGATTGGCGACCAGAACCTCAGTGCAGATGCCCCAACGTGTTTTGGCCATCGTGATGGCTGGCCTGTCACCTGCCATCACTGTTACTTGACCGGCGCTCAGGTGTAATGACATCAATGAAAGGTTCTCATTAATATTCTAGATTTCGATCTTTTGCATAAGAGAAAGCTCGGCCTCGTTACGCGGCTCGGGATAGCGCTCTAACCAGATCAGTTCCAGTTCCTTCAACAACTCGGGAGAAGGTATCACCGCCTCTTCGCCTGCAAAGAGGCCCTCCTTTTCCCACTCCTGGCGGTTCAGGCTGAGGGCGAGAGGATTAACGGGCTGTCCGGGCGGGATTTCTGCCACGGAACGAGCCGCCCGGTAAAAGAGGGCCGCCGCCAGTTGGTCCAGCAGAGCTACATTTCGCTCCAGGCGGCGGCGCAACTCCCCGGCGCTGTACTTGACGGTCAGGGCCTGATTCAACTCCTTCAGGATGGGAAGTTGTAAGTAATCTACAAATATGTCCCGGTATTCGGTGGTCTCCAGTTCATTCCAGGCCCGGAACAGGGCCTGCATCCGGCGCTGTAGAGCGGCCAGGTGGCCCGTCAGGTCGTAAATTGTACCCATATAGCCCAGGTCGGCCAGTTTGCGATTGAAAAAGAGCAGGGTCACAAAGCCCCAGTAGAGCGAATTATCCCAGACCAGTTTTGCCAGCATCACCTGGGCGTTGCCGAAAAGGGGGTACTGGTGCTGGTAAATCTGGAGAAAGACATCGTAGGTAACGGCGTGGATCTGGTCGTAGAAAGCGGCGCTGCCCGGTAGGTCATCCTGGTTGAAATCGTGGTAGATCAGGTTGGTGATGAAGGTATTGCTGATCCCGATGAAATCGCTGCCCATCGAATAGAGCGGGTCCAGGAAACGGCCTGCTTCCCCGGTAACAGCCCAGCGCTCCTCCGAAAAGACCTGCAAGGCGTTCAGGGCAAAGTGTTTCTGCACCTTGAAGTCCTGCACCTGCTCCGCCTGGGCCTTGACCGCTTCGTAACACTGCGGCTCGTACTTTTGCAGCCAATCCAGGGCCCGGTCCAGGCGGTTATAACTCTCAAAAGGATGGATTTTTTCGTCGGCCACGATACCCACGCTGATCGAACCGGAAGCCAGCGGTATTAACCAGACCCAGTAACCTGCCCCGACCAGGTGGTTGGTACTTAACCAGCGTTCCCCCTTGATAATGCGCTCTTTCCAACCGGGCTGGTCCGACCAATTTTCAATATCTATCATCTCCGGCAGGCGGAACCAGGCTGCGTTAACATTATGTTCGACCTCCGCTTTCAAGCCGAAGCGGCGTTTGAGGACGCTTCCTCGTCCCGAAGCGTCTACCAGCCAGCGGGCCGCTGCCGTCTTTTCACCCGCCTGATCGGAAACGCCGAGATAGTGCGCGTCTGCGCCCGCTTCAATTTCCCTGATTTTGCAACCTTCCCATAAATCGCAGCCCTTCACGATGGCCTGCTCTTTAAGATAGTTTTCCAGGCGGCCCCGGTCAAGCTGGTAAGTTGCTACGGGCGACGGCAGGCTGCGACCCGCTTCTACCCGGCGGGTGATGTCCTGGTTGGTTTGTTGGGTGAAAAAGAAGCGCAGGCCGAACTTGGTCAGTTGCTCTTGCTCAAGGTGCTGCCTGATGCCGATTATCTCTCTTAAATAAAAGGCCCCTATTTCGGCACTGGACTCGCCTACTTTAAAAGCCGCCTCAGGCCGCGGAAAGAGGCCTCTTTCGATCAGCAGAATTGAGGTAGCGGGACGGGCTCTTTTCAGTTGCAGCGCCAGGGTCAGTCCTGCCAGGCCTGCCCCGATAATCGCCACGTCGTAATAAGCTTTTTTACAGGTTTCTTCGCCGCTGTTTGCAGCCTTTCGCACAGGGTTATCGTTAATGTCAGCCATACTACCTGCCGTTTCTTTAAGAGGGAACTCAACCGGCCAGCTTTGATAGTGCTATTTTATTCTAATAGAGCCTGTTTTGTCATTACCTATGTAGATATAGCGGGTATTTAAGGCAAAAACTGGCGGTTGGGGTTGCACAACCGGTTTACCGGATGCCTGACATTGCTTGAAGGGCGCGACCTTTCCTTTAGCATGGGCCGTCAGCCAGTAGTTGCATCAGTTCTCTAACCCATACTCGGCAGCCGCGAAGCTCCTTTTGCAAAGGAATGGGCCTGCACGCTTTGTGCAAGGCCCATCCCGCAAGTGAGGGAGTATGCTAAATACGCGGCAGGGTTACAGCCAACCGGTCCGAACCATTTCCGGTCGAATGACTTTGCCCTCCGGGTGCCAGATTTTAATAGTCCGGCTTTCGCCCGGATAGAGGTCAACCCAGTTGTCGGAGTAGCGAGTGCCTTCCAGCGGCACAGCCAGCCAGGTAAAGTAGGCAAAAGCACTGCTCGAAAGGTGAGCCAGGAGGCCAGAACCGCTCTCTTCCCAGCTAATTGTCACGGCCGGTTTGGTCCTTTCCAGGTCTTTAAACTCTGCCAGGAAAAGGCGATTTTCTGGCAAGCCGCCGCTGCTGCTCTGCACCCTCAAAAGAGTTTGCCGCCGGTTGACCCCTGCCAGCAACCCGGCGGGCAGGTGAGCGACCGGCTTGCTGCTGTTCCGTTCTACCGCTGCCGGAACTGTCTCACCAGCCAGGATGTTACCATCGAAGGTGAGAAGCTGCCAGGTAAGGGTATCGGTGTAAGGTTTGAGCGTGTCATTGGTCAGCCAGAGAGTGACAGCGCCGTCTGTCTCTTCCTTAAAAGAAGCCAGCACTGGGGCATAGGCTCGCTTCAGGTAAAAGTAGCCGGCTTTAGGGAAGGCGTAATAGTCCAGCACAGACCAGGAGAGACCGGGCCAGCAATCGTTCCACTGCCAGATCAAAGTGCCCGAGCAGTGGAATTTCCGCCTGCGATAGTGTTCGATGCCGTACTTGAGGCCCTCCGCCTGGGTTATCATCGAGAAATCAATGTACTGCTCCAGGCTGCCCGGCAAGCCGGTGTGCGCCTGCATCAGCATATTACCCTTGTCTTTGGGATTATCTTTATTGCGGAAAAGCAGGCCGGGCGAGCCGAAGTAGCATTCGGACTCAGGCACGTTGCGTTGAATGGTTTCCAGCACCGGGAGGGCGTGAATGCCAAATTCCGAAATGAAACGGGCCTGATCCTCACCGTAGTGCCGGTAGGAAACTCCCTCCGGGCTCCAGTTGCGTTCCGGTAGTTCACCGAAGCGGCGCGGCTCAATCCCGCCGTGCCAGACATACCAGTTATGGCGGTCTCCCGCCTGCTCCCCGTTATGGTCGTTGCCACCGTAGGGGCTGGAAGGCCAGTAAACATGGGCCGGGTCGAGCCGTTCCACGATCTCCGATATAAGCTCGTGATAGAGCCGTTTTCCGGCAAAGTCATGGCCGGGCTGGTCCCAGCGCTCCTTATCTTCGGCCCAGTCCACCTCGTTATTGCCTACCCACAGGGCCAGGCAAGGATGATTGCGCAGGCGCCGCACCTGGTACTCCACCTCGGAGCGGACCTCTGCTACAAAGCCGGGCTCGAAATCGGGGTAAAGGCCGCAGGCAAACATAAAGTCGTGCCAGATGAGAATGCCCAGTTCATCCGCCAGCTTATAAAAATCATCCCGCTCGTACTGGCCGCCGCCCCACACTCGCAGCATGTTACCGTTGGCTTCAACCAGCAGCTTTAACAGCTCGGCGTAGCGCTCCCGGTCAACCCGCCCGTTCAGCGAGTCCGCCGGAATCCAGTTCGCGCCTTTGGCGAAGATGGGGGTGCCGTTAACGACAAAAGTAAAGAACTCGCAGCCCGGTTCCTCAGAGTCCTGCGAGCGGTCCAGCGTCACCTGGCAAACGCCTACCCGGTCCTCGAAAACATCCAGGATCTTTCCCCCGTCTTTAAGCGTGACAGTCAGGTCGTAGAGAGGCTGTTTGCCGTAGCCCTGCGGCCACCACAACTCCGGGTTTGCCAGTTCAAAAACCAGCCGGGCTTCCGGCCCGTTCAGGCCGGACTCCTGGTTGACAAGCTCTTTTTCGTTCAGACGCAGGCTGACCTGCATGCTTAAATCGCCTGAATTCTCCCACCGCTCGACTTCGCTTGAAAGACTCAGGATGGCGCGATCTTTGTCCAGGCCAAGCGTACGAAAATAAGGCGATAGCAGCCGGGCTTTGCTAAAATGTTCCAGGCGTACTTCCTGCCAGATACCCACGTTAACCAGCCGGGGTGCCCAGTCCCACGAAAAATGCGATTGGGTTTTGCGTGCATAAACCCGCTCCCTGGCGTTGTAATCGCCCCACTGGCCGGGAATTTCTGGCTGCGTCAGGTGCAGGCTGACCGGGTCGAAGCGTACCGCCAGCAGATTTGGCTGGTCCGGCTTGAGTTTGCCGGTGACATCAAAGCGCGCTTCGCGGAACATATTCTGGTGCTGGCCCAGGTAGCTGCCGTTCAGATAGAGCGTAGCGTAAGTATCGAGTCCATCGAAAACCAGAAAATCACGCCCTCCCGGTTCCTGTAGGTTGAAGGGAACGCTAAAAGTGGTGCGATACCACCACTCGCGCTCTTCCACCCACTGCACCTCTTCTACATTAGTATGGTAAAAAGGCTCCGGTATGCGCCCTGCCGCCAGTAAACTGGTGTGTACATCGCCAGGGACGGCGGCAGGTATCCACTCTCCCGCCTGCTCCTTATACTCGGGGGAATAAACACCGGTTTCTTCGCCGCCACCCGGTTCAAAATCTTTTAGTCGCCACTCACCTTTCAAACTCAAGTGCTTACTCGCTTTCGAGTTCATCAGGTACATCTCCTTGATAAATATGCGAAGTAATATTACTGCCTGTTTAAAACCCGGTTTTGATAGAACTGGGGTTATCCGGGTTAAAGGCTCAGGCCTTCCGAGCTGTCAGGACCACTTTGCGCCATTCGCCGGCCTCCAGTTCAAGCTCTGCCAGGCTGGCCTGGCCCCGGCCATCCGCCCTTAACTCTTCTTCCAGCTTCCCGGCCCGGCAGAGATAAAGGCCCTCTGCGGTTAAATGCTCGAAGGTCAGGGTAACCCGGCAGGCCGAAGATAACGGATTATAGACGATATAATGCCTTTCTGGTTGAGCCGGGAAAGCCGCCATGCTATCCCACTCGAATAAATCCAGGTTCAAGAGCATGATCGCAGGGTCGGAAGCCTGGCCGAGCGCCTCAAACATCAGGGCGAACCAGACCGTCTCCCCCGCTCCATAGATCTCGCGCCCGATAGCCCCGCTGGCCTGCCCGGCAGGTGGCATCTGCTGGTGTGAACTGAGATGCATGGCGGCGCACCACTCAAACATCTCCAGGTCTTCCAGTGGAATAGAGGGAGTAGGGGTGCCGGCTCTGCCCGGATAGAGTTCTTGCTCATCCAGGCAGGAGGTATAGTGCTGGAAGGCGCTGTAACGGGCCAGGTTAAAGAACTTTATCACCGGTTCCAGCACCTCCCGGTCTCTTTCCGGGTCAGCTCGGCGCAACCAGGGCAGGAGAGCCAGTAAAGTTTCGCCGTTCTCCTTCTGAGCCGGATAGCGAATGCCCGCCCAGGCCTGGAATAGCCCGCGCCGGGGGCGAGCGCCCGTACCTGGCAGGGCCGTTTCATCCTGCCAGTAACCCATGCGCAGAAGGTCGGCCGCCAGGTCGGTCGCCAGTTCCGCCCGGCCTAGAATAGATGCCGCCGCCGCGCCGTAACTTAGTTCGAACGGTTCCCAGAAAAGCGTGTCGGGCGGGAAATTTCTGAGAATATCCACGGCTTTTTCAGCCTCGGCCTGATAGCTTTCTTCCCCACTCAGCCAGTAAGCCTGGAGCATGATGTAGGCATAGATGCCCAGGCAGGCCCAGTTCTGAGAGGTGTTAAGCCATTCGAACCAGCGCCGCGAGCCAAAAGGCACTGTACCTTTGGTTATATCAATTTCTCCGTCTTCCACCCCGGAAGGCGCTTCCTCGTGAAACGGTTCCAGGGTGAGCGGATTATAAAAGGAAGCGAGGCGGTAGTCATGCTTCTTTACGAACTCGATGGCGCGTTCGCAGGCTTGCAGGAAGATTTTACTTAAATCCCCGGCGACTTCCGGTTGCGAAGTAAGATGGGCGCTCCAACCCAGGCGCAGAAGCGGCTCAAAGAAGTACCAGGTATCGCCGTAAGCCGTGCCAATCTGAGTATTGGGGCGCATTACCAGCGGTTCGCCCGTCCTTAAATTCACCTGGTTGATGAAAAGACGATGTTCCGGGCTGTAATGATGCCGCAGCGAAGCGGCTACTTTGGTCAGGTGGTCTGCCTGCGCCGGGTCGGGCCAGAGGCGCAAAGCCGCGAACCAGGCTGGCAGCACATCCAGCGAAGCCATCGCCTCGATGCGCTCGTCCACCGGGCCACCGTTACGGGCTAACTGGCTTTCCTCCTGTACATAAGCCACGTAACCTCGCACCGCCTGCTCCATCCAGCACAGTCCCGGCAGCATCAGTTCTTGCAGGTCGGCGCGGGCAAAAGTGGCCCACTGCGCCCCGGCAGGCGCAGGGATGGCAGGGGTACCGGGCAGCAACTGATTGCAAATTGCGGCCAGTCTGCGGACGGCTGTCCATTCCGATGGGCGCCTGGCCTGAGGCGCAAGGTAGATGCGCCAGGCCAGGTGATAAGTGCCTGCCGGAAGCGTGGCCGAACGGGTAGCACTGTCCGGGCGGGGCATAAAACCGAAAGTGCGCCCGCTGTCACCCGGGCCGCAGCGGTAATCGGCCAGGCGGTTTAAGCCCTGGCGCTGGAACCAGTCGCACTTTTCCAGGTCGGGGAAGATTACCGCTTCAGCCTGGCTGCCTGCCTGCCAGAGATAAGCGGCGGGCAGGTCGTTGGAGCGCAGCCAGGGCACGGCAGGATTATGCTCGGTCGGCTGGCAGACTGCCACTGCCCGGTCTGCTTCCGGCGGCGGTTCGAGGGAAAGCCTGACGGCAGGCGCTTCGGCGGCTTGCTCTAACTGCAAATCCGAAGTGACCGGGAAAGAAGCCGTAAGGCTAAACCAGCCCGGCCTATTTTCGAGAGATTCTATGCTGCCCTGCCAGGCCTGACCCTGCCCGGTCGTGCCCTTTAGCCGGAGAGTACCGGCAGAGCCCTCTTCCACCTGTTCGATCAGGAGGCCCGGCGCGCCTTCCATTAAAGCGCTATCCGTAAAAACCGGCCTGTCACCTGCTAAAAAGGTTAAAGAGTAGGCTTTGTGGCCGGATTGGGAGGGCCTGAGCAAAAGGCGAGCCTTGCCTGAAACTAACTCGTATTGCTTGCTAAGTTCTTGTTGCATTTCTCTCCTGCGTCCTGATTAATCGAAAGTCTACAAAACTGGCTTTATGGTTGAGGCAACCCCGATCGCCAGGTCGGCCATGCCGTAGATAACCAGCACGCGGCCGTCCGGTTGGGGCAGCACTCCGGTCGGGAAAACGACATTATTGACCACGCCGACTTTTTCAGCCTCGGTATCAGGTGCCAGCACCGGGGCTTTCGAACGGTAGAGCACCTTGCGCGGGTCCGCCAGGTCCAGCAGGGCCGCGCCCGCCATATAACGGCGGTCAGGGTCGGCATCGCTTTCGCCTTCCACGGCGTGGTAAAAAATCAGCCAGCCTTCAGGGGTGCGCAGGGGAGGGGTACCTCCGCCGGTTTTCAGATTCTCCCAGCCCGCTTCGGAGGTCAGGAGAAGATGGTGATCGGTCCAGGTCAGCAGATCATCGGAGAAAGAGAGCCAGATAGAGGCTTTCACCCCGTGATCGCGGGCGACTTCCGGCGCAAAGGTCGGGCGGTGCAGCAGGGCATAGCGACCGCCGATCTTCTCCGGGAAGAGCATGCCGTCTTTGTTGGAGACGGTCTGGAGATCCAGATTATAGGTCGTGCCGCTCCGGCCTTTTAGCTCCAGGGGAGTATAACGGGCCAGGCCGAGCCTTTCCCAGTGCTTTAGATCGCTGGAACGCGCCAGGGCAATGCGCGGCACCGCATCTCCGCCGGGACCGTCTCCGTAGGCGGTGTAAACCATTATGAAGCTGCCGTCCTGCATGGGTGTTACGCGGGGGTCTTCCACCCCGCCGTGCACGCCGTCCCGCCACTTTTCATAGGGAGCTTCCGGTTCCAGGGCGCATATATCCAGGCGCTCGGCTACCAGGCCGCCCTGCGCCGGGTGTAACTCGGCCAGCATTATCCGCGAGTAATTTACCGGTTCAGCCGCCACCGAGCGATAAAGCAGGTAGGCCTTGCCGTTATAGTAAGCTGAGGCCGGGTTCAGGACTCCACCGGCCTCGTAAGGCCGGTTGTAATCCGGTTCAAGCACAATGCCCTGCCGTTCCAGGGCAAATTTCTCGGTATCTGTAGTCATCTTGCCTTTCTTCTGTAGGTCTTTTTAAGCCTTTTAGCCATGCAAACTCCGGTTAGCTGCACCGGGCTTAGCCTTTGACACCGCCGGAAGTAAGTCCTTCAATAAAATAGCGCTGGAAGAAGATAAAGAGTATCAAAACCGGCACGATCATCAGAGTGGACATTGCCATCAGCCATTCCCAGTGCGGGCGCTCGTTTGTACCGCCTGTAAAGAAATACATGCCTACGGTCATGGTGTATTTTGCCTGGGAGTTCAGGTAGATCAAAGGGCTGAGGAAGTCATTCCAGTGGCCCTGGAAACTGATAATGCTGACGGAAAGCAGGGCAGGCCGAATTAAAGGTATCATGACCCTGGTGAAGGTCTGAAAAACATTAGCGCCATCTATCAGGGCCGCCTCTTCGATTTCTTTCGGCACGGACGAAAAGAACTGGCGCATCAAGAAGATGAAAAGAGGCGTTCCACCCAGGACCGAACCCAGCACCAGCGGGTCATAATTATTGATTAGGTTGAACTGCTTCCAGATTAAGAAGGTCGGAATCAGTTTGACCGCGTCCGGCAAGAACATGGTGGATATCATTACCATGAAAAGGAAGTTCCGGCCCGGAAAGGAAAACCGGGAGAAGCCGTAAGCGACAATGGCCGAAACGAAAACCTCCGCCACCATGGGAACCAGCGTAACAAACATGGTGTTCAAAAAGAAGCGGGTGAAGGGTAAGGCGTTCCAGGCATCCGGGTAGTTGTGCCACTGGGGGGTGGCCGGCCACCATTCGATGGGCTGGTCGAAAATATGACTGCCTTCTTTGAGCGAACTGGAAACCAGCCAGAAAAGCGGTACTAAAAACAGCACCCCGAGCGCCGAAACCAGGAGGTAAATGGCCGCTTTGCCTATCGCCTGCCTGACCCGGGCGGGTGTCCAGGGAACCCGTTCCCGTGAGGCAGTTGTGCGAGAAATGGTTGTACTCATAGTCTATTTCCTTACTGTTTCTTTACCTGATTCTTTTCACAGTCAGCGCCTTACTTTTCCTGTCCTTCGTAGTAGACCCAGCGAGTCTGGGAGCGGAAAAGGATAACGGTTGCGACCAGTATGAGCAGGAATAAAATTACCGCCAGGGCTGTGGCGTAGCCCATGCGCGACTGTTCAAAGCCATAAGAGAAAATCAGCAAGTTCATGAAGCGCCCGGCGGCAGGCGTAGCCCTGGCAAAAGCGGCGGGGGTGAAAAGCTGCATGGCGCTGGCAAACTCTACCACTACCAGGAAGAAAATAGCCGGAGTCATCATGGGAACCGTGATTTTAAGGAACTTGGTAAAAGTATTCGCACCGTCTAATGAGGCAGCCTCGTATAAGTCAGTGGCCACTCCTTTGCGGCTTCCCAGCAATATCACGGTATTGTTGCCCAGGGCTGTCCACAGACTCATTATGATGAAAGCGGGTAAGACCCAGTTTTCGTCCCCGAACCAATCCGGCGGAGTCTGGTTGGTCAGGTTAAAGATGGGCGACAAAACGGTATTGAGCAGCCCAACGTCCGGGTTAAATATCCAGCGCCAGAGCAGGACCACTGCCACTGCCGGCACAATCGAGGGTAGGTAGTAGAGCACCCGGTACATTCCAATAAAATGCAACTTTTTACTCAGCAGCAGGGCCAGCATCAGCGAAAGAGTTACACTGATAGGTACGCTGATAACCGAGTAGAGTACCGTGAGTCTGACCGAAGGCCAGAAGTTAATATCTTTTGTGAAAAGCGTATTGTAGTTATCAAAACCTATCCAGTTAGGAGTTTGCTGCAAGTTATAATCGGTAAAACTCAAAACAAAGGTGGCTATAATGGGCGTCAGGCTAAAGATTAAAAACCCCAGAATCCAGGGAGTTATCAGGGCATAGCCAATCGCAACCTCACGCCGTAAATGAAAGACATTGCGCAGGAGAAAATGAACTCCCACGCTCACGCCTGCTACGGCTAGCGCCAGCAGCACAAATCGGATAAAGGTTGGAAGATAATCAGCAATGGGATCGCCTACCATTTGATCCTCCTCTTCATTTCTAATTTCAGAAGCAGGACTCAGGGCCAGATTGCCTGAAAAAGATCAAGGTGAGATGGCAGTCTTTTGACTGCCATCTCACGCACAGAAGCTATTTAGGCAAAGTAGCCTCTAACTGAGGGCGTACCTTTTTAGCCAGGTTTTCGGCGGTATCTTTCCCTCTGAAGAGCGGGTCGATAAACTGGGTGCCCCAGATATCGGTCCACTGAGCATAGTTAGGGAAGATCGGCGCAGACTTGGCATCCGGCAGGGCGGCGACAATCGTATCTATCGAACCCGCCGGGCGCTTGGGCTGAATCTTCTGGATAGCCTCTTTGGTGGAGAGGGATTTGCGAGGAACGGGTACTTTCCAGTGCTGAATACCGTCGGTAATATCGGCCAGGGCAGCGTAAGCGGCGTCCTTGTTTTTAGTTTTGGCATTGACGCTGGTAAAGGCGATGTAGGCCTGGGTCAGGCGATTACCGGCGGGGCCTTTGGGTACCAGGAAAGCCTGGGCCTGGCCCTTCATGCCGTCGCGGGTTTCCAGGGAGTCGGCGGCGCCACCCACAAACATGGCTACCTTGCCATTGATGAACATCGAGTCAAAGCCCTGGTCCTTTACCTGGGTAGGAGTCGGAGTTACGTGGTACTTCAGCGAGAGATCGGCGTACCACTGCTCGGCTTTGACCGCTTCCGGCGAGTCAATGGGCGAAGACTTGAAATCCGGGGTGATAGTCTGCCCGCCGGCCTGCCAGATATACATAGCGGTGGGCGGCCAGTCCGCGCCATTATCGGTAAAGCCCCACTGTTTGATAGTTTTGGGATCAAACCCGGCATCGGCGGCGGTTTTGCCGCTGCCATCCACGGTCAGTTTCTTGGCCGCATTGAGGAAGTCGTCCCAGGTCCAATCTGCGGTGGGCGGAGTTACCCCGGCCGCTTTGAACATATCGAGGTTTACATACAGGACCAGCGGTTGCGAAATCCAGGGTAAGCCGTAAAGTTTATCCTTGTAAGTCCCGGCATCCAGAGCGCCTTTGAAATAATCGTCCAGGTTAGCGGCTGGATGGTTCTTATCGCCCTTTACCATGTCGGTCAGGTCCATTAAAGAACCCTTATCAGCGAAGCCTGAGAGGTGATCAACGTCTATCCAGAACAGGTCGGGAGCTGTGCCGGAAGCCAGGCCGGTTTGAAGCTTGGTGAAATACTCTTGTGGGCTGGCCTGGATCGTCACGTGGTAATTGGTGGCTTTGGCGTTAAGCTGATCAATAATAGCCTGGAATTCTTTAGCTTCGTCCACACCGGCCCAGACCGACATGGTCAGTTCAACCTTTGGTCCTCCGGCCTGAGCAGCGGTAGTAGCAGCGCCCCCTGCGGCGGTAGTGGCAGCACCGGCGGCGGTAGTGGCAGCACCGGCAGCGGTAGTGGCAGCGCCCCCGGCAGCGGTGGTGGCGGCAGTCCCGCCACTGGCAGCGGTGGTAGCCGCCGGGGCGGAGGTATTGGTATTATCACCGCAGGCTATCAAAACGGTACTCAATAAAATGAACGCAAGAAATAATGACCACTTCTTAGTGGAAATCATATCACTCTTCTCCTTTTCCACCGGCAGCAATGCCGGTAGCTCTAGACTACCCGAAAACAGAGAGTCAGAAACATGAGCCTTACCGATTAGTAAAGATGTTACAAAAAAGCAGTGATGCAGCTATGATGTTACTGTAGCAGGAGAGTTGTCAGGAACACCCACACGAGTTGCGTATGATTAACTCGGTAGAAACAATTGTCTCTACCGGGGCTCCGCCGGGATCATTGATTACCTCCAGAATCCGGCGGGCGGCCATTTTACCCATTTGTTCCTTGTAGATTCGTACAGTAGTCAATGGTGGCATAAAGTGTTCCGCCACCGGGATATTATCAAAACCAACCAGAGCGAGGTCTTCGGGGATGCTAAGACCAAGTGCTGCGGCGGCCCGCGCTGCGCCTACCGCCATTGAATCGTTAACCGCAAAGATAGCGGTAGGAGGATTCGGACCGCGCAGGAGTTCTGCGGCGGCCTCTTCCCCGGTAGCCACCGTGGTGGCCGGTTTCCTGACTACCTGGCAGTAATCCTGGAGTCCGGCTTCGCGCATGGCCGCCTGGTAACCGTTAAAACGCATCCGGTTACTGACCCATTCCGCCGGTCCCCCGATATGCGCTATCCGGGTATGACCGTGACTGATCAGGTGAGCGGTAGCTTCTGCCGCGCCGCCGGTATCGTCCGTCAGAATGGTATTGGCTTTGCTATGTTCGGGCTTGTTATCAATCAGGACAACCGGAAAGCCGCTGTTACAAATCAGCGTAACAAATTGAGCATTGAGGTTAGGCCCGGTAAGAATCAGGCCGTCCACCCGGCTTTGCTCGACCATGCGCAGGGTAGAGACGCTTTCTTCGTTGATGCTGTTGAGAAGAATATGGTAGTCGTGGGATATCAGTTCCTCTTCTATGGCCATTAACATCGGGAAATAGAAGGGGTCTGCCGTAAGAGGTTGGTCAAAGGGACGGATGACAAAGCCGACAGTTTGAGTGCGGGCAGTTACCAGGCTGCGGGCAGTCATATTCGGCACGAAGCCCAGTTCATCAGCCAGAGCCAGCACCTTCTGGCGCATTTCGCTACCCACGCCGGGCTTATCGTTTAAAGCCCGCGAAACCGTCGCGACCGAAACATTTAACCTTTTAGCAAGATCGTTTAGATTAGCAGGCATCTCTGGTTCTCTGTTTCCTTTGCTCACCTCTGAGTAACAGCAACGTAAACGTTTACGTTGCCCATGCGGTCATTATAAAACCACTTTTTCATGCTGTCAATAGAGGTGAATGCTATAATTGACAAAAAGATTCGGTTTATTTTGGGCAGAGATGCTAACAGTAAAGGGAAAAAGACAGGCTATGCTTCGCAAAATATTGAGCAAAAGATTATTTGTAACGAAATTATTCTTTTGCGTCCTGGCAACCATACCAGCTTTGTTATTATTGACAGCCTGTGGTTCAGAGAAAGAGGTTCAAAATAACCGGAGTAGTGCGAGCCTATCTGCTGTTACTGCCATAGCCTCGAATGCTTCTGAATCTGCTACAACTGCAACATCAAATCCTGATCCTGATTGGCAGTACCGCTGGCTACAGGGTATACCCTGCAAACCTCCGTGCTGGGAAGGGCTTATACCGGGGCAAACGACAGGGGAAGAAGCTCTTAATATTCTCAAACAAAACCCGCTGGTAGCTGTTGCAGAAATCTCTTACCCTGGCCCAACTACCGGGGGAAATTATGTTGGTTGGAACTGGGTAACAGCACCTAAAAATCGTTACGGATCGGTTGGTGATGGAGGGGACGCGGTTTTTAGAGGTTCAGCACATGTTATTGATTTAATAAGGCCCAAATATACAATTACTTTCAAGCTATCTCAGGTAATAGCAAAATACGGAGAACCAAGTCACGTCATAGCTATAGACGTAACCGGACCGGATTTAGGTAGCCCTAAAGAATACTATCTGGGATTTGTTTATCTACCTATGGGCTTTTTACTGTATTTAAAAACAGGGAATATACCTACCCTGACTGCTGATATAGCTTTAAGCGGCCCCCAATTTTTCATTCCTGGAGAGGATGGATTTAGAAGATTCGGCAGCCCACCGCTAAAAGTGTTAGTACCCTGGCAAGGATACAAAGACTTTGCCTTTTATTGTCGCAGTCAATTTGATAGTGGTACTTCACCCTGTGACTTTCTGAAAAAATCTACCCCTTAAAAGTACAAGTTAAGATTGGAGATCTATCAGCGTAGAATAGAGCAGCGCTGACAAGGGTCGAAAAATCTGTACTACCGCCTGCTCTCCCGTCGGGGAGGGCGAGGGCATGCAACAGGCCAAACACAAGATGTTGAGGCTGTGCCGGGCTGTCTCTACCATAGCTGCGATGAAAAAAACCAGTTTTAAAAATTCGTGGTCTGAAAACGCTAAAAGCCCTTGACTTTAGGTTGAGCATCTGTTAATATCTCCTCGTAAGAAAATTCCGAACTATACCCAACGGGATTTTCTCTCCAAGAAAAAGGAGGTGATGCCCATGATAAATGGTAGTCGTAAGGGCATCGCCGGAGGTCTGGTTCGCTAGATCACTGAGCGATGTCCCTTTTCAAAAGACCGCCCCAGCAAAGCTGGCGCGGTTTTTTGCTTTTATACCCACTTATGCTAAACTAGGGCCGTTGTAGCCGGATTGTCCCGGCTTTGTTTATTCATACTGACTATACGAAGAAACCCTTAAAAGAAACCTTTAAAAAGAAAATGACAGCAGAGAGAAGATTAGAACTGGAAATTCCGCGTTCGGCCCTGGCGATTGTGGCCCACCCGGACGATACCGAGTTCGGTTGCAGCGGTACGGTGGCAAAGTGGGCCAAAGCCGGATGCGAGGTGACTTACCTCCTCCTCACCAGCGGCGATAAAGGGACGGAAGACCCGGCAGTGAACCCTGAAGAACTGGGGCGCATTCGCGAGGCGGAACAACTGGCCGCCGCTAAAATCCTGGGCGTCAAAAATTGTGTCTTTCTGCGCTACGGCGATGGCGAACTGGAATATAATCTGCGCATGCGCGGCGAGATCGTCAAGCAAATCCGGCGCTTCAAGCCGGAGAGCATCCTTACCTGGGACCCGCTTACCCGCAACTACCGCATGCACCCCGACCACCGCATCACGGGCCAGTTAGCCCTCGAAGCGGCTTTCCCCGCCGCCATGATGCCGCACAGCTACCCGGAACAGTTGCGCGAGGAAGGCCTGACCATTCATCGCACTAAACGGTTGCTGCTTTTTGGCACGGATAGCCCGGATTACTATGTCGATATCTCGCAGGCCTGGGATTTGAAGCTCGAATCGCTCAAGGCCCACGCCAGCCAGTTTGTGCCGGACCCTAAATTCATGGAGAGGCTGCGCAAGCGCCACAGCGATTTCGCCGAGGATTTCGATTTCGAATACGCCGAAGCTTTTAAGCTGGTGGAGCTATAGTTAATGCTGGCGAACCGCTCAGTCCTGGCCTGCGCGCTGGCCCTGCTGGTGGCATTAGCCGCCGCTTACGCCCTGACGCGCTGGCTCTACGGGCGCCGCTGGGCCAAGCAGGAGCAGCATGACGGGCGCGAGCGGCGCTATCACCGCGATGTAGCCGCCACCGGGCTGCTGCTGGCCCTGGTCGCGGGCTTCTTCTGGCGACCGCTTTTCAACAGCGGCGTGACCATGCCCAACGGGGGCGGCGACCTCGTTTCTTTCTTCTACCCTATTCACGTCTTTGCCAGCGAAAGCCTGCGCACCGGGCAGATTCCGCTCTGGAATCCTTACCTCTTTAGCGGCATGCCCTTCGCCGCCGATATTCAGAGCGGCCTCTTTTATCCCCTCAACTGGATTTTCTGGCTGCTGGGGCGGCCTGTGACCTACGAGAAAGTCGAAATGCTGGCCCTGGTGCATTACTGGCTGGCGGCGGCCTTCGCTTATGCCCTGGCCCGCAGCCTGAATCTGGGGCGCTGGCCTGCCCTGCTGGCCGGGATACTTTACGCCTTCAGCGGCTTTGCCGTCTCGCACCTGGGGCACTTACCGATGCTGGCGGCGGCGACCTGGTTCCCGCTGGTGCTGCTGGCGGTCAACCAGGCGGCCCGGCCTCGTCCGGACTACGGCAGGGCGGCGGGATGGCGCTGGGCGATAGCGGCAGGGCTATTCCTGGCTATCAGCCTGCTGGCCGGGCACTTCCAGCTCTTCCTCTACAACTTCTACGGCGCGGCGATTTTCTGGATAGCGGTGGCATGGCGGGGACGCAGCTACGCCCTTGCCCCTGAAAGCGGGGCGAGCCTGCTGCGGCGGACCTGGCAAAATTACTGGACCGGGCAGGCCCTGCGCGCGGCCCTGGCGGGAGCGGTTATGCTGGGCGCGACCCTGGTGCAGCTCTGGCCTTTCTACGAGATGGGCCAGCTTTCGATCAGGTCGAGTATCAGCTACGATGTCTCGACCCAGTTCGGGGTCTGGCCGGTCGGGCTGGCCGACCTGCTGCTGCCCAACCTTTTCAGCCCTAATCCTAAAGCCTACTTCGGCTACTGGAGCAATACCGATGTGCTTGGCTATATGGGCCTTTTCAGCTTTGCCCTGGCCGGATTGGGAGTCTTACTGCGCAGCGGGCAGCGCCGCGCTTTCTACCCGGTTTTCTTTCTCTCGCTGGGCCTGGCCGGGCTGCTCTTTTCGCTCTCCGGCTATACCATCTTCCAGGGCTGGTTTTACCAGTTCGTGCCGGCCCTCAACCTGACGCGCGGTTCGGGCCGCTTCCTCTACTGGTTCAACCTGGGCTTCGGCCTGGCAGCCGCTTTTGGCCTGCAAAACTGGTTGGAATACCGGTCGCAGCCCCGCAGCGCCGAAGGCGAACAGCTTCTGAAGTGGGGCTGGCGCAGCCTGGCCCTGGCGGCGCTGGTCCTGATCATAGTGCCGCTGCCGCTGCTCTTTTCCCAGATGCTCTCGACACCAGGAAACATCAACGACCTGGTAGTGCGCGGCATCAACGGGCTGGTAATGGACGTAATCGTGCTGGGGCTGGGGGCGGGGCTGCTCAGGCTCTACTACCGGCGCACGCCCGGGCCCGACTTAGGAGCTTTCCTGGCGGTGGCGCTGCTGGTCTTTGACCTTTTTTCGGCCCGGGCCGGTTTCAACCCGGTCGCGGCGGATGTGGCGAACGGCTTCTATCACGACGGTACTGCCAGCTTCATCCGCTCGCAAGACCCTGCCGGGCAATACCGCCTGGAAGCCAGCGTGGGCAGCGTGCAACAGGCCTGGCAGGCCAACACCGCCCAGATTTACGGCCTGCATGACGTGCGCGGCGTCTTTAACCCGCTGCAACTGGCCGATTATGAAACGCTCTGGAACGCTGTTACATCCGCCCAGAAAGATTTCCGGGCCGTCCCGGCTTACAATCTTTTCGGGGCGAAATATGTGCTGGCGCGCAGCAAAGAAGACCCTACCGGCAGTCAGTTCAAACAGGTCTACCGCGACCAGCGACCGGGGGTGAATATTGATGTCTGGGAGAACAGCGTGGCTTTACCGCGCGCCTGGGTGGTTCACCAGGCTGCTTTGAAAGGCCACGCTGAAACTATCCCGGCCCTCGTTTCACCCGATTTCAAACCGGCGGAAGAGCTTTACCTGGAGAGCGGGCGCACGCTGAACGGCCCGGCAGGGGCGCAGCCCGGTGAGGCGGTGACGCTGGTTTCGCAAAGCCTCAACTCGCTTCAGATCGAGGCCAATCTTGCTTCGGACGGCTATATCGTGATTAACCAGGCCTATTATCCCGGCTGGAAAGCGCGGGTAGACGGCCAGAGCGCCTCTTACGAAAGAGCAGATTACGCTTTCGGGGCGGTATATCTTCCGGCCGGAAAGCACAGCCTGTCGCTGGAGTTCGCGCCTGCCTCTATCGCCATCGGAGGCATAGTGAGCCTGCTGACCTGGGTGCTGGCCCTGGGCGCGCTGGCCTGGCCGCTGCTATTCCGGCGGAAGCGCCGGGTATAAGGCCCGGTGTCGGTCATCTTTTTTGTCGTAAGGAAGGATCGCAAAACTCTTTGCCGCGCCGGGCTGTCGTAATCTTTCACCATATTCAGGATCACAAGGGTAGGTGGGCCGCCTTCCAGCGCAAGAAAGTTCGGCGACTTACTATCCGCAAAGTGGCGAAATAGTGTAAAATAACTATGAGCATCAGAATTACTGGTACACAAGCATCTTCGCCGCGCTTCATTGCCAGAGTAATCCACTATAATTCAGCTAAATTCCGGTTCCTGATTAAACTAATCCCATTTGTCGATTCTTAATCCATACATTAACCACAAATCATATCTCCTGTTAATTACTAACGTAACAAAATTATCGAATATTAAACGTTGTTACATTTGTTTCATCTTCATTAGTTTCTTTATCAACTTTTGAAACTCATGGTATTTTTGGTTTTCCAGGGGCTTGAAAAAGTGATTTCTTGTAGTAAGATACTTCTCATGCTAAGTGTTGGTACCGCCTGATTTGTTACATTGTTACAGTGCTCTATGAAGACAGTGCTCTAAGAAAGTAGAAAAATAGCAGAAAGCGAGTCATGACTAGTAGATACAGAAGCCACCAACCAGAAGCCAGTAGCAAAAACTTAAAATGGGATGCCAGTAAAGCGAGTGCGCTGGCGGCCATAGACCTGGAGATCCTGGGAGAACGTATCCGCAGAGCCCGGCAAGAACAGAAGATCTCGCAGCGCGATTTGACCCGCGACCTCTTTACCTCAGCTTACCTTTCTTCGCTTGAACTGGGCAAGACCCGCCCTACCTATCAAACCCTGACTATCCTGTCCGAGCGCCTGGGCAAGTCTCTCGACTACTTCATCAGACCTGCTTCGCAGGCCGGTATAGTAGCAGACGAGGAACAGGCCCGGGTTATCAGGGCCCGCCTGGCTCTTTTTCAGGCTGAAGTGCTCCTGTCGCAAGCGCCGGAGAATGAACAGACCGGCAGGTTGCTTGACGAAATAGAAAAACTGCATTTTTCCAGGCTCAGCGAGCGCGAGAAAGCCTGGTACTACCTCCTGACAGCTCGCCACGCCAATCTTAATGCCCGGGCCAGCGAGGCTGAAACAGCCCTGGAACGGGCCAGATCCTACCTGATGGCCCTCAGGAAGCCGGAGGAGACTTTCAAAGAGCCGGTCGAGAGCGAAGAGCTGGAAGCGCGCCTGTTAGAGCTTGACCTGGAATACGAAGAAGGCCGGCTCGATCTATTGCAGGGAAAAGGACTGGCAGCGCTGACCCATTTCCAGCGCGGTCTGGAATTGCTGGGGCAAACCACTGGTAATATTGAGCCATCCGCGCAAGCAACTGAAGGGCAGGCGGCGCCAGGAGAAGCCCTGGCCGGAGAGCGTGCCAGCTACACCGAGCTGATGTCTCGCCTCAGGTCGCAGGACCTCTCTGAGAGTCTTTGGCAAGGAGCGGGGCAGGCTTACCTTTCGCTGGGTGAACTGGAAGAGGCTGCCCGGGCTTTCGGAAAAGCGCTCTCCTGCGTTGAGGATAACGCCGGCAAAGTGCAGCTCTTTTATAAAACAGCCGAGAGCTACCTCGAACGCGGCGAGTTTGTACAGGCCGGTTTCTATCTCGGCCAGAGCAGGCAGACCCTGCGAGAGAGCGCCGAGCGCCAAAGCCAGGTAATAAACCTGAGTGAACTGGCTTCCCTGGAGGCTCGCCTGGGGCGTTACGACGAATCGCGCGCCCATGCCAGCCGGGCCCTGGAAGAGTACCGCAAAGAAACCGGCGGCGCGAGAAGCTCGAATCCGGCCGAGTCTTGCCGGATTATCGCTCAACTGGTGACGCTGGCCAGGGTAGAGGCCCGCCAGGATAAGCTCGATGACGCCCTCAACTATGTGGAAGAAGCCCTTTCCTTGAAGGCAAGTTGCCCGGAAGCGCTGGCGCAAGGCCAACTGAACCTGGTTGCCGGGGAGGTTTACAAACGGCTGGGCAGGAAGGAAGAAGCCCGCGGCTATTACGAGCTGGCCCTCTCCGCTTTTGAAGACCAGGGCGGCCCTGTTACAGGTGGGGCGGGTCCTAAAGCTTTTCTGGCCGAGGCTTATTACAACTACGGTCAGAGCCTGCGCGAGTGGGGCGAGATCGAAAGGGCTTTCGAGTACCTTGACAAAGCCTATCAAATGTAAGAAGTTGGAAAATATAAAAAGGGCGGTGTTTCTGAAACACCGCCCTTTTTATTACCAGTATTGCTTGAGCCAGTCGAAGATGCCGCAGCCTGCCAGGTTAAAATTCTGGGCTACTTTGATCAGCCGGGGAATGCTCGAAACATCGTCCAGCTCAAAAGTCTGGTCGGTGGGAAGCGCGGGGTTGAGCCGGAAGTAGTTATCTCCCAGGATCTGGCGGCACTGGTAGTCAACCACTCCGCCGGGACTGTTCAGCAGAATGCGGATCAGCGGGGCGGCCCACTGGGTCAGACCCCAGTCGAGATTATCGCCTTTAAGGTAGGAGAGGGTGTTACCTGTACCCAGCGAGAGCAGCACCACTTCGGTGAGGGCAGGCCGGGGTTCGATCTGCACACGAGCATCCTGGGTCTGGGCCAGGGCCGCCATGCTCGGGTTATTCGCCACCACCCCGCCATCGGCAAAGCCGTCTACCGTGGGGAAGTAAGTGGGGGCGGCGCTGGTGTAAAGGGCCACGTCTACCGCCTTCATCTCTCCATCCGAGTCGGGGCCGGGATAGTTATGGAAGAATTTGGCCTTCCAGCTTCGTTTATGCGGGTCGGGGTCGGTGTTGTCCAGGTCGAAAGCCGGGATCAGCACTCTTTTTCCCAGGTTCTTCAGCCGGGTGTCAGCGCCCAGCACCTCCGTCAGCACGCCGCGCAGCGGTGCCGTACTGTACTCCGCTCCCAGCAGCCGTCCGACATCTTTGATATCGTCCCAGACGCTATCCTGAAAGATCACAGGGCCTTGCTTCACGTACATCTCGCGAAGCTGAGACGGGGTGAGCCCTTCCGCCAGGCCAAGCGCCAGCAACCCGCCGGTGGAAGTGCCCGCCACCAGATCTACCTTTTCCAGCCAGCCGGGCATGGCCACTGAAATCTTTTCCATCAGGGTGGCGGTAAGTACGCCGCGTATACTGCCTCCATCGAGCGCCAGTATGTGATATTTTGGCATAGTACTTTCCTTTCTGAGGTTTTCTCTGAGGTTTTCTCCGGGGTTTTCGTTGCTTCGTTGGTACACTTTGCCTTGCGGCCGAGATCCTTCGGCGGCGGCCTCAGGATGACAAACAAAGTGATCGCGCGATGCGGCCTCACACCCACAGGGGGCGTGACATGTCAGGAAACCGGGCGTGTGGCAAGAGCGAGGTAGCATTTCGACCGCGCGGGAAAGCCCGCAAGGGGGGCTGTTAGCCAATCCCCACGCTAGTTCAACCAACCCCCATGAATGGGGCTGACAGCCATCAGGCGCTTGAACAGGCCGAATGTATTAAGCGGGTTCAGCCGCTTTTGTTGCAATAGCCCGGTTCCTGGCTGTAAGCTTCCCTTGCGGGTAGGTCCTGGGTGCTCGCACGCCTGGGACAGCTTTAAACCATTTGACCAGGCTCTTTGACATGGGCTATGGCGCTTGCCTGAAGGTCGTGTTTTGTCTGCATTTAGGATGGCATGACTGTAGAGGGCATCGAAATGACAATATCAGGTGACTATTCGCTCGCTATGCTATCTTTAGCTTACCATCACTTTGTTTTTAATTCAACGGATAGAGGGTAAAAATCATATAACATCCCTTTTCGGTGGGAGAGTTACTTTTTTTTATACAACCCTAACGCAATAGTTTTTTACTAATCATAAATTTAGGCTTATAATAGACGTTATGCTGGACATAATGGAAATGTGTGGATTTAGCTTTGCTAAGGCTTTTAGCTTTTGGAAACACCCGGTTGACATTGTTATATGGAAGTTGAGTACGGCACTCAAGCATCTTGCGAAAACCTTTCGTTGCGCTACTGCTACTGGCACAGGTTTTGCTGTGAATAAAGAACCCTCTAACCGGTGATCTCCTGTTGAAGTTGTGGTGTTAAAAGCTTAATAGGTATAAGGGCCAACCCCTGATCCAGACAACATTTTTCCTGAGAAAGTGCCCATTTACCGGCAGGACCTTTAAAGTGGATAGAACTGAAGGATAGACAAACCGAGCCTTTTCTATAAGGATCATTATTTTTTAGAAGAATCTTAAGCATGGTAGAAAAAGATACGCAATTAACAGGCGAACGGGCAACTCTGGAACGCAAGAATGGTTATGGTCCTTATGGATTTTTGGCCGGCGGCGGCGAAATGGGCGAGCGAATACGCGCAAAAGATTGGTCTAGCAGCCTGCTGGGACAGGTTGAAAGCTGGCCGCAGAGCCTGCAATCGGCTCTGAGCATCTGCCTTAATTCCGCTTACCCCATCGCGCTTTACTGGGGTCCACAACTTGCCCTGCTCTATAACGATACCTGGAGTCCTATTCTGGGAAATAAGCATCCCCGGGCCCTGGGACAGGCCGGCCACGCAGTCTGGCCGGAAATCTGGGATACTATCGGGCCGCTTTTCGATAAGGTAAAGCGAACCGGCGAAGGAGTCTGGCTGCAAAACGAACTGCTGTTGATGAACAGGCACGGCTATGTCGAAGAGTGTTACTTCAACTATACGTTCAGCCCTATTCGGGGCGAAACCGGAATCGAAGGCATTTTTAACGCGGTGGTCGAAACCACTTACCAGGTAATCAATGAACGCCGCAACCGTTTCCTGCGCCACCTGGCCGAGCGAACTTCTGGCGCGGCCTCGGCTCGCGAGGTTTACAAACTGGCGGCGGAGGCTATTGGGTCTGCCGACCGCGATATTCCGTTCGCCCTCTTTTATCTCCCGGACGATAGCGGGAAAGAAGCGCGGTTAGCCGGTGCGGCAGGGCTTACAGCCGGGTCGCCTGCCGCGCCCGCTAAAATAGGTCTGGCGGATGAGGCCGGGCAGGTCTGGCCGCTGGCCGAGCTTGCAAAATCGGGTAAGCCAGCGGTAGTGACTGACCTGAAGGAGCGCTTTGGCGCTTTGCCGGGCGGCGCCTGGGATGAGTCCTGTAACACGGCCCTGGTTCTGCCCGTAGCGCGTTCCGGCCAGGAGCGCCCCTACGGCTGGCTGGTGGCGGGAGTCAGCCCGCGCCTGGCCCTCGATGAAGAATACCGGGCCTTTTTTGAGGCTATTTCCGGTCAAACCGCCACCGCCATCAATAACGCCCAGGCCTATGAAGAAGAACGCCGGCGGGCGGAAGCCCTGGCCGAAATTGACCGGGCCAAGACCACCTTTTTCAGTAACATCTCGCACGAATTTCGGACCCCGCTTACCCTTATGCTGGGGCCTATCGAAGATATCCTGGCCGAGAAAGAAAAGCTCTCCAGCGCCCAGCAGGAAGGGGCTGAGATGCTGCAACGCAACTCCCTGCGCCTGCTCCGCCTGGTGAATGCCCTGCTAGATTTCTCGCGGATTGAAGCCGGGCGGGTCCAGGCGGTATACGAACCGACCAACCTGGCCGCTTTCACGGCGGAACTGGCCAGCAGCTTTCGCTCGGCTATCGAAAGAGCCGGCATGGAATTGATTATTGACGCGCCTCCGCTGGCTGAACCGGTTTATGTAGACCGCGAGATGTGGGAAAAGATTGTGCTTAACCTGCTCTCCAACGCCTTCAAATATACCCTGCAAGGCACGATCAAAGTCAGCCTGCGACAGGCAGGGGAGGCGGTGCAACTGAGCGTGGCCGATAACGGAGTGGGTATTCCCGAAGCGGAACTGGGGCATGTCTTTGAGCGCTTCCACCGGGTCGAGGGAGTCGAGGGCCGCACCCAGGAAGGTACGGGCATCGGCCTGGCCCTGGTCCAGGAACTGGTCAGGCTGCACTCCGGCGAAATCGGGGTAGAAAGCCGGGTCGGGCAGGGTACCACCTTCACGGTCTGTATTCCGGCAGGGACTGAGCATTTACCGCAGGAGCGTGTTTCGGGTAGCCGCAAACTGGCTTCCACCGCTGTCGGAGCGAACGCTTACGTGGAAGAGGCTATGCGCTGGCTAGGCGGGCGGGAAGAGCTTGCCCAGGCTATCCGGGATATCCCTTTTGAGCCGGAAATAGGCCGAAATGGCGAAGCGGGTAAGCCTGGTTCGGATGAGTTACCCCATATCCTGGTGGCGGACGATAACGCCGATATGCGCGAGTATATCAAACGCTTACTCGCTCAAATGTACCGGGTGGAAGCGGTGGCGGACGGGCAGGCGGCCCTGGAGGCTATCGAGGCAAACAAACCCGACCTGGTGCTGACCGATGTCATGATGCCGAAGCTCGATGGTTTCGGTCTGCTTAAAGCCCTGCGCGCTAACCCGCGCACCCGCACTCTGCCGGTAATTATGCTCTCGGCGCGGGCCGGTGAAGAGGCTCGCATTGAAGGGCTGGACGAGGGCGCGGACGATTACCTGGTCAAGCCTTTCAGCGCCAGGGAGTTGCTGGCCCGGATTAGCTCACATCTGGCTCTTGCCAGGGTCCGCCAGCAGGCCGAGCAAGCCGCCGGCATCGAGCGCGAACGCCTCTACGAGCTTTTTATGCAAGCCCCGGCGGTGATCGCGGTCCTGAAAGGTCCGCGGCATGTCTTTGAACTGGCCAACCCCCTTTACCTGCAATTGATCGGGCAGGGCCGCGAGGTTATCGGCAAAACGGTGGCGGAAACCCTGCCCGAGGTGGTGGACCAGGGCTTTATTGATTTGCTCGATAAGGTCTACCAGACGGGCGAAACCTTTTTTGGCAATGAGATTCCTGTCAAGCTTGACCGTAATACCGGCGGCAACTTTGAGCAATTCTACCTCAATTTTGTCTACCAGCCGCATAGAACTGCCACTGGTGAAATCCAGGGAATTCTGGTCTACGCGGTGGATGTAAGTGAGCAGGTTAAAGCCCGGCAGAGAGTGGAAGAACAGAACCGGGTGCTGGAGATGATTACCAGCGGGGCTTCCCTGGCTGCCGCGCTGGAATTTTTAGCGCGGAGTATCGAGAAGCAATCCGGTGAAAACATGCGAGCCTCGATCCTGTTACTGGATAAGGATGGCAAGCATCTGCGCCACGGCGCGGCCCCTGATTTGCCGGAAGAATATAACCAGGCCATAGACGGGATTGAGATCGGACTGGCGGTGGGTTCCTGCGGCACCGCCGCATTTACCGGAAAGCCGGTGATCGTTTCAGATATTGCGACCGACCCGCTCTGGGATGATTTTAGAGAACTGGCCTTGCGGCACAATCTGCGGGCCAGCTGGTCCACGCCCATCTTCTCTTCGGATCAGCGTGTGCTCGGCACTTTTGCGGTCTATTATCCGAAACCGCGTGTTCCCACCGACCAGGACCGTATGGTGATTGACTTTGCCACTCGCACCGCTGCGCTGGTGATTGAACGCGCCCGGGCGGAAGAAGCCCTTCGGGATAGCGAGGAGCGCTTCCGTACCCTGGCCGACAATATCTCGCAACTGGCCTGGATGGCCGATGAGGACGGCTCGATTTACTGGTATAACCAGCGCTGGTACGATTATACCGGCACGACCTTTGAATCCATGCAGGGCTGGGGCTGGCAGCAAGTGCACCACCCTGACCATGTAAAACGAGTGGTGGATAAAATTCTGTACCACTTCCAGACGGGCCTGGAATGGGAGGATACCTTTCCCCTGCGCAGCAAAGAGGGCGAGTACCGCTGGTTCCTATCCCGCGCTATTCCCATCCGTGATGCCGGAGGCAAGGTGCTGCGTTGGTTTGGGACGAACACGGATATTACCGAGCGCCTGGAGCTTGAACAGCGCCGGGATGAGTTTATCGGCATTGCCAGCCACGAGTTGAAAACGCCCCTGACCAGTGTCAAGGGTTATGTTCAACTCCTGGAACGCATGCTCAGTGGCTCGGATAACGACAAAGCCAGACTTTATTTTGCCAAGACCAATATCTATATTGACCGCTTAAACAGCCTGATTGCCGATTTGCTGGATGTCTCGCGCGTCCAGGCCGGAAAGCTGCAATTCAATCTTTCCGAGTTCGATTTCGATGAACTGGTCAAAGAGGGGGTCGATAGTATTCAACCAACCGCCACTCATCATAAGATTGAGCTGGTAGGGAAAGCCGGCACCACGGTGGTCGGGGACCGCAACCGGCTGGAACAGGTTCTGACTAACCTGCTGACTAATGCTATCAAGTATTCTCCACAGGCCGACCGGGTGGTGGTGTCGGTCAGCAAGAATCAGGACAGCGTTGAGGTAGCGGTGCAGGATTTCGGCATCGGTATTTCGAGGGAGAACCAGGCCAAAATCTTCGAGCGCTTTTACCGGGTAGAGAGCAGCGCCAGGGGTTTCTCCGGGCTGGGTATCGGCCTCTACATTTCGAGCGAGATAATTAACCGGCATAACGGCACATTGAGCGTTGAGAGCGAGGAAGGGAAAGGTTCTATTTTTACCTTTACCCTGCCCATCTCGCCAGACTGAGAAGGCGGGATTTTAAATGAAAGATAAGAGCGTCCTGATCTGCGAGGACGATGAAGGGATTATTGATGTTGCCCAGATCGTGTTGGAAGAGATGGGTTACACGGTAATCGTGCAGAACGATTCGACCAATATTTTTGCCCGCATAGAGGAAGTCCAGCCGCACCTGATTCTGCTGGACCTCTGGATGCCGGGCTTAAGCGGCGCGGAAATTACCCGCCGCTTAAAAGCGGATGCCCGGACGCAGTTTATTCCCATTATTATTATGTCGGCCAACCGGGATACCGCCCGCATCGCGCAGGAAGCCGGGGCGGACGCTTTCCTGGCCAAGCCTTTTGATATTTCGGCGCTGGAAGAGGTAGTGGCCAGCCATCTCCGGGCGACCTGACTTGCCCTTTCCGAAGCCGCAAGGCAAGGTCATCCTGAGTAGTCTGACACAAAAATTTGTTAGAGTCCCTTAAAGATAAGCCTTTGCGCTTACTCGGCACTAAAGGCCGAGCTACCAGCTTAAGTCCACTATAAGGGACTAATTTATGCTTTACCAATGATCTTTTAGTGCCTTTAGAGCACTTAAACTGGTAGCCCGCAGTTTACTTGCGGGTAGGGCTTAAGACTTATCTTTAGCTAATGATGCCACCATTTTTGTGTCAAAGTACTGAGGCCGCTGCCGAAGGATCTCGCGCTGCCGGGCTCAGGCAGGGGCGAGCCTTTTCCAGGTTGGCTCTTGCCAGCTTTTAAAAGGCTTGCTATAATCGGGTGGTCTGGCCTTTTAGTGGTTTAGCAGTTAAAATTTGATTTAACCGGCAGGATTATAACTTTGAACCCTCTTACTCCGTTTCGGACGGGCGTACTGCCCCCGCCGGCCCGCAAGGTTCCCGCTGTAGTAGTCAGCGCGAACTAAGCGAGTGGCGGAAAATAGAAAATCTCTCGAAAATTTGCGCCTGCTTCCCGGCAGGTAGCAATTTGAAAGCTCTGCCTGTCTGGTAATGGCTCTTTGCCATGCTGATTACCAACCGGCTCTTTTTCCACACTCCTCTTATTTACCCTTTTAAATTTATAATCTCAATAATAGATAGGACCTGACAGGTCGAGGAGTTTCTTTACATGTCCGAAGCAAGAGATGAATTTATGATTGCCCTTGAAATAGATAGCTCGCAACAGAGCGCCACTCGTATGGGCGAAGGGCAGCCTGTAGCGGAAAAAGCGCTGAATGAAAAAGCGCTGAAAAAGAAAGGGTTGAGCGGCATTAGCTGGCTGGTACTGGCTTCCCTGATCTGGGGAACGGTGGGAGTCTCTTCCGCCCTGATAAACCGGGTTGAATCTACTCCGCCGATGATGATCGCCTTTATGCGAATGGCTTTCTCCGCGCCCTTCCTGCTGTCCCTGACCTGGCTCACTACCGGGCGCAATCCCTTTCGCCTGAACCGCAGGGAGTGGTTCTACTACTCGGTGATGGGCCTGGCGATGGCCTTTTATCAGGTGACTTACTTCTTCGCTATCCCGATGGCCGGGGTGACGCTGGTGGTAGTGACGGCCCTGTGCAGTTCGCCGATCCTGGTGGCCTTCCTCTCTATCCCGATTTTCAAAGAGCGCCTGACCGGGGGACTTCTGCTGGCGCTGGCGCTGGCCCTGAGTGGTACGGCCCTGCTGGCTTTCGGCGGCGGGCAGGGAGCGGAGATTAAATCGGGGGTTCTGCTGGGAGCGGGGTTAGCCTTGCTGACTGGCCTGGCCTACTCGGTCCTGGCGATCTTCTCTCGCATAGCCATGCTGCACGGCACTAAAGGAGAGCAGCGCGGCCCGATCCAGCCGACAGCGGTAGCGTTCAGCCTCTCGGCGCTGGTTTTGCTGCCCGTGACGCTGGCGACCGGCAGTTTCAGGCTGGAAATGGCGGCGGGCGTATGGCTAATCGGGCTCTATATGGGGATAATGCCGACAGGCGTGGCCTATATTATTTTTATGAAAGGTATTACTTCGGCCAGCGCCACCGCCGCGACCATCACGACCATGCTGGAACCGGCGGTAGCGGCTATCCTGGCCTGGTTGCTGCTGGGCGAGCGCCTGACGCTGGCTTCGCTGTGCGGTACCCTTTTACTGCTGGGCAGCGTCTTGATTCTCAATAAGCGCAAGTAGCGGTAGATAGTACGGTTGCGGATTGGCTTTACATAACGAGAGAGCCGGGCGTTATGGGTAAGAACGGGGCAAGCGTTCGAGCGCACGGCCCGGCCCGCAAGGGAGATGACATGGCTAAAAGCCGGGCATGAATGATAATGCGAGGCATAAAGGGCAATAACCATAGCCATGTCATCCTGAACGCAGTGAAGGATCTCGGCCGCGAGGCAAGCGTTCCAACCAGGCAAGGAGATTCTTCGGGCCTCCGAACGGGGAAAAACAACATTGAGGGATAGCGGCGGCCCTCACACCCACAAGGGGCGTGACATGGCTTTGGAATGTGGCATAAGGCAAAGAGCGAGGCAGGCGTTCGCCCGTCCGGTCATACCAGCAGGCATAAAGCCAAATTTCCGGTTGGGTTTTCAGCCACTCTGACCCTTATTGGGAAAGACTCTTTATACCAGGCGAAGGCCAGCCCAAAATTGTCATGGGGGGCGCGAGCGGTTATAATGCGGGCGAATATACGGGCCGCGCAGCCCGCTTTGAAGCGATTGGAAGGAGTTGGAAGCTGTCGAGCTTGAATACGAGCACCCCTGAAGTTCCCGAAATCACACCGCCGGACCATACCCGCAAACCCCTGGCAGCCTCCGGGCCTTTTCCGCCGTTAGTCATGCCGCTGGTTTTCCTGGCCGGGCTGGTGGCGCTGGCTTTTCCCCTGCTGGCACGGCTGGGCTTTTTCGGCCAGAGCGTCGGGCAGCGCCTGAGTTATCCCTATTTTCAGGGGGGCTCAGAGGGCTTGATTCTTAGCGAGGCCGCCATTATTCACGCGGGCGGCTCGATTTATGTACCCTTCCGGGCCGACCAGTTTATTTCCGCTCCCTATCCGCCGCTCTACTATTACCTGCTGGCCTGGTTCTGGCCTGCCGGGGCCAACCCCAATCTTTTTCTACCGGGTCGAATAATTTCGCTGGCCTCGGCGCTGGCCTGCGCCCTCTTAATCGCGGCACTGGTGCTGCTGGGCGCACCCCGTCCCGCTCGTAAAGGCCGCTGGCTGCGACCGGGGCAGGCCGTCATGGCAGGACTGGCCGGGCTTCTCTTCCTGACGCTCCCGGCGGTGACGGTCTGGGCGGCCCGGGTAAGAGCCGATATGTTGATGACCGCCTGGCAGATGGCCGGGCTGGTGGTGGTGGCGCTGGCTGTTCGCCTGCGCAAACCCTGGGTGGCCCTGCTGGCGATTGTGCCTTTCGGGCTGGCCCTCTTTACCAAGCAAACGGCCCTGGCAGGTCCGGCGGCGGCGAGCCTCTACCTGGCCCTTCATTACGGCAGGCGCTGGAAAGTTTCGCTGCTGTGGTTGGGCGGGCTGGTGGTAGCGCTGGGCGGGGTCTTTCTGGGACTGAACCTTGCCACCGGGGGAGAATTGTACCGGCGGCTTTTCAAGTACCACAGCCTGCCCTGGCAGCGCGAAAACTTCGATACCTACTTTACCCTTTTCTACCAGGAGAACTTTGGCCTCTTGCTGCTGGGAGTGGGGCTCTTCTTGCTGGCCCTGGCCGGGGTCTTTGCAGCCTTGCGGGGCGAGGGGACAGGGCGCAGACTGGATAAATGGCTGCAAGCCGGGCAGGCCGTGCCGCTGGAACTGTGGTATCTGCTCGGTTCGCTGGTCCTGTTGCTGGGACTGGGCGTGGCCGGGGCGGATCACAACCACTTCTTACCGGCGGAGGCTGCCACCTGCGCTGCTGCCGGGGCTTCAGGGGTGCGCCTGCTGGCCTTGAGGCGGACCTGGTTGGCCTTGCTTGCGCTGGCAGGGTTGTGGGTCCAGGCCGCTTTCTTCTCAGTCCCGGCCTCGCGCTATGAGATCGAGTTCCGCACCCGGGACGCCGACTACCAGCGCCAGTTGAGCCGGATTATCGCCTATGCTGCCAGCAAGCCCGGCCCGATTCTTAGCAGCGAGGCCGGTTTCTACGTGCTGGCGGGCAAGGCTACCCCCACGGTGAATTATTACAATGACCTCTTTACCCTGGCAGCCCTGGACAAACAGGGGCTTTACAGCGAGGCCGGGCTGCTCGACCGCATTCGCCACAAGGAATTCAGCCTGATCCTGGCGGAAGGCGACCTTTTCAGTGGACAGGTGCGCTCGGACGTCTGGACGCCTGAACTGGTAGCGGCCCTCAAGGAGAATTACACCCGCAAATTTACCGATATCTGGAACAGTTACGAGCCGAAGCCCTGACCGTGGCGGCTTTAAGGGGCGCGCCGGGCCTCAGTATTCGATTGAACCGTGCAGGGTAGCGAACTCCAAAAACCCCTGGCGCAACGCTGGGTCGTTAATCCGCTCTGCTAAAGTATTGATAACAGCGCGGCCCTGGTCAGAGGCATTGCGCGAAGCTTCCTGCTGACCACCGGCGGCGTACAGTCCGGCAAGCGCGTTTTGCAGCGGCCAGATTTCGCCCGGCAGCTTCAGTTCAAGCGCCAGGCGCAGCGCTTCTTCCAGGTAGCTTAGCGCCTGCCCGGTTGCGGACTGGTGCAAACTGAGCGCTGCCATGCCGCGCAAATAGGGGATACGATGACGGCGGTTCTGCCCGATACTTTCCTCAAAGCGCTGGAGATCAATTTGAGCCTCATGCACCAGCCCGGCACGCAGCAGCGCTTCGGTTTCCAGCCAGCGGGTATAGCCGCCATTGTAAAAGAAAGAATAATCGCGCAGGTTAAGAGCCTGCTGAGCGTAGCGGCCTGCCTCGGTCCAGTCCCCGCTCAAAGCGTAATCGGCGCATAAAGCCGAGGCGCACAGTTCGCTGAAGGGCCGCAACCGGTACTCTTCGCAAACCTTCAGGCCTTCCAGGTGGCTGGCTATGGCGGCTTCCAAAAGGCCCAGGGCCCGCTGGGCATTCCCCAGCATAATCAGTCCGCCCGCCAGGATCGAAGCCTGCTGCTCTCCGACCAGGGCCACCACCTCGCGGGCGGCTTTGAGCGCTTCCTCATAGTCGCCCCCATCCGTAAGCCCGGCGGAGAGAATAAAGAGGGCGAAAGCCTGCCCCCAGCGGTTCTCGATCTCGCGAGCCAGCCCTGTCGCTTTTCGAGCACTGGTTATAGCTTCCCCGGCGCGTCCCTGGTTGAGTTGCGCCACAGCCACGATACCCAGCGAGTCGGCTTGCAGCGCGAGATTTCCCAGCCGGGCGTAGAGCGCCTCAGCTTCAGCCGCAAAACTTTCGCATTCCTGCCAGTGTCCAAAAGTCATAGTAATGTAGCCCAGGACATTCAGGCTGCGCCCCACTATTTCGGGAGCGTTTACCTGCCGGGCTAATTCCAGGGCGCGCCTGCCGTGTTCGAGGGCCGGGGCATATTTTGAGCTGTAGAAATTTAGCTGGGCCAGGTTCCATTCCGTTTCGGCCAGGATAACGCGGTCCTCACTCTCTTCGGCCATTTTGACGGCCTGGGTGAGCAAGCTGGCGGCTTCGTCAAATTTCATCCCGTACTGGGCATGGTAAGTTGCCAGGCGATTGAGCGCCAGGCTTTGCAGATTGGGCTGGCGGTGCTCACGGGCGTGACTCAGCAATTCCTGATAGACCGCTTCAGCCGCCTCGGCATTGTGGACCAGTTCGTAACAGCGCCCCAGTTTATCGTATAGCTGCCGGTACTCCTCATTTTCAGGCGCGACCTGCTGGTTGTTGAGCAAAAGCCGGGCTAATTCATAATGCTTGATAGCGGCTTGCAGGGCAAAAAGGTGCAAGGCTTCTTCCCCGGCTGCCAGGCTGTAGCGAAAAGCGGCAGCGGGTAGCCCTCCGGCCTGCGCGTGGTAGGCCAGTTCGGCTGCCGGGACTGCCTGAGAAGCCTGCTGCTTGCTTTTAGCTTCCAGGGCGGCCAGGGCCCTGCGGTGAAAGATCCTGCGGCGAGCTTCCCCGGCCTCGCTGTAGACTACCGTGCGAAATTTTTCATGAGTAAAGTAATAGGCAGGCTCGCCGAAAGCGTAGCCCTGTTCGCTTTTCCCTTCGGCCAGCACCTGCCCGTTTATCACCTGGTCTAAAGCTTCCAGCCCGGCAGATTCGGAGAGATCCGCCACCTGGCAAATGCGCTCGAAGGTGGCGCTGCGGTCGAGCACTGCCGCTGCGATCAGGAAATTAGATGCGGCAGAATCAAGCCGAGACAGGCGCGCCATGACCAGTTCGCGTACTCCCGCCGGCAGAAGACCGCTTAAAAGGGCAGGCTCAAGCGGAACTCCCGGCGCGGCAGTTTCAAAGTCCAAATGCCCGCGCTTATCTTTTAAGAGACCCTGCTCCAGCAAAGTCTTTACCGTCTCAAGCAGGAAGAAGGGCTGGCCCTGCGTTTCGCTAAAGAGCCAGCGGGCAAAGGCCGGCAGGCCGGTCGGGGAATTTGAAGCAGCCTCTTGAGCGCTACCACTTGAATCGCTCTCGAACAGGCTTTGAAGCAGGTGAGTGGTATCTTCGAGGGTAATCGTTTTCAAAGCCAGGCGGGTTAGCGTTAGCTCGCGGCTGAGACCGGAGAGCCAGGCGGCCAGGGCCGGGCTCGATGCCAGGCTGTCGCTGCGAATCGTAAGCAGCACCAGCAGGGGCAGTTTTAGTTCGACCCAGCGCCGGAGCAGGTAGCGCAACAAATCCTGTGAAGCGTTATCGGCCCACTGAAAATCGTCCAGGAAGAGCACCACCGTCCTCTGTTTGCGGCCCGCTTGCCGGGTAAAAGCCTGGACCAGCCGGGCTACCGACTCAAATAAGCGGGAACGCGCTTCGGTTTCATTCAGGGTTAGCGGCATGGGCATGTCAGGGTAACGCTCGCGCAACTCGGGTAGTATCCGGCTCAACTCCGCCAGCCAGACATCGCCAAGCAGGTCATCGGGGGCATTCTCCTGCTCAAGGCGCGGGCGCAGGGCCTCGACCAGTGGCTGGTAGGGTAGTTCGCCGCCCGTTTCAAAGGCCCGGCCTGCCAGGGTATCGGCCCCCTGGGTGATGGCCCAGCGCATAAATTCCATTACCAGCCGGGTTTTGCCGATGCCCGACTCACCTTCTATGGTCACAATTTTAACCTGGCCCTGGCTGGCCGCGCGAAAAGCCTCTGCCAGTTGGCGGTGCTCTTTCTCCCTGCCGACCATCGGGGGCCGCAGGTCAGCGGTAGGAGCAGGCGCGGGCAGGGGCTGCGCAGGCGCAGAAGTTACAGCCTTGCGAATCCGTTCCGCCAGGGCGGTGGTCTCGGGGAGGGGTGGCGTGTTGAGCTGAGCAGCCAGGACGCTGCGGCAGGTTTCGTAGACTTGCAGGGCGGCGGTTCTATCACCGGCGGCAAAATGGAACTGCATCAAGCGGCGGTAGGCGCTCTCATTGGTGGGATTAAGAGCCAGCCAGCGGGTAACAGTCTCAAAAGCCTGGCTGCTGGCTCCTTCAGCGCTGTATAAATCGGAGAGGCGGTCGAGGGCCTGTTCCAGCCAGGTCTGGCAAACCTGGCGCTGCGCTCTTAACCAGTCTTCAAAGTCAGGCGCGTCTTCCAGGCTAAGCCCGCTCAAAAACTCCCCCCGGTATAGCGCGACCGCCGTTTCCAACCGGCGGCGAAGTTCGCTAGCCTGTTGTTGTGGCTGGCCGGCGGCCTCAGCAGCTAGTTGCAAAAGCTTTAGGTCCAGTTCGCAATCAGCGCACAAACGGAAACCGAGGTAGTTTGGATTAACCAGCAAATGCTCCGGTTCGGCCTCTACTCCGGCCTCGTGCAAGGCCTGCCGCAAGTAGCGCAGGGTATTGCGAAGTAAAGCCCGGCCCTGCTCGGGCGAATTATCAGGCCAGAAGAGCGCCGCCAGGGCTTCGCGCGGCTGGATATTGCCTTCCACTATAAGATAAGCCAGGAGAGCCAGGGTTTTACGGGTAGCAAATTTTATGCTCTGCCCGTTATATTCGACAGAGGGTATTCCAAGAAAGTGGAATACGAGGTTTGTCATATAGGCCTTATTGAAAGGGATAATTACAGGTAATTGTTAAGCCCGGTTTATACAGGAATAGCGCTTTAATTATAGCGGATGGAGCCAAAAGTAGCCAGTTCAGCTTGCTAGCGGTAAGCGGGAAAGGGAGAAATAGGGGTCCTGCCAGCTTTTCGGCTGTAATGGGTATCCGAGCGGAGGAGCCGGATACCCATTATATATACATTTAATTAGTGAGCCGCCCAGCGTTCGTTCGGAATGAGGGGGAACCAGTCGGGCCGCACCGGGTCGCGGTCGTAAGGGTAGCCGCCCAGTTTCTTGTACAACTCGGCGTATTCCGCTACTTTGTCCCGGTCTACCGTGATGCCCAGCCCTGGCTCGTCCGGCACTTTAATGGCCCCGTTTTCATAGACCATTTTCCCGCCAACCAGGATATCATCTTTCAGGTGATGGTAGTGAGCGTCACCGGCAAAAGCTAAACCGGGCACTACCGCCCCCAGGTGGAGCATGGTAGCCAGTTGGATACCCAGTTCACCGGAGGAATGGACCGACATGCCAAGCTGGAAAGTCTCGCAGACCGCCGCAGCCTTGATGCAGGCCCGGATGCCGCCCCAGAAAGTAGTATCGAGCAGTATCACATCTATAGACGGGTTCAGGATGTTGGTAGCCAGTTGTTCAAAATTAACTACCACAGTGTTGGTAGCGGTGGGGATACGCACCATCTCGCGCATCCGGCGCATACCGTTCAGGCCCCAGGTAGGATCTTCAAAGTAGTCGTTGTTCAGGTCTTCGATGGCTTTACCAAACTTGATAGCTTCTTCCACGCTCAAAGCGGCGTTCGGGTCGTAGCGCAGGCTATCCTGCGGAAAGGCGTCCGCCAGGGCCCGGTAACATTCCAGCTCATAGCCGGGCTCAAAAACGCCGCCTTTGAGCTTGTGAGTGGTAAAGCCGTACTTCTCTTTGAGTTCCCGGCAGTGGGCGACCAGTTGCTCTACAGTGCGAACCTCGCCCTGACCGCTCCGGTCATCGGGCAGGCGGAAGAAGAGGTAACTGGCGAACCTGACGGCATCCCGTACTTTACCGCCCAGCAGGTTATAGACCGGCTGGTTCAGTTTTTTGCCAATGATGTCGAGACAGGCGAACTCGATGGCCGCCAGTAGCTGCGTGCGATTGTTGTACAGGCTGGCAGTCGGGTTAGCGATTTTAAAGCGCAGTTCTTCCAGGCGGAAGGGGTCGTGGCCGAGCAGGTAGCTCTTTAGCCCGGCGAAGGCCAGTTCTGCGCTCTCGCCGCCGCCGCCCATTTCACCGAAGCCGCTGATACCTTCATCCGTCTCGACTTCCACCACTGTCCGTACAAAGCGGCCCCAGTGAGCGCCATTAGAGTGCCTGAGCGGCGCTTCGAGCGGAACAGTGACGGTAGTAGCCTTAATATTCGTTATGCGCATTGATAATGTCCTAATCTAGCCTGATTTCCGGTCCAATCCATCCATTCCAGGAGATTTTTGTTGAGATAGCCCCGAAATCTGGCTGTAAGCCCCTTCAGGGCGGTCGGCATGCGACCCCGCTTATTGCATCACGACGGTGCTGCCCATTCGACCGCGCGGGAATGAATCCCCGCACTAGTTCAACGAAGCCCCATGAATGGGGCTGATAGCATTCAGGCGCTGAACTGGTCGAATTGTATTAAGCGGGTTCAGCCGCTTTCGTTGAGCTAGCCCGGTCCATTTATGGCCGGGCGCTCTCACGCCTGCCCCGTTCTTACATACAACGCCCGGCTCAAACACATGTCATTCTGAGGGCCGACGCTACCACTCAATATTGCTTTTCCTCGTTCGGAGGCCCGAAGAATCTCTTTGCCCCGTGGGTACGCTCGCCTTGCGGCCGAGATCCTTCACTGCGTTCAGGATGACATGCAAACGAACGGGGCGTGTGTGTCAAGAACCAGGCAGGCGAGCGACCGCGCGGGAATCAATCCCCGCGCTAGTTCAACCAACCCCCATGAATGGGGCTGAAAACACCTCAGTTTTTTGATGCTATCAAGCGGGTTCAGCCGCTTTCGTTGAGCTAGCCCGGTCCATTGGCTGAAAGCCCCCTTGCGGGCTTGGCCGGGCAGCCGCACGCCTGCCACCGCTATATCAATAAAGCCCCCACCTGCCAAATATGGCCGGGCGGTTTTAGCGGGTTTTAATCCTGACTACAAACTGGGTCGGTTTGACGAAAGTCAGGGCGATGATCAGCAGGACCATCGTGGTGAGCATATAAACTACCGCCATCGCGCTGATAGCCTGGCTGGGCCGGATGCCCGCCGCGAAGGCGTCAGCGTAGAGCGCGACTACCAGGGTTTGCGAACGCGAGTCGGCTACCAGGAAGGTCAGCTCAAACATGGCAATAGTGCGCACCACCGCCAGCATCCCGGCGCTCAAGAGGCCCGGAATCACCAGCGGAAGCACCACCCGCATGAAGGTCTGGAAGCGGTTCGCGCCCAGCATTCTACTGGCCGATTCGAGCGAGAGATCAACCTGCTCGATAAAGGGAGCCAGAATCAGGATGACAAAGGGCACTACCGGAACCAGGTTGATAATAATCACCCCGATGAGCGTACCACCCAGGCCCCAGCGGATTAAAAGAGTGGCCAGCGGAATACCGTATGCCAGCGGAGGAATCATCATAGGCAGCAGGTAAAGGCCGGTCAGGACCGCTTTGAAGCGGAATTGTTTGCGGGCCAGCACGTAGGCCGCCGGGAAGCCAATCAAGAGCGAGATGATCGTGGTGGCGAAGGCCACAAACAGGGTGTTGAACAACAACTGCCCCATATCGTGATCGTTGCTGATATATTCGTACCAGCGCGTGGTATACGCCGGTGGCAGCCATGTGCCGAACCAGCGCTGGGCGAAGGACTCGACCACTACCGTGCCTACCAGCCCGATCATATTCAGGATGAAAAAGCCAATCACCCCGTAAAAGAGCACTTTGCCCCAGATCCCGCCTTTGTTAAGGGCTTTAGGCTTGACACCGCTGGTTTCAAGCGGTTTTACACTCTGTACCTGTGAACTCATATGCTAGGCCCCCTTTCCGCCGCCAAGCGTAGCGCCTTTGGCCATGCGATTGCGCAGGTAAAGCACCAGCGCTACTACCAGTAATTCCAGCAGACCCATAATCAGGGCAATCGCGGTGCCCATAGGCCGGTCGTTTTGTTCATAAGCGGCCTGGAAAGCGGCAATCGAGATTACCCGGGTCGAACCGCCCGGGTCGCCGACCAGGGTAGCGGAAGGGAAGACGCCAAAATTAGCCACAAAGTTGAGGCAAAAAGCAATCGCGACCCCCGGCAGGGAGAGGGGAAAGATGACGCGCCAGAAGGTCTGCCAGCGATTGGCTCCCAGCATCTGGCTGGCCCGTTCCAGGTCAGGGCTGATGCCGGACATATAACCCAGCACCATCAAAAAGACGAAGGGGAAGCCATTGATAAAAAGGGCCAGTTCTACGCCGAGCCAGTTGCGGGTAAGCCTTACCGGGTCTTGAATCAGCCCGGTGCCCATTAAAATCTGGTTGAACCAGCCTTTCGGTCCAAAGTAGCTTAAAAGAGCCTGCGCTACCATGACCGTACCGAGCGTAATCGGCAGGATCAGGATGGTGGTAATTAACCTTTCAAATTTAATCCCGCGCCGCATGAAATAGGCTAATGGTACGCTAACTCCTACGCTGAAGAGAGTCACAGGCAGCGCCACCTGGAAAGTGGTCCAGATGGTATCCACCTGCCGGGAGTCCCCGAAGAACTTGGAATAGTTGTCTAAAGACCAGCTTCCCTCGCCGCGCGGGCCGCTCTTCAGGCTTAAATCGAGCCCGAAGATGAAGGGGAAAACAAACAGGACCAGCACTGCCAGCAGGGCCGGGATTGAAAGCAGGATAGCGCTGATGTCCCTGCGGGAGCGCGGTGCGGCCGGGCTAATAGCTTTGACTGCCATCTCTACCGACCTCCTTTGACTGCCATTTCCGGCACGGCTACCTGTGTGCCCTCGCTGCTGACATCTTCGGGCTCAAAGAGTAGCAGCCGGTCAGGATTGACCCCAAAGCTAACCGGTAAGCCTCCCTCCAGGGGTTCAAAACTATGCACCAGCAACTCCTGCGCCTGTCCGGCCAGCCTGACCAGCACCTCAAAGGACTTGCCAAGATATTCCACCAGCACCACTTCCGCCTGTAGCGGATTGGCAGTAGGGCTCGGCGTTATCAGGGCGTCATCCGGGCGGAAGCAAGCGACGACCTGCTGGCCGGGTTGCCAGGCGGTTTCGGCGGGCGCGGTTCCCAGCAGCCGAATCCCGGAGATTGTTTCTACCTGCCACCTGTTACCTTCTTTGCCCAGCACCTTGACATTCATGCGGCTGGAATAGCCCATGAAGTTGGCAACGTAGAGGCTCTTCGGGTAGCGGTAGATTTCCTGGGGAACGCCGATCTGTTCAATCCGGCCCAGGCGCATTACCACCACCAGGTCGGAGAGCGACATGGCTTCGGACTGGTCGTGGGTGACATAAATGGTGGTTAGCCCCAGTTTTTCGTGGAGATGTTTAATTTCAATCCGCATTTCGTTGCGCAGCTTGGTATCCAGGTTGGAAAGAGGCTCATCCAGCAGCAACAAAGTCGGCTCAAGCACGAGGGTACGCGCAATCGCCAGGCGTTGTTGCTGGCCGCCAGAAAGTTGAGCCGGGAATCTTTTCCCGTACTCTTCCAGGTGAACCATTTCCAGGGCTTTTTGCACCCGCTGTTCGCGCTCGGCTTTCGGCACTTTGCGCAGTTCCAGACCGTAGGCCACATTCCGGGCGGCGGTCAGGTGCGGGAAGAGAGCATAGTTCTGGAATACCATGCCGAAGCCGCGCTTTTCCGCCGGCAGATTCTGGACGGGTTTGCCGTTGACCAGGATTTCGCCTTCACTTAAATCCAGCAGCCCGGCCAGGCAATTGAGCGCGGTGGACTTGCCGCAGCCGCTGGGACCCAGCAAACTGACGAAGCTGCCTCCGTTAACTTTCAGGTTGAAATTGGAAAGAGCCGTGGTAGCGCCGAAGCGGCGGGTGACGCCTCGCAACTCTAAATTTTCTACTTTTTGCATCGCTTGATCCCCCTACTGAGGCTTGTAACTTCCTTCAAACAGACAGCACCGGCCGGGTGGCCCCGGGAGTAAATACTGCCCGGCGCCGCCCGTTTGTGATAGCCTCTACTTCTTCAGTTTGTTCCCGCCAATTTCTTTGTCCCACTTATCAAAAGCGGCAACCAGGTTCTTGGCATCAAGCGGCATTTCGACCGGAACGTTTTTGATCAGGTCGGCGTATTCAGGGCGGCCATACTCCTTGATCTCATCCTGGCTCTTCTGAGGAGCCATTGAGATATCCACGCCCTTGATCGCCGGGCCGGGATAGAAGTAGCCGTCGTCATAAGCGTAAGCCTGCTGGTCCGGTTTGAGCATCCAGGCCATCATATCCAGCACTACCGCCAGCCTGTCGTTATCGAGGCCTTTGGGGACCAGCATGAAGTGGGCATCACCGACCCATTTGAAACCATCGAGGGCGAAGATTTTCGCCTCTTTCGGTACGGTGCCCAGTACGCGCGGGTTGATGTCCCAACCAGTGGTGGAGGCCACCATATAGCGGGTGCCCTCGCCCAGTTCTTTCATGACGGCAGTAGTGCCGGTCGGGTAGTATTCAATAAAAGGATCAATCTCTTTGAGGAAAGCCCAGGTCTTGTCCCAGCCATTGATCGGGTCTTTGGGGTCTTTATCGCCCAGCAGGTAAGGTAGACCCATAATCAAGGTGCGTCCGGGGCCGGAGTTAGCGGGGCGGGCGTACATGAACTTCTTGGGATTGGCTTTGATCCAGGTTTTCAGCTCATCGACAGTCTTGGGAGGAGTCTGGATTTTGGTGCCGTCATATTCAAAGAGCGGGCCGCTCGGATAATAGGTCACCACTACACCAAAGCCCTGGCCCAGGTCGTTAGCGCGTTTGGCCGGGTCGAGATAATTGCTTTCGAGGTTGGGGAACCTGGCGCTATAGTCGGGCAAAAGCTTCAGCCAGAGACCGTTCTCAGTGCCGGAAGCCATGCCGTCAAAACCACTCAGCACCATGGCGATGTCCAACTTACCGGCATCCTGCTGCGCCTTGATCTTGCTGACCACTTCGGGAGCAGTCGCTTTAAGGTACTGGATATCGGATACTTTATTCCCGTTAGCCTTCTTGTAATTGTCCATCATGCCCTGGGTGAGTTGCAGGTTACCGGCCACATCCAGGATTTGCAGGCTGACCGGCTTGGACGCGAAGGGCGGGATACTCTTGGCCCCGGCGGCGGCAGCGGTGGTCGCTCCAGCAGCGGCGGTAGTTGCTCCGGCGGCAGCGGTGGTGCTGGCCGCAGCGCTGGTGGCGGCGGCCGTAGTGGCTGCCGGGGCAGAGGTGGCGGTGTTATCGCCGCAAGCTGCCAGGATACCACTGGCGGCCAGGGCGCCACCCGTCAGGGCTACAAACTTCCGGCGACTAAGTCTCTTCTTTGATTCTTCAGACATCTTTTCCTCCTCAATGAGATTATTTTGCAAGATATGGCGCTCATAACCGGTTATTCTCCAACGAAAACCATTTGCCCTATGAGCCTCTTGCTCCTACAGTTAGCTGCCTAGCTGTTGTAATAACTTGCCGAAATATTTAATTCCCCGAAACTTCTGAAGCGAATCAGTTTATTTCAGGTGACTATGGTTTTTTACTAAGGGTGCTGTAGACGAGCGTTCCACCAGGTAAACGGGTAAAGTAATCCAGACAACCGGGCTATCCGGTTTCTGGGCCCGTTCGATCAGGCGATATACCGCCACCTTTCCTTTGTCCTCTAAATTCGCGTGAATGGTGGTAAGGGCCGGGGAGACCAGGGTACTGGCTTCGATATCGTCAAAACCCACTACACTGATGTCATCCGGCACCTGCAAACCGGCGGCATTTAAGGCCCGGATAGCTCCCAGGGCCATCAGGTCGTTAGCGCAAAAGACGGCGCTAAATTCCACGCCCCGCTCCAGCAATTCGCGCATGGCCTGCGCGCCACCTTCGAGCGAAAGATCGCCCTCGTGAATAAGCTCCGGTTTGTAGTCAAGCCCGGCATCTATCAGGGCGTTGCGGTATCCTTCCATGCGCCGCTTCATGGAGTAGCGAGTTGGTCCATTGATAAAGGCGATCTCGCGGTGTCCGAGCTTAACCAGGTGTTCCACCACCAGGTTACCCCCGGCAGTGTTGTCGGTGATGACTAAATCCAGGCCCAGCCCGGTCGGCTGCTGGGAGTCAACCAGCACTATTGGAAGCTGCAACTTTTTCAAATTTTCAACCAGCTCAGTAGAGCTAAAGTTATGCAGCAGAATGCCGTCGATGGCGGTGCGTTGAATCAGGGCTTCCACCTGTTCGGTAGCGTTGGAACTGTCTTCCAGGGATTGAAAAAGAATGCTGATATTGTTCTCGCTGCACCCACGCTCCACGCCGCCAAAAATCCTGTAGATATAAGCCTCGCGCAGGTCGGCGGTCTTGCGGTTAGGGGCGCAAAAAAGAACGGTATCCAGGCGGGTTTTATAGAGCTTATCTTCGGCGTTACCGGCGCCACTCTTGATGCGCTTGCGTGGCACCCGCACATACCCCAGCTCGCGGATAGTATGCAGAACCCTTTCTCGCAGTTCCTCGCTCACATTGGCCTGGTTGGTCAGGACCCGGTGAACCGTACCCACAGAAACACCGGCCTGCCTGGCTATGGTATGGCTGGTTACGTTTGAATTTTCAGAGATACTATTCACAGAGTATACCCCGATATTTTCATTGAATAAGACAATTTTTTAGAGCGTGGAAAAAGGCGTACTGGTTTTGGTTCAAAATTTTCCTGGATAATTACAATTATAGGCATCTTTTCAGGCTTGTCAATACTTTCAGGCTATTGAATTCAATGATAGTTGCAGCCTACTCTGTTCCTTATTCAAAAATTTGTTCATTGAACAATGAATGAAAAATACTGAGACAACCGGTATTTAACTTTTGGCTTGGTTCTGGAATCCGATTGCAGACGGCAGAAAAGCCGGTGGCCCTGCCCGCCAAAAAAAATAAGACCCCTCGCTGTCGAGGAGCCTCTTTATTTAGAGGGAGAGTTTTTCATAATCAAGCATGGAGTGAGACAGGTGTTCCCGCTCGACTGCGTGGGAATATCCACAAGGGGCGTGACAGGGCAAGGATCAGGCAAGCGTTCAAGCGCGCGGGAATTAATCCCCGCGCTAGTTTAACGAACCCCCATGAATGGGGCTGCTACGATTTCCGGCCTAACAATTCTCGAATTGTATTAAGCGGGTTTAGCCGCTTTCGTTGCGCTAGCCCGGTTCATTCATGACCGGGCGGTCGCACGCCTGCCACCGCTCTTTGCCTTATGCCGCATTCCAAAGCCATGTCATTCTGAGGGCCTCGCTTGTCACCCAACCTTGCTTTACCCGGTTCTGAGGCCCGAAGAATCTCTCTTCCACATTGGTAGGCTGGCCTTGCGGCCGAGATCCTTCGGCTGCGGCCTCAGGATGACATGCGAACGAACGGGGCTTGCCTGGCAAGAGCGGGGTAGCATTTCGACCGCGCGGGAATTAATCCCCGCGCTAGTTTAACGAAGCCCCATGAATAGGGCTGATAGCAAGGCAGGTGCTCGAATGTGTCAAATGCTATCAAGCGGGTTTAGCCGCTTTCGTTGAGCTAGCCCGGTTCATTCATGACCGGGCGGTCGCACGCCTGCCACCGCTCTTACCGATAAGCCCCGGCGCTAGCGCTACACCGCTTGCGTCTCCGCCAGGGTCTCTTTCCGGTCGGGCTCGCCTTGACCTGTAGTGATCAAAGCGAAGAGACTCTGCTTGATGTAAAAGCCCCAGGCATCTGAACAGCTACCGTAGCATTCGAGCGCAGGTGCCAGCCCGGCGTGGGTGAAGTTAAGCTCAGTCTTATCACCCTTCCTGCTAATTTCAAAGATAATGTCGGTGTTTTTCCACTCGGTCCTGTCACTGACGAAGTTAATCCGGCTCTCCAGGACATGCCAGAGGACTTTCTGGCCGGGCACGAATTCGGTAATCCTCTGGGTGCTGTGGTGAAGGTCTTCAGCGTGGAACACAAACTCGGCGCCCAGCCTATCAGTCTCCCCCTCAATGTTTTCCGACCACCAGCCGCGCACATTGTTGATGGCGGCAAAGACCTCTTCGGGAGACTGGTCTACCGTAAAGGAGGCGGTGTAATATTGATTACTCATTTCACGAGCCTGGTTAACAACTTCTTCGATAGGGTTCGGCTGGCCTTTGCCCTTTGTAATCAGGTCGCGCAGGCTGCCGCTTATGTACGAGCCCCAGGCGTTCGAGCAAACAGTGTAGCATTCATAGGCCGGCACCAGCCCGGCGTGCGTAAAGTGCAATTCTGTTTTGTCGCCCTTTTTGTTAATTTCAAAGATAACATCTGTACCGGTCCACTCGGTTTTGTCTTTAACAAAATTAAAATAGTTATCCAGCACGTGCCAGACAACTTTCTGGCCGGGCACAAACTCGGTAATTTCGAAGGTGGCGCGGTGCACATCCTGGTAGCGGTACTTAAACCGGCCCGGCCTGTCTGTGTCACCTTCAATCTCTTGTGACCACCAGCCGCGCACGTTGTTGATGGCGGCGAAAACTTCTTCCGGCGTATTGTTTACCAGAAAAGTGACGCTGTAATCTTCACGGTCTGTCATAGATCTCTCCTTTCAAAAACCTGCTGTCAGGGCAGGTGGCATGAAGCCGGTCATAGTGTTGTGATGGAACATTTGTTCGTGACTGTGCTATTATAGGTTTGTTGGGTGAGCCGATCTATGGGAGAATGTTTTGAATATATGTCCGATAGTCCAGAGGAAAGGGCAGAGCAAAAGCATGGATATCCTGACCGATGTGCTCAGCACGCTAGAAGTGAAAGGCTGGCTCTCTTCGCGCCGCGAGCTTATGCCTCCCTGGCGCTACGACTTTGCCGCCAGCCCGGACAGCATGTTCCACGTCTTTAGCTCCGGGGGAGCCTACTTGCAGGTAGAAGGAGAGATTGCGCCCAGGCGGGTCGCGGATGGTGACGTGGTGCTCTTTCCCACCGGCCGCCCGCACTCGCTCTACGATAGCCCGGCCTCACCGCTGACCCGCCTGGTACACCTGGACTATCACCCGCAGCGCGGCCACCGGGTGGTCACTCAGGCGGGCGAAGGCACAAAGCTGCTGTTGCTCTGTGGGGCTTTTCATTTCGACTATCCCAGTAATTTTGGGCTGCTGCACCGTCTTCCCGTGCTGATCCATATTCCGGGGGCGCAGGGACGCCTGGAGCAAGGCTTTGCGGATATTGTCGGCCTGATCGCACGTGAATCGGCTTCGCAGCAAGCCGGGGCGGAAGTAATGTTGCGACGCCTGACCGAACTGCTCTTCATTCAAGTCATCCGGCTATGGCTCGACCAGCAGGCTAAAGCCTCTGCCGGTTGGGCCGGGGCGCTGGGCGATCAACCGGTCAGCGCAGCCCTGGGCCTGATTCACCAGTCACCCGAACGCACCTGGAAGGTTAAGGAACTGGCAGAGGCGGCGGGGCTATCCCGTTCCGCCTTCTCGGCCCGTTTCAGCGAACTGGTGGGAGAGCCGCCGCTGGCCTACCTCACCCGCTGGCGCATGCTCAGGGCCACCCGCCTGCTGAAGAACGAGGTGAGCGTGGAGAGCATCGCTGAACAGCTCGGCTATGAGTCGGAAGCGGCCTTTCGCAAGGCTTTCAAGCGTGAAATGGGCCTTCCCCCGGCCCAGTATCGAAGGCAGGGCTAAAGCCGGCCCGCCCCGGCAAAAGAGACGGGCTATTTTCAACTACAGTTTTCGATAAATAGAGGTAGTCTCTTTCAGGTGGATGGAGGGGGTAAAACCCTTGAACTTGATAAGTTCAAAGTTATAGTTCTCTAAATATTTAGCGGTTAGCCGGGTATAGCGCTCACGGTCCGAGTTATCCAGGATAATGATCCCGCCGGTCTTGACTTTAGGCAGGCTGTGCACCAGGCAAGAGGCCCTGGAACGACCGTCCACCATGATTACATCGAAGTACTCATCAGGGAAAGCATCGACCTGGCTTACATAGCTGGCAAAGCTGAGTCCCCGGTAAGGCTCAAGGGCTGAGATGCAAAGGTCAGGGTCTGCCGGGTCACCGTTGGCCCTGTCTTCAGGCGCTTTCTCAGGCTCTACCAGGCGGTAGTCGATCTGATCGGCCTCGGATAACCTCTGCTTAATCTTCCGGTACCAGTCAGCATCGTGCTCTACCGATATTACCTCAGCCTTCATGCTTAACCAGAAGATGGTGGAAGCCCCGCTCCCGTACTCAAAGACCCTGATAGCCGTTTTGCCTTTTAAATAAGCTTTAACCCAATCGGCCGCCTGGAAATTAATAAAAGGGGCCGGTTTATCGAGCATGTAATCCGATTTAAAGGACTTAACCCACTCCAGGGTATACTTCCGTTCATCCTTCGACCTGAGTAATTGTGAGACGTGATATGAGCTGCGTACCGGTAAAAAAACCGGATTAGATCTCACTAATTCCCGCATTCTACTTGCCATATGCTTCCTCTCTTGCCATGATAATTAATAATAGCAAACCCCACAGAGGTAAAAGAGCCTGAATTTGAGCCGTACACGCCAGTCTTAACTTTACACGAGGGTATGTAAATGAACCGGAGGCCTTTTTCCAGCGGCGTCCGGCCTTTCGGAGCAACAAAAACCAACTGCCAGAAAGCTAATCCTTCTGCCTTGCTACTGTCTGCTTTTTTTTGGCTACTTTTGTTGAGTGAAGTCTAGATAAGATGAAGCTGAGACTAACAGGTTCTACATGAAAATACACTAACAAGCCCTGGTACTATAGTACCTCTAAAAGTGGACTTAAGCAATATGTAAATTTCTACATTTAGCTCTTTTTATTAAAATTCACTAATATCAAACCTCCGGAATCCTTTAAAAGCAAGCTTCCGCGTGACCCTGAATATGGGAAAACTCACATAAATATCCCAGAGAATTCTCAGAGAGAAATAATATACTGATTTCAAGAGGATCACTTAAGAGAGTAAGCCCGGGGCTGTGAACCTCCCAGGATAGCCGGACCAGGGCGATAAGTGAGACTTTTTCTAACAAGAGGCTGGATAAGCTGCGTTGGATCTAGCGTAATATTTAGTAGATTAAGAACAGTGAAAAGGTTATCAAGATGAACAATAACGAACGTCCTGAATCTGAGATAGAAGTTAACTTTTCTAAAAATGGCAAAAAAAGCAACCCTAACAAGAAACGCCTGGTAGGTGTAGTCGGCAGCGCAGCCCTGGCGGCAGCGATAGCTTTTGGAGGTGGAGCAGCCCTCGGTCACATCCCCACTTCTTTTGCCCAGGCTAATCCAACTCAAACTACCCAGGCTACCACACCGGGAACCAGCACCGGCAATTCTGCGGCTCCAGGGGCCGCCAACTTCAACCACGGCGACCACCAGCGAGGTAGAGGCGGCATCCAGGGTGGTATCTCCGGCACGATCAGCGCTATCAGCGGCAATTCCCTGACCCTTACCCGGGGCAGCGTGGTCGTGATCCAGGCGACCGTAAACAGCAACACGGTCTATACTAAAGCCGGCCAGACCATCAGCCTCGCCGACCTCAAGGTAGGGCAGCAGGTATCAGTGCGCACCACTACCGCTACCGATGGCACCGTTTCGGTTTCGGCTGTAGAAGTGGTCCTGAGCCATGCCGGCGGCACGGTTAGCGCCGTTGACGCGAATAGCCTGACCCTGACCCGCCCGGACAATTCTACGGTTAAAGTAGCGCTCTCCTCGTCCACCGGCTATCTTGACCTCGGTAAGACCATCAGCCTCTCCGATATCAAGAGCGGCATGCGCCTGGATGTAGCCGGAACCTCTAACGCGGACGGCAGCCTTAACGCTGAAGTAGTAAGGGTGCAGCACGACCGGCTAAACGGCAGCGTTACGGCTATCAACGGCAACACCCTGACTATTCAGGTGCAGGGCAGAAACGGGCGCGGCCCTAACATGCCGGCGCCGGGTGCGCCTTCCGGTTCAACCACCCCGCCTGCTAACGGCAGCGCCAGTACCACCCAGACAACCACTACCAAAACCATTACAGTCAGCGGCAGCACGGTCTACCTGGAAGGCGGGCAGAGCGTGCAGATTTCCGAAATCGCGGTTGGCACCAATATCAGCGCGGAAGGTACTCTGAGTAGCGATGGTAACAGCCTGACGGCTTTGCAGGTTAATATTGATCTGCCGCACTACCAGGGCCAGGTAACCAGTGTTAACGGCAATACTATTGTGCTTCAGGACCGTGACGGCACCTCTCGCACGATTGAGGTCACAGGCACTACCAAATACCTCAACGGCCAGGCGACCGCCGCATTAAGCGACATCAAAACCGGCGCGAACATAGGTGTGGAAGGCAAAGTAGACGCCAGTGGCAAGATGACTGCTACCCAGGTGCAACTCGGGCAGGCTGGCCCCGGGCAGGGCTTCGGCGGCCCCGGTCAAGGCTTTGGCGGTCCCGATCAGGGCTTTGGCGGCCCGGGTGGTCACGGACGCGGCGGTCACTAAAAGCTAACAAAAGCGCCCGGGAATTTGGCTGCAAGCTCCCTTGCGGGTATTCCCGGGCGGGCAAACGGGCGGCTCGCTCTTTTAACAAATGGGGCGTTGTTCGTAAAACAGGATCGCATCCCGACCGCCCGGCCATGAATGGACCGGGCTATTTCAACGAAAGCGGCTGAACCCGCTTGATACAAATTGACCCATTTGAACGCCTGACTGCTATCAGCCCCATTCATGGGGGTTCGTTGAATTAGCGCGGGGATTGATTCCCGCGCGCTCGAACGCTTAGCACTTAGAAACATAAGGGGCAACCCTCGAATACATGTCATCCTGAGGCCACAGCCGAAGGATCTCGGCCGCAAGGCAAGCATATCAACCAGGCAAAGAGATTCTTCGGGACTCCGAGCGGGGTAATGTTAAGGCCGGAGTATAGACGGCCCCCACAACTACAAGGGGGGTAACATGTTAAAAGCCGGGCGCTTTTGTCCCGCCCGGCTCTTAATAATGAAAGCCTCTCGCTTTTAGAATAACCCGGCTAGAAGCTTTCCATCAATCTAATCGAGATCACGCTCGAGTGGCCAGCACTTCCAGGTATTCAGCCTCGACATGAGTGCCGCCATCAGTGGCAGTGTTGTGATCTGACCAGAGTTTTTCAAGATCCTGCCGCAGCGCCACCTGCTTTTCAGGGTTACATGCGGCGTAGGCCCGGTTGATCGGCCCGTAATACTGAATAAAGTAATCCACAATCTCGGCCGGGCTAAGAGATTCTTCAAACAGTACTTTGCGCGGAGTGCACTTGATTTCACTGGTACCGGCGGCAAGGCGCTGCCGCACCACTTCTTCCACGCCCCACAGCGGCGGCGGAGTCATACCGGGCGCAGGCGGCACATGGGCTGAGACCGTTTTCAACATCTGACCGATAAAACCGCCGGGGGTCCAATTTGCCAGGGCAATCAGGCCACCCGGTTTGCATACTCGCAGAAGTTGGGCGGAGATCGGTTCAGGACGAGGCGCGAACATAATACCGTACATACTCATCACCAGGTCAAAAGCGCCATCGGCATAGGGTAGTTCTTCGGCATCGCCGCTATCCAGTTGTATGGCAAGTCCTTCGGCTTCCGCTCGCTTGCGGGCCACTTCTAAGAGGTTAGGCGCAAGATCCTGCCCGGTGACATTTGCACCGGTACGCGCCGCCGGAATAGCCAGGTTACCGGTTCCGCAGGCGGCGTCCAGCACGCGCGTGCCGGGTGTCAATTGCAGGCGAGTGATAAAGTCGTCGGCATGCGGCTGAATCAGTTCGGCAATTCTGGCATAATCGCCGGACATCCAGGTAGCTTTCACCCGGTTCTTAAGGGTCTGGATTTCATCAACTATTTGGGTCATTTTTTTCTCCGTTTCATCTTTATTAAAGATAGGGTCACAATAAAAGATTTCAGGCAGCTTTAAGGCTGCCCGTGGTACGAGGTCCACAGGCGGACCAGCGGCCCGGATTAGCGGGCGCACTTAATGAGGCCCTGAGGAAGTGTGAATCACTCATCAGGACTACAGACTTAAAAGCACGTAGCTGAGACGAGAGGTGAAGTAAAAGAGGCTTTTACAAAAGGCTAAGGCGGTTGATGCTTTGGCAGGCCATGCAAGGTGTAAATGGTCTGCCCTGGAAGAAGGGCGGCTGCTCTACGGCTGAAGACCGGCAATGGCATTAATCGCCGGCCATCGCTCGTACTCCTTCCGCCGCCGGACTCCAGGCAAACCAGCCTGGAAAGGAGCGGATCAGATCAGGCACGGCCTCTATTTCAATCTGGCGATTGCGCCGGGCATATTCGAAACTGATGCGCCCTAACCAGACCTGATAAAAAGCGGCCAGGTCGGCTTTTACCAGCATATCGCTATCGAACCCGGGGTGGGTGAGACATACCGAAACATCACTCGGTTTGAGGATCAGCCAGTAGCTGCTGGAGCCGGTTCGCTCGTAATCGCCCCAGAAGTCAAATTCCACTACCACCCGCTCTTGCGGCAGGCGTTCAGTGTAAACCCGGTCGCGCATCCACCACATCAGTAAGGTCGGGTTGAGTTCTTCCATTTGCGGTTCGCCAAAAGCCCACTTCGCGCCCCACAGGAGCAAGGATTCGATAACCGGCCGGAGTTGCCACCCGGCTTCGGTCAGCCGGTAGCTCGTTTTGCGCTGGTCGGCCTCAACATGCCGCTTGATGACGCCGGCCCGTTCCAGGCGGCGCAGACGGTCAGCGAGGAGCGCTCGTGGAATGCCGGGCAGGCCCCTTTCCAGCTCTGAGAAATGTTCGATGTGGCTCACGACCATATCACGCACGATCAGGAGGGTCCAGCGGTCTCCCAAGATTTCGGTGGCCCGCGCTACCGGGCAATACTGGCCATATTTATAGGTCATACAGATTCTTCACACGCAAAAATTAATCAGGATCACCTTTATAACTACCCGTTAAAAGTCATACAACCCGGGCTGTGGCGCTGCTTTCATAATAGTGGCTGTGTAGTTAGTACCGTAATTAGTTGTCTGATATTCATTTTAACCGATAATTTACTAATTACCAGTTCAGATTTTGAACTGGATTTTTTTATGGGGTTATGCCTGAGCCATCCGTTCAACCGCCCCGGATATGCCCACAAGGGGGGCTCGCAGCCAATTCCCGCATTAGTATAACGAAGCCCATGAATGGGGCTGTTAATATGAGAATAGAGGCCAGCCATGCCCATCACTAAAGTATGGGCTATCAGCTTATGTGCGCTAAAGGCACTAAAGGCGATTGGTAAGGTTTAAAATAGCCTCTTCAGAGGGCTTTAGCTGGTAGCCTGGTCCATTGGCTTTATGCCCCCCTTGCGGGTATCTCCGGGCGGTCATACGCCTACTCCGTTTTATCCATAATGCCCCATTCCCTCATGACCGGGGCGCTCGTTCAACCGACCGGAATACCCGCAAGAGGGCCTTGCAGCCAAATTCCAGGGCTATATCAATAAAATTTTTGCGGAATGGGCTAAATCGTGCATAAAAATAACCCGGCCCATGTCGCAGAGATTTCATTATATTAGGCCGGATATTTGGCTATAAGCCCCTTGCGGGCATATTTGGGCGATTGAAATGACCTCGCTTTTCTTCATAACGCTCCGCTTGCATGCATGTCATCCTGAGCAAAGCGAAGGATCTCGGCCGCAAGGCAGGCTACGGACGTAGCAGGGAGATTCTTCGGGCCTTCGACCGAGGTAAGGCAGGATTGGGTAATAGCGGCTGCCCTCACACCCACAAGGGGCGTGACATGCCAGAGAGCCGGGCGTTATTAAAAAGAGCGGGGTAGCATCGAGACCGCCCGGCAATAAATCGACCGGGCTATCTTAACGAAAGCGGCTGAACCCGCTTAATACAATTCCACCCGCTCGCATCACAAACGCTAGCAGCCCCATTCATGGGGGTTCGTTGCACTAGCGCGGGGATTTATTCCCGTGCGGTGGAGCGCCTGCTATGTTCTTGCCCTTTACGTCCCCGAAGGCATGGCCGGGCGACCTATGCCCCTGCCTGCTCTATCAGGGCGATTTCCGCCTCGGTCAGGTCGTAGAGAGCGTATACCTGACGGTCTATTTCGCGGTCGGTGGCGGCTATCAGATGCTTGAGCCGCGCTTCTTCTTGCGGCATCCGCGCTGACCCTAGCTGCTTCTGCAATTCCAGCATCTTTTCTACCAGCTTCACCAGTTCGTCATGCCGCTTCCGGTCTGCCGGATCGTTAAAGTTGATTGTATGGATTGGCAGTTGTTCTATGTATTGTTTATTGTAGGCGTAATAACCACCTCGAAACCTTGAACTAACTTGCTTCAAGTAGTAATCTAATAATTTAGAATTGAGAAGGCCCAGAAGAAACTCGTAGCTCAATTCGCAATCTTTGTTAAGTATAATTCCATATCCTCCACCTCCGCCTCCTCCAGACCCTACGAAATATAACTCTCCTTTATTATCTATGGTATAAGAAGCATTTGCAGCGATTGATGGAGTAAGTATTTTTTTCTTTGCAAAAAGTGAGACACTTTTGGGATAAACATAACCATACCAGCCCTCGTGCTGCATTTTACCTTTTTCTCTTTCTCTTAAGGCTTTTTCGTTCTCTAGTAAGTATTGCCAAGCATGAGGAAAATTACTAGCAAAATCTTGACTAGAGATGAGAGTTGTTTTACCTGAAATTGCAGAAACTTGAGGATCGTATGGGAACAAAACTCTTTTTGAAGGGGTAGCGCTATATCGTCTAATGTCTCTTGAACCTTTACACAAAGGCCATACTACTTCAGTCTCTAGTTGATATTCTTTACCCTTAGCATTTGACCAGACCTTAACAAATTGGCTTTTCTCAATCCCAAGTGGTTCTAAAAGGTATATAGAATCAGCACTTGTTACTAATCCCTGAAACATCTTTTCAGAAATATCAACAAGCTTAGTAGGAATTTCTTTCAGACGATCAAATAAATTGGCTCCTTTTCCAATATTGAAATTCCAGTCACCTTCTTTATTTATCGCACTTACAGGTATCTTTCCCTCTTGTGCTTTGCCAGAAAATAGCCAATCTTTGAGGCTGTCCACTTTAGTAAAATCAAGTTCAGCCGAAGCCTGTTTATTCAGGAAAAGCAGGCAGGTGTAAGTAGTGGCGTTATTAAAGATTTGCTGGTCGCCAAAATGGACAACTTTAGAAAGATGCTGACCCTGCGAGAGAAGCTGGCGTAAAGGCTGGCCGTACTGCGCGTTGAAGAACTTGTGGGGCAGGATAAAGCCCAGCCGTCCGTGCGGATTAAGCAGCGATAGAGCGCGTTCCACAAAGACCACATAAATATCATAATTGCCCTTACTGGCTGCCCGGTAAGCTTTTTTATAGTGATTTACCTCGATAGGAGCCCACTCGTTCAAAGCCTGCACCCGGATATAGGGCGGGTTGCCGATAACGGCATCAAAGCCGCCAGCCTTAAAGACCTGCGGGAAGGCAATTTCCCAGTCAAAGACATTGATGCGGTAAAAATCATCGTCGGAGAGTAACGGCAACTGCATCTGCTGGTAGAAATCGTAGCCGATAAGCGAATTGCCGCACTTGATATTGTTGCCGAGGTCGGGCAGCACTCGTTCGAGGGCCAGGGTCATTTGCGTGCTGCGGCTGTTCTCGCCTTCCAGCACCTTCAAGAGCAGCGAAAGCTTGGTCACTTCCACCGCCTGCTGGTCAATGTCCACCCCGAAGATATTATTGAGCAGGATACGCTTGCGCTCGGTCAGGGTCAGGCGAGGCTGTCCATCCGGGCCTTCCTGCAATTCTTTGCGGTATTTGCGCGGGCTCTGGCGATACTGCTCAAGATGCCAGTCCAGCAAAAACTGGTAAGCTCCCAGCAAGAAAGAGCCGGAACCGCAGGCCGGGTCTAAAATCCGCAATTGAGCTACCTCGGCGGGGGCGCGGCCTTCCAGCAGCTTGCCGACAGTGTGCCGCACGATATAGTCCACGATATAGGTCGGGGTGTAGTAGACCCCGCCCGCCTTGCGCACTTCCGGCTTTTCCTCGACCACTACCTCGTGATTCTCGGCAAGGCGCACCACTTTACCGAGGAACTGCTCATAGACCTGCCCCAGGATTTCCACCGGAATAACCTTGAAAGCATAAGGCGATTGCGGGTAATAGAGCCGTCCGATAACCTGGCGCAGAGGGTCATTTTCGATAGTCAGGCCGGGTGTCAGGCGGTCAGGACCTTCGCCCTCGCCGTTGGTCTTTTCAAAATGGAACAGGCCTGAGTTATAGCGGTTATCGGCCTGACGGAAATATTCGAGCAGGTTCTGGTAAATATCGGGCGCGTCCAGTAACTCTTTCAAGCGTCCATACGGCTCAACGTCGCGGTCCTCGCTGATGCGCAGGAAAATGATGCGGTCGAGCGTCATCTGGATAGCGTAATTAAGTTCGCGCTGGTTCAGGCCGGGATTACAACGGGCGATATTGCGGGCGAGGATTTCACGCCACTGGCTCATGTCGCGCAGGAAAGCGGTATCTACAGTGGTCAGGCCGCGCTGCTCCTTGAGCTTCCCGGCAAAGGCATTGAGCGAGCCTTCCTGTACAGCCTGTCGCGAGAAAAGCTCCTGCAACCAGTCCCACTGGTCGATATATTCTTTATAAGTCAGGTACTTGAGGCGAGCAATACTCGGTTGGTCGTCCGCTTTTGGTTCCACCCGGCAGTCGTAAACGGCCAGTTCCTCAAAGTCGGTCAGGATAGAGAGCGGCACAGAAGCCGACCAGCCATAACGGCGCACCTGGAAGGCTGGCAGGGCGTGTTCTTTAAGATTGACGGCAGGCTTTTTAGCCTCGACATAGAAACGCAGGTCGCCGCCGACCCGGAAGGCATAATCGGGCGCTTTGAGGCCGTCCGCAGTCATGACTTTATCTTCGTGAATAACATCTCGCAGGTGGGGCGGTCGTCCGGCGCTGTTATCCATGTCCCAGCCGAGGGCGCGAAAGAAGGGATTGATAAACTCCTGGCGAATATGAGCTTCGTTATAATTGCTGGAACGCAGTTGCGGAAAGTCACGCTCGAAACGAGTAACGAGTTCCTGAACAATAGTGGGTGCGGGCATAGACGCAAGAACCTTTCAAGCCGAAAAGCGGTATTTTTTGATAAATATCAAGTGAGGCAGGTTAAAATTTACACTCTTTCTGAAATTATGTCAATAGCAGCCGCAGCCTATCAAAGCCCCTTTCGTTGAACTAGCCCGGTGAAAGCCTCACTTGTGGGCGTTTCCGGGGCGGTTGAGCGCTGTCGGGTGAAAGAGCGGCCAGGCCTTGCGACCGGCCGCTTTTTGTTTACCCGGCTCAGGGCTCATCGGGGAAGATGGTGCGCTGGCCGGGCAGGCGGAAGGAGCGGGCAATCTCCTCCTCGAAGAGCAGGTCGTGGCGGTCGCGCATCTCGTAGAGCCAGTTGCGGGTGGCGCTGATGCTGTTGAAGGCCAGGGCCTGCCGGATCTCGTCGAGGGTTGGGCCGTAGCCGTGGGCCGTCCAGTAATCGCGCAGGAAGCAGCGGACGGTGCGCGAGATCTGGCGGTAGCGCCGGATTTTCAGGGGTGTAGCTTTCACTTTATTCGCTCCTTTCGGGTCTGGGCTGGGTCGTTGCGCCATAACATGCCCGGCCGCTAGCGCTCGCGCCTGCCGGGCAGGTGGTCGGGTAGATAGGTTATCTCCGGCTGATCGGAATAGTCCTCAGAGTCACTGTAAGCGGGGTAGGAGGCCTTGTAGCGCCCCAGCACCCTGATAATGACCTGCTGCAAGTCACAGCGCCGGCGCAGCTTTGCTATCTGGTGCTGCTGGGTGGCGACCTGCACGCTCAGGCCGGCGATAATCCTGCCCTGCCGCCTGATCATATCGAGGGCCTCGCAGCGGTTGGCGGGCAGACCTACTTCCCAGGGGTCGTTATAGCGGGACATAGAAGCTCCTTTCAAGCTCTTTTCAAGATATCTTAGATGAGGCCATATTTGCGGGCGCTGGCGACCAGGCGCTCGGTTTGAGCCCGCCGCTGCTCCTGATAGCTACAGACCCGCGACCCGGCGTTTGTGGATAAGGCAGCAGGCGGGTCGGCATTCTCGCTGACCACCCGGCGCAAATAGGCCTGTGGGTTGGCGATACTCTCCTGCCCGGCAATATAGCGCTGCCAGGCTTGCAGGTAGGTGGCATCCCGCCCATTTTTAGCTGCTAGGCGCGAGAGCTCTTGAACTGCCTTGCTTTGCATTCCGGCAGTTTCCAGCATTTCTTCAGCAACATCATCATCACACAACAGTGTGTGTTGTTTAGATGTGTGTTGTATAGATGTATTTTGTTTATAGATGTTTTTTGTATCCGCAATTTTGACAGAAGGGGGTACTGCCAAATCTACGGGAGGGGTGGCGTCATAATTGCGGGAGGGTACTGCCAAATCTACGGGAGAAGTGGCGTCATAATTGCGGGAGGGTTCTGCCAATTTTGCTGGAGGGGTAGTAATCTGACTGGCGCCGGGAGCCTGCCAGTGGGGCTCGCCATCAATGTTCAGCTCGTAAATCGTGACACGAAACCCGCTGTTATCGGCAAGCTGGTAGTGGCGGAAAATCAGGCCGCGTTCCACCAGCACGTCAAGGGCGCGCACCACGCTGCGCTCAGAGACGCCCGCTCCGCGGTCCAGGCGGCGACCGTCGCGGGTAGTGATGCCCTCTACGAACTGCGAATAGGAGATAGCGTCGCAGTGCTTCTGAAAGCCGTAGGTATGGCGAAAGATGTAGAGCATCACTTTCAGCTCGGCTTTGGTCAGGTCCTGCATCTGATGATCCAGGAAGAGGTCAGGAATAGCGGTGAAAGTGGGCTGGCCGTAGCCGTGGAAGGTGGATGCTGGGCCGGACATAGATTTACCTCGATTCAGGGATGGGGAAAGCCAGGCAGGCAGCAAAGCTGTCTACCGAAGCTTTCGGGCTAATAGGCTTGTACTTCAGAACATCCGTTCAATGCTAGCAGCTCTATTATTACACAAAACGGAAGTAAAATCAAGCGTTTTAAGGACAATTTTAAGGCAATTTAGTATAAATGTTCTAAACTCTGACGAATTTAAAGCAAAAAGGAAATTAACTACACAAGTTTAGTGTAATTGAGGTATAATATAGAAGGTTGCCTTTTGTTTTGCAGGAAGTGTTAGCTGCTCGCATCCAGGATATGCAGCGAGGCTAACACCAACATATAAAGCGGTTTCAACTCTCTATAAGTAATGATGCTTATTATTAGCTAGAAAAGAAAAGGTAAATGAGCCAGGCATCTTTCGGAAAATATATAAGAACGCGCCGGGAGGCCATGGGCCTGAAGCGCCCGGCTTTTGAAGCGCGCTACGGTATCGCCTCGGGGTCACTCAACAACCTCGAAGGCGGCTTCAGCACACCCTCTACGGCCATGCTGCGCAGGCTCGGCGAGGCGCTGGGGGTCAGGCCGGGCCTCTTGATGGACCTGCTGGTGGATGTCGCCACGCTGGAGGATGCCCTGGTGGTGGGAGAAGTGGGCGAGAACCTGGCCCTGGTCGAAGGCCGCCTGATGCTCGGGCTGCCCGATGCCCTGCGCGACGATGCGGAGGCGATCAAACGAGTGGAGAACTTTGCACACTTCGAGGCGGCCCAGCGGCAGGCCGCGCGCCAGGCCAGGAACGAAGCGGTCCACGCCGAGGTAGCGCGGATGCAGGAGGCCGAGGCCAAAGGCTCCGGCGCGAATAAGGGTGAAGAGCGCGCCGGCTAAAAGACATATCCCCCAAAGGGTTAGCTATTTTAGTGCCTTTAGAGCACTTAAGCCTATAGCCCATATTTTAATTATGGGCGGTTGGCCGCAAGGCGCGGCACGAGCGCGGCGTTATGGCAAAAACGGTGGCGTGGCGAGAGCGCCCGGCCATGAATGAAACGGGCTAGTTCAACGAAAGCGGCTAAACCCGCTTGATAGCATCTCGCCCCGTTTGAGCGCCTGCCCATGCTATCAGCCCCATTCATGGGGGTTGGTTAAACTAGTGCGGGGATTTATTCCCGCGCGGTCGAACGGGCGGCACATTCTTACCGATAACGTCTCGCTTGTAGCCCTGTTATCCTGAGGCCGCAGCCGAAGGATCTCGGCCGCCAGGCGAGGCACACATCATTAGCCTGTCATCCTGAGGCCGCAGCCGAAGGATCTCGGCCGCAAGGCAGGGCACGGGCGCAGCAAAGAGATTCTTCGGGCCTCCGAACGAGGTAAACCATCGTTGGATGGTAGCGGCGGCCCTCAGAATGACATGGCTTTGAGAGGAGCGTTGTGCATAGAACAGTGGCAATCGTGCGACTGCCCCGGCCATGAATGAACCGGGCTATTTCAACGAAAGCGGCTAAACCCGCTTGATAGCATTTAGCTCCGTTCGACCGCCTCAAATCGTATTCAGCCCCATTCATGGGGCTTCGTTAAACTAGCGCGGGGATTGATTCCAGCGCGCTCGAACGGGTGGCACGATTCTTAATAATCGGGGCATTTCCCCCGCGCTCGAACGGGCGGCACGTACCAGGAGATACATCCTTAAATAGACTACAAGACAGGCAGATATTTCATACTACGAATACTAAAGAAATGATCGAGTCGCTAACACCGAGGGCTAAAACCCTGCTAATGGCGCAGCCCCGCAATTTGAAGGGCCAGCCTGCAACCCTGGCTGAAATCGAAGATATTCTTGAAAAATACAATTTTCCAAAGAACCATCCGGTAATACCCTTTCAACTGGAACTGGGAGGATATCACTATTTCAACCGGTACGGTCCTGCCGCATCCAAGAAATTAGGTATTCCTATTGAACCGGTTGTTGAATGGAAAGGTCAAAAATCTTTCTGTGAATGTCTGATACCCGGTACGGCTCCCTGCGAAGTAGTAATGGATGAAACCGGTCAGATTTACTACAACGCCAGCGATGATTATACGGTTATTAGCTACTCGTCAGTTTTAGTCCAGATAGAACAGGATGTCCTGCTGGACAGCCTTTTTGATATCTCACCGGGCTGGTACTATTCAGTTATCGAAATACCTCCTGAAGTTAAAGCAGCCCTGGAAGAAGAATTAACCCTGGCTCACTTTGAGCCGGTACTGGAAGCAAAAGATCAATTTAATAGCTGGTTGCTATCACCGGATTGCCAGATAAAGATTGCCAGGACCTGGGATACTCAGAAATTAAAGTTTAGCGTTTTTGCGTACAGTACTGGTGAGGAAAGTTTGAACCAACTGGACAAAATAATGCAGAACAAACTGGATCTAAAATTGAAGAACCCTTTTTACACAATACGCTACCCCCATAAACAGAGCTAACACTGATCCATTATTTCAAAGAGGAAATAACCGGTTAACAATTTATGAAACTCGCGACTTCAAAACGAATAGCCACCCCTCTAATCCTGTCGTTGATATTCCTGCTGCTCATTTTCGGTCTTATGGCCGCCATTTTTAGCTGGCCCTATAAAATGATCGCGGTGCTGTTGCTTCTAACCGGCCTGTCCATCAATGCTCCCTTTCTAATCCGCGACTTCCCGGCCTACAGATCTATAAAACTGGCCCTGTCTGCGCTCATCATCCTCTTGCTAATTGTGCCTGGCTATAGCATTATCGAACCTGTTTTTGGTAGCTGGTCAACCTGGCTTGAGGCCTTATTTTGTTGCGGCCTCATAATTCTTGTTTCTTTCATCAGGCATAAATACTAAATTATGGATAGGTCAAAAACAGCCTGAAAACTGGCGATGCCAATAAGCTGAAAAACGTCCCGGAATGATGTATAATTTAGATCATTGGTTCTAAAAATTATCTGGCATAATCGAGAAAAACATCGGGGACTGCGAACGAAGAGTGGCACTCAAGGATATCACAGATTTTCACGGACAGGCGGCGCGCGCCTGGGCCTATATCGAGCAGCACAACATCAGGGTCTTATGGCGCGACCTTGAGCCGCCCGAGAACGGCTTCTACTCCTGGCACCCGGGCGCAAGGCCCTGCATCGTGCTGGCCAACCGCCTTAAGGCCGACCCGCTCCTGATGAAATGTACCCTCTGGGAGGAACTGGGCCACCACGTCACCGCCACCGAGGAAATGCGCCGCCAGCCCTTCATCCTCTATTGCACCAGCGGATGGCGCGTGGGCGAGACGGTCGAGAACCAGGCCCTGCGCTGGGCCAGCCTGCACCTCGTGACCGAGACCGAAATCCGCTGGTGGCTGGACGACGGGGCCGGGACTATCGAAGAGTTTGCCCGGCGCTTCGCCATTACCGAGGAAATGGCTTTCGCCCGCCTGAACGCTCTCCAGGCCCACAATCCCAGCCTGTGGGGCCGCATCATGGACTTCATGGCCGACCGGGGCGAGCGCGACACCTCCGCCTGACCGCTACATATCCCCCCCCCAACCCTTTATTGCACCGGCGCATTCAGCGAAGGGCGTGGCATGTTAAAATCTTGATCCCACGAAAGGCATGGCATGTTAAAACCACGCTTTTCGGTTACAGCAAAAGGCAGCCGCTACAACACAATATAGTTTTTCTTATTCTCGTATAACACGACTACCGGCAGCACCCGTTCTGGAATCTCTTCCGGCAGATCGTTACGGGTAGCCCTGGCCTGGGACCGGATGACCTCGCCGTCCGGCGTGGTAAATTCATAATCAAGCACCACCAGGCGTTCCAGCGAGTACAGCCCCGATTTGCCATAGTGTTTCACATATTTATTGCTCACGAAAAAGGTCTGCGCCTGCAAAAGCTCGCCGTGCGTAAGCAGCCGGTTGAAACGCCTGATGTAAGGATAGCCTACCAGCAGGCAAAAGAGCAGGGTTAGCACGATGGCAACCAGCCCGATGATCAGGAAAACGGGCATTATGGAACCGTTATCGTGATAGCGCCGGGAAGAAGAGCCCAGCGCCGTAATGAACAGGCCAACCACCTGGAGCAAGGCCGCGCTGCCCACCACGCTCAACATGGTTATTACCAGGCTGAGTACGCTTCTTTTCTCTAAAGCCGGGTTGTAATCGCCGCGAATAAGCTTCTCGTAAGCGGGATGCAGCACAAAGACTTCCCGGCCCCACTTATCGACCAGTTTTTCCGACTCTACCGCCGCCTGCCCGGGCCAGTGACTCTTCCCCCTGGTATCAACCGCTTCCGGCCTGTAATACTTTTTTTCAAAGCGCTCTTCGACTGTTTCCTGATTTGAATCGTCTACATACCTGATCAAAGGACTGCCTCGTTTCTGCTGCCTGCTCGCTATCTCCATCACAAAGAAATCAGGCCCGGCCAGGGCTGCTCTCTATTAAGCCATATTTTCTCTGCGAAGGGTGTTAAACAGGCAATAG
>DATAKM010000139.1:0-72798 GCA_036261665.1 Chloroflexia bacterium
GCGAACCCAGCGCCCAATCTTGTTTGTTAGTCTCAAAATTACTCAAGGAGAATTCTTTCTTTAATTTGCACAAAGAAAACTATCACTAAGAAACCGCAAGCTACCCGGTTCGATTCTACCCGTCAATGACAGCCACGCGGCGGAAACGGCTGTGCAGGATTTAGATGGCTTAAAGCGGGTTATAAAAGATTGTAGAGCAAGATTATTTATTTATCAATGATGTAAATCTCACTTCTTCTACTCAATTCGGAGTTGTTTGCGGTGAAGGTACAACTATTGCAGGTTAAAGCTCCACAACTGTTTCGGTTTAGTTAAATATGGAGGAATCTAATCATGGCCGCTCCGCTTAATCCTGAACGCTCGCTCGGCGCTACCGGTATAAAAGTACCTCTGCTCGGTTATGGTACAGCCCCTCTTGGCAAACCAGAAATTTCTCGCGAACACGCCGTACGTTGCCTTAATCATGCCATTGACCAGGGTATTACTTATCTGGATACTTCACCGGATTACGGCAGCCAGCCTCACCTTGGTGAAGTGATGCGCACTCGCCGGAATGAAGTTTTCCTGGCCACCAAAGTTAATCATCGCCGCAAGCAGGATGTATTGAACGAATTGAAAGATAATCTTCGCCAGCTCCAGACTGATCATGTTGATTTAATCCAGGTGCACGCCGTCAACGCCTGGGCTGACCTGGAACAGGCCCTGGCCCCGGATGGGGCGGTTGCAGCCCTCGAACAGGCTCGGTCGGAAGGATTGGTCCGGTTTATCGGCATAACAGGGCATGCTCGTCCGGAAGTGCTGGCAGAAGGTTTGCGCCGGTTTTCTTTCGATACGGTGCTGGTAGCGCTGGGCGTAGCCGATTATCTGGTGACAGGGCCACAAAATATCGTGCTTCCTGAGGCCCAAAAACGCAATAGAGGGGTCATCGCCATGAAGGTGCTCGGTCATGGCAACTTCAATAACCGGGAAAAAGCTTTACGCTTTTCACTGGGGTTTCCGGGTGTTTCGCTCGCTATCGTGGGCATGAAATCGCCCCAGCAAATTGATGAAATGGTCACCCATGCCAGTAACTATAGCGCCTTGAATGAATCTGAACAAAACCAATTGATAGAAGAGGTGAAATCGCTGGTAACTAAAGACGCTGAGGAAAGCAAGAAAGGTCAGAGCGCCCTATTCTGGCTGCACGATACCACAGTTATGGGCTGGAAAGAACAAAGCGAGCCGGCTATGGTTGATTACTAGCTTTTAGAAAGCCAAAATAAAAAGGCGGGTTAGCCCGCCTTTTTATTTGTACCGGTTTATTTAGATTGATTACTGTCCGGCCGGACGCTGTGCCAGGGTTATCTGGACATCGTGAGCCTGGCCATTGCCGCCGGTCTGTTGCGGAGTAATTACACTCAGCGTTACTTTGTCGCCCGGCTTGTGGCTGTTGATGATCTCACCCAGCTTCGATTCAGTATCAAGCTGCTGTCCATCAATCGCGGTGATTACATCACCGGTCTTCAGGCCAGCGCTGGATGCCGGAGAACCATTGCTCACTCTCACAACTACCGCGCCTTCTTTAGCGGTAATGTTCAAGCGGCTGGCCAGGGCCGGAGTTAAAGGCTGGTAAGAGATACCGATAAAGGCGTGTTGCACCTTGCCGGTAGATACCAGTTGCTGCGCAATCTGCTTGGCATTGTTGATCGAGATGGCGAAGCCAATGCCCTGCGCCTGCAAGCCCGGTTCAGCCTGTCCTGCGACCAAAGTATTGATGCCGATTACCTGACCGTACATATTTACCAGAGCGCCACCGCTGTTACCAGGGTTAATCGCCGCATCGGTCTGGATCATACCGTAGAGTTGCGGCCCGGCAGCCGCAGCAGCAGAATTGCCACCAAAAGGACTCTGTTGGGACTGACTACCCGGTTCGGAAACGCTGCGGTTCAGGGCGCTTACTACACCGGAGGTAACGGTCGGGCCACCCGGCAAAGCGAGAGCATTACCGATAGCAACGAGGCCGTCACCAACTTGCAGCTTAGAAGAGTCGCCCAGTTGTGCAACAGGCAGGTCCGCGCCTTTAGGGTCAATCTTAACTACCGCCAGGTCAGTCTGGGGGTCCGCCCCCACAACCGTACCCTGGAAAACACGGCCATCCGGCAGCGAAACCTGCATACTATCGGCGCCTTCAATCACGTGGTTGTTGGTCAGAATGTAACCCTGTTTGTCATAGATTACACCCGAACCTACACCTGTTTCCTGGGTACCGCCGGTACCATCGCCGAAAATGCTGTTAATGCCGCCCGTATTCTGGCTGGTAGTAATCTGCACTACCGCCGGTTTAACCTGCGTCGCTACCTGGGCTACGGTCAATTGCCCGCCTGTGTTAGCGCTGGCAGCGTTATTGTTGACAGCCGCAGCAGTATTTGAGCTTGGTACTGCCGTTGCAGTAGGGGCAGCCGAAGCCGCCGGACTGCTGGCATTATTGGTTTTGGAACCGCCCCCGGCAATGAAGAAGCCGAACAGTCCGGCCAGAATTGCCAGGATTATTACCAGACCTACAAAAGGAGCCAGCCAACCACCATTACCCTTTTTCCGGTTCGTATCGGCCGGTTGATCGTAGCTATTCGTTGGCGTGGTATACGAATGGCTCTGAGTGTTATAAGGATTCTGATTGGCCGGAGTGTTGTACGGATTAGTAGTATTGTAGGGATTGGTCGAGTAAGGATAATTCCAGGACTGCTGGTTGGCAGTATTTGGCTGGTAAGTGTTGTACGGATAGCTACCGGTTGTTTGTGCCTGGCTGTCGCGAGTATATGGATTGGCCGGATTGATAGTATTGCGGTCAAACCCATAAGCTCCGGTTTGATTTAGATTATCGTTACTTTGCGGCTTCTCGTTGTCGCCGGTTCCGTTTTGATTAAAAGAAGTTTGATTTCCTGTGCTCATAATCTTGCCTTACTAATAAGTTCTTTTCTTTATGTACTCATCTTCTTGACTGCTTATCGCACTCTTATAATACCTCTCAGTAGCTTATCAGTAGTTATCAAAGTGGAAAAAAGATATTACCTAATTGTAAAAAAACTTTTAAGCCACTGGTTAAATTTTCTAATCTTATTACGATATGCATAATAAAGGCCAGTAGCCTTGAGTACTTAGAATCCTTTACAAATCGCTAATCTGGAAGCGTTATTATAAAAGGTGATCGCTTCTAGGACGGGGAATGCGAGGCTGGTCAACTGGTTGCCACAGCATTTTCTCTTTTGCCGCGCTGCACAGCGGCGTGGAGAAAAAGGTATTGGGGGAGTCCCCCAACTCCCCCTTGCAGGGGTTCCACCCCTCCTGACCCTGCTTACTACTTTGTGATTTATTTATGCAATTCTTAAGGAAAATGGTTTAAAGAGGAAAAAGCGAAAAACCTATATCTTCAACCTTGAAATAAAACATCTATCTCTTAAGTAATATCTATCAGGAAAATTGTCAGGGGAAAACTGTATAAACTACAGGTCAGCTTGGCTGACAGGCCGGTTTTTTGGCACTCAAAGCACCACCCTTCAGCTTAAGAGATTCAACAGGCCGGACCGCATGCTAAATCCGGCCTGTTAAAATCAAGCTCCTTAACTGGTATGGATGTACCGTGTCCAGGTTTCGTTGCCTTTAGCCTGCCCCAGCAAAACAACAGCGATATAGCCGGGTTTAGAAGGCTTGGAGCGCGGAAACATTTTTATCTCCGAAGGTAACCTGTTACCTTTTTTCCGGTTGCAGGAGACACAGGCCGCCACTACATTAGTCCACTCGGTCTTACCGCCGCGCGATTTAGGAATCACGTGATCTATGGTTAACTGGTGCTCGGTGGAACCGCAGTACTGGCAAGTGTAGTTGTCACGAGAGAGAAGGCTGCGCCGGGAAAGAGGGAGATTGAAGAACCGGGGAACTGGAACATAAGTGACGAGGCGGATAACGAGCGGATAAGGGAAGGTGGCACGCTCCGCTCTTAATTTCCGCTCCACCATTGCTTCAATCACCTCCGCTTTCTCTTTTAGCAGAAGGACGACAGCCCGTTTAAGCGAGACGAAACTGATCGGCTCATAGGTGGCGTTTAATACTAGAACCTTGTTCATAACTATCCTTTTGACCCGGCGTGCCTGCAAGTGGCAGTTGCATCACGTCGTGGCCGCTAATCTGCGCCTTTACTCAACCGGTAAAACCTGGGTACAAAGCAGGGAACCGGCGGCGACAGAAGGGTAGCAATACGATGATTTTGGTTCGACTGGCGAGGTCGAAAGTTAATATATTAGCTCCAGTAACAGGCTGCTACCGGAGGGAGGTCTCTGGTTCAACAATATAGAGGGGTATTGAACCAACCCTACCGCAATATATTTTATTGGCTGGCTTACGATATGTCAATCACCAATTCGGCCATTATTTTTATCTTATTGACTTTACAAGCTCAGCTAATCATCATTGTGCAAAAAGCTTGCCACGAATAGCAAAAAGCCTGCCCTTCTTACTGTAACGGCAGGCTTTGAAACTAGAGGCTAAAAGTTATGCTTTGAGGCGGATATTGGCATCCAATTCCTGGAATTTTTGGAGAATATTGGAGTAGCCGCGCTCTACGTACTGAATCCCGTTTACGCGGGACTTACCTTTCGCCACCACGGCGGCAATCAGGTAGCTGAACCCGGCCCGCAGGTCAGGAATGGTAATATCGGCGGCTTTAAGGGGCGTAGGGCCTTTTACCACCGCGCTGTGCGAAAAGTCGCGACTCTTGAAGCGGCAGGGCTTCTCACCCAGGCACTGGCGGAAAAGCTGAATTTCCGCGCCCATTCGGACCAGTTCTTCGGTATAGCCAAAGCGGTTCTCGTAAACCGTTTCGTGAATAACCGAGAGGCCTTCCGCCTGGGTCATCAGCATTACGAACGGCTGCTGCCAGTCGGTCATAAAGCCCGGATGCACATCGGTTTCGAGCACTATCGGCTTGAGCGGTTTGCCGGGATGATAAAAACGGATGCCTTCAGGCCGCACTTCAAATTCAGCTCCTACCTGGCGCAACTTGTTCAGGAAGGTGAGCATGTTGGCCTGTTCGGCTCCCTCTACCAGCACGTCGCCACCCGAAATAATGGCGGCTACGCCAAAGGAGGCGGCTTCAATCCGGTCATTGATTACGGTATGCTCGGCTCCGTGCAGTTTATCCACGCCCTCGATAATAATGGTTCGGTCGGTATCTACGAAGATGATAGCGCCCATCTTCTGGAGCAGCATAATCTGGTCAATAATTTCCGGCTCAATCGCGGCGTTTTTAATCAGGGTTGTACCCTGGGCCAGTACCGCGGCAAAGAGCGTATTTTCGGTCGCGCCCACGCTGGGGTAAGGCAACTCGATCACCGCGCCCTGCAAGCGTTCTGCTACCGCGTAGTAACGGTTTTCCTGAAAGACGATCTGTGCCCCCAGTGCCTCAAGAGCCTGGACGTGAAAGTCTACCGGGCGCGAACCGATGTTACAGCCACCCAGCATCGGGATAACCGCTTTGCCGTAGCGATGAAGCAAAGGGCCAAGCAGCAGAATGGGGATGCGATTTAGTCCGCTAAAGCCGAGAGGTACTTCGGGGTTCTGGACAATCGGAGTTTTGAGCCTCAAAGTGTTGCCGGACTCGCTGTCCCACTCGTAATTAAGCCCTACGCTTTTACACACATCCAGCGTAACCTTGGTATCGCCGATATGCGGTACATTGTGGAGGATAACTTCGTCTTCCGTGAGGAGACTTGCGACTATCTCTTTGGTAGCAGCATTTTTAGCTCCGCTGACGCGTACGCGCCCTCGCAGCGGCTTGCCACCTTCAATTTCATAAAATGCCATTAGATTATAAAGATCTCCTTATATAAATTGCTACTATCCGGCAGGTTGTAACTGCCTTTCCTGCCTGGACGCAGCCTGTAGAAATACTGCGAGCTTAAGTTAAACTGGCATTGAGTAATTCTTTATCCAGGAAAAGAAACTGTCCTTTTGACATGATCTGTTTGCCGTCAATCCAGATATCGCACTCTTTAGCGATGGCGTCTACATGGGTTGGAGCGCTCCAATCGGCCCCGGTCTGGCTACCGTAAGGATCGCCCAGGGCAATATGCATGCCCGGTAGTTTCTCGTCCTGCAATAGATTATATATCATTTTGCTCACTCCGATGTTAGCGCCAATCGCAAATTCGCCTACCCGGTCGCTATTTTCACTCAAATGGACGTAACGCCAGAACTCGCTTTGCAAATATTTATTTTCACACTTGACGGAGCGCAAGCGGTTATTTTCTATTTCAAGGAAAAGCGGATAGTTAGTCAGGTTGCCGTATTTGGCTGAGAAGTAATCTCCGATAGTACCATCCACTACATAAATGCCATTGACGCTGGCGGGCGCGGTAAAGACTTCCCCGGCAGGCAGGTTTGACCAGATTTGCGGAGTAATCATGCCGCAGGTCTTAATCCATTTAATATCAGGGTCAAAAGCGGCCTCAATATCGGTTCCGGCCTCGGTCCGCGTATTAATCACCCGGCAAGCGGAGGCCATTTCTTGAATGCGCTGGCCGATAGAATCGACTACATTGTAGTTAGCGCGCATCCCCTGAAGCATAATCTCCGGCGAGATCGTCACCATATGGGCATAGCGTACTTTGTGGCGCTCAATAACTCCTACGAACTGTTTACGGGCCGGTAATTCTCCATCCTGCGACTGCACTGCGTAAAGCGCTACATCGCTGGCGGCAATGGCGTCCAGGATAGGCTGCGGCATGTCTTTAATCGGCCGCTCGGTGTAATCCTCAATAACATAGGCTGTAGTAATCGCCCCGGCGATACGAGCAGCCGCAAAGAGGGCCGCCCCGATTTCGATAGTCTCAACGTCGGTAACTACCGTCATTTTCTCGCCTTCCTGTACTTTCAGGCAATTGTTGATGGCATTACGGGCGCCCGGAAGAAATTCCAGGTTAAACGGCAGGGTACGAAGGCTATCGCTCAAGCGCCGGTCGGTGGTTCGCATCTATATTGTTCCTACTTTCTTAAAACTACGAAGCCCTCTCAAAAGGCTAAAAAAGGTTTTCTTCCCCTCAATTTTCCAAATAAAATAAGCTGAAGTGGTAGAAATAGCCCGGCCACCTGCCGGGTTATTTCTACCACTCTTCCTGGTCAGGTTATCTAGATACCTTCCATGGTTTCTTGCAGAACCTGGTCTACAACCTGTTTGAAGTCGTTGGTTTGGTTGTAAACAGCTAACTGGCGGTCGGCGCTGGTGCCTTTTTCGAGGATGGTACGAACATACTCAATTTCTTGACGGCTACCTAATCCGTCCACTACATCGTCTACAAAATCCAAAAGCTCTATCATCAAGTCGCGTGCCTCGACTTCTTCCTCTTTCCCCAGGTCCAGCATCTTGCCATTGATGCCGTAACGGATGGCGCGCCACTTGTTTTCCATAATGAGCGAACGGCTGTACTTGCGCCAGCCTATATTCTGTTGTTTTAATTTGTACAATTTTACCACAATCGCCTGAATAAGCGCGGTCAGAGCCATAGTCTCTTCCAGGCGGGTGGGTATATCGCAAATTCTGATCTCAATAGTGGGATAAATAGGATGCGGGCGAACATCCCACCAGATTTTTTTGCCGTTATCGATGCAGTGGGTGTTAACCAACGTCTGAATGTAATGATCGAAACTGGCAGCGTTCTCAAAATCTTCCGGAATACCGGTGCGAGGGAAACGACTGAAAACTACCGAGCGGAAGGAATGCAGACCCGTATTGCGGCCCATCCAGAAAGGCGAACTGGTGGAGAGCGCCAGCAGGTGGGGCAGGAAGTAGCGTAGTTCGTTCATGATAGCGATGGCAGTATTGCGGTTTTCAATACCGACATGCACATGCATCCCGAAAATCAGAATCTCGCGAATAACATCCTGCAACTCTTCTTCCAGGATCTGGTAGCGTATATCATCGGTAATCGGCTGGTGAGCCCAGTTGGAGAAAGGATGAGTGCCCGCCGCGCCGATAGCCACGCCATGCTTGAAGGCCACTTCCGCCAGCGCCGTCCGGTTGCGCCTTAAATGGTCGCGCACCTCCCCGATGTCCTTACAAACCGGGGTGACGGTTTCAACACAGCTCATTAACATCTCCGGCTTGACGTAGTCGCCCAGAATTGGCTCAAGTTCTTTTATTAAATCGGCGTTGCGCGGACTGAGTTCGCGGGTAGCCGGGTCTACAATTTGAAATTCTTCTTCAACGCCCAATGAGAAAATCTCATTACTTCTTTTTAAGCCTGGCATAGTCTCTCACCTCTACACTTTGCATAAGCGTGACTATTTATGAATAGAGCTTTTGCGTAAAACGAAACCAAATATTTAAAGAGAAAAGTTTTCAGGCGCAACCTTCAGGGTCGGCTGGCCGCACCCCGCCTTCGCCGCGTCCTTCAATAATGAAAGTGGGTACAGTAGTGCCGGTTCCGGCAGTTACATTGAGTAGGGCCGCCGCCGAAAGCCTGGTAAGGGTTCCCGCTACTTCCCCCTCAAAAATGTACGGATCGCAATCCACAGAGCGTTCCGCGAAAATAATCATATCTTCCTGAACGGTCGGGTAGGGTTCTTTTGCCACTACCACTTTTTCCTGTACCACGTAGGGATCTTGCAGCGCTGCTTCCCATGCCGCTTTCCAGCTCGCTTCATCGCTTTCCCAGCCAATGCTGATGCCTTTTCCGCCATATTCATCATTTGGCTTCAGAACCAGGCGTGACCGGTTTTCCATTACAAATTTCTCTAAATCAATTTCCTGACCATTGTAAGTAGTAAGACCTTCCCGCACCCGGCGCGTCCAGGGAATATGCCGGGTAATATACTCCTGTTGCTGTGGCGTAAAGTAGTGAGCGTTTGCCGGGTCGGTAAGCAGGCCAAAAATCATCTTTTTGTGGTAAATCTTGCAGCGGAAGGAATTAATCATGCAGATGGCGCCGTCTTCGTAGGCCTGAATGAGCGGTTGGACCTCAGCGGCGCGTTCGAGCAACTCGCTTCCCAGCACTCGCTTCAACACCAGGTCGATTTCAAAACCCTGGTGGCGCAGGCGCCCTTCGCTATATTCCAGGGCGGTGGGGCTGGCGATAATGGTTTTGATGCCCCGGCTTTCAAAGTGTTCCTGGAGCAACTGGAACTCGGTGTAGGTTGGCACTCCTTCCCAATCGAGAATCGCTATATTTGGAGCATGATAAGGCTTGTCGCCCAGGTATTCTCGGTAGTTATTGAGCAGCATATTCAGCAACTTGTCTTTAAGCAAGTGCCGGGAAACCTGAAAGCGTTTGGCAAACTCCTGCATCACGGGCAGAGTTTCAAAGAGAGCGCCTAACCCTTCTTCGTAAGCCGCCCCGGCAGGCGACTCGGCGTTGTATTCCACAAAATGCAGAGTGCCGTCCTGTACCGACAGGAAACTATCCAGTCGGCTGTGCGCGCTGATCGCTTTGTAGCCGGTATCATATTTCAGCAAACGGATTTCTTCGGGGGTAAGGGCCAGGTCTTCGATCAGGCGGGCTCGTTCGGAGGCTTGCGTGTCATCGCTGCTCAAGATGACTTTACCAAGCGCATCCATGGCCCCGGTCAGAGCCAGGCAGACCTCGCGTACGTAGTCAAATTGCTTGCGCGTAAAAAAGTGAGGGCGCAGCACCGTACAGAGTGGCCTGCCACCGAAGGTCAGTTTGCGTTCAGTCAGGCCCCCTTTTAACGCTGCTACGCTTTCGCTGGAAAGGCGGGTACTACCGGCCAGCAGAGAGTGGTAGTAAGCAATAGCTTCCTCCAGTAATTCATTATCAGTCCAGACTGCCGCGCTCTCTTGCAGGCTCATAAAATACTCCTGTTGGTCATTAATATATTAATTAAGCGAAATAGACTCTAACTAAAATCGAAAAGAAGAGGTATGCTTATTCAGTTACTGCTTTTCAGGTTTTTAAAGATTAAACGAATAAAAAATTGACCAGCTATCAAGGTTTTCAGCCAAAAACAATCGAAACTTTTCGGCTGAATTTGTCAGATTATAGCACACAACGCCCCCGGTTTATTAATAAAAAGTTACTTTGGCCTTTGATAAAAACGATTGAAGCAAAAATACCGGGCGTAATTATGAAAGGTTAAGTCTCTTCAATAAAGAGAAAAGAGATAACCAAAAGGTATATTCCTGTTAAAGACTTTATGATAAGATAAAACTACCCTTAGCGCTCTTAACTTCACCTTACATTCTTCGATCTGTCACATTCGGCGCACTGACTACTTACTACCGGTCAGCGGATTAACTTATTTCGTTAGGGTTACGCAAGAAGCCTTGAACCAGGCAAAGAGGATTAGATAAGGAGATTTTGATGAAACTGTTAGAAGGACAAACTGCTATCGTTACAGGCGCGGGTCGTGGCATCGGCCGGTTCATTGCGCACGAGTTAGCCGCTACCGGCGCAAATGTGGTGGTCAACTACTCCAGCAGCGAAGTCCCGGCCAGAGAGCTGGTCGAAGAAATGACTAAAGAGTATGGCGGACACCATGTTGCTATCAAGGCTAATGTAGCCGAGTTTGCCCAGGCTACCAGTATGATGAACGAGGCGCACGAGGTCTATGGCCGGATTGATGTACTGGTTAACAACGCCGGTATTACGCGCGATAAAACCCTCAAGAATATGACGGTTGACCAGTGGAACGAGGTGATTCACACCAACCTGGATAGCGTCTTTAACTGCACTAAAGCCGTTTTGCCCTTTATGCTGGAGCGGAAGTACGGGCGCATTGTTAACATCAGCTCCTTTGTGGCCCTGGCCGGTAACATTGGGCAGGCTAACTACGCCGCGACCAAGGCAGGCATGATTGGCTTCAGTAAGTCAGTGGCGCTGGAAGTGTCGCGCCACGGCATAACCGTAAATGTGGTCTGCCCGGGCTTTACAGAGACGGATATGTTGTGGGAAGTGCCGGAAAAAATCAGGGAGAAGATTTTGGAGCGCATTCCGATGGGACGCTTCGGCACATCTGAGGAAATAGCCAAGTGTGTGCGCTTTATCGTCAGCGAAGCCCCTTACATGACTGCCCAGGCTATCAGCATCAATGGCGGCGTTTACGTCTAAACCCTAAAAATAACGCTGTAAATTATAAGAGCCACTCCTGTATTTATTCTGGCTAGGCCAGGGCCGAAAGAAGCAGGGCGGCTCTTTTTGATTGCAGTTTTAGGGCTTTCAAGCTTAATCTTAATAACTCTGTTCTGGCCTTTTCCTCTCCCCAGGCTGTAAATTCTGCCTGACCATGATCAAGTTGAGGCTATAAGGAGTGTGACTTATATTTCCAGTATGCTAAAATAGCTTTGTGGTTTTTACCTTTTATTAGAGTATTAGTTGGGGTGTTTGCAAAATCGAGATAAACCTGGAAATCGAAAGACCGCAGATCATCTGTCTGGGAGAGGCTTTAATTGATATTTTGCCCGCTCGCCGCTCTCAAACTTTACAACAGGCTAGCCTGTTGCGCCGGGTAGCAGGTGGGGCTACTGCCAACGTTTCGGTGGGGCTGGCAAAGCTTGGTTGCCGGGCCGCTTTTCTGGGCAAGGTAGGGGCCGACCCACTGGGCTACTTTTTACAGGAAACCCTAAGTTCTGCCGGGGTGGATGTTTCTCATATGCTCTTTGAGAGCGCTGCCAACACCGGGCTGGCTTTCGCCTGGGTAGACGACATAGATACCGGGGAGGCGCGTTATCTGTTCTACCGGGGAAATAGCGCTCATTATTGCCTGAGTGCAGAAGATCTGGACAAAGCCTGGTTGGCTTCGGCCTCGATACTGCAATACGGTTCGCTCTTACTGGCCCGTGAACCCTCAGCCAGTGCCACTCGCCTCGCTATTAAAATTGCCCGGTCAGCAGGCCTGCTCTGTGTCTACGATTTAAATTTGCGCTTGCCTGCCTGGCAGGATGCCGGAGCAGCCCGTGCCGGGATGAAATCTTTACTGGAACTCAGTGATGTTGTTAAGCTTAACCGGCATGAACTGGCCTTTCTGACCGGAGAAACTGATCTCGAACGCGGTGTGAAAAGCATCTGGCGGGAAGAAAATCAGCTCTTGATAGTAACCCTGGATCGTGAAGGTTGTTTTTTCCGCAGCCGCAAAGCTTCCGGTTATATACCCGGTTACCCGGTTCAGGTAGTGGATACAGTCGGCTGTGGTGATGCTTTTATGGCCGTTTTGCTGGCCCGATTTTTGAAGGAGAGGAAAAGTAGCTCTTCCGTTGAAGGCTTTGCCGGTTTTGATTTTGAAAATGCCGATCTTATAAAGGATGTTTGTCGCTACGCTAATGCGGCCGGAGCATTAACCGCTACACGGGCCGGGGCTATTCCAGCCCTTCCGGGGCGCTTGCAGCTTAGCCGGTTTCTGAAAACTCCTTTCCCGGTACAACTGTAAATGCCAGTCTTAATGGAACCTGTCTAACCGTTTCTACCAGATCAGGAGAAGTAATACTCATGTATTGCCATAAATGCCAGTTTCCCTATGAATCAAGCGATGCTTTTTGCCGTAAATGTGGCGCGCCGGTATCTCAGGACTCTTCTAATAGTGAAACTCCCGCCACTTCGGATAGGACTGTTTTGACCGGTGAGATTATTGAAGTAAACAGTAAAACACCCGGCAATAATTTGTCGCGTGAACTGGCGCAAACTGCCGGTAAGCAGCTCTTTTCCCTCTCAAAAAAGGCCGGGTCAAAAATGGTTGATGCGCTCAAAAGTGAGCAGGGTAAAAAGCTGACACGTACCGCCACCGCCGCCGCTGTAGCCGTTGGCATGGAACTCTTAACTCATGCCGTCAACCGGTCTAACCAGCAGAATAGTAAAACCAGTGGCGAACGTTCCTTACAGAAGCAGGAAAGACCCCCGGCGAATCTGGCGGAAGCGATGCTAAAAGCTTTCGAGGACCGCATTACATCTGCCGACGACCCCGAAGATGCAGCCGAGTACATCGAGGAACGGATCTACATCCGGCGAATCATTCGCAGGCGCTAAAATTTGTATTAGCGCCTGCGCAGCAGGTTATTTCCATCTTAACCACCGCAAATGTTTCTTTTAATCTGCGGGTTGTAGCTTATGCCGTCTCCTGGCTGGAACGAAGCAAAGCGATCCGCCGGATTAGTTTCCGCATCGGCATCTCATAGTAAGTGTAGCAGCCAAGCGAAGTTAGCAGTAGCAGGCAGAAAATTATCAGGCCATAGACAAAGTTTTTGCCAGAGCTACTATCTTTCCCCAGGAAATCTCCATTGAGGTAAATCACATAGAAATGAAGCAGGTAGAAAGAGTAGCTTGCTTCTCCCAGCAGCACCGCCCACCTCCTACTTAATATCCAGGCTATCGGGTTGCGGTAGCGCGCCAGGCAGAAAATAGTAACCGTAAAGAAAGGCAGAAGCGCCGCGTTGAAGCTGTAAAATACCCAGATATTCCAGTTTTGCATCATAAGAAAGATACAACCGCCAATCGCTACAAATAACGCTATACTGCCCAACAAATTTTCGCGCTTGGATACCGGATACATTTTTAACCGGACATACAGCCGCGCTGCGGCTGCTCCTGAGACAAAGGCGCAAAGATGAGTAGGAGGAAAGTAGTACAGGTAGTAGGTTGGGTCTGACCAGGACTGGCCGTTCGAGAGGCTGGCAAAACCGGTAATAAGGAAAAGAGTTGGCACCGCAAAGGCTATCAAATTGGCCAGGCCCAGCAGAACTACCAGGGATCGAATGCTCTTGCAGCGTTGCAAAATCGGGAAGACCAGGAAAGGAAAAGCAATATATAGAAAGATTTCGACACCCACGCTCCAACCCGGAAAGTCGGTTAAGTAGGTATCAAAAACTTGAATTTTGCGGTCCCAGGTCTGGGTTGCGGTTAACCATTCGAGCGTTACCGGTAGAGAAGGCTTTTTTTGATTACTTACCGCCGCCGTAGCTACTCCCAGGGCAAAGGCCAGAAAGTACATCGGGTAGATCCGGGCAAACCGGGCGACAAAATATGATTTCCACGTGCTAGAGAAACGCGTCTCAAGGCGATCAAAGTAAGTGTAGCAGATGACAAAGCCGCTAAGGGTAAAGAAGAGTAGCACCCCTACGTAACCGTGTTTCATAATAGTTTGTAGCCATATTGGGAACCCGTCCGGGTAAGACCGCCAGACGTGCAGATGCGCCAGGTAGACAACACCCGCTGCTATCATTCTTAAACCGGTCAGGGTATCAATTGAGGAAATTGCTGTCTTTACTTGTGTGCCGGTCGCAGAAACTGAGGAAACAAGAGTTTGCGACGGGTTGAGGGTTTGAGTCATCGCTTACTGCGTCCTTTTTTGTTCTTTTAGAAGGGAGAGTAAATTTAACAGTTGCATTAAAAAAATTATATTTTTATGAAGGTAACATAAGAATTTACGGGCGGGAAGGGTGTACACCCCTGAAAAGCCTCTCCAAAAAAGAAAGTTCCAGGTGATGATTAACTATTTCTAATAACTGGTGCGTAACGAAGAGCGAACAAAATGCATTCTATTAAATAGAGTTGTACTAAAAATCGGCTTGCAGGTAAAAAATTAATTCAAGGGAGATTTCTTCTAATGTATTTAAAAAAGTTTAAGGCGCTACCATTCTTGATACTGATTCTGGTGGCGGCTACTTTAATACTGGCAGCCTGCGGCGATAATACCGCAACGAGCGCCCCTGCTACTACTGCCCCGGCTACAAGCGCGCCTGCGGCAACTGCTACTGCCTCTCCAACTACTGTAGTCGCAACGACAGCCTCCGCGCCAACCACCGTTCCAACTATCACAGTGGTGCCCACTGGCGCACCTACTACCGCTCCGGCAACGACTGGCGGGGTTACTACCGCTCCCGCAACGAACACTCCTTCTTCATCCCCGGCGAACGTAAGTGGTAACCCGATAGATGTTAGCAAAAATCAGTATGTAGATGACCGGACTAACCCGCTAGAGATACTGCGTTCATTCTATAACGCGATTAACCGGAAAGAATATGTACGCGCTTATAGCTACTGGGAAAGTGGCGCAAGCAAGCTTGCTCCTTATGCCGACTTTGAAAAAGGATATGCGGATACCGCTGCGGTGGAACTTTATAATGCGGCAGTTCAGGGTGGCGCGGCTGCCGGGACGACTTATTACGCTGTTCCGGTATCGCTAAAATCTACTAAAACCGATGGTTCCAGCCAGGTTTTCGGAGGCTGTTACGTTTTACGCCAGCCTAACCCGGCTAACTTTGGTGCTCCGCCTTTTACACCGATGAGTATTTATCAGGCCAGCGTCCAGCAGGTAAAGAGTGGTGGAGATACCGTCGCTATAATGAATCAAAGCTGCAAGGACCTGGGTGCTTCTACCGAAAATTCCTTTACGATTCCCCCGGTTCCGCACACCGATGCGGCAGTGGCGGCTTCACAATTCCTGGATGACCGCAGCACGCCGGAACAGGAAATCCGTTCTTTCTACAATGCCCTGAATCGCAAAGAATATGTGCGGGCTTATAGCTACTGGGATAGCAATGTGAAGGAGGTAGGGCCTTACCAGCAGTTCGCAGAGGGCTATAAGAATACCGAGGCGGTGACGCTAATCACCGGAAAAGCGCAGAGCGACGCAGGCGCCGGTCAGCTTAACTACCGGTTGCCGGTGGCTATTACCGCTAAACAGACCGATGGCTCGACTAAAAAGTACGCTGGTTGTTATACTCTCAAACTTTCCCAGCCGGCTCTTTTTGGCCAACCGCCTTTCATCCCGATGCACATTGTCACGGCTAACATAAAGGCAGTAGCCGCCAACACTGACCCGGCCAGCCAGCCAGGACAGGTTTGCAGTTAGAGCGACTGACTAAACAGGAACTAGCCGCTTCAAACCTTTAGTTTGAAGCGGCTTTTTTATAAAAGCCATAAAAATTTGCTAAGCGGAAAACCTTGCTTAACTTTTCCAGATTTTCTTTAAAAACCTCTTGCATATGACGTTAGGTAATAGCTTACAATTCTTCTGGGAGGCAAGATTGAGCATACCAATCACGTCACCCGCTATTTCTAAATAAGGAAAGGAAGAAACAAAATGGAAGAATTTTATCCGATGCCAGCCTTTGCCACTTTGATGGTTAAAGATATTGCGGCTTCCAAACAATGGTATCAAGATGTGCTGGGTTTTAGAATAGTTTATGAAGCTCCCGCTCCACTTTTTCTGGTGCATCTGCGCCGCGAACGCTATCAGGATATTCTATTGTTGCCGGCACGCCCCGGAACGGAGATTACACCTTCGGCCTCGCTTATTTTGAATTTTGATGCTGGCCAGACCAGTATTGCGGCTATGGCTGAAGCGGTGCGGACTGGTGGTGCGCACCATGAAGGGCCAGTCGAACGGCCCTGGAATGTCCGTGAGCTAACCGTTTATGACCCTGACGGTTATATGCTGAAATTCACCGAACCGCTAAGCCTTGACCGCAAGTTCGAAGATATCATGAGCGAAGCTATGAAGGCCACGGAGTAACAGTTTTCCTGTAATTAATAAAAGCAGCCCGGAAGTTTTCTCCGGGCTGTTTTTATTCCGCTACCAGTTGGCTTTAAGAAAACTGGCGATTTTTAAGCTCGCTGCTAGCACCGAGCACCGTCACTACCAGCGGATTAGTGGCAGCGCTGGTGGTAACGCGTACTTTTCCGCTGTAACCGGAGGGCAAATCTTTAACATCACCCTGCCAGGCGCTTAAACGGGCATACCCTGCCAGGCTTTGATCCTTACTGGCCAGTACTGTTCCCTTGTCGTCAAGGTATTCCAGCTTAAAGCTGACAGAGTCCTTGCCGGTATTCTGGATCAGCACTGCTGTGGTGATACCGTCCGCTTCGCGGTAGACCGGTAGCTCTACCCCGCTTTGACTGGCAGCGATAGCCGCCGGGTAGGTGGTAGGTGTACCGTCTTCCAGCATGTTTTCAACGGATGCCGTCAGGGCGGTATTGGAGGTGATAGTAGCCGAGCCGCTGAATTTCAGGCCCGGGTCACTGGTGCTGATGCCTCCAACCGCTATCCTGGCGCTGCCATAGCGCGGCAGGCTGCGCTTCTCGGTCGCTACCACGTTCCCGCTGGCCCCATCGTAGTAGGTAATAGTATAGTCCGCCGGAGTAGCGGTTGTATTTGCCAGGTTAACATAAGAAGAGGTTAGTGGATCAGCTTTCTTGATGTATGGCAGGTAGAGTTGCTTACCTGCGGAAGCTGACGCATATTGCACCGCTCGTCCGGTAGCCGGGACGCGGACCGCATAAGCCTGGAAATTTCCGGCAGCGCGTACTTCTACCCAACCGTTGAAGTTAGGTGGTGGCACCACTCCCGCCCAGACATTCACTGTCTCACCCGGTTGTAAGGTTTTCAGGACTGTTTCTACCCGGGCAAGCCCGGCGGCAGCATCGTTTGAAACGGGCTGCTCCTGGTTGTTTGTGGTAGTCGAAACCGGCGCGCCGCCCCGGTCATTAAAGCGCACAAATACATCCAGGGGTGTTGTACCGGGATTTGTGACCATGATACTAGTAGTTCCGGTGCCATTTTCACCCAGCTTGACGGCGAGCGGGAAGAATGCCGACTGAGGCGTACCGGCAGCAGGCGTACTTGCACCAGCCGTAGCGGTAATCGTAGCAGACGGAGTACCTGTTACAGTTGCAGTCGTTGAGGCAGTAGCAGCAGGGGTGGTAGCGGCAGAGGTCGTCGCTGCCGGAGTAGTCGCGGCGACTGTAGTACTTGCAGCAGTTGTCCCTGCTTCTGTGGTAGTGGCTTCCGTGGTGGCGGCAGAAGTTGTGCTCCCCGCGGCGGTGGTAGCGGCGGCAGTCGTTCCGGCGGGTGTAGTAGCGCCGGGAGTAACGGTAGCATTTCCGCCCGCACTGGTGCTATTGGTCATTACAGGAGAGGCCCCGGTAAGGGTATCGAGGGCGGGTGCCACGGTAGTAGTAGCCTGCGCTTCCGCTGAGTAGTCCCCGATATTTCCGGCGTAATCGGTTGCTCGCGCTCGGAAAGAATACGCTTTGCCGGCTTCGCCCTGGAATAAGGCTGAACCAACGCTTGTACCGATTTGCCAGTCGGTCCAGGGACCGTTACCCTCGCGATATTGCACATCGCATAAGGCGGTAGCCGAAACCGAAACATTATCAAAACTGGACCAGCGCACCAGGAAGACTTCAGGGCTTTTCTCGGGTAGAATTTCTACCCTGGCAGAGGGTGGCAGGCTATCTACACGGGTACTGGCCTGTTCGTTATCGGGATATTTACCTGCATTCCCGGCGTGGTCGGTCGCCCGGCTGCGGAACAGGTACAGTTTGCCGTTATCTCCAGTAAAAAGAGCGGAAGTGGCATTCGTGTTCAACAGCCAATCGCGCCAGTCCGATTCTCCTGCTACTTTGTATTGAATATCAAAGGAAGACAGCCCACTGCCGTTGTCCTCATCTTTTCCCTGCCATTTAACGGTAAAGGAAGTGGCGGTTTCATAGAGAGGCAGAGTCAGAACGGTGGTAGTAGGAGCAGTGGTATCTTTAGCCCGAACGGTTACTTTAAAGCTCAAATCAGGCGAGCCTTTATCGGCCAGCCAGCTATTGTTACCCTGTACGAGGTCTATGTGCAGAGTGTAATCGCCTGCCGCGTTGGGCACGGCTACCAGGAACTGGGGATAAATTAAGCGTCCGCCCGGCGGAATATCCTGGGGTAAGTCGGCACGCAACTCATCATAGCCGTTATCTTTATTTTTAGGGTCAAGTGGCTTGTTATCCGCTCCGAACCAGCGGTAGCCCAGCCTGATCTGGTTCGGCCCGGCTTTAGGCCAGGCCTGCGTACCGTCGTTGGCTAATTCCAGGTTAGTAATGGAAAGACGTAAACCGACCCGCCCTTCTGTCGGGGGGTTGGATAAATTCCAGCTAGCTTTAAGGCTTTGCGCTTGCGAGAGAGCGGTTCCACCGGTCAGGTTCAGGCCCATTACGAACAGCCCTGATACGAAGACGACTGTAAGACCTAAACCGATCAGTTTTGAAATCGTTTCTCCCGGCCTTGAATAACGCATCTTTTTCGCCTCTTTCTTTGGCCTTAGAAGTAAATTGATAATAGCGAAAAGTTATGTCTACTAGCTGCATTATAGGCAGGCCGGGAAAGCTTGTCAATAAGTTACCAGCCAATCGCGGCGCTATCGGCGCGCGGGTCTGCTCCGCCCATCAGCAGGCCGTTTTGCTGGTTAATCACGATGCCCTGGGCATAGCCCATTGTCCGGTTGAAGTTCATGGTTTCGCTCACCGCGTGGCCCATTTGGGCCAGGCGTTCCTGGGTAGCTTTGGGGAAGCGCCCTTCCATGAACAACCTTTCGTAGGGTTCGTCCGGGAAACCGCGCCCGTGAATCCAGCGCGGGGCATCAATCGCGGCCTGAATATTGAGGCCGTAATCTATCAGGTTGTTGTAAACCTGCTGGTGAATCTGGGGTTGACCATCGCCGCCCATTGTCCCGAAGACTATCGCCGGGCGGTCATTACGGAAGGCCATCGAAGGAATGAGGGTATGCATGGTGCGTTTGCGTGGCGCAATTACGTTCGCATGATTGGGGTCCAGCGAGAAGTAACAGCCCCGGTTTTGTAGCTCAATGCCATAGCCCGGTACCACCAATCCCGAACCAATGCCCATGTAGTTACTTTGAATCAGGGAAACGGCGTTGCCGTCGCCATCGGCAGCGCACAGGTAAATAGTGTCGCCGTCCACCTTGCCCGGAGCAATTGTCTCCATGGCGCGTTGCGGGTCAATCAGCTTACGGCGCTTTGCCAGGTAGTTTTCATTCAGCAAGTGCGCCGCTTCCAGCTTCATGTGCTGGGCGTCAGTTATATAGTAATCGCGGTCGGCGAAAGCCAGTTTTTTAGCTTCCACCTGTAAATGGATATTTGCCGGGTCAAAAGGATCCTGGGAAAGATTAAAGCCTTCCAGCAGTTTAATCATTTGCAGGGCTGTCAGGCCGTGAGTGTTAGGCGGCAACTCATAAATGCGGTATCCCCGGTAATCAATCGAGAGCGGGTCAACCCATTCCCCGTGATGCTCGGCCAGGTCTTCCTCTGTAATCAATCCGCCCAGGCTTTCGGAGAAAGCGGCAAAAGCTTTTGCAATTTCACCCTTATAAAAAACGTCTCGCCCTTGCTCGGCGATCAGGCGCAACGAGCGTCCTAATTCTGGCACTTTTAAAATATCACCCGGTTCGGGCGCTTTGCCTCCGGGGGCGTAGACATCCAGCCAGGAGGAGTGAATATCCGGTAAAGCCATCACCGCTTTGATGCTGGCGCTTAAGGTATAACCTACGCCAAAACCTTCTTCGGCATAAGTTATAGCCGGTTCGAGGCAGCGCGCTAATCCCAAGCGGCCATAGCGTTCGGAGGCCATCTGCCAGCCGTCCACTGCCCCCGGAATCGAGACCGAGAGAATCCCGCGTTGCGGAATTTTTTTATAGCCGTTAGCCTGGAACCATTCAGGCGTAGCGGCGGCAGGAGCGCGCCCGCTGGCATTCAAGCCCTGCAAAGTGTCCGTTTTAGCGTCATAGAGCAGCATAAAAAGATCCCCGCCTGTGCCACAGACGAAGGGATAAACTACATTCAAAACCGCGTTAGCGGCAATCGCGGCATCTACTGCATTGCCGCCCGCCATCATAATGCGCACTCCCGCCTGTGAAGCGAGATAATGCGGGGCGCTCACCAATCCGTGCCGCGCCATAGTAACCTGCCGGGTCTGATCCATCTCTTCCAATTCCCTTTCAATTGTAATTTGAGCCGGGATTACTTTACACCGGGCCGGGGAAGCTTGTAAAGCTTAAAGGCTTTTTGTTGCAGGAGTAACTAAGCTCGCTTTGGTAGCGATGCCAGCAAGCTTTCGAGCCGAGTCAACAGTTCGAGAGGCTGTCCATTGTCGCGGGGGGTTTGAACCTGGACCTTTAGCTGCGCTACTACTTCGGTTACACCCTGAAACACTTTTTCATAATGCGCCTGGTCCATTAAAGCCTGGGTAGCAACAAACTGGCTGCGCGTAAGCTCGGCGTAAAGAAGTTTCAACTCACCCAATAACTTATTACGCTCTTGCTCGGTTACTTTTTCGGTAGAGGTTTGAGTGGCTAATCGGGTGTTTACCTTTTCCATTTCATTCAGAATACGCCCGCTGACGTTACGAGCAAATACTACCTGGGCATCCGGCTGGTAAGGCATTTCCAGAACCTCATACAGGGCTTTTGTTACAGCTTTCTCTGCGTATTCGCTCAAGAACTGGCAGGCGAAGTCCACCACGTCAGGGTCGTAGCTCCAGATGCCCTGAAAGGCGCGGCTTTTTTCCCGGGAGGTTTGTTCATGTGGGTTTTGCGCTGCTTCCTGGCTGACCAGCGCGACTTTGAAGCGAGGTTCGTTTATTACGACAAACCAGTCATTATCGAAAAAGATTTCCCCTGGCAGGTCACGTCCAAAAATGGTCAAAGCGCGTGCCTGAGAACGCAAGCGCCTGTAACGCTCAAGCTCATAATTGTAATAGCGTACATCCTGGAAAGAAGTAAAAATAACCGGGTTAAGGCCGCTTTCCAGAATTTCATCTTCCAGGATATGGCTGAGAACGGTAAGAGTTGGTTTACGTTGTTCCTGTGGTTGAAAGCGATCAGAGAAGCGTTCAAACAGAGTTTGGTAAAGTGAGTTAGTTTTCTGTTTCATTTCTTGCTGCTAAAAATTAGACAAATACTATTAATGCACTGCATTATTAAGCCGCCGTTTGAATTTAAGTTAACACACTTATACAACTTTTGAACGAGGCGGGTCAAGCCTTTTTATTGATGATAGCGTAAACAGCGTGTTATAATTTAATAGCTTTACAGTCCGACTTGCGGCTAAAGGAAACAGCAACCTTTGGAAGAAACTACCGCCAGAACAATTCAAAGCTACAACCAGACGGCCGCTCTTTATGCCGAGGGGCAATACGGGTTTGACATGAGCCGTCAGCAAGAGCGTTTTTTGCAAGCGCTACCACCCGGCTATAGAGAACCGCTCCTTGATCTTGGCTGTGGTCCGGGCCGGGATATCCGTTATTTCTCTCGTCGAGGCTACAGAACTATCGGCATGGACCTATCCAGCGGATTACTGGAAGAAGCCCGGCGGCGTGTAAAGAGCGCTGGTTTAGTGCGAGCAGATATGCGCAGCCTGCCTTTTGCGCCAGCCTGTTTTGCCGGTATCTGGGCCTGCGCCTCTTTCTTACATATACCCAAAAATCAAGCCCCTTGGGCTTTAGCTGAAATGGGACGTGTTTTAGTGCCGGGTGGCGGGCTATTTCTGGCTGTTAAACACGGCTTTAATGAAAGCTGGACTGAAAAATCTGAACAGGATACCCGGTTTTTCTTTGCCTACTACCAGCCCGGCGAATTACAAGAAAGAGTAGTGGCTGCGGGATTCGAAGTTAACGCGATGGTTGAAGAAACTTCCACTACCAAAAACTCTGATGGTAGCCCCGTACGCTGGATCAACCTGTACGCACGAAAGAAGGCAGTATGAGCGAGCGAATAGTAGATGGGCTGGATATTGCAGGCCAGGCTTTTGAATGGGGTCGCCGCACCTATCTCATGGGTATTCTGAACCTGACGCCCGACTCTTTCTCGGGCGATGGTCTGGGGGCTAACCCGGAAAGTGCCGCCCGGCAGGCTCAGAGCTTTGAACCGGAAGCCGATATTCTGGACCTGGGAGCGGAGAGCACCCGGCCGAATGCCGACCCGGTAAGCGAGGAAGAAGAACTTGCTCGTTTGCTACCGGCTATCGCGGCCATTCGCAGGTTGAGCACCCGGCCTATTTCGGTAGATACCATGAAAGCCCAGGTAGCGCGCGCCGCGCTGGATGCTGGGGCGAATATTATCAACGATGTAACGGGGCTTGCTGACCCGGCGATGCGGGCCTTGGTGGCCGAAAAAGGAATTCCGGCGGTGGTTATGCACATGCGCGGCACTCCTAAAACGATGATGCAATTGACCGACTACGGCCAAGATGTGGTAGCCGCTCTGCTGGAGTGGTTCGCGGATAAACTGGCCGAATTGCAGCAGGCCGGTATCAGGCGAGAAGTGATTATTCTGGACCCTGGAATTGGTTTTGCCAAGACCGCCGAACAAAATCTTGAAATACTATATCGCCTGCGCGAGTTCAAAGCGCTCGGTCAGCCTCTCCTGGTAGGTCTTTCTCGCAAAGGTTTTATCGGTCATCTGGTAGCCGGGCAGGGGCCAATCCCGGCGGGACATGACCGCGATTTTGGCACAGCGGCAGGCGTAACGATGGCAATCGCGGGTGGCGCCGATATTGTGCGTGTTCATAATGTCAGGGCGCTGGCAGGCGCGGTACGCGTAGCTGATGCGATTACTCGCTTTCCTGAAAGGAGAAAATAATGGACTTTTTCCTGAATGATGAGCCTTTAGGCGGTGGTGAAACTATTGCGCGGCTCAAGGAAAAAATCAGTCCTTTTTTTGAAGTTCTGGCCGAAGAAGTAAAAGGCCATCATCCGGGCGGACGTACGCTTGAACTGGATGTGATAGCTCACCCCAAACCGGAACTTATTAAGGATGGCTTTGCGGATATTAATGTGGGTTTTACTCTGCGAAATCCGCTTAGTGGCCCGGCGGCAGGGCGGGATGTGCCGCGCAAAGCCAAAGAGTTGATTGATCTCGCCCATGCAAAGTATGACAATTATGGCGGATTGCCCCTTATCCTGGTCTATCCCGGTTTCTTCGCCCACTTACGCGCCGACCAACGCCAGAAGTTAGGAGATAGCGTCAGCCTGTTTGAGCGGATTTGCGGCCAGTTTAACGTTGGTGAACTAAAGGTCGAGGGCAAGAATCTGGTTGTGATGTACAACGGTGCGCGTTACTGGGACTCAGTTTTTGGAGTTAACGCTGAGCGGGAATATCACTTCACGCCGCTGGTCTTTTAAGCCTGTACCGGTTCCTGATTAAAGGACTTTATTTAGGAATGAGAGCCCAGGCGTAGGGTCTGCCGTCGCTACCCCTGATATCCTCTAACAGGCGGTAGTTCTCTCGCACAGCCTGTTCAAAACCGGGCGGCCAGGGAGAAGGTTCGGTTACATCCGGGCGAATGTCGTAGCGCAGGACATCATAGCCGAAGAGGGCCAGTTTGAACCTCTTATTGGCGAAATCCTCTACCAGGGCTTGCCCGTCCCGCTGTCCGGCGGCAGCCAGTTGCCGGAAAATAAAGTGGTCAAAAATCTGGTCCGGGCGGCCTGCCGCGACTGCCGGGCCGCTCATTTCGACAAAAATCTTCTCATCCGGGGCGGCATATTGCCGGATATACTGCGCCGCCCGGGCATCTGCCGACCGCACGGCGTCCCGATCATTGGCGGGGTAGTCGAGCCAGATTCCCAGAACCAGTAGCGCCGCCACCTGGAGCCCGATTATTCCTCTCAGCACTTCCCTGGTCAAAGGTCGTTTCTGCCCCTGAGCGGTCAGCCAGCCTGCCATCAGACTGATAAAAGCCATTACTTCAAAAAAATAGTAGTCGGCGGCCCCGGCTTTCCCTACGGTAAAAGAAATAATAGTAGCGAACAAGCCCCACAGGACCAGTAGCCGAGCTAATCCACCCTTTTGAAAGCTGCGCCGGGCCTGCCAGATTGCCCCCACGCACAACGGTCCATACAGTAACAGGAAAAGTCCCCAGGTTTTGACCATTTTAGGAATGGAAAAGGGGGTGTAACGCTCCATGGTCAGGAAAAAGAGATAGTTCCCCCTGGTAGCAATATCCAGTGCGACAATTCCCACTCCTACCGTGCAACCGAATACAGCCGCAAAAATAAGGGCGATGCGTTTCCGATGGTGAAAAAAGAGATAGCAGGTCACCGCCAGCGGCGCGGCGATCATTGACTGCTTCGTAAAAAAGGCCAGCCAGAAAAGAGGTAGCGCCAGTAAGTAGGCTACCAGCGGTGACTCCTGTTCTTTGCAGGATTCAACACGGGCAATCAGGTAGAGTCCGGTCAGCAGAAAGGCCAGGCCAAGCGCATCTACCCGGGCATAAACTCCCCAGTAAATCGTAGGATGAAAGCAGAAAAGCAAACTGGCTGCGGCCACGGCTACCAGTCTATCCGAGTTATAGAGCCTGATAAGCAGATAAATAACGAAAGCGGAAACTCCTAGCCCGGCCAGGGTTAAGGCCCGGGCAGCATATAGTGAGTTTAAGGCTCCGCTGGGGTCATTGAAATTGGTGAAAAAGGCCAGGATATGGGCCAGGACAGCAGCGGTGTAAGGAAAAACCGGAGGGTAGGCCAGGTCTGTTGTGTTGTAGAAAACAGGGTTGAAACTGTAGGCGGATGCCAGGGACGGATGGTGGGCGATACGTTCCAGGCCTCCCAGCACCAACCCCTCGCTGTAATCCAGTTGGAGAGGGTCAACGGCGCTGGCAACCAGGTGCACAATATTCTGGAACGCGACCAGCAAAACAAGGACGCATACCAGCCTGCGCCATGTTAATCTTTTCAGAATCATCAGGGCGCAGGTGTAGTAGGAGGTACAGGTGGGGCGTTCGCATCCGCAGGAGTGCTAACACCCGGCGTTATAGTCCCGGCAACGGCGGTATCAGCAGCGCCTGGACTGCTTACCGGCGAAGCAGTACCGGCAACATCCGTAGGGGCAGGTGTGCTGCTAAGATCAGGAGTAGTCCCGGCGGTATCGCTGGCGGTCATTACGGGCGTACTGGTGGGACGCGGCGTTGCAGTAGGCACCGGTGTGGGAACAGGTGAAGTCTGGTTCAAGCGCTTAATCAGTTCTGCCAGGCGGCGAGCCGTATCATTAAACTGGCTATTGCCTTCTTCCAGGTCTTCGGGATTGGTATTTTCTACCCCGCTCATGGTGTAATCAATTGCCTGCATGGAGGCAGTCGCTATATTTACCAGTTCGCGATAATAAGGTAATAGCTTCGGCGTAGCGCCGGTAGCCAGCGAGTCGAGCGTACTTTTATGGCTTTTAAGATCGGCCTGCAAGCTTTGAATATTGTTACGATAGTCACCCCAGACCATCTTGCCGCTCTGTACTTGCTGGCGCAATCCCCTGGCGTTATTGATCACCCGGTTGTAATAATCAATTTCGACTCTCAGGCGCGAAGCAAAACTTTCATCAGCCGTCAGAGGAGGTGGAGTAGCGGTCGGTTCCAGAGTAGGAGTGGGAGGCGGGCTCTTTAAAGCCTCTCCAATTGTGGGCGCTACTGCTATCAATAAGCCTATCAGGCAGATGCACAGAAAAATGCCCAGGATAAACATGGAGCGGCTGTAACCGTTAGAGAGGTTGAGCCAGGGGAAGAGCCTTTTACGCCGTCGCAGTTTCTTCGGGTCAATTTCGCCCTTTTCAATGGCAGGACGGATACGCGCGCCGCCCATTGGAACATGCTCCGGGTCGGCTTCTTCTCCGCTCTGGCGTAAATTTTCTACCGCTTCTTCCAGGCCGATTCTAATATCAGGCCGGGCAGGCTCAATCGCTCTAATTTCTTCTTCAGCCTGTGTCTCTTCAGCCAGTTCCAGTTCCGGGTCACGTAAGCTCAACTGCCGGTCAACATGTACACCCGTTTCTTCGGTTCCTTCTGCTACCTGTTCTTGCTCCGCCAGTTCATGCGCTTCTGCTACAGTTTCCGCTTCAGCAGCAACAGGTTCAGGTGGGGCCGGTTGTAAACGGGCTACGACCTGGGCCAGACCCTGGCGGGCGCGCTGGTTAGTTGGATCAAGTTCGACCGCTTTAGCTAAACAAAGCCGGGATGATTCCAGGTTAGAACTCATCATCAAACCGCCTAGCCATGTCCAGCCTTCCGAATTTTCCGGGTCAAGCTGTACTACACGGGTGAGCGCGCGGCGGGCATCCACTACCTTGCCCTGGCGAGCCAGCACCTGGGCTTTAGCAATTAAGCTTTCGACTTCGGCGGCGCGTTTGAGGGCAGCTTCATCCAGGGCCGGTTGGCCCCCATCTGCTGCATCGGTGGTTGAGAGGGGGGTAGGCTCACGAGCCGGAGTTTGAGGTTCAAGGTTTGCCCGGTTGAAAAAGCGGGAGGTATGGTGAACTGAATTTATAGCAGCCCGAATTTGAGCGCGAGGTTGCGATTGGCGCTGGTTAGAACCTTCATCTTTGGCGCTTGATTGCTCCCCGCTCTCTTCAGCGGTTATATCTGGCTGGTTTTCTTCATTATCGTGGGCGGGCGATAGCGAGCTCTGGCTACCTCTCTGGTCCGGCATAGAATGTTCTTTCGAAAAGGGCGAAATAAAACTGACTTAAAGCTAACATATCCCTTATAATTTCCGTTTTATTGTACACGACTATACATAATTAGGCAAGAGGCAGAAAATTGAGAGACGGCCTTGTTATGGACAAAGGAAACCCTTTATGCTAAAATAAGCCTGAATAAATACTGCCACCGGGTATAGGTTATCATTACTTCTGGTTCCAATCGCCATTAAAAATCCGGAAAGGTCATATTAGATTCAGAAAGCTTATTCAAACTGGAGGCACACATAGATGATTACATTGTCTGAAGAGGCAACCAAACAATTAAAGAAAATCCTGCAAGAGGAAGAAAACGACCCGAACCTGGGTCTGCGTGTGTTCGTTGCGGGCGGCGGTTGTAGCGGCTACCAGTACCAGATGGTGCTGGAGAACGAAATCCGCGATGGTGACGAAATTACTGAAGCTGAGGGCGTAAAAGTTTACGTTGATCAGTTCAGCAGCAAGTACCTGGAAGGCGCGGAAATTGACTTCGTAAATAGCCTGATGGGCGGTGGCTTTACTGTCCACAATCCGAACGCTGTTTCATCCTGCTCCTGCGGCCACTCCTTCGATACCGGGGATGGCGCCGGCATGGCTCGCGCTTGCGGCCACTAATTCTGGACTAAAATAAGGCCCTTTCCCTTTTACTGGGAAGGGCCTTTTTAATTTTCCCCTTTATGGCTCTCCCAGAAATTTCTCAATACTTCGTAAAGTTCTAACGGTTTTTCAATCATCGGAAAATGGCCGCAATCCTGCATTTGATGATAACTTGAACCGGGCGTGAGAGGAACGAATGCTTCCACGTAGGCGGTCGGCGCTACGACATCCCGGTTGCAACCAAGATAGAGAGTTGGGCAGGCAATGGCCGGACAGACGGTTTTGAACCGCACTTCATAACCACTTAAGAGGGTCTGGATAAGCGCCTGCGGGTCAGAAGCCAAAACCTCTTGCATTAGTTCTTCAGTCTCTAGCGGGTCAGGCGGACGGTAGAAGTAGCGCCGGGCAGCCACGCGGCGGAGTCCTTTCCACTTCTTGAGCGGGCCTTTAAGTAGCAGTATAAGTTGCCCGATCAGATAACTGGCCCATTTGAGAGCAATGTGCAGGCGGTTTTCCGGGTCGAAGTAAGCCGAGCCAATCGCAACCAGGCTTACCACGCGTTCCGGGTAACGTGCCGCGAAAGCCATCGCAATCACGCCACCCCAGCTATGCCCGACCAGATGTACTTTTTCTAAATTTTCCTGATCTAACAGCGCTTTCAAATCTTCAACATAGCGCTCTATTGAGAAATCAGTCTTGGCGGTCGGTTCGCCAGAGTTGAACTGGGACGACCCAAAGCCCGCCGCATCATAGCTGAGACAGTAATAATCCCTGGCTATCAGGGGTTCGAGCAACCGCCAGTCTTGCATTGAACCGGCCCAGCCGTGCAACAAAACAAGTGGGAGCGCGTTATCAGCGCGCCCCCAGGTTTTGTAACTGAGTGAAACACCTGTTTTTAGCGGTGCTCGCTTCAGCGTCTGCGGTTTTTGCGGTTCGTCAGGCATCGAGGCTAAAGCCCGGCGCAGTCTAGCGCCGGGCGAGACTTTTAATAACTAATAGTGAATGGTAACACGGCTACCTAACGACAGGAAATTCCAGGCAAACTCGGAGGTGCTGTAATCGAGGTTTACACAACCATGGCTGCCGGTTACCCCAAAGACGCTGCGCCACCAGGCATAATGCAGGGCATGTCCCTCCCAGGTAAAGTACTGGGTGTAGAGCACATTGTAGAGGTCGTAATAGTCTTCCGACCCAATAGTCCCCCCCTTCATATGCTCATTATAGACCCGCCGGAGAATATGGAAGGTTCCCACGGGCGTTTCGTGGCCGGGTTTGCCGGTAGTTACCAGGGTTGTACGCACCGGTATATCACCCTCATAGAAGATGGCGGATTGAGTCGAGAGGTTTACATCTACCCAGTGTTCCCAGAGGTTAGTGTTATAGACAGGAGCTTTAGCATCGTTTAGATCTACCGAAATATCGGCTTTATTGAAAGCGGACATTTCGGTGCCAAAGTTCGGGTCAACCATAACCCCGGTCGCTGCCGACCAGAGCATGCGGCCTCGTTCGAATAGTTGCGCCGTAAAGGTTTGACCATTGGAGAGGGTAAGCGAATATTCTTCGCTAAGCGGGTAGCCCCACATGTAAAGCTGGCCGGTTGAGTTGTACAAACCGTAGAACCCGTTGGAGACGAAATGGCCGCTTTCAGGGAAGTATTTGCGAGTGTTAGTATTGGGAGCGGCCGCTACCCTGGCAAAAGGAGCGGCGTTAAGTACGGCAGGAGATTGGGCCTGTAAGTAGAGTTGCCCCAGGTTATAAGGCCGTAACTCCCACCCGGTCCCTTGCAAAGCCGGGTAATAGGCCAGGGCTAATTTCTGGAAATACTGGACCGTATTACCGCTGCTATCTACAAAGGCGCGCGACATAGGGCCGCCGAAGCGGTTATACTGGCCGTTTGCGCGCCAGTAATGCAGAAGAGGTTCGGGTACGGTCTGTCCAAAATCCGGAAAATAAACTTTAGAAGGGTTCAGAGGGGTCGCCACCTGATTGGCGGTACCGTTGGATCCACCAGTGGCATCAGAAGCAGCTAAGCTTAGGCCGGTGCTATCAAAAAAGATTAGCATTACTGCCAGTGCCAGGATTTGAACAAAAAGCTTGCGCGATAACACTTTCACCGGAATGCTCCTTACTATCCCTATTGTTGGAAGGAGGGCTGCTTTACCAGCTACCCTATGATCCATAGGAGGTCTTTGTTGTATCTCTTCTACTTGTTAAATGGTTTTACAGCAATAAAAGTTATGCAATATTTTCTCGTATATATTTACCTTTTAATATGCGGCAAATCACTCATAGCAGAAAACTTGCCAGGGATTTAAATTTTTTAACGAGAGAGCTCGCTCTTGTGGATAAGCCGCACAGTAACTAAGAAAATAGGGAAAGTTTAATCAAATATTTTAAAGGTAGGAGGTTGCGCGATGTGTCAGCAGGTACGCCCCTATTACTGCTTTTGACGTAAATCCAGGTGACATAACTATTATATCCAAATTATTTTGCTTTGGGAATAGTTCCTTAGTAGGAATATTGAGTTATTTCAAAAAAAAAAGAAACAAAAAACTGTACCTCTTACAGGTACAGTTTAAAATCCTGAAAAGCAAATTAAATGCATCGTCCGGGGTTCTTACTGCTTATTTTCATTAGCAGAGTCGCTCTCGGTACCAGCAGAACCGGTATGGCGTCCGCCTTCACCGGTAGAAGTTGGCACCCCGGTCTGACTGGAAGTACCGGAACTGTGCATTCCGCTATTATCGCCTGAATTAGTGGCAGCGCCATAATGCGGGCCATTATTGCCACTCGCCGGTCCGCCGCTAACTCCGCCTTTACCTGCTCCCGGTATATTAACAGAACTTGATAGCTCTTTAACGACAGTCTGGTCCCGGCCAAGATTTTTGGCGTCAGCTACGTGTAACTGGTAGCCAAGATCAAGATCTTTATCATGGACAGCAATCATGGGCTTTTTGCTAACTGGGACTGTAAGGTCAACAAAATTCTGTTTACCGGCCGGTTTGATGATATCGCTTTTCTTCTCCGCTTCCGCCACGGTGGTTTCCTCCTGTTAAACAGCCCTACGGGGCTTCCTTTAAGCCGGAAGTGCAATTAGCACCGGCAACCTGCTTCTAGCTGGAATTATTACAGGTTCTTATTATACTACGATCTTTCTGCCTCGGGGTAACAGTTAGATGATTTTAAAGGCCATTATAGTAATATCATCAGATTGCTCGCCCGGATAAACAAATTCATCAATCGCTTTAACTATTTTTTCAATAACCTCTTGCGGGTTTAAGCCGGTACATTCGCTGGCAACGCGGTGCAGCCGTTCAAAAGTAAAAATCTCCTGCCTGGCGCTATTGACGGCTTCTACTACCCCATCAGTGTAAATCAGAATAAGATCGCCGGAATTAAGACTGCGGGTTGATTGGGTGTATTCCACATCTTCGACCAGTCCCAGCGGTAGCCCCCCCTGTTCAACAGGGTAGCAGACACCGTTACGTACCAGCAGCGGGTAGGTGGGTTGCCCGGCATTACTGACCAGAAAACGTTTCTTTTTTAGATCGAGCAACATATAAGTAACCGCCACATAACGGTCGCCCATCTGGTTATAAAGCCAGCGATTAGCCTGCCTTAACATTTCGCGGGGCTGCTGACTGTGCTGCATCGACATGCGCACGGTATTATGCGCCAGGGCCATAAGAAAAGCGGCAGGTACGCTCTTGCCACAAACGTCCGCTACCACCAGGCCTACTTTGTCGCCGAAATCCATAACATTGTAGTAATCACCGCTCATCACTTTGGCCGGGCGGCAAAAAGCCGCCATTTCAATTCCCTCAATTAGCGGCATGGTTAGCGGCAGTAAATTGCGTTGAATATCGGCGGCTATTTCCAGTTCGGCGTTGAGGCGTTCTTTTTCCTGTACTTCCTCCAGCAAACGCGCATTTTGAAGGGCAATCGCGGCGGTAGAGGAAAGAGCATGCAGCAGTTCGGCGTCATCTGCGTCGAAAGGGCCTTCCTCTACAAGTTTGTTAATGACCTGCAAGACGCCTACCAGTTTGCCTTCCCGGTCGTGCAGAGGCATCACTACCATGTTGCGAGTATGAAAGCCACTGGATAAATCATTCGAAGGATCGAAACGGGCATCCTGGTAAACATCATCCAGTATCAGCGGTTGCCCGCTTTCCGCAACGTACCCGGCGATTCCGTGGCCTAATGACAGGCGGATGACTTCCTCGCTATGGCCCTGCGCGATTTTCGACCATAGCTCTTTAGTAGCAGGGTCGAATAAATACAGGGTAGCTCGTTCAGCCTTTAAGAGTTCGCTGGATTTACTGACAATCAAATTTAAGAGGGCATCAAAATCAGTTTCAGAGGTCAGTGCTTCGTTTATCTTTAGCAGGTTAATAAACCTCTGGCGAATAGTTTCAGCGGTTAAACTCACGCAGTTATTCCTTATTGAGTAATGGTTTGCTTATGAGACTACCCGGTGAGGTAGCTGTTTTCCAGTAGGATTGATGCCCTTTCTGTAGGTTATGAGGCATCCACAGGCTTACACAATTCTTGAATATGATAATGAAATTATACGGCAAGGACTGGAAGAGGTAAAGAGGGATTAAAGTAGTCCCGATCAGGTTGCTTGTGATTTATTTGACAATCTTTGAGGGTTCAGGTAAAATATATGAGTAAGATTATCATATATATCAATAATCATAATCCGGTTTACTAAACGGTTTGGAGAAAGATACTTATTTATGAAACGGTATTTAAGTGGTTTGTTATTGCTTTCGGCACTACTCTCACTGCTACTGGCCGCCTGTGGAGATAGCCAGCCAGCAGCATCTGACACAAATGCGCCGCTCAAAATCGGAGCCACCGCTGTTCCTCACGGCGAAATTTTGAATTACATAAAAACCAACCTGGCCGAAAAAGAAGGTTTGAACCTGCAAGTAGTGGAATTTACAGACTATGTTCAGCCTAATATGGCGCTTAAAGACGGCCAGATAGACGCTAACTTTTTCCAGCATGTTCCTTACATGGAAGATTTTGGCAAGAAAAATAATATTGATATGACCGCGGTAGCCAAAGTCTTTATCGAGCCGCTGGGTATTTATTCTCATAAGATCAAATCGCTGGCCGATGTACAGCAGAATGCCGTAGTTGCTATCCCGAACGACGCTACTAATGGCGGACGCGCCCTGCAATTACTCCAGGCGAATGGCCTGTTGAAGCTCAAGGCCAGTGCGGGCACGAATGCTACTGTAAACGACATAACGGATAATCCCAAAAAGCTGCAAATTAAAGAGCTTGAAGCGGCTCAATTACCGCGTTCGCTTGATGATACCACCATTTCGGTTATCAACGGGAATTACGCTTTATCGGCCGGGTTAACTCCTTCCAAAGATGCCCTGGCTCTCGAAAAAGGCCAGGATAATCCATATGCCAACGTTTTAACCGTCTTGAAAGGGCATGAGAATGACCCGCGTGTCCAAAAGCTGGCAAAGTTGCTTAACTCCCCGGAAGTTAAGCAGTTTATCGAGCAGAAATACAAAGGGTCGGTCATTCCGGCTTTTTAATAAAAAGTTACCTGGCAGTATGAAAATTGCCGGGTCGGTCGGGGCAACGCTGGTTTCAGGGTTGCCCCTTCCTATTCAAACAAGCTTAAATAGAAAAAGTATTCAAAACAAAGGAAAAAAGGAGCGGGTGGTAAGCAAGTGATTTCGCTTCAAAATATAACCAAAATTTATGGCCAGGGTGACCAGGCGGTGGTAGCCCTGGATGATGTAAGCCTTGAAGTAGCTGAGGGTGAGATATTCGGGGTGCTGGGCCAGAGCGGAGCGGGTAAAAGTACGCTCATTCGTTGCGTCAATATGTTGGAGCGGCCCACTAAAGGCAGGGTAATTGTCGACGGCCAGGATATGCTGGCCCTAGCAGGAGCGGAATTGCGCAAGGCTCGCCAGCATACAGGGATGATTTTCCAGCATTTCAATCTGTTAAGCTCACGCACAGTGGCCCAGAATGTAGAATTGCCGCTGGAAGTAATGGGCTACAATAAACCGTCCCGCCAGGTCCGCGCTAAAGAACTCCTCAAACTGGTTGGCCTGGAAGATAAGGCTACAGCCTACCCGGCCCAGCTTTCCGGCGGACAGAAGCAGCGCGTTGGGATAGCCCGCGCCCTGGCCGGAGAACCACGCGTTTTGCTTTCCGATGAAGCTACTTCGGCGCTTGATCCCCAGACCACCCGCTCTATCCTGGAATTGCTGCGCGACCTTAACCGGCGCATGGGCCTTACCATCATGCTTATTACGCACGAAATGAGCGTGGTGCGCCAGATTTGCCAGAAAGTAGCCGTTTTGAACGCCGGAAAGCTTGTAGAGCAAGGCCCGGTATTAGACCTGGCAGCCCAGCCCGGTTCGCTACTCTCCCGCGAGTTTTTCCCTCACTTCAATGGGCATGTTCCACAGGCCGGGGCCGCGATTGCCACTATTACCTTTACCGGCGATGTGGCCGACCAACCGGTTATTACTACCCTGGCGCGCCGTTTTGATGTGGACGCCAATATTTTGAGCGGCAGCATCGAGAAAGTAGGAGAGCGGCGTATCGGCCAGCTACAGGTAGAATTGATGGGCCAGCAAATCGGTCCGGCCTTGGCTTATATACAAGAGCTAGGCCTGCGAGTGGAGGTACAGTAATGGAACTGGATTGGTCAACCCTTTTACCGGCTTTGCTGGACGCCACTAAAGAAACCTTTTATATGGTGGGTGTCTCTGCCCTCTTTACCGCGCTGATTGGTCTGCCGCTGGGCGTTTTGCTGGTCACCACTGAACCCGGAGGGTTACTTGCGGCTCCCTGGCTGAACCGGGTGTTAGGCGCAATCGTTAATGTCGGTCGCTCTCTGCCCTTTATCATCCTGCTGGTGGCAATTACGCCGCTGACCCGGTTGATTGCAGGCACTTCGATTGGCTCGACCGCCGCTATTGTTCCCCTGACCCTGGCGGCTATTCCCTTCTTTGCGCGTGTCGCCGAAACTTCATTGCGCGAGGTAGATCGGGGGCTGGTTGAAGCCGGAAACTCGATGGGCTTCACCAACCGGCAGATTATCACCAAAGTGCTCATCCCGGAAGCCATGCCTTCGCTGGTGCTGGGCCTGACTATTACCGTAATTAGCCTTTTGAGCTATTCGGCTGTGGCAGGCGCAGTCGGTAGCGGCGGTCTGGGCGATCTGGCTATCCGCTACGGATACCAGCGTTTCGATACCGGCGTGATGAGTATAACGGTCATCTTGCTAATCGTGCTGGTGGAAGTCATTCAGCTTATTGGTAATTACCTGGCGCGCCGCATTTCAAAAAAATAAGTTTAACTTGTGAGCTATCGAACAGGGATTCGCCTGTTGTTACCTCATTACCAGTAGGAAGTAACTAAAAGCCAGTAGAGGGTGCAGGTTAGTTTATTGAAGCTTACCCGTACCCTTTCACTGGATAAGGAGTTAGTTAACTTTTACTACTCTTAATCTCTTAAAGCTCTGAGCAACTTAAGGAACTCATGAACCTATTCTGGCTGATTAACCTTTTAGTACTATTCCTTTTCTCTAATCCTTCTGTACGGCACTGCTTATCCAGATTGGTAATTTTGCAGCTAACTGCTCTTCACTAATTCCGCCTATAATCAAATCCAGGTATGGGCTATATTCTGGCGGATAGTAAGACCCAATCACAAATACAAGCGGTATATTCCGGTATAGAGGATTTGCTTTTAGCTCCTTCACCAGCCTGGCTTCATCATCTTCCCATAGAGCATAATCGCCCATGATTAAATCAGGCACTTTGCCGCGTACTTCTTGCAGATTTGCCAATTGAGACAATACGGTTTGAGTCTCTCTGGCAGTTATAGCCTCATAGCCCGCAGCTTCTACCTTTTTTGAGTAGGATACTCGATCACTTCCATAATTAAACACGAGAAGAATTAAACCTTTGCTAGGGGGATTTTCTCTGGCCGAGCGCAGTTCTGTATAATAAAAGTCTTCCAGAACTGCCAGGCTTATTTTTCGAACGAAATCATCTTCGTCACTCAGCGCCAAAGTAAGTGGTTCTATAGCTCTACGATCTCCTATATCTTGTAGAGCATATGCTGTTGTCCGCCGTACTTGCGGGTCTATGTCTTGCAATAAATTAACAAGAGACTCCACAGCTTCAGAATCTCCAATTTGACCTAGAGTACTTGCTATATAGTAGCGTACATGCCTATCAGGATGGCTAAGTAGAGAAATAAGCTGTGGGACAGGCTTGGAACCAAAACTGGCTAAGCCCCAGGTTGCCCAGTACTTTCCTTTCTCCAACGCTTCAAGGAGAGGTTCAATGATACTATTGTCATTAATTGATCCAAGAACACTGGCTGCCCAACCCCCCGCACTAGAATCATCCTCGTTAACAATCTTTAGCAGCGCTGGTATAGCAGGTTTACCGATCTTCCGTAGTTCAGAACCGTTCTGGTATAGGTCATAGGAATTGCCGTTTACCATGTTGGCAACTAGCTGCCGGATATGACTCTCTTCTCGTGGATTAAATTTAACTTCAGTGGGATTATCAGACATATGTAAGCCTTTCTTGCTAAATTCCCGGCTTAATTTTAGGAACATCCTGACTGCGACTACTGAAATTCTCTCGTAAAGAAACCTGCTACAAAAATTAAATCTTATATTTCTATTTTACCAAAAAGGCTATTGCAAAAACATAAAGATCAAATTAACTTCAACTTCCCAAATAGATAAGATAAACACTGGAATTATGATAAACTACTGGAGTTTAAAGCTTGCAATTTTCGCTTTCTATTCACAAGGACAATTTTTATGTTACTTCCCGATTGGGCGGCTTCAATACACCACGATGGTTCGCCGCTTTATACCATACCTGATGCCACCGCCTTTGAACCTGGCGCCGAGGTTACCCTCCGGCTGCGAACCGGACTAAATGCGCCTGTAGAAAAAGTATTTTTACGCACTTCCCCGGACGGAGAACAACGGGTAGTGCCGGCGGAATTTGCCGGGAAGGATGCGGCTTGCAACTGGTGGGAGGTACGCTTGAAGCTGGAAATGCCTCTCATGCACTACCGCTTCTTGCTCCTTACTGCTGAAGGCGGCTACTGGTTTAATGCTGCGGGTGTAACGCGTCATGACCAGCCAGACGCGGGAGATTTCAAACTACTGGCCGGTTACCAGGCGCCGGAGTGGGTAAGACAGAGCGTTTTTTACCAGATTTTCCCGGACCGCTTCGCCGATGGCGATCCTTCCAATAACGTCCGTACGGGCGAGTATAGCCGCTATGGCCGCCCAGTGGTGGCGCGAGAATGGGGAGCACTGCCCTCTAAAGGCTTTGAGGCCAGTTTCGAGTTTTTCGGCGGCGATTTGCAGGGCGTCTTGCAAAAACTGGATTATTTGCAAGAACTGGGCGTGACAGCGCTCTATCTCAACCCGGTTTTCACCTCGCCCAGCAACCACAAGTATGATGTGACTGATTACTACCAGGTGGACCCGCATATGGGCGGAGATGAAGCCCTGGTAAGGTTACGCGAGGCTTGCAGCGAACGCGGCATGCGCCTGATGCTGGACATTGTGCCGAACCATAGCAGTGATACGCATCCCTGGTTTACAGCGGCCCAATCCAACACTGAGGCTGAAACGAACGAGTTTTATACCTTCCGCCAGCATCCCAATGAATACGAATCGTGGTTAGGGGTGGGCAGTTTGCCGAAACTGAATTATCGCAGCCTGAAATTGCGCCAGAAAATGTACGAGGGTGAGCAGTCTATTATGCGTTACTGGTTGCGGCCTCCCTTTAGTATTGATGGCTGGCGGCTGGACGTAGCTAACATGATGGGGCGGCAGGGAGAGAGTCAGCTTGGTCATAAGATCGGGCGCGGCATGCGCCGGGCGATTAAGTCTGAAAAAGCCGAAGCCTATATCCTGGGCGAAAACTTTTTTGACGGCACACCTCAGTTACAGGGCGACGAACTGGATGCTACCATGAATTACATGGGCTTTATCAAGCCGCTCTGGCGCTGGTTAGCCGCTTTCGAATTAGGTCAACTCCGTAATGCTCCCCAGGCCGATTACACCCCTTTACCGACTGAAGCCCTCGCGGCGCAGTGGCAGGCTTTCCGCGCCGCTGTTCCCTGGCAAATTGCGCTTCAGCAATTTAACCAACTTAGCAGCCATGATGTGCCGCGTATTTTTACTGTAGTAAAAGGAGATGAGCAAAAGGCCCGGGTTGCCATTACCCTGCTCTTTAGCTACCCGGGCGTGCCCTGCGTTTATTACGGAGATGAAATCGGCCTGGAGGGTGGCGCCGACCCGGATAACCGGCGCTGCATGGAGTGGGAACCGCAGCGCTGGCATACGGACTTACGCGCCTTCTACCTGAAGCTGATCGAACTGCGTAAGAGTTCTCCGGCTCTCATCGAGGGCGGTTACCAGCAGGTTTATGCCTCCGGTGACACCCTGGCTTTTGTGCGTGAAGCGCCGGGCGATCGGTTGCTGGTAGTGATACGCCGCGCAGATGATGGCCTGGAAGCTTTACCCGTCCGGCACGCCAATCTGCCCGATGGCTCGCGCCTGCACGATTTATTAAGCGGGCAGGAACTGGCTGTAGAGAATGGCGTAATTTCGTTAAATGGCCTGGGGGCTACCGGCGCGCAAATCTGGCGCATGGCCTGAGTATATTCAGACAAAAAAAGACCCGCCAAAACGGAGCGGGTCTTTTTTGTTAGTCATCAATGGTGGTTACATCATTACTTTAGGCAGAGCCTTCATTACAAACTCGGGTGTTACCACCGGCTGGTCCGCTGCGCGGGTTTCGGCAATCGCTACCTGCCGCAGTTTGTCCGAAGCCGAGATACGGGCTACCCAGGGCACTTTTTCCAGTAGCTGGTCGAAGATTGCTTTGGCATCGGGCGTCCAGGTAATCCCGCCGCTCAACTCGTCCAGTTTGGCCGAAAATTTCTCGTTCGGTTGGCCCGGTGCGACCTGCTGACCTGGTTTTGAGTTAGCGCCGAACTGGTTCTGGGCGGCCTGCCCCGGTGCTCCCGGCGTGCGGCGCTCTTTTGGCAGGATCTCAAACAGCACCTCAAAAATCATGTTAGTGAGCACCTGCATCAGGTAGACGCACCCTCGGTAGCCCATATAAGGCGTCCCCACCGAGCGCATAATCAGCGGCATCGGCAGGCTGGCGGCCAGGAAGCGCGAAGGTACTCCCGCTTCCGCGATGTAGATGCGCTCGTTCATGCTCCCCAGGACAATCGTCGGTCGTTCTTTGGCCAGCTTATTGCGCAATAGCCACTGGTTGGCGTCGTTAGACTGCTGGCGATTGACCACCAGGCAGACCGGCATACCCAGTTCTTCGCCCAGGAAGCGTTTCAGACCCAGGGCGTAACTTTCGTTCGCGATAATCGCTACCCTGGTAGTGTTGTAAAAATCCTGGGGCGCGCCCAGCCAGATATCCCAGATGGGCAGAAGAGTATCGCGTTTCTCCTGCCGGATGAAAGCTTCAGCCTGTTCCGAAGTACCGAGCAGGCGGCCCAACTCGCGGATAAATTCGGTAGTCTCCTGCATCCCGACCGGGCCGTAGAGATAAGGCTTTTCCAGCTTTTCGGCCAGTTGGCCCCCGAATTCACGGTACATCACCACGTTGACCGCGCTCTCTTCCAGCTTATCCATGTCGGCGTAATTGGCTTCCATCGGATAAACGTAATGAATTTCACCGCCCGCACCTTTAATCAGCCGCTTAATCTCATGCAAATCGGCGTAGCTGTTAAAGCAGCCGTAGGTCGGGCCTATAATGTTAACTCGTACTCCCGTCTGCGGGTCCGGCGTTCCGGCTTCACCCCGGCGTTTACGCTCCTCGTAGAGCCAGAGTAACGAGCTATCGCGGGAGCGCCACTCATCTTCTTCAAAGGCATGGCTGGTGAAGTAGATGGCGTCCGGGTGTTTGCGGCTGAGACTCATCACGTGGTCCGCGCCGATCAACTCGCTTTCCTGGCTGCTGATGACAATCAGGTGCTTTTTGAGGCCCTTTTCTTGTTCGCGTTCTTTCACCCGCCGCACGGCGTCCAGCACTTTGCGGGTAGTGCCGTCCAGGGTCACTTCTATTTCGGTAATATTGGAACTGGCCAGGTTTTCCAGTTCAGGCAGGGCGTCGGTGTAATTGACGGTGGCTGTAGCGGGTAAACTGTAGCAGCCTACCGGGGCATCCACCACCACCTCTACATCTTTCATGGATGTGAAGGCCCACATAGCGCCCCAGTAGCCGTTTGAAACGGGCGTATCGAGGGGAATATTAGGAGCGTCTTTGCCGTCCTCACCAAAGGTAGCCTCGGCGATACGCCGGATGCGTTCGCGCTCGCTGGCTTCGCCGGGTAATTTCACACTATCCTTGCGGCGCACGAAAGCGTTTTTGGTGGGACCGCTGGTTTCTTCCTGGTTACTGGCGCTTTCCGCTTTGCGCTTTTCCGCGCCCGGTTTGTTGTTGCTGCGGGCAGAGGCCCAGAAGTCGCCTACTCCGGTCTTGCTGGCGGTAAAACCGATCTGCGCGGTGCTACCGGTTTCCAGCAAGGGGTCTTTGTTCCGGGCAGTTTCGATTCTGGATTTAGGCGCAACCTTTAGATCGTCTTCCAGGTCTTCTTCTGCTATAGGATCAAAAAGTTTACGCGCAGCTTTCGGGCGAGCGCTACCGAAATCATCACCACCTACCCCGATATTCTCTTCTTCGCCCAGCATTTCCGAGGCAATCAGGCGGGGAGTTTTAATAATTTTAGCCCTGGGCGGCCCAAAATCATCGTCGGCCATCGGGTCGAAATCGGCCGCAAAAGGGTCTTTTGACTTATCTGGCATGAGTGAGAATGCCTTTCCTTTATTAGATACTGAGCTTAATGGCTTCCCGCACCGGGTCTTCGGCCAGGGTTTCCGCAAAGAAATCGCGCATGTAATTAAAGGTGCTGGCGCCTTTCAGAACGGTTTGCATGTGTTCGACCAGCGGCCTTACTCCAGTAGAAAGCAGGATTGGGCGGGCGGCTACAATGTTGGTGTAGTAGACTGCCGGAATGCCCCGCCGCTTGGCTACTGCTTCCAGGTTGCTGGAACCGACCACTAAATCGGGCGAGAGTTTCTCCAGGGCCATCAGGTCATCTTCGTGACGTTTGCGGAATAAGACTTCCACACCATGTTCCGCCAACCAGGCCTGATCCTCTTTAGTGCCGGGACCGTTGCGCACGCTGGTCGAAACGTAGCAGACATCCGCGCCTGCCTCGACCATCAGGCGGGCAAAGAGCATTTCGCTGCCCTCATAGCCCGCGATCATAATCCGTACGCCGTCCATACGGCTTGCGTCCAGTTCGTCGGCTACTTTCTGGGCTTCGTCATCCGCCACTTCTTCTACCTTCCTCGCCGATAAGCGTAATAACGCTCCCAGGTTTTTGATCCAGTTGTAGGTGCCGTGCGCACCAACCGGGGCGCTGTAGAGCGGCTTTACCCCCAGCAGGCCCAGTTCTTTGACCGTGCGGTCATAGAAGGGGTGCAGCAGGGCGGCTACGCGCGCTTTGGGCGCCTCAAAGAAAGCGTTCAGTTCCTTGTGCGGCAGATGTGCCACGTGTTTTATACCAAAGCGTTGCAACACGGCTCCCAGTTGAAGCGGATCGGTCGGGAAGACTTCACCCACCGTCACAAGACCGTCGCTGGCGATAGCTTCTTCCTGGCCCTTTTCTACCATGTTCTCGCCCAGCCGTTTAATGATCTGGCTGATCGCTACATCTTTAGCTTCGGCATGAGTCGGCACCCCATAAGCCGGAACGCGCATTGGGATAACTTCAGTCTGGCCTATCTGGCGCGGTAACAACTCCAGGTGCAGCCCGCTCGTTTCCGGCGTGCAGAGCGACATCACCGCGATCATACGTGGTTCTTCGTGCTTGACCACATCGTTGATAATATCCATCACCTTGTCGGTCAAGTCGCTTTGTACCAGTTCGCGGGCCGTGAGAGAGGGTGAGACTATCGGTTTGTTGGCCGCGTAGAAATGCGAAACAAAGTCAAGGCCGTAGAGGCAGCCTACCGCGCCGACCAGCACCGGGACCATGCCCTCAATTCGCATGGTGACGCGTAGCGAGCCGAAGGCCGGGCACATGGTGGCGCTATGCATACTGCATTCGCCTTTGCCGTCACCTACCGTGACTTCTTCGCCGCCTTTCGCCACCAGGTTGATAGTGCGGCCCGTTTTCAATTCGGTAATTTTATCCGGCATACGCTAAGGCCTCCTCGCGGTTCAATAGCTCATCCAGGTTGGCGCTGCGCAGGCGACCACGCGTTTTTTGCGAGAACATGCGGTAGAATTCTTCAAAATCGAGCGGGCTCGGCACTACCGACTGAGTGTGGTCGATGTTGTGAATTAACTGGTCTACCGCCACACGCATTTCAGGAATTTCCATGACATCGAAAGCGTCTTTCATGGTTACAGCGTTCGGAATGAACGGCATATTCGCCAGGATAGGCACTCCGACCTGTTCGGCGTATTCCTGGGCCACGCCTGTGCCGTCATCCTTGTTCAAAATCAGGCCCAGCACTTCGCTGCTGCTGCCCTCGTCGCTGTAGTGAGCTACGGCCCGGCTGACATTGTTGGCGACATAGAGAGATTGCTGGTCGTTTCCGGCTACGATCATGATTTCGCGAGCGATAGAGCGGGCAAAGCTCATCCCGAAGCCGCCGCAGACTACGTCGCCCAGGAAGTCCAGCAGGATTACGTCAAAGTCCCAGTCGGCCAATCCCAGTTTCATCAGTGTATCAAAGCCCAGCACAATGCCTTTACCGCCGCAACCGCGCCCGGTTTCTGGCCCGCCCAGTTCCGCCGCGTACACTCCGCCGCGTTCAAAAATCACGTCACTGGCCTTCAGGCTGTCGTCCTCGCCGTTCTCATGAAACTCGCGCCAGACTTCCAGGATGGTCGGCAGCAGTACTCCCTTAAAAAGGGTTGCGGTTGAGTCGTGTTTGGGGTCGCAGCCGATTTGCAACACTCGCCGGCCCTGCTGCACCATGCGCACGCTCAGGCAACTTGTCAGGAAACTCTTGCCAGACCCGCCCTTGCCGTAAACTGCAATTACTCGCTGGTTCATATATAAAGACGCCTTTCTATGTCAACAGTCCATACAGGTAGATTTATTAAAAAGCGAAACCCTCGGCCTTTTAGGGGTAAACCAAAGAAAGCCCTTGTACCGGACCGGGTAATTTCGACCTAAAAAGAAAATCTGACGAGGCAGAATGGAAATTGCTATTCTGAATGCGCCAGGCGCACCTGTATAGCAACCTGTTTTGAAACTATTTTGAGTGTAACATAGGGTCTAGAGCCTTAAAGTATTCATAGCTACAAAAAAAGAGCCGAATCCGGGTAGTACTAATTAAAGACTACCATTTCTTTAATGACCCTTTTCAGTAGCTACAGGTAGCCTTAACCTCTTTTTTGCCGTTATTAACCTTGTTTTAAAGACTGATTTTTTATGATTAATCAAGGCGATTATCAGCTTTATAGATTGCCCGGGAAGATTCATAAACCGCCTCTAACCGACGTTCTTTTACAAACTGGCAACCTGACTTGAATATCTCGGACAACAGGATAAGAAAAGGAGTTGAGTATGACTAAAGCTAAAAAGGAGCCGGAAGAAAAGTCGAAGGGCAAGAAAAAGCTATTTCCGCGTATCTTACCCTCTTTGCTCGGAACAGGATTAGGCGTATATTATGGAGTAATCCGGCCAAAAATTCTGACCTGGGGCGCCACCTCTGAAGAAGTTGATGGAAAACTGCCCGGCGATGAAATTGTGGTAAAGCCACGCTATGTAACTACCCGCGCTTTTGAAATGAAAGCTACTCCGGCCGAAATCTGGCCCTGGTTGGTCCAGATGGGGCAGGGGCGCGGTGGCTTCTACAGTTACGATAAGCTGGAAAATCTCTTTGGCTGTGAGATTTATAACGCCGACAAAATCTTACCCGAGTACCAGAATCTGAAGTTAGGCGATAAAATCTGCCTGGCGCCTCCCAAAGATTTTGACCCGGCCATGTTAGTGACTCAGCTAGAGCCTGAAAAGCACCTGGTTCTAAGCACTCCCGGCGAAACCGCTGTCAGTCCTGTGGCTAATCTACCTTTTGCAAGCTGGGCTTTTGTGCTACACCAGAAAGATGAGAATACTACTCGTCTGATTATCCGCTTCCGTTCCGATTTCAAACCGACTATAATGGGCTATCTGGTCAACCGGATTATGCTTGAGCCGATTCAGTTCATTATGGAGCGCAAGATGTTGCTGGGTATCAAAGTACGCGCCGAAATGAATCATGTAGCGCCTCATCTTGCTACTCCGGTCTTGTCACCGGCAAGCAAGAAAGCTTCGCAGAAAGCTAAAATCAGTTAGAGAGGTAACGCCTAGATGAATACAGCCCTTAAAGCCTCATCAACTACCGTCTCGAAAAAAAAAGGCAAACGCAGCCTGGGTAGAAGAATCTTGCGTTTTCTGAGCTTTATCGCAACAGGCCTGCTAGGTTTGTTTCTGGCTTTATTCATTTACTACTTCTTCATGCGCCCCGGAGATGCGCGCTGGGGTGCTACCGATGAGGAAGTAGAGCGGGTTATGCCCGGCGATGAGCTTATCCCGCACGCCGCTGTGGTTTCTACCCAGGCTATTGGCATCAATGCCTCCGCTGAGAAAGTCTGGCCCTGGCTGGTGCAGATTGGCAAAGGGCGCGGCGGTCTTTACAGCTATGACTGGCTGGAAAACCTCTTTTTGCAGGACATCCACAGCGTAGACCACATCCTTCCCGAATATCAGAACCTCAAGCCGGGTGATACGATCTCAATCGGCAGCCCGCCGCCTGTTCCGGTTTACGCGGTTGACCCGATAAATCATGCCCTGGTGCTGGGTGACAGCAAATTTAGCACCTGGGTATTGGCGGTCTATCCGGTGGATGAGAGCCATTCGCGGTTGCTTATCCGTTACCGCGACAATCTTTCAGGCCTTTATCATGTTGTTTTCGACCCGGCCACTTTGACTATGACTAAAGAGATGCTGGTAGGCATCCGGGATCGCGCTGAGAAAAACAGTTAGCCATAAATTCTCCTCAACTTGAAAAGGGACGCAATAGCTGCGTCCTTTCTTTTTTAGATTAAACCCGTATTAGCCTTTTTCCATTTATTAACCGGTATGCTTGCGCGGCAGTTGTAAAGATAATACAATCGAGTCTACCGGAATAAACCTGGCAAAGGGGGATAATCATGCGCTGGCCCAGGAGCCTGCTTTTAGTTGTAATATTCATAGCATTGTTAGCAGGTTTTGGCGCGTTTCTAACTTCTAATTCCCTTACCGGACAGGCCGCGCCAAGCCCGGCAACGAATGCCGCACCACCTCCGCCCGGCGCTTACCTGACCGAATTTGAGGTGAAGTCTACTCTGTCACCCCGCCGCGATACTTACGCGGTTTATTCGAGACTTAAAGGCCAGCCTGTCGAAGCGCATACCGTTACTAAACCAACATATAAGGTAGGCGACCAGGAAAGCTTTTACGTGCTGAACCAGGAGCAAAAGCGTTACTTTAAGGTAACGGCTACGGCCGTTGCGGTTACTCCCCATGTCTACATGTTTCTGGATAATAATTACCACCAGGACAAAGCCGCCCTGGCGCGTCTGGCCGACCAGTTTGAACAGAAAATTTATCCGACCACCCGCCAGTACTTTGGTGATGAACCCAACCCCGGCGTGGATAATGACCCGCACCTGGTCATCCTGAATACTCCACTCGACTCCAGCATCATCGGCTTTTTCAGCTCCGATAATACCCTGCTACAGTCGGTGAATCCCTATAGCAGCGAGCGGGAGATGTTTTATATGGGACTGGCTCCCAATAACACCGACCTTTATCTTTCTACCCTGGCCCACGAATTCCAGCACATGATTTACTTCCGCTGGTTGCCTAACCAGGATATCTGGCTGAATGAAGGCAACAGCATTTTATCCCAGGTGATGAACGGCTATAGTTCTGGCGGGGTGGAAAACCAGTATCTCAGCACGCCCGAAACTCAGCTAAACGCCTGGACCTGTAGCAGTTGTGGCACTCTCAAATATTACGGCGGCGGCTACACCTGGCTCTCTTTTCTTAAAGACCATTATGGCTTCGATATGGAGCGTGGGATTGCCCAGAATGGTAAGGGCCTGACAGGCTTCAAAGCGGTGGACCACGCTCTTTACTATAACGGGCATCCCGACCTGACCAGCGATACCGTCTTCAAGCAATTTGTACTGGCGAACTATCTCAATCGCCGCACGGCTGACCCGGCCTATAACTACAAGGATTTTGGTAGCCGGGTCGAAAAGGTTTCCAGCCTGCGTAATAGTGGCGGCAAACCGGAAGAATTAAACCAGTACGCCGCTCGCTACTACAGCGTAGATTCCGGCGATAAGGGTTTTACCCTCGACTTTAAGGGAGATTCAACCGTGAAATTAGCCGGGCCGGGCGCACATAGCGGTGAAGAGGCCTGGTGGAGCAACCGCGCCGACGATACCGAAACCATGCTTACCCGCACGGTTGATCTTACGAGTGTGAATAAGGCCACTTTTAAATTCTGGACCTGGTTCGATATTGAACCTAACTTCGACTGGCTCTATGTGGAAGCCTCGACAGATGGTGGCAAAACCTGGCAGGCTCTCAAAGGCAGCAAATATACTACTGACCGCGATCCTTACGGCAAGAGTTATGGACCGGGCTTTACCGGGCAGAGTCTTTCTTCCGGCCTGCTGCTGGCGGATAGCACCGAAACAAAAGCAAACTGGGTCCAGGAGAGCTTTGACCTCTCGGCCTATGCCGGAAAGAAGATTCAGTTGCGGCTCGATTACCTGACCGATGAAGGATACAGCCGCCAGGGTGCTCTTTTTGATGACTTTGAAATTCCCGAAATCGGCTGGAAAGATGATGTAGAGAGCGGCGCGAATGGCTGGGAGGCCCAGGGTTTTGTTCGGTCAAATGTCACTTTGCCGCAGCATTTCTGGGTACAGGTTATCCGGCGGGATGGCCCTTGCGCCGCTTCTAACCTTACTAACCTGGCTACCGCCGACAACGGGCAATCCTGTATTCGCGATTTTCCTCTCGACGCCACAAACAGCGGGCGGATCAACTTTCCTTTCAGCAAAGCTATTGTGGTAGTCGCTCCTTACGCCGTTCAGACTCTCAATCCTTCGCATTACACGATCACGCTGCAACCTTAGCAGCTTATGAATTGTGATTTTTTTAATTGTTTACCCTTCTGAATGGTGCTACACTGGTTGTATAAGCTGCAATTATAGGAGTAGTTCTAGCGCACTTAAGAAAGGTTAAAACAATGGGATTTTTCGGACTTGGTAAGAAGGAAAAGGAACCTGACCGGACTGATCTGGTAAAACTGGAGGATGAACGCAGGCTTCTATCCAATCTACAGCGCGGAACCCAGATCGGTGATTTTGTAGTAGTTTGCCGAACCGACTATGTACAGGCTTTCTCCGACCCCTGGGTGGCGCAATTTGAGTATCGCTGGGTAGAATACCTGTTGTTGACCAAACGTCTGCTCCAGAATGAAAATGACCTTTCGGCGCTCGTTTTCCTGCCACAAGACCTCTCAGAAGTTTATTACGTAGTAGTGCCTCCGCAATCGCCCAACCATACCCATTTAACCCCACGTGGCAGGGCTGAATACGAGCTTTATCCGGGCTACGAAGCGCAGGTGGATGCCGCTTTGTACAAGGATTATTCTGTTATCCCCAAGCGCAGCGTTTATCACTCGGTAGACCCGCAGGGTTCAAGCTGGGATCACGTGGTAGACGATGTGTTAAGCGGGCGCAAGCAGAGCGTGGTGGTGGAATATAACGGCACCCAGTACACCTACAATATGCCGAGGGACAAGAAAGAGGCCGAATCGAGTTTCTTTACGGCCATGGCTACCCGGCGCGGGGCTTATCCGATGGAAGAGAGCCTCATGCATGACCGGAGATTTGATATTGTACCCTCTCTGCCGGATGGTGTGACCGGGCGAATTACGGTGCGGGAGTTTGCGGCGGAGCCAAAGCCGCTTGCGCCTTTCAGCCGCATCTCTTTCCAGCGCACCGAAATTCCACCCAACACTGTGCCGGAAGGTTTCCCGACGGTCCACGCTAACGTCAGCTTTGGGGCGGACCTGGGCGAGAATGAGAGCCTGATTCGCTACCTGGAAACCAAGTATGTGCAGTTAGATGTACAGAACCCGGTCGTAAAGATCGCCGGATACTACTAGTTGCATAGACTAAACCAGCGGTTTTAATTCTAATCCGCTGCTCTGCCGGGGTCCTAAGGGCGCAGGCGGGCGCGGATTTTTTATTTTCAGCACGGCGCCCAGGCGCCGGATACCTTCTTCCAGTACTTCCGGTTTTGCCACCGCAAAGTTAAGGCGTATCCGGTTATCGCAGTCGGTTGCGCCCGGCACGGCCAATCCGCTGCCCGGTACAAAGGCTATATTGTGGCGAGCGGCTCTTTCAAGCAAGCTGAAACTGTTCTCGCCGCTTTTGATAGCGCACCAGAAGTAAAACCCGCCCTGCGGCTGATTGCGCTCCAGGGTATCCCCACAGTAGTGATCGAGCGCCTTCGCCATCGCGTCGCGCTGATCGCGGTACTTTCCCCGGACCATCTCCAGGTGCTTATCCAGCATACCCCGCTCTAAATAACGCGCCAGCGCCCACTGGTAGAGCGAGGTAGTGTGTAAATCAATCAGTTGGCGGGCGGCAATACTGCGCTCAATGACCGCAGGCGGCGCCGCCATCCAGCCAAGCCGCATACCGGGGAAGAGATTCTTGGCAAAGGAGTTCAGGTAGATTACCTGATTGCCTCCTTCCGCCAGGTCGAGCGCTTTGAGCGAAGGCGGCGGTTTAGTGGCGCTATCGTAATACATATCCTTATAAGGATCATCTTCGAGGATAGGTACTTTGTAGGCGCGGGCCAAAGCCAGCAATTGCCTGCGCCGGGCCAGCGAAAGGACTACGCCGGAGGGATTCTGGAAGGTGGGAACCGTGTAAATCAGGCGTGGTCTGCGCCGTTCCAGCACCTGCGCCAGCACGTCTATGCGCATACCCTCTTCGTCAACCGGAATACCTGCAATCCGGGCGCCGAAGGCTTTAAAAACCGATAAAGCTCCCAGGAAAGTCGGATTTTCAGTTATCACAAGGTCCGCCGGTCCCAGGAGCGCCCCGGCGATCAGGTAAATACCCTGCTGCGAACCGCTTAACACCAGAATATCATCCACTTTCAGTTGAGGAGCGGATACCGGCAGGGAGGCTGAAAAGCGTCTGGCCAGGGCCTCTCTAAGCTGGTAGTGGCCTTCGGGTGGACAATGTTCCAGGGCATGCCCACCATGCTCGGCCAGAATCTCCTGGAAGAGCGCCGCAAAATCGCCGTGCGGGTAGTAATCCGGGTTAGGGATGCCTGCCGCCAGCGAAATGATTTCCTGGCGCGAGCAGAGCGCTACGATCTCCCGCAAAACTTTGCTCGATACTGACTCGCTATAAGGCAGGAGCAGTTCCGGCCAGGGCAGAGTGCGCTGAATGACTTCCTTTTCGGACTGCTCTACTGAGCGGCGCACTCTTGTTCCGCGTCCTACATGCGGCTCTACCAGCCCTAAAGCGGCCAGTTCGCCGTAGGCGTTTACCACAGTGCTGCGGTTAATTCCCAGCATGCGAGCCAGGGTGCGTTCGGGCGGTAGAAAACTACCGTCCGACAGGAGGCCCTGGGTAATCTGCTGGCGCAATTGTTCGCTGATTTGCTGGTAAAGCGGGATGCGGCTTTTGCGGTCGAGATTGACCATTGTGCCCAGCGCGTAATTACTTAGCATAATTCAAAGTCTACTTCTCGGTTAAAATTTGCTTCAGGGTATCGAGTGTCAGATTGCCTCCGCTGATGATAAGGGCCACTTTCTTTCCGGCAAAGCGTTCCCTGTACCGCAGCGCGGCTGCCAGCGGAGCGGCCCCTGCTCCTTCTGCTACTTGATGGATGGTTTCAAGGTAGATGCGAATGGCCTGCCGCAATTCGTCATCGGTCACCAGCACCATGTCATCAAGTTTTTCCTGCATAATCTTGTAAGGCAGCGCGAACGGCACTCTGGTAGCAATACCTTCGGCAAAAGTCTGGATGGTCGGGGTAGTGGTGAATTTGTGGGATTTGTAAGTCTGGTAGACCGCTGGGGCATGTTCCGACTGCACCCCAATCACCTGTACCTGCGGGTTAACTCCTTTCGCGGCGATGCAGTGGCCGCAAGCGCCGCTTCCGCCCCCGACAGGCACCAGGATATAATCGAGATCCGGTACTTCCTCGATCAGTTCCAGCGAACCGGTTGCTACTCCGGCAATCAGATAAGGTTCGTCGCCGGAATGAATGAAGCGGTAGCCCTGGCGGGCAGCTTCTTCACCGGCCCACTCGCGGGCTTCGTCAAAGTCTTTGCCCACTTCCACCACTTCTGCTCCCAGGTTGCGCATGGCCTTTAGCTTGTACGGATTATTGCCCTGGGGTGCGGCAATAATCGCTTTCACGCCATAAGCCCGGGCGGCGTAGGCGACAGACTGGCCATGATTACCGGTGCTGGCAGTAATCACTCCTCTTTTCTTTTCCTCGTCAGTCAGGCGCGATACCAGGTTCAGACCACCTCGCACCTTAAAAGCCCCGGTCGGCAAGAGGTTTTCACACTTTACAAAAATTTCTGCCCCGGTAAGCTGCGAAAGGGCGCTGTGCCGCAGAAGCGGAGTTGGCTTAAGATGCTGGTAGACTACTTTGCGGGCTTGAAATACATCGGCCAGGGTGGGCGCTTCCAGGGCAATCTCAAGTTCAGGCGGAACAACCATATTCGCGACTCCAATCTTTTCTTTTCTACTTTTGCTGATTTCAGAAGTCAGGGCCATCCAATTCACGGTCCAATTTTAATGGGTCTTGCCGGATAAGAAAAGAGCCAATTGGATGGTTTGCAAACCATCCAATTGGCTTCTGCTATTAATCTCTAAATGGCAGTGAGCAAACCCTTCCCGGTAGTTCTTATTTACCGGCTGGAGATTTTGTTGCCCTGCCGTAACTTTATAGCAGCACCTTGCGCTACTTTCAGCCCGTTGCCGCCGTTTTTCAGCCCGGTAGAGCCATCCGCTTTGTAGCCGATATAGTTATTGTAGAAAAGGATGTTCGGTCCTCCGCCGCTGATCTTAAAGCCGGCTTGCCGGTTGCCGCTGATAATATTACCTTTCAAAACGTCGCTCGAATTACCGAAGGTGATGCTATCGGAACCGGCCAGAACTTCCACCCCCTGGTTGTTGGGCGCAGGGTTTATACCGTTTAAAGTGCCGGACCAGGTGCATGTGAGGTTAATATTGGTGCCGTTTATAGTGAAGCCGTTGCCCGGGAAATTGCCCGTAGCAACTCCCTGCACCGTATTGCCACTGGTCAAAGCCAGGCCATCCGCCTGCGGGTAACTGCTGGCAAGATACTTCCCATTTAGCCTGACTGCCGGTTGGCCGGGTTTTCCCGCATAAACACTATTGCAGTTGCCGGTAAGGGTGCTATCTTGCTTGAGGGCAGGCAGCGGTGTTTGCGGGTAAATAGTAGCCCCGGATGGTAGCTGGGTCAGGTTGATAGTTTGTCCGGCAGGAGAAGATTGCAAAGCCTGGCGCAGGCTACTGCCACAACTGGCCACGCTGTTGTCGGTGGTGTTCGTAACATAACCCGCCGGAATGTTGCAATTGAAATCAGCCTGAGCCGCTATGGCAAAAGGCTGCGGTCCTGATGGCACATTGTAGGCGTAGACACGCACTTTCCAGAGTCCGGCGGAAGGATTTTGGACGGTAACACCTTCCACGTTATTGACGCTATCACCGGCCCCTCCCGGCTGTGAATATTGACCGTTAAAGTTGTTGCCTAAGTAACGCGTATTGTCAGGCGCGGTTACCACCAGGTCCAGATTGTTGACCAGCTCGCTGGTGGCGTTAGTAGACCCGGGGGGGTCGGTCCAGGCAAGGGTAATTTTCAGGGGCTTATTGCTGTCCGCCACCTGGTAAACGTAATAGGCGTCTTCATTCGTCTGTAGTCCTGTAGTATTGTCGGCGTAGACGAAACCGCTTGGATTGTTGTTAATGACGTTAGCCAGATCTATGCGGCCCCAGCCCTGGTTGGGATCAGGCAAATTACCGCCGACCGCTGCCATATAATCGGTAGAATTAATCAGGGTAGCTTTTACCAGGGCCGCTTGCGGATTGGTGTAGTTCAGGCGGTTGGCGAACCAGTCGCGCACCAGGGCTGCCGACCCGGTGACTACCGGGGTAGCCATACTGGTGCCGCTCATACAGATATAGCCGGAGGTGGTGCCCGACTGCACTGAAGTAAGACATTCGCCCGGCGCGATAACATCCGGTTTCGCCCGGCCATCCTGGGTAGGACCGCGCCCGCTGAAAGAGGCTAAAGTATCTATGTTTGTGCTGGTGTTTTCGCTCGCTCCGACTGCCAGGATATTTTTGGCAGTGCCGGGCGCTCCCACCGTTTTAGAGGTCAGACCGTTTGTGTTATTGAAATTGCCTGCCGCCCATACTCCCAGGACATCCGGGTTGTTCCACATATAGTTATCGGCTTCGTAGGAATAAGCATCGTAGGCGCCGTAGTCCGGGGCAGACCAGCTATTATTCTGCAAGCGAGCCCCCTTAGAGCGGGCTTCGCTCATCAAATTACCGATTGGGTCTACCACATTGGGGTCATTTAAATAGTCGAGGTTGTAACCCAGCTGCTGCACATAAAGGCGCGAGCCGAAGGCAATCCCCTTGTAGGAACCGTTGTTATAAGGTGTTTCGCCTCCACTGGCGGCGCCGCTTCCGGCCAGGGTACCGGCAACATGGGTACCGTGTCCCCGGCTATCACTGCCACTGCTCTCGGCGCTGCCACTTAGCGCTCCCCAGTTGGTTAAGCCTAAAATGGTAGCATTGGGATAAGCCGGACCTTGAAAGTCCTGGTGCTGGAGGTAAACGCCCGTATCAGCAATCGCAATGATTTGTTCCGAACCGGGAGTGCCACCGGACGAAGGCGCAGGCCCTGCCCCGGTCAGGTCCATGGACCAGATAGGATACTGGTTCGGCTGGCTACTCTGGGAGATCCAGGCGGCAGTATTGTTATCGGGAGTTACTACGGGTCTTTCTGTCAGGGCTACTACTGAGTCGAGGGCTGCCAGCCGCGGCAAGTCCTTACGGTCAATTTCAACCTTCAAACTTTGCAGGCTGCGCAAAGCACCCGGTTGCCGGGCGGTAGGTGTCGCCCTGGTTGTTTTGGGGCCGGCTTTTACAGCGCCACCTGCGTTTGTTATAGCGGAAGCCACGGCGCTGGCCGGTTCATCGCCAGCGGCTACTACTTCTAACTCCAGTTTGCCGTTTTTAGCAAGCAGGGCAGGGTCCAGCTTGTAGTAAGCGTAAAAAGGACCTACCCAGCGAACAAAGGGCAAAGCATTAATAGCTTTGAGCTGCGAAGCTGTCAGTTTTGCCAGGAAGGCAAAGTCTGGCAAATACTGGTAAAAGGCTGCTCCGGTTGCCGTGAGGCTTTCCCGCCATTCTTGCAGGACCGGGCCTTTTAACTGGACGATGTAAAGTCCATCCTGGCTAGTTGCCGCAACTTTGGGATTAAAATCGGATGGCCCAACCGGCGTTTTTACCAGCGGATCGAAGGTAGCAAAGCGCAATTTAAGCTCACCGGAAGGTTTATGTTCCGGTTCAGTTGGTAAATTTTGCGGGCCGGGCCGGGCAGAATTAGAAGCAGGCAGGTAGTCTTGCGAATAGCTGGACGATACAGGTAAGGCCAGAAGAACGGCACAAACAATGGCGGCAATAAATTTATACAACAAACTTATTTGAAAGGTATTCTAGTTTTGAAAGTAGTCAGGGTAAGTATGCGTATTCAGGCGTTCTTACAGAAAGCATTGTAGCATTTATTTGTAAATCTGAAAACAGGTTACACTAATTCAGACTAATAGTTAGCATCTTGTTAACTTCAAGCTACTATTTACAACTGTAGAGAGCCGTTCATAATTAAGAACGGATGAGGCAAGCGCGCCTGTGAATAAAGTTTCCGGTCAGATTTTCAGCCCAATCCTTATGTTGAAAGCTGCTAACTTTACTTTAGTTGAGCTGACCTCTTCGACCTGGTTTGCCTTGACCTTTTCATTTAAGCTAAACTCAAGCCAATCTTTCTTTAACCTATCTGACCCTTTTCCCGGCAGAAAATGGCATATTCTCTGCTCTCTGATCAAGTTTGTGGCTTGTAAACGCTTTTAGGAAATACACTGAGAGGAGAAAAAGCGTGAAGGCGCTTGCATATAAATGGCAGGTTATGTCGGTGGTAATATTCGGCAGTTTCATGGTCATCCTGGACTCAACTGTCGTAAATGTGACCGTTCCTACTTTTGAGCAGGTTTTTAAATCGGATGTCAACGGCGTACAGTGGATTCTGACCAGCTACTTACTGGCGCTTGGTATTATTACGCCTGTAGCAGGCTACCTGGCCGATAACTTTGGCATTAAACGGATGTACCTGCTGTCGCTGGGCCTGTTTGTGCTCGGTTCGGCCCTGTGCGGTTTTTCGCAAAGCTTGCCCATGCTGGTGATCTTCCGGGTGCTTCAAGGTCTGGGTGGAGGCGCAACTGTTCCACTGGGGACGGCGCAACTATTTTCGGCTTTTCCACCCGAGGAGCGCGGTCTGGCTAACGGTATTTTTGGAGTGCCTCTGCTGGTCGCTCCTGCACTTGGTCCCACCCTGGGTGGTTATATTGTGCAGTACTTTCACTGGTCGCTTATTTTCTATATTAATGTGCCGATTGGACTGGCGGGTATCGGAATGGGCCTCTGGCTGCTCCACTCGGATGAAACCCATAAGTCGCGCAAATTTGATTATGCCGGGTTCGGGCTGGCCGCTGCTGGTCTGGGACTACTTTTGTATGCCCTCTCTGAAGTTTCAAATCAAGGCTGGGGCGACCCGCTGATTCTGACTCTTTTTGGCGTATCCCTGGTTTTTTTGATAACCTTTGCCGTAGTCGAGTTGCGCCGCGAAGATGCTATTGTAGATTTAAGGTTGTATAAACAGCATGTTTTTACGCTTGGCAGTATCGTCTACTGGGTTATGACGATTGCCCTCTTCGGTACGGCTTTTCTGCTGCCGCTCTATTTGCAAAATATTCGCGGCAAGTCACCTTTTGAAACCGGCCTGTTACTCTTGCCCCAGGCAGTTGCCGCCGCCGTCACGGTTCCGTTTACCGGCAGGCTCTTTGATAAAGTTGGTCCTCGGGCACTGGTAACTTTCGGGATTATTCTGCTGGCGGGTAGTTCGTGGTTTTTTACGCAGATTTCGCCTACCAGCGATATCTTGACTATCGAAATCCTGCTGGCCGTGCGCGGTCTGGCCCTCGGTTTCGCGCTACAATCCACTTTTACCACCGCCTTGAGTGTGGTTGAAAGACGGGCTTTGCCGCGTGGTAGTTCGCTGGTCAACGCCTCTCGACAGGTCTTTCAGGCGCTCGGCATTGCTGTTCTAAGTACTATACTCACGACTCAAACCACCGCCTATATGAACGCTGCCCGCGGTCAAAATATTTCGCCGCAGCAGGCCGGTTCAGAGGCTTTTGTCAGCGGTCTCAACGATGCTTTTAACATGGTATTCTGGATGACAGTAGCAGGCGTTATTTTGAGCATTTTCTTACCGGGTTGGCCGGGGAAGTGGCCGCTAAAGAAACCCGATGAAAAAGCCTATAAGCCCGGGGAAGCGGGAAAGAGTCCCTCGAAGACCCCTGAGAGTTCAGAGCAGCCCGGTTCGCCGGTTATTCCTCCTTCTAAGCCAGGCATTGAGACCGGCAAGTCAAGTTAGCCGGAATATAATTTAGAAAGCGTAAAAAGCGCGCCAGGCTCATCCTGATCTCTCAAAAATAAGCCTGGCGCGCTTTTTACTTTTTACCAGATAAACTTGCGCTACTTACCGTCCAGTCCGGCCAGTTTTGCTACGAGCGGTACAAGTACGCTCATGTCTTCCTCGTTTCGTCCCATATTGGTAGCCAGGCTATAAAGCTGGTCAATAGCGGCTGTCACCACTCCCGGGACATTATACTTCTGGAATTCCTGTAAAGTTAACCCGATATCTTTACGAGTCAGTTCCAGTGAGAAGGCCGGCGAATAATCGTTTGCCAGCATCTTTTGCCCTTTATCCTTGATCCAGGGCGAAGCACCGGCCCCGTTTGTCAGGGTCTGAATAACCTGCTCTCGGCCTAATTCGGCTTTCTGGCCCAGCGCCAGCAGTTCGGCAAAGACCGCCAGTTGGCCCTGAATGAAGCCATTTACAATCAGCTTCATAGTCAGGGCTTTGGCCGCGCTTTCAAAATACTGGATATTCTGGCCCATTGTTTTTAAAAGAGATTCAGCCTGCTCGAAAGCCGCCCGCGGACCTCCCGCCAGGATAACCAGCTTGCCTTCTTCCGCCGGTTTGATACTTCCCGCCACTGGGGCTGCCAGCGCCTGGACCTTTTGTTTCTGGCACGCGCTATCCAGGCGGTCAGCTAACTCCGGCGAGGTGGTACTCATATTAATGTAAACTTTTCCCGGTCGCATAGCCTGGAGCGCCCCGTTCTCGCCCAGCATCACCTGCTCCACTGCATAATCGTTAGAGAGCATAGTGATAACGAAATCAGCATCAGCAACCGCCTGAGCAGGGTTGGTTGCAACTTTACAATCCTGCTCTTTAAATGGCTCTGTTTTCTGCTCATCCCGGTTATAGACGGTTAATTCAAAGCCGCCTTTTTTTACATTAGCGGCCATCCTGGCACCCATTGCGCCCAGGCCCAAAAAAGTTACTTTCCTACCAGCCGTATTTGCTTCTTGCATTGTTACCCCTTTGTTTTAGGCCGCGCCGACCTTTCCAGTTGCGATAAAGTCAAGTAACCTCCGCCACGCATCCGAGGAGGCTTCGGCATAATCCGAGGCGCGCCGGTCGAAGAAACTATGCGGCGCACCGGGATAAATAATAATATTGTTAGGCACTTTTGCCTCGTCCAGTGTCTGCTGGAGCTCATGTACCGCGCTCTCCGGGATGCCCTGGTCGGCCCCTCCGAAAAAGCCGAGGACGGGATAAACAACCTTACCGGCATTCTCTAGCGGTGTGCCTCTGCCGCCGAAGTTCCGGCTTAGCCCGGCGTAGAATGGTATCAAGCCGCTGAAGCCCAGCTCTTTGTTCGTACCGGTCAGCAGAGTGAAAGCGCCTCCCATGCAGAAACCCACCACATAAACCGGGGCATCCTGGCTGCCTTTTTGCTTTAAGTAGGCCAGGGCTGCCTGTACATCCTGCGTAAAAGAGTCCAGTTGTAGCTGCATAACGTGTGGCATGTACTCGAACGAGTCATCGCGGGAAGTCAGTCCAGCGGTACGGCCAAAATAATCTATCGCAATGGCCGTGATGCCGGTTTCGGCGAAACGCATTGCCAGTTCTTTGTAAAACTGGTGCAGCCCGCGCACATCCGGGTATATTACCACCTGCGCAGTGGAGTTACCTTCCGGGGCCGCAAAATATGCCGCGAACTGGTTACCATCTGCGGCAGTCAGCACCACTTCTTCACCATGAGCAGGGCCGGCGGCACCCGGAGGCGCGGGTGGCCTGGCCTGGTCGTCATAACACATTCTTCAAAACTCCTTACACTAAACCATTAAACGCCTTCAGAATTATAGCTGACACCAAAATCTGTGCCTAATCAAGCCGTATCTATTTTAACCTGTTTCTTTTTCAAAGATTATTAGGTTAGACTTTGCAAAGGGTTAAAAAGGGATTAATTTCAACAAATATTTTACAAAAGCCAGCCATTCGAGGCCCACTTATTGCATAATACTTAATATCTAGCTAATTAGCGAAAAGCTAATATAGCGGAAGAAGTGTTAGGAAGTTCCTTAACAACTAGTAGTGGCAGAGCGAGATACCTTTTTGTCAGGACTCAAAGGTTTTAGTCCAGACAATTATATGTCAAAATAGACACGTAAACTCTAGGGAAATACGGATAGAGTTGAAGGCAAATGCCCTCACGGCTAAATCACTCTGCCTTAGATTTACTTGAGAAGTAGGCTTAACAAACTACTGAACAAGTATAAGGAGGTTGAAACGAATAATGAACGAGATTCGCAAAGGGATGCAGGTGTTTCTGGATAATGGCCAGACCTATGGTACGGTAGATAATGTGACTAACGACGGCTTTGTGGTAAATGGCCGCACTTTCCCTCGCGATTTGGTTTCGCGGGTGGACGGAAACCGGGTCTACTTATCTGGGGCTAACACCGGCACAGCTACAGGCTACCAGCAGAATGCTAACGAGTTGAAAGTTCCGGTCGTGGAGGAACAGCTAAACGTTGGCAAGCGCCAGAATCAGATTGGCGAAGTTCAGGTCCGCAAAACTGTTCGAGAAGAACAGCAGAATGTTCCTGTCGAACTGCGGCGCGAGGAAGTAAACGTTCACCAGCGCGATATTGAGGACCGTCCTTTGCAGCCCGGCGAAGATCGCATGGCTTTCCAGGAAGGCACCATTCGGGTTCCTGTCCGCGGCGAAGAAGCGGTAGTGGACAAACAGGCTGTCGTAACCGGTGAAGTCCATATTAAAAAGGACGTCACCAGCGAGCAGCAGCAGGTTGCCGACACCGTACGCAAGGAAGAAGTGAACGTCGATAAGAACTTCGACCGCAACGCTTCCAGGGTGAATACGGACAATTACAATACCACGAATCGCGATTATGCTACTACCGGTAACAATTACAACACTACGGATCGCGGCTACAATACCGGTAACCAGGCTTATACGGCAGGTGCAACCGGCGCTGGCTTCAACCGGTCGCAATTAACGGAAGGGACCGATGTTGTTGGCACAGATAATGATTTCATTGGTCGTGTAAAGCAGGTACGAGGCGATAGTATCCTGGTGGACCGCACCATGAAGCGCGACGTTTATGTTCCGATGAGCGCGGTCCAGAGCATGGATGGCGGACGTGTGGTTCTTAACGTGGCCTCTCAGGATGTGGATGATCAGGGTTGGGCCAATCCTCCTTTGACGGGCGAGGATAACACTGACACTAACGCTCGCTCCAACTGGTAGTTCGGCTACCTGCTAATATTAGCAAGAAAATAGAAATAGAAGTTTTCAGATTTATCTCTGAAAACTTCTATTTCTCACTCAGATAACACTTGACTGACTTAGCGTGAAAAAGTTGGCTAAGGAGAGGAGAAAAGTGTATGACTTCCTATAAAGAGCAGGTTGTACCGGGTGCGAAAATTGAAGCCAGTGATGGTTATATTGGGCGAGTAGAGCAGGCTCTTTTCAACTCTCAGACGGGTGAGCTAAGCTCTGTTATGTCTATGCCTAACCCGGCAGGGGAACAGCTAGTAATTCCGGCTGAATGGTTTGATGATAGCTCCAGTTCGGATATTGTCCGGCTTAAAGTAAGCCGGGAAGAAGCATTCAAGCACGCTACTAAAGTACCTGTAGTAAATCAAAATGTTCAGTCTCAATCACACAATCAGCCGGGCCAAACCGTTGCAACACCTTCTGAGACACAATATCAGTCTATCCCTTCTCATGATGGATCTGGCCAGACAGTCCAGGGTCACGATACCTTGCGCGAATCAGAACTGGCATTCCCGGTAGCTGAAGAGCGCTTAAACGTTACTAAAAGGCCGGTAGACCTGGGTGAAGTAAGGCTGCACAAATCGGTTGAGCAGGTAGAAGAAACTCAAAAAGTTCCCCTCACCCACGATGACCTTGATATTGAACGTATCCCGATGAACCAGCCTCTCGAAAAACCGGTAGAACCATATTATGATGGTGACTGGTACGTCATGCCGGTGATGAAAGAGGTAGTGGTAGTTCAAAAACAACTGATACTGACCGAAGAGGTTCGTATCCGCAAACGCGCCATTACTGAGGAAAAGGAAGTCCGGGAACAGGTGCGCCGTGAACGGATTCAGGTCGAGAACGCCAGCCCTACCGGGAAAGTTTACAATTCTGCTGAGCCTTTACCCAGCGATAGCCAAAATAGACCCCAAACTCCACGCTCCTGATAGCCTGGCTATCAGGACTGGGGTTTTTGAATGGTAACTGCCTCATTGAACTTTGAAAAGTTGAAAACCCAGTTGGCCGGGTTACTCCCGGCGTTTTCTTTCAGTGAGGCCTGCACCAGTTGGGTGTTACTCTGGTTGATCCAGAGTTCCATAGTAGCGTCTTTAGTACCCAGCTTGTTAAGGGTAAGCTGCGCAATATCGGTTCCGGCTATCACACCTTGCAGATGATATACGGGAGTACCTTGCAAGGTTTCATTTCCCAGCAAGACCGGGTTGCGTAACTTTAGCATGGCCGCGCCCATTCCGGTTTGCCTGTCCAGCAGAGCGGCCAGGTTTAATTTCTCCTCGGGTTTTGAAAGGTTCCATTGCCCGAACTCGTTCCGCATATATTGTTCGCCATTTAAACCGGTTACCGGCACTTTGAATTCGCCCACAAAGAAACCTACTTTTACCTGCACCTGGTAGCGGTCAGGCTGTTGTAAATAGCCTTCGACCTGTTTCACTTCCAGGCCATTTATTTCCAGCTTGCCCTGCCGAATATCTAAATTCAGGTAAACGGTTTGCAACTTGTTAAAAGTATCGCTGGCCCGGTTCAAAATATCAGCGGTTGAAGATGAAGTGGCGCTGGAGGCGGCAGGCGAATTAGCGGTGTTCAGGGTAGCAGCGTCGGTAGGATTGGCGGCGGCGGTAGTGACCGGCAGTGTCGGGGTAGAAGATTGGGGGGTGGCAGCGCTCTCCGCCCCACAGGCGCTAAAGAGTAGTACAAGCGCCATTAACCCCCAGAAAGTAGCCAGAAATCGAAGTAACCTGATACGTTCCAAGCTGAAACCTTTCGTGCTGCTAAATTAAAGGCAGAACCAATTTAAAGGTCTATCTTTGACTTTGAAAATGCTGGTAGCACTTTAGCACAATACTCAGGAACATACCAGGCGAAAAGAAACCGGGTTAATGGCTTTATTGAGTAAAACGGGCGGCTCCCCCTAAAATACTTTCCACGTTAGTAAGCGGCTCGCCTACTTTTAACCCTTCTTTGCGGATTAAATATTCATAGACCTGCGAGTCATAAGAACTATCTCGCATCTCAAGAATGGAAATTAGCCGCTTTAGCTGGCCATCGGCTTCATAAGTATGCAGCAGGATAATTGTATCGGCAATTATTGAAATAGGTCTTTCCGGTATTATCAATTCTCTGCCGACAATCTGGTTCATTTCGAGCAGCCCGATTGTGGTGATTTCCCTGTTACGCAGGTAGTTACAAAGCACCGCCCAGAAGCCGCTGAGCGGGTCGTTAGAAAGATTGAGATTCTCAAGATCACTTAGCGCATCCAGCAAAAGGCGTTTAGGTTGGTGTTTTTCCACCGCATTGATCAATTTCCCGGCTACTTCATCGAGAGTGCGGTCTACCGGCAGCACCCAGACCGTTTTAAGCTGGCCGCTTTCCAGGAAGGGTTTCAAGTCGAAACCCAGGGCCCGGGTAGATGCTATTATTTGTTCCTCTGAACTTTGCGTGGTCAGAATCAAAGCCTTTTCGCCCTTGCGCAGACCTTCGTAAATAAAATGCAGAGAAGTCATAGTTTTGCCGCTGCCCGGTGTCCCTACCATGAGGCTGATACTGGAGCTATAAAGGCCTCCATTCAGCATCTTATCCAGGTTCTCAATGCCGAAAGAGAGACGCGGGTCGCGGCGGGCGGGTGGCGGATTTTGTCGCTGGTCGCCCAGCCAGGATTCCACTCGCGGATAGATTTGAAGCCCTTCAAAGGTTATATCAAAGTAGTGGTGACCTGGCAGGGCAGGAATAGCTCGTGATTTCAGAACTTCCAGGCTGCGCATATGCCTTCGACCATGAGTCTGGTTCGACAACCGGATAATACTATCGGCTATCGCAAACTCAGGAGTGCTATGCCCGTATGGTTCTTCTTCAGTCAGTAAGAGGACAGTATTGCCTAGCGCCGAAAGTTGCGTATTCAGGTCAAAGAGGGCCTTGCGCAATTCAGCCCGCGAGTCTGCAAAATCACGTAAGGTGCTGATGCCATCTACAATTACAAAAGTAGCTTTTTGTTGCATCATGGCCTGGCGCGTAATGCTGCTCAGCTTGCTTAAACCTTCGGCTGCCACCTCGCTGTAAAGGCTCAAATAATAGATTTTGTTTCCTACCAGACTTTTATCGAAGAAGGCAAAATTGGAAAGGTTGGTTAACATCTTCTCATGGCTCTCTGAAAGGAGGGTAAGATATAGAATTTGTTCCCCTTTGCGAGCCAGGTGATTGGCAATCTGGTGCGCCAGGATAGTTTTTCCGCTGCCCGGCGCTCCGGTTATCAGGTGGGTAGCGCGTTTTAACAACCCCCCGGCCATTACAATGTCCAACCCACTGACACCGGTTTCTAACTGTGTAAGAATGTATAGATCGCGATTAGTGTCTGTGGCGGACCAACCCGCTTCGGACATTATTGTTCATCCTTCCCTGTAATCTTAGTTTTGCAGAGCTTCTTGCTCAAACTACTTTCTCAGGTTACTTCTAAAAATGCTTGTAATTAATCTCCTGAATTTTAGCTGATATAATTATCTGCTTAAATCGTGCCAAAGATGAGCTAAAGCTTTAGGCAATATTTCCTAAAGAAAGCCTTTAATAAGTATATTTACCCATGCTCTACTGCTTTGCGATATTCTTGCTCAAAAAGTCTAAAGCCTGGTCCAGTTGAGGATCCTGGTTCAGTTTCTTCTGGGTATCGGTAGGCACGACTTTAATATCCGGTTCGATTCCTTTGGTGTCGTAAAGGTTAACCTTATCAGGCGTAAACCAGTGCTCAAAAGTGACGCGTAAAGCAGAATTTCCCTCCAGTTGAATGACCCGCTGCGCTGAACCTTTGCCGTAAGTTTTTTCACCGATCAAGGTCGCTCGTTTACGGTCGTGCAGAGCGCCCGCCGTAATTTCGCTTGCGCTGGCCGAGTTACCATCTACCAGCACTACCAGCGGCTTATCGTATAGCTTGATTGTAGGACTGGTTTCCACGTCTACCGGGCGCATATGTACGCCCTGGGAAGGGGCATCTTCATAATAGGCAATCCCACCGTCCAGGAAGCGGCCTAATAACTGGCGGGCGGTCTCGACCGAGCCACCCAGGTTTCCGCGCAGGTCGAGGATATAGCCAGAAGGATTTTGTTTACTGATTTCCCCGACCTTTTTATCAAACTCGGTCATAGTATTCTCGCCAAAGACTCTGGTCATCTCGATATAGGCGATGTTATTAGGTAACAAACGGGCATCTACCGAGGGCAGGATTAGTTCGGTGCGGGTCAGTTCATACTCGGTCTCACGGTTATTATCTGAGGGGCGCTGGAAAGTCACTTTAAGTTTGCTGTCTACCGCGCCTCGTAACTTATCGGAAATAGTGCTGGCATCGGTGATATTCGGCGGCACAGGTTGGCCGTCTATGGCAGTCAGGATATCCCCCTCTTTAATCCCGGCTTTCTGAGCCGGGCTATCGTCTACCAGCTTTTTAATCACGTACTTTCCGTCTTTAATTTCGGGGGTTACACCGATTCCCACAAATTTTCCTGAAATAAAATCGCTATTAGCCTTAGCGACTTCGGGCGGATTAAAGGCTGTGAAGCGGTCTCCTAGCGAGGCAATCGCATTTTCAGCGGCAGCATAAAGCATTTTTTTGTGATCTATTTTGTTTTGCTCGTAGAAGTAGGTATCAGTGTAACGAATAGCCTGTTGCAAAGCCAGCCATTCACGGTGGGCATCCGCCGGAATACCGCTCATTTCGAGGACCGGTTTTTGTACCGCTTCCAGGGGAGTACCGCTGAGTGGAGTGCGAATCATATAAACGGTGAAAAGAATCCCGCCCAGAAAAGCCGCCAGGAAAATAATAAAACCTGAAAGAAAGGGAGCCAGTCGGGCTAAACGGGAGTTACCCGGATTGGGGCTGTAGTTCTGTTTGTTATTGCCATTGGGAGAATAGGTTGTAATAACAGGCTCAACAGGTACAGCGGGATTTGCTTGAGAGTCAACCGGTTTTATTTCGTCCATCGAACTACTTTCTACCTTTACAAATAATAATTAGAAGTTCCTTTTTAAGCATGATAATTCAGATAGTTAGTATGGTCAATCAAAAACTTACTATCTCAAGATTAGGATATTGTAAACCGTATATTCGATTAATAATAAACTTAAGTGCAGAGTACGATTGGTAAAAGAATAAACGCATTGACGAGTTATTAAATTAGTTGTTATAATAATATGTGTTAGTATCTCAAAAATCTCTTTGGGTAGAAACTATTCTCGATATAGACTTGTTTGAAAAGTATTATTTCTGGTAAACCCTTTAAATGCTCTCTCCGATAGGGACTATAATGAATGGGGTTGTAATAATTTTTATGCTAGGAGTGGTCTAGCAAATGGGTAATTGGGTTTTAAAAGGTAAATTTATCCCACTCTAAAAGTTGTTCAAATGTCACATTTGGAACAGAGCAGATCAACTACTTATCAATTGGAATCAGGAGAAATATGGAGATGTTAGAGGCATTGGATGGCCCCGGCAGGACCGCGCATCTTGAAGGGGGCAGGCAGGGCCGTGTTCGCGCAAAATCTGCTCGCGCAACAGAAACTTCTACTCGCAGACGAGGCCGCCGCTCCATGGCCGAAATGCGAGCCGCTCAAGAAAGTAAAGATCCTGGAACTGGCCGCCAGGGTAAAAATGCTAAACTTCCTCGTTCTGCGGCCAGCACTCTGGGCGGGCGCGTCCGACTTGCTCGCAAACGTTTGAACCTCTCTCAGCAAGAACTGGCCGGTCCAGAGTATGTCGCTTCCTACATATCCGCCATTGAGCGAGATAAAATTCACCCCAGTTTGAAAGCTTTGGAATTGATTGCCCGCCGCCTGGATGAGCCGGTAGAATACTTTCTATATGGCGGCTATGGCAGCGGCGCTCTACACGAAGTGGAAAAAGGAGCCGAAGGGACAACCACTCCCGAGACGAGCTTTACCCTATCCGTTCGCGACACCCTTTTACAGGCCCAGTTACTGCTGGAGCGGGGCGTTTTTCAGGGCGGTTCGGAAGGACAGGCTCTTTTTGAGCAGGCTGAGACCACTCTGAACACTTTGCCGCGCCACCAGCTAACCGAGTATGATCGCGCCACTCTTTGTATGCTGGCCGGATCGGTTGCCTGGAGGAAAGGTGATCTTGACGCCTCCATCTCTCAACTGGAAGAGGCTTTTCCGCTGGCTCAAAAGACCGAACAGTCCGAACTATTGATCGGTTTATATACCACTCTGGGCCATATCGCCAGCGCTCGCCATAGTGACGAGGAAGCGGTGGCTCAGTTTGAAGCCGCCCGCAACTTACTCCAACAGCTTGAACAGGATAATCCGCCGGAATTACACCTGGAAGTTTTGCTGGCTCTCACTACCGAACAGTTGAGTCAGGGTCATTATTCCGAAGCAATTGCACTTTTTGAAAGAGCCTTGAAAGTAGAAGATCAGTTTGACAACCTGGAAATGCGCGTCAGCCTCTACTCGAAAATAGCCGATGCTTCACGTCAGAGCGGAGATGTGGCGCGGGCTCGTCGCTACAGCATCCTGGCCCTTTCGCTGTACGAGCAACTCAATCGTCGCCGTAACCTGCTGCAACTTTCCCCACAACTGGGGCATTTGCTGACAGAGTCAGGGAGAGAAGAGCAGGCGGAGAAAGTATTACTCCGGGCGGTTGAAGTAGCCAATCGCAGTTCCTCGGTTGATACTGGAGATTTGGCCCTGGCCTATAATGCCCTCGCGGCTTTGCGCTTGCGGCAGGGTAACCTGGCGGAAGCTTCGAGGTTGAGCGATTTAGCGATTAATGAGGCTCATAAATCCGGCAATATGGCCTCGGAAGGTAACGCTTTACGGATTGCCGCCGAGATCCAGACTCGCCAGGACCATCCAGACGAGGCTCGCCGGTTATACGAGCAGGCGATTAATACCCTGGAGGCCGTTTCGCCTGCTTCGGATCTTGGTGATGTTTACAAGGCTTATGGTGAAGCGCTCTCCGGCTGGGGAGATTTTGAAAATGCCGTGACTTTTCTAAAGAAAGCCTACGAGTCGAAGTCCTGACAGTCTACTGACAGACTTTCTAAAGAGATAAACACTAAAAAAGCCGCTACGCAACCAATAGCATAGCGGCTTTGTTCTTTCAGTCAGTCATTAACCCTGTTAGAAATCGCCGACGGAAAACCTCCGGTCAAGCATTTAGAAACTAGAGTTCGGCAATACCACTGTTATCCTCGTCCACTTCCTCGACCTGGATGCGCTGTCCGGCGCGGGTGGTGCTGCTGGAAGTAGTGCTGGGTTGACCAGTGGCAGGCCGCTTGAATACAAAATAACTATTTTCAGTATCGCCTAAAGGGCTTACCCCGCTCAGTTCCCAGCCCTGCTGGCCTAACTGGTCGAGATACTCGCGTACAAAAGTGCTGCGGCGCTCACCCCGTCCGATAATAGCCTGCTCACCCTCCGAAGAAATTTGACCTCGGAAGTTGACATAAACCACTTTGTATTCCCAGCGCTGTCCCGTGTATGGTGCGGCAGGCGCTTTGGGAGCACTTTGAGCCTGGGGAGGAGTCTGATTGTACTGAGACTGTCCGGGCGTGGTGGTTGTCTGGTCAGGGGGAGGGGGGAATCCGCTGCCCTGGCGTTGCTGAGCAGCCTGATTCATGGTTTGCTCCAGGCGGTTAATACCCGTCTGAATATCGCGCAACACCTGCGAGAAAATACCCTGTAGCGAAGGTTCGTTGTTACGCTCGCTCATCTTAAATTTTCCTTTCTATAACCGACGCGGCTTGTCAGTTATCTTCGTGTACCAAAAAGGAACACCTACCGGACGCCGTCTTTTGCCGCCTGACGACCTTTTTTCCTCCGGTCAGGATTGATTGTATCACGGTCGAGATTAGCGTAAAAGAGTAAGGGCGTTAGAGTTACGTTATAATACGCCAGGTCCTCCGGCAGCCTTTGGTTCAAAATAGTAGCTTTCTATTTAACGGTGGCGCTCGCCGAAATGAGCACTTATTGCTTTAGGGCGCGATATAGGGTACAATTCGGGGCAAGAGTTGTAATGATGGTATGGTGAAGTACAGGCCGCGCCACTTGTATGGCTTAGTCTGATAAGGTAAGTAAGTGTTAATTCAGTCTGAAGATTTGTCGATCTTAACCTTTAGTGGGCTGGCTGGTATACAACGCAACCCGAAAATAAAGCCAGATCTTTTTTAAATTGCCCTTCGAGAAGCTCTAAGAAAATCTTTATTTCCCGAAAACTGCTCCTGGCTGGAACAATGCCGCGCAACATTTGCCTGGAAGAATTTAATAGTAAACCTGGACCTGAAGTTTGGCGCAGAAAAGTAACCTTACCACTAATCACAAAACTTGCTTACCTTTGAACGTAAATGAGGTTTGTTTGGTGTATTTGGAGCCTGGATATCCGAGTAAAATCTTACTAAGAGTCTGAGCTAGTTGTTACGGTAATTTACCCACAGGCGGAAATTGAGATGTGGAGATTATCAGTTAATTGCGCTGATCCCTTTCGATCAGGCTCTCAATGGATAAAATAAATGAAATTCTTTGATAAAGGCAACCGAAAGCGACAAAAGGCAACAGTATCTACAGAGATAAATCCCCGACTCGAAGAAGCCCGCGCTATCCTCTACGATACCGCACCTGTGGAACCCGCTATTCCTGGGCCTTCAGCCTCTTCCGTTTTAACTGAGGAAGCCTCGCCTGTTAAAGAACATAACATCTGGCAGCAGTGGCGACTTACCCTGGCTCATTATAACTGGATGCGGTTACTGAGCGTTTCACTTTTTGCTTTTGTAGTAATTGGCGCCGTCAGTTTTGCCCTGGTATGGCGTTTTGACGATAATATCATCGCCCGGCAACAGGTCGGAGAGGTTGCCCTGGCTGATTGGATGGCCCCTAAATCCCATAGTTACATAAGCGCCGTAAAAACCAAAGAATTAGGGGATGCCGCCGCCGCCAATCCGGCTAATAATGTTTACAAACGCGACCCCAATGTGGTAACTCGCGAGCGCCAGAATCTCAATAATTTACTGGATCTGATTGGCAATATTCGCACTAATAGCTACGCGGTACTGGATATTGCTTCGCTTACCACTAACCCTACCTTGAAAGCCAGTGGTCTGGATAATGACCAGCTTATTCGCCTTTTCAACTTGCCCGAAAGCACCTGGACTCAGGTTAGCCAGGAAGCGCGAAATGTCTTTAGTATCCTGATGAATCGGGATATCATGGCAAATGATGTTTCGAATGTTGTCACCGTGCTTAAAGATGCCGTTTATACCCCCTATACTCTTTCGGCTACCCTGGCGCTGCTGGAAGAAGGTAACCGGGAATTGACCGTAGACCTGGTAAAACCCTTTATAAAATCGAATATGGTGCTGGATGAAGCCGCCACCCGTAAGAAGCAGGACGAAGCCCGCTCACAGGTTGGTGCGGCTACGGTCGATATTGTCAAAGGCACTGCGATTGTACGGCGTGGTGATGTATTGACCCCCCTGCAATTTGAAAAACTGCGTGAGCTCGGGCTGCTGGAAAGCAACTATACCCCCGGACAGGTAATAGGCACGGTTGGTATAGTGAGCTGTTTGATCCTGCTCCTGATCATTTATTGTTCGCAATTGGCCGGGCAAATCTGGGCTACCCCGCGCTGGCTGGCTTTTATCGGGTTTTGCATCATTGTAGCTTCTATCGCCATGCGTATTCTGATAGTGGATGCCGGGCGAGATAGTTACAGAGCTTATCTGCTGCCTTTGGCAGCTATAGCCATGGTGATCGCTGCCCTGTTTGATGTCCAGTTAGCCCTATTCCTGGGGGCGCTGCTGGCGCTGCTGGCGGGCCTGGTAAGCGGTGTACCAGAACTGGTCATAGTCTTTTTCGCCGGTAGCGCGGCGGCGGCGCTGGCTATTCGCAAAGCCGAGCATACCAGCGTTTTTGCCTATGCCGGTATCGCAGTGACCCTTTCGCAATCGGCTATCAGCCTGCTCGCAATTGTTCTGAATGGCAACCTGGAAACCAGTAATGTCTCGCTGATTTTGATCTTCAGTGCCTTGAACGGTTTGATTTCAGCCAGCCTGGCTTTCTTCTGCTTCAGTGTGCTGGGTAAGCTCTTCGGCGTTGCCACCGTACTGCAATTACTGGAACTGGCTCATCCCAACCAGCCTTTGCTGCGCCGCCTGATCCGTGAAGCCCCCGGCACTTACCATCACTCAATTATGGTCAGTAACCTGGCGGAGCAGGCGGCTGAACGTATTGCCGATAATGCTCTACTGGCTCGCGTAGGCGCGTACTATCACGATATTGGAAAACTGGTTCGCCCGAGTTACTACATTGATAACCAGGCGGGCGGCGCCAATATTCACGATACGCTTGACCCCCGCGAAAGCGCCCGGTTGATTAAAGCCCATGTTTCCGATGGCGTAGCACTGGCCCGCAAACACCACCTGCCTCGCCGGGTAGTAGATATTATTCACCAGCATCACGGCACCTGCATGATTTCCTTTTTCTACCAGAAAGCGGTAAAAATGGGCCTGGATGTGAATGAAATAGACTTTCACTACCCTGGACCAAAACCCCAGACTAAAGTGGCTGCGATTGTAATGCTGGCTGACGGTTGCGAAGCGGCAGTGCGCGCTAATGTGCAGAGCGGGCGTATCCTGACCGGGACGCGCTCCTCGGTACCGGGAAGTCAGTCCGGCGATATTCATCCCCACGCCAAACATCTGACCATCCAGGATGTGGTCAATAAAATCATAGATGACCGCATTCGCGAGCACCAGTTAAGTGAGTGCGATCTGACTTTGCGTGATATAGAGGAGATTCGCACCCTCTTTGTCGAAATTCTAAATGGCATTTACCATCCGCGGATTGTCTATCCAGATAAAGAGCCTGTCGTCGCCGCTACTCCAACTCCGGAAGCTACTGCACCCTCCGGTTTAACTGCCCTTAACAATACCGTAGAACAGGTTAGGGCTGTGGTAACACATGGTGCAGCGGACAGCGGCGGAGAGGTTTTACTGAAAACCATCGAAGATGATACAGCCGTCGAAAAGCTTGAGAGCCCGGTAGCAGTGGCTGAAAAGCCGGAGACAGACAGGCAGGATACCTCAAAACGGGATAGCGCTCCCAGTGGTATAGGTGGGGCAGGGCATATTGTCAGCGACCCGCCACCCGGTCTTTCCAATTAGGAGTCTTTGATTAACTCAATTAGATCCAGGCTGTAAGTAGCAAAGTTTCGAATCTCAGATCCGAGTTGATTATAAAAATAAAAGTCGCCAGCTAGCTGACAGGTTAGCTGGCGACTTTGTTCTATCGCAACCTTTGATTTAGCTCAGGCTGTTTCTTCCAGGGTATATACCTGGTCCAGTAAAGTCAGTAAAACTTCCTTGACACTTTCCCGGTCGGTAGCCACACACGGTAAGACCGGGCAGGAAGGATCCAGTCCCAACCGGTAACGAATATATTCTACCGGCAAACAGGTAGGATCATCCTGTTTGTTTGCGGCTACCACAAAAGGTGCGTCCGTAATCTTACTGAAGAATTGAATAACGTTAATGGCCTCTTTTAAGTGCGCCGGGCGAGTGCTGTCGACCATTACTACATAGCCCAGGCAACCTTGCGCCAGCACTTCCCACATAAAATCAAAGCGCTCCTGTCCGGGAGTGCCAAACAGGTAGAGGTTAAAATCCTGGTTAATGGCGATAGTGCCGAAATCAAGAGCGACGGTAGTCCGATTCTTTATTTCCAGTTCTTCATCCACTGTAACGTCTTCTTCGGTACTGACCACTTCTATGTCACTGATTGAGCGAATAAACTGGGTTTTGCCGGCAGCGTAAGCTCCTGTAACAACAATTTTAATACTTTCCATAGAGCTTACAGTCCCCGAATCCTGGCCATAATGTTTGATAGCAACCCTTTTTGGACTTTAGGTTTAGCGGCTGCCACTCCTGCTCCTACCGGGACAGGCTGCGCGGCAACCAGGGGATTTGATAAGACCGGGCCACTCCAGCGCGGAGCAGGTGGAGTGAAACTTATAGCCTGTGGCGCCGGTAAGTTACCAATCACCGGGTTGTCGTTATGGTTCAGAACTTTTACTTCAGCTTCTACCCAGGCCGGACTCAGGTGGATCAGGTTGCGTTTTTCGAGCTTTTGCACCAGTTCAACTATTTTATTCAGAGGCTTTTGAATGCGGTTGGAAATTTCGTCCAGTGTGGAATTGCCATTTATTTGTAGCAATACCTGCCACTCTTCCAGATCTAAAGTAATCTCAGCCTGGCTAGGAGGATTGGGTGAAAGCCTGGGAATTACATTGACCATTTGATTTGGTTCTTGTAATCGCGCTTTTTCATCGTGACGGCGACACTGTTCCAGAATCAGATAGTCCCAGTTAACGAAAACATTTCTGGCGCTCGGCAAACCGGCGCTTATTTCAAACGAAAATTGCCCTTCCGGCCAATCCATTAATTCGCAAATGGCCTCTTCCCCTTGCAAGGTAACCGGTCTGCTGCCAGGGTTTTGTAAGTGAACGAAAGCTGAGTAGATCTGTGATTTAGAGAAGCAAACCTGACCCTGAGAATAATCATGGTTGATGGATAGAATGCCGGTCCGGTTCTGTAAAGCCAGTACCTGTACCAGGTCTACTAGAGGTAAATCACTTAAGTTTCCCTGTAGTGTCATACGCTTCCTCTAACCCTGCTAAATCTTTGCAGGCGCCCATTTTTGCGGGCGCCCGCATTCAGTTCTCAATTCTTACAAAGTTTCAACTTCGTAGATACAGTAGGTATGGCCGGTTGCGACACAGTCCGTTTCGTGGACATTGTGGCGTTTGCCGGTTAAAAGCTCGGTGATGCCCAGGAAAACACCCATCGTAAAGGCACAATTTGGAGTGTCTGTTTTCACTCCGGTGCTACAGGCACTCTCACTGATCGTAAAACGATAGCCGCTGCCAGTCTTATCACACTTTTCCACGATGCAAAGACGGGTGCCGTCCTTTCCCAGGACTTTATTAAGCATCTCGACAACTTCCGCCGAATTCTCCATGGATAAACCTTTTAAGGTATCACTCAGCGACAGACCTCGTTGTTTACCGGCATGGACAATAAAACCGCGCCCGGCAGTCTCTTCACCATATAGTCTAAGATAGCGGAAACATTCGGCACTCATATATGAGCCAAGTACTGTGCGGGAAACTTCAGACATAAACTTAACCTCCGAGAGTATGCTAAGACGCAATCAAAATCTAAATATGAGACGATTATGGGTGACTTAAAGAAGTTGAGAATTAGCTCATGATAGCCGCAATGCGCGTAGCCGCATCACCCGCTTCCAGGCGAGTCATCCCCAGGTTGCCGCCTTTGCGCAGGTTAACAGCCAGAAGACACTTCTCATTGACGGGGAGGATAATAAAGTAACCATTGTCGCACTGAATAATACTCTCGCTGGTGTTACCCATTGTTAAATCTTTGGCTACTCTTTTGCTGACGCCCAGGGTAGTGGCGGCAATTGCGCCTACGCGGTCTACGCTGATACCACTCGGGAAGCGGGAGGCATAGACAATGCCGTCCAGGCTTACTACTGCCGATCCATTTACATCCCCGCTTAAACTCACAGCCAGGCTATCCAAAACATCATTCAGGAGGTCGGTTTTCGAGGCAATTGCAGACATGGTTAATAACTCCTTATTAAAGACTAAAGCTGATACAATGATTAGCTAGTTGCTACGACGGTAGAGTAAAGCCATGAAATATTCCGAATCAGGAAGAAATAAACTTGAGGGATGATTTAATAG
>DATAKM010000141.1:0-11675 GCA_036261665.1 Chloroflexia bacterium
AGAGTGGGTGCCAGAACCAGAGAAGCTTTACAAACAGCCATCGCTCAAGCCCTTGAACTCATTACCCTTGAAGATGCTTGCGCCTACTTCAAACATTGTGGTTATGCTTAATTGGTTCTTTTACTTTGTTATGTGCTGTAAGCTTTACTGGCCCTGGGAGTTTACCCCTGGAGGAGACAGGCCTGATATGGCGAGCTGCATCTGCCTGGTGGTGGCCGTGCCCAGCGCTATCCTGCCGGAGTGGCTGTGGAGAAGGGCCAGGGGTTAGGGAGAGGAGCAAGGCATGGTAAAGAGCTTTTTCAGACTTTTGGTAGGGGTCTTGGGGGCTGTGCTGGCGGTCTTGCTCTCGCTACAGGTAGCGCCCGGTACCATGAATAACGTGGTGATTATCGGGGTGATTTGTTTTTTTGTAACGCTTGTTATTCTGATACTGGCCGGAGCATGGTGCTAACTTCCCGAACCCAGGCAGAAGCGCTGGTGCGCATTTCAGAAAGGGCTTTGGATAGCCAGGTGCGGACTGCCGCTATCAGCCGGGTTGGCCAGGTACAGTTGAGCCGCTTTTTAGAAGCAGGAGGGTTGGTGCTGGAAAAAGAGGGCAGCTATTACCTGGCCGCACCGGGATACAGAAAGCCCTACCGGTGGAAGAAAGCGGGCTTAGTGAGGAAGAGGTGGACTACCTGATAGAAAACCAGCAGTCATAAAACGACCTCACCCATCAATGAGGATGGGTAATTTCATCAGGTCTAGACCTAAAAACCTTAGCTTTTTTCAATCCTCTCCCAAAGTAAGCGTCAGGTCCGCGCCACGCGCTTTACCCAGCGAAAAATAGCTATTGAAGCTTTCTGCTGCTAACTTACTACGCAAGGCCTCTACTGTCCTGCTATACTTGATCTGCTCGTCCAGGTCTAAAGTAACGCCCGTTTTATCCAGAAGACTTATGACAGCCCCACATAAAGCTGCAGCCCGTCCGAAAAAGACTTCCGCCTCCGTTTCATTGATTTCACCCTGTTTGAACGAGACATTCGCCAGTTCCACCAGATTAACAATAATGCTCTGGTTTTCGCCTACTTTTTGAGCTAGCGCCACGCTTTCACGGTAATATTTCTCAGCCTCCCCGAGCTTTTGCTTTTCATAACTGACGCTTCCCAGGCCGGTCAGGGCGTGAATAATACCTTCCGTATCGGCCATTTCTCGAAATAAGGCCAGGCTTGCATGGTAAAACTGGCTAGCTTCTTCGAAATTTCCCTGGACATTGGCAATTATACCGAGATTATTCAGCCCGATAGCGATACCGCGCTTATCGCCCAGTTCCTGGCGCAAGGGCAGGCTATCCTCGAAATATTTTTGGGCAGCCCGGTATTCTCCCCGGGCATTTGCCAGTGCCCCCAGGTTGTTAAGGCTGATAGCAATACCACGCTTATCGCCCAGTTCCTGGCGCAGGGCCAGGCTTTGCAGGTAATAGCGGCGGGCCAGCTCATGATCGCCCAGGCGGTCGGCAATACTGCCTAAGCTGTTGAAGCTAACCGCGATAGCCCCTTTATCCTCAATTTGTTGCCACAGGTCCAGGCTTTGCTGGTGATACTTGCGAGAGTCCTCAATTTTACCCTGGTTATAGGCTACGTTACCCAGACCTGCAAGGCTTGTAGCAACGGCCGGGCTATCGCCCGCCGCGCTGGCCTGCTTCAGCGCCTCTGAATAATAGTCCCAGGCCACGTCGTATTCACCCTGATTGTAAGCCAGCCTGCCGAGTCTGGAAAGGGTCTTAGCGCGGAGTAAAGACTCTAGATCCCCCTTCAGTGCTAATGCACGAGAGAGATACAAGCGGCCTTCAGTGAAAAACCCGCGCAACTCCCAGTAGTAAGACAGGGCCAGGCAGAGCCTTATCCCGGCCAATCTTAAATCAGCCGGGCTGTTTTCTTCCAGGCACCAATTCAAAGCACCTTTCAAGTTATCATATTCCCGGTCAAACCAGGCGAGGTATTTAACCTGTTCTTTCCCAGCCAGTGCCTGCTCGGCCCTTTCCGCCTTTTCGACGAAATAGGCGCAGTAGGCTACCCGCAGCCTGCTTTCCTCTTGTGCTTGAGCAAGTTTCTCCAGGGCGTACTGCCTGATAGTTTCAAGGAAGCGATAGCGTTCGCTCTCAGAGGTCTTTTCTGCTATCACCACCGATTTTCTGACCAGTTGCACTAGCAAGTCCAGCGCTTCGAATTCCTCGCTTTCAAGATTCGGGTTTATAGCGGCCCAGATAGCCTCCACCGCTTCAAGGGACCAGCCGTTGAAGAAAACTGCCAGGCCACGAAAAAGAGCCTGCTCTTTTGAGTTGAGCAAGTCATAACTCCAATCAATCAAGGCTCGCAGTGTTTGCTGACGAGGCAGGGCAGTTCGATTTCCTTTAGTGAGCAGGCTAAAGCGCCGGTCAAGGCGCTGGACAAGCTGCTCCAGCGACAGTTCACGCACTCTGACCGCTGCCAGTTCCAGGGCCAGGGGAATACCGTCTAGCCTCCGGCAGATGCCGGTAATCGCCGAGACGTTTTGCCCGGTAAGCGTAAAACTTGGCTCTACAGCCTGAACGCGCTCCACAAACAGCCGCACCGCCTCAACTTGCTCCAGCGCCTGCAAGTCAACTTCCGTTTGACTTTCAGGCAAGGAGAGCGACGGTACATGTAAGGTGTTTTCCCCGGCTATTGCCAGGGGTTCTCGGCTGGTAGCCAGCACTCGCAGGTCCGGCGAAACACGCAGTAGCTGCTCTATTAGAACCGCTACGGGTTCCAGTAAATGTTCGCAATTATCTACTAGCAGTAGCAAGCTTTTATCCTGAAGATAATCGGTCAGGCTATCGAGCAGGTGTTTGCCGGGTTGCTCGCGCACTCCCAGGGCGACGGCCACTGCCCGGGCTACCGCAGACGATTCTATAAGTGGGGCCAGTTCAACCAGCCATACCCCGGCTTTAAAAGAGTCTACCAGTTCAGCGGCTACTTCAAGCGCCAGGCGAGTTTTACCGGTCCCGCCCGTTCCGGTGAGCGTCAGGAGGCGTGTTTTTTGCATAATCCGCTTGATTTCGGCCATTTCGGCCTGCCTGCCGATAAAGCTGGTTGGCTGAATGGGTAAATTGGTGCGGAGGGGAGTGAGAGTTTTAAGAGGGGGGAAGCTTGAGGGCAGATCAGGCACGGTCAACTGGAAAATGTGCTCAAGATTGATTAAATCTTTTAGCCGGTGTACTCCCAGGTCGAGTAAAGCCGCCTGAGGTGGAAGCTTGTTTTTTAGCCCTTCTACGGTCGCTTGCGAGAGAATAATCTGCCCGCCATGAGCCGTCGAAAGGAACCGGGCGACCCGGTTGAGAGTATAACTGGAATAACTATGCTCGTAGCGTTCACTTGGCCCGGCATAGAGCACCAGCCTTACCCGGATAGGATTTACTTCCTCCGGCCAAGGTTCGGCCTGCAAAGTGCGTTGAATTGCCAGGGCCGCGTTCAGGGCATCGGTCGGCGAACTGAAAACGGCACAGAAAGCGTCACCTATAACTTCAAAAGTGAAGCCGTGATTGGCTGAAATAGCCTCTCGGAGCAAAGCGTGATGGCGCGTAATCGCCCGGCTCATAGCTTCCGGGTAACGCTCCCAGCGTTGTGTGCTGCCCTCGATGTCTGTAAAAAGAAAAGTGACCGCCCCACTGGGTAAATCCGGTTGATCAGAAGAAAGACTATCCAATTTTGCCACATCCACAATATGCTACCTTAAGCCTGTCTGGAGAGGACGTAGACTACACATTGTAATATTTCAATTATAGCAGCATAGACTCAGTCGTAAAGGCCCGATTATCTGGCTTATGAAAATGAGTACTCGACTCTCTATGTAAGTCGAGCACCGGGCTTAATAACATCTGAGGCAGGAAGGCTATAAGCAAACCTGGGGAAAGGCCGGGTTATGCTACCGGGTTAGAGTGCGAACCAGGAAACTGGAATAGTTACACATGACAAACCGATAATTATCAAGATTGTTATTACTCCACTTCTCCATAATTGAAGACTTCCCGGTAAGAACGGTTAGATTGGATCGTTTCGTCTGCATTCCTTGTAACGTGGTGGGTCTGCTCCTCGTATAACCGGCGGTAAAGACCACTGGCCTGTACCAGTTCAGTGTGAGTCCCCTGTTCTACTATCTCTCCTTGATCAAGCACCACAATATAATCGGCCGTTGCTGCCAGGCTTAGCCGGTGGGTCACGCTGATGGTAGTACGCCCCCGGCGTAGTTTCTTAAGCGTTTCTAGAATTTCACTCTCGGTTTTAGCATCCAGCGCGCTGGTCGCTTCATCCAGTATCAAAATTGGGGGAACCCCCAGGAGGGCGCGGGCGATTGCCAGCCGCTGGCGCTGGCCGCCACTCATTTTTACCCCACGTTCTCCCAGTCTGGTATCCAGTCCCTGGGGAAGCGACTCTACAAACTCTTCCAGACAGGCCGCTTTCACCGCCGCTCTTATCTCAGCCTCGCTGGCCCCGGTCCGGCTCAGGGCTATATTCTCCCGCAGGGTGGTGTCGAAGATAAAAGCATCCTGAAAAACGATTCCGATCTGGCGGCGCAGCGAAGCAAGCCTTACCTCCGGCAAAGCCTGGCCGTCAAATAAGATCCGGCCCTCCAGGGGGTCCCAGAAACGCAGCAAAAGATTTAGCAGGCTGGTTTTGCCAGAACCCGAAGGACCAACCACCGCCAGGTGAGAACCGGCCGGAATAGTCAGGTTGAGGTTGCGTAATACAGGCGCCTGACTGTCGTAGCCGAAGGTCACGTTTTCCAGCCGGATTTCCCGGGTAAGCGCTGCCAGTGAAGGAGCACCAGGCTGCTCGGTAACTTCTACCGGCTCATGCAGCAACTCGTTGATCCGTTCGAGCGAGCCTGCTGCCATTTCCACCGTTTGTCCTACACTGGATAGCTGGGCCACCGGCGAGAAGAAACCGGGCACCAGCCCGATAAAGGCCAGCAGGGTACCGGTGCTCAGTTGAGCATGAATTGCCAGGTACCCGCCCGCGCCCAGTACAATCAATTGCCCAAAGGTAACGTCCAGGCCGATGCTGGTTTCAAAGAGCGAACCAAATATTACCAGCCGCAACATGGCCTTGAACAGCGCCGTCAGGCGAGTGTGGTAGGAAGCGACGGCCTGCTCCTCCAACCCAAAAGCTTTGATCACGCCGTGGGCTAGCAGGTTTTCCTGGAGTGCGGCAGCCACTTCTCCGTTCAGCCCGGCTCGCTCGCGACTAGCCTCTTCCAAGCGGCTGCGCAACAGCAAGTAGCAGGTGATAAAAAGCGGGATTATGATGAGCACCAGTCCGCCCAGCACCGGGTTCAAGATTATTACTGCGACAATCACCACCACCATATTAAGGCTCTGGAAAACGCCGACTCCCAGCACCATTGTCATAGCCTGCTGCACGCTTTGAAGGTCCCCCGCCATGCGGGTCATTATATCGCCGGTTTTGGCCTTCGCGTAAAAATTGTGCGAAAGCTTTTGCAGGTGGTTGAACATGGTTTGCTGGAGATCCAGCAAGATACGCTGGTTAACCCAGTTGTTGATGTAGGCCCGGCGCAGTTGCACAAGGGTATTGATCAGATAGACCGCCACCAGGCCCAGGATAAACAGCCCGAGCATACCGGTGTCATGTTCCGGGATGATATGGTCCACCAGGTACTTGCCGGAAAGTGGCAGTACGAGAGTGTAAGCCGCCCCGATTAACATGTACGCCAGTACCTCTAACTGGCGCAGCCAGTAGGGCCGGACCAGCGGAATAAGCTGGCGCACAAAGTCCGGTAGCGCTGAGGATGCGGATACCGCCTTTGTTTCCTTCGAATGGAACGACTGCCGTTTGGCAGCCGCCTTTTTTGCCGCTGATGCTCCACTGCCTGTTTCAGTTTTCCTTGCCGGACTTAGCATAACCTGTTCTGATCCTCTCCCTGTGAAAGCTGCTTTTGCTCTGTCTTAAGATTGACCAGACACCTCTCCCTGCGTGTCAAAGATTGCTATCGAGTGGCTAGGTCATTGCCGGGCCAGGGGCTGGCAACGAAAGCCCGCCCGGCTTAACTGGTGCGGCAGGTACTCGGGCTCGGCCAGTCTTAATAAAGCGACCGCCACCCCGGCGTAACCGACCATGTAGTCCTGACTGAAGACGTCAGGGGTTTCCGAAGATGAGACGAGCAAGCCATTACGCTCAACCAGGTAAGCTCTAAGGATTTGTCCTAAAGAGCGGGCCTCAACCAGGTAAGCTCTTTCCCTGGTAGCCTGGTACATGTCCAGCAAAAATTCCAGATTGCCACTCAAGCCGTGACACTGTACCGGCCCGGCCCAGCGCGTACCTCGCGCCACGGTGCGGGCGGCTCCCCGTGCCAGCGCCAGGGCCTCAGGCATAACCTGGCTTTGAGCCAGGTGCAGCATGAAGCGGCCTATCCCGGTAGCTCCGTGGCACCACATACCAGCGCCGCGCCCTTTTACACCCTCAACCGATTGCCAGTCCAGGCCGCTTTTATCTCGAAGCACTGGCATCGCCAGCCGTACCAGCCAGCGGGCCGCTCCCAGGGCAGCCTCTTTATAAACTTCTTCTCCGGTTGCCTGGTAAAGGTCGAGTAAGGCGTCCCCTATGCCGGCAGCGCCGTGGGCATAGCCCAGGTAAGTACAATGACTCATGCCGCCGTAACCTTCGGGAATAGTCCAGCAGAGTTCGCCTTCCCCGGCGGGCCTGGCTGCTTTAACAATCGCATCTCCCGCCTGGCGGGCGGCTTCCAGTTGGAAAGCCTCGCCGGTTTCGTCCCATAGCATGAGATGGAACCGAAGTCTCCCCGCGCTCCCGTTATAGAGGTCGGGTGAGAGATAGGGCAGGCTGCTAATCCAGTAACTGCGACTGGCAGCAGCGGCAACCAGTTCAGCCTCGCCGAGTACCTGCCCGGCCCTGAGTAAGGCGGCCGCAATCCCGCTCTCGCCTACGTAAAGCCCCGCTAGAGGCTCTCCGCCGGGACGCGGCGCTATTTGCAGCCATGCCACGGCTTCTTTCAAGATCTCCCGCTGCCCGGACAGGTCCCGGTCGTGGTCCAGGTGGGCAACCAGTTCTGCCAGGGCCAGTACCGTTCCGGCGGTACCGGCGTGAAGGTCGCGATTGGCCAGCCCCATACCGCCCTGGCTGCCGCTCCAGGCCCGGCCTCGCCCGCCCGGCGCCACCTCAGCAGTCCTGGCCAGCGTATCTGCCAGCCGGCCAGCCAGTTCGCGGTAATGCTGCCTGGCCCTCTCCTCTGATGCGTCTTGCGCTTCCTCGCCGAAAGCCGGGGGTGGCACCGAAGCTCTTTTAAGCTGGGCCAGGTCCTGCTCTACCGCTTCCATCGAGGGGTAGCGCCGGGCAGGATCATCCTCCAGGCAACGGGCAATCACCGCTTCCAGCTCGATTGAAATGGCCGGGTTGAGCAAGCGGACGGGACGCTTCATGAGGGCAAAAGGCTCAGGAGCCTGAGAGGGTTCCGTCGCGGTGGCGAGAAAATAAAGCACTGCCCCCAGGCTGTAGATATCGTCGCTTATAGCGGGCCGCTGGCGCGTAGCCTGCTGGCGAGACATATAGCCTCTGGTTCCCAGGCCTAGCGGACGCTCGCCCGAATCCAGGAAATGGGCCAGTTCAAAATCTATCAGACGTAAGCGGCCATCCGGTGCCACGATCACATTGGTGGTTTTAAGATCTCGGTATACCAGTCCTCTGGCGTGAATGCTACCCAGCATGGCCGCCAGTTCCCGGCCCCAGGCTACTACTTTCTCCCCGCTCAAGAGATCTTCTTCCGCCAGGATAGCATTGACCTTTTTTTCCAGGGTCAGCCCTTCGACATCCTCCATCGCTAAAGCCAGGTAGTCCTGGCCTTGCTCAACCAGCTCGTACACCGCCGGGAACCGGCCATCCGGCGAGAGGTGGACCAGGACCTCTGCCTCGTGACGAAGACGATCCCAGGCATCCCGGCCATCCGTGCCTGCTGCGCCGTCCCGGAAAGCCTGTTTAATGACACAGCGCCGGGCCGCTTTGAAATCAACGGCCAGGTGTACCGTGCCGCGGGCCGAGTGGTGAAGCTTCTGGACCAGAAAATAGGACTGGTTGATACGAGGATTGAGGAGAGTGGGGATTTCAGCACTTACTCCCGCCGCCTGGAAGGGGTCGTTAACCCACTCCGGTACGTAGTAGCCGGAAATTCTTCGGTCCGGGACCAGCTCACCTGCCGGGTTCACAATCGCGGTCACCACTTCCCCGTTGCGCGTCTGGATAACCTGTTCTTTGAAACCGCCATAGCGGTAATACACCAGACTGCCGGGGCGTAAGACCCGGTCCGACGGAATGGCAGGGCCAGCCTGGCCCGCGGTAGCCCGGTCCAGGGCCAGGGCCAGCTCGACCGCCTGGTGATCGTTAGCAGGATAAACCGTAATAAATTTGCCAACCTGGCTGATTGCACCGATCCCCTGGTTCAGCATAGCCAGCCGTTCCAGTGAAGCCGCCACCTTAAAATTAACCTGGTAGGCCAGTAGCACCGGCAAAGCCTGCCGCAGCACTCGAGGGGCCGAAGTGACGGTAGCGGAGAGGTGTAACTTCCAGCCCTGCGAGGGTGGAGTGGCGCCAGGATGGGTAAGCCGGATCCATTCGGCTTTGCCAGCGTCCACTTTCCAGCCGGCCGCCCGCGCTTCTTCCGTGTTGAAGGCTTCGCTAACTATTTCCATAAACAGGTGCCGGGCCTCGGTCTCGCCTGCCGGGTTTTCCCAGAGCTGGGCCATCCAGTCTTCTCGATCAAGGTGAGAGGCCTTCAACTCCTGAAGGGCCGGAAGCAGGACTTCAGTGTGCTTAAGCTGGCTCATTTTTGCTCCTTACTACTGTACTATTCAGGCAGGCTCATCTGGTAGAGAAGTAGGTTTAGACTTTAAAAAGTCTAAACCTACTAAATAATGAATTAGTTTGTGCTGAAGGTGGTCCAGTAGTTGCACCAGGTAATCCAGCAGGTGGTGTAGTCGCACCGGAGGTAGCCATGAACATCATTGTCGTTCATCTCATCGCTGATCTGCTCGGCAATACTCATGTCAAGACCAGCCGCCGCGAAAGCCGCTCTGGGGTCAGCCATTACGCGCTCCATGTAAGCCGGGTCGGCCTTAGCCTGGTCAATAACCGCCTGGATCGTTCCACGAATGGCATTCTCGTCGTTTAAAATCATGGTAAATGTCTCCTTTCAAGACAAACACTAACAGGTAACCAAAACCAAATAAAGATAGTAGTACCGGTTAACCGGTGAAGGGTCTGGCCGGGAGTAGCTTTAGTTGAGGTCGCCAGGTCCGGCCACAAAAGCCAGGTAGGGAATAGTGGCATCCGGCCAGTGCAGTAAGCGTTGGCCATTAGCCTGCTGGACAAGGCTTAAGGTGATTTTTTCCTGCCCGTCCTCATCGAAGTGCGCCAGGCTGTCAAGGGCAATGGCCCGGTAAGCGCCTGGCTGCCAGGCAATTTCCATAGTGCCGCTTGCCGGGCGGCTTCGCAGGGGAGGTCTCCCCAACAGACTGGCGGCGGTGGCCAGATGGCCATCTACCAGGCTGTCCCTGACCTGCTTGCCGAGACCGGTCAGGTTGGTCTCGGGTAGCTGGTGAAAGCGGAAATTACGCTCCTGGGCCAATCGCCTAATCTCTCTGGGGCCACTGGTTCCACGGTTACCCAGAGGTTGGTTGGCTCCCAGCCACAGTTCAGACAGGGAAACATGCGCCTGGACCAAATCGAAAAAGGCCGAGGCATTGAGGGCTAGTTCTTTTTTTTCTTCAAAACAAACCTGCATTACTCCCTGGAAGCCGTGGTGCTGTAGTAACTCAATCCGGCTGCGAGTATCATCGAAAAGCGGCCAATTGGAAGCGCCCATCATCAGGCAGGGAGGAGGCGGGTCCAGCACGATTACGAGTGGCGCAAGGCTGTTGTTAGCGGCATAAAGCATGAGTTCTTGAAATAACTGGCGGTGGCCGGGAAGCATAGGATCCCAGACCCCGACCACCGCCACAACCGGTCGGGATAGGTTTCCGTGAATGATTGCCTTCATGTTAGTTTCCTTAAATTCTGGATGAATCAGAGGCCTGAGCCTGCTCGAGCCGGCCTGTCCCGGGTGAGGCCAGGGTTTGTAGAATTAGCTTTAGCTGGTAAAGATTTAACCCCGGGTGTTTGCTTAAGATCCGGCTGACCAGCCCGGTCAGGTGAGCCGCTGCGTAACTGTTGCCGCTCTTCACCTGCCACTCACCGCTTAAAGCAGCAGTGCGGACCTGCGTCCCTTTCGCTTCAAATTCCCCCGAAGACCCGGGATTATAGTAGAAGCAATAAGAATCAGCCTGGTTATGTGAGGCGACTGAAATGACGGAATCAAAGGCGGATGGGTAGCTGGGAAGGGAGTGGTTATCAGCCGCCGCTATCAGGATGGTATTCTGGAGAGCAGCCTGGTTGGCTATTTCGTACAAAGTGGAGTAGTAATGCTTTCTAACCGTTCCCAGGCTGAGATTGCAAAGGTCTATCTTCTGTTCAAGCACCCAGCGCAACGCGGAGGCAAGTAGGGCTGACTGGCAACTCAGGCGTTCATTGAGGATTTGGACGCTGTAAAGTTCACACTCCGGGGCAAAGGACCGGATAATGCCGGCAAGAGCGGTAGCATGCCCGTTGCGGTCAGAATGCGGTGTAGTATCGTAAATTAGCTCTCCCTCTTCTAACCTGATCGAGACATAGCCCCTGACTTTACCGTTTACGGCCGGGTGGCTGGCCTCGATGCCGCTGTCAATCAGGGCCACCCTTACTCCCCGGCCGCTCCCGCCTCCCCAGGCCCAATCGCGCGTCATGTCCTCCACAGGAAGTAGCCGGTTAAGGCCGGGCAAAGCCTGTGAGGTATGTGAGGTAGTAGTTGAAGTGTCAGGAGAAAAAATTCTCATACTTAACCTTGCATCAGGATTTACTACTTGTCGCACCGTCTTTACTGATAACAGACCAGACTCTATTACCGGTAAATGATGAACCGGAGGATTTTTTAAACTAAAGTAAATAACAATCAGATAATTTAACTGGAATGGAGGCAAGAAAGGGCTGAAACACTAACGCTTTGAACTGTTTACGAAAACCTCTTCATCAATTTCTTACAGATATTAGTTTAATCACGATTATATGGTTAGGTTGTAAAAAATTGAGCGGTAAGAGTGTAAAAGTATTTACAATTTGAGACCAATACTCATTTTTAGCGCAAAATTTTCAGAAAGGACAGTTATAATCCAACTATTGAAGAGTTAGTTCATATGTCCTCACGCTGCTATCGCATTATTTCGGTTTATGGGGACTTTGTCTTTGATTTGTAAAGAGTTATCTTGAGATAACATCGTTTCCTGGTAACTTTCTTTATTCAAGACTTAATCAAATAGATGAACGAAGTTGCCATAACGGATGGTGACAGTCGTGAGAGCAGTAGAATCAGGGATAGAACCGTTCTTTCTTCACTCCCCTTTAGCGGGGTAAGGTTACCAGGCCGAGGAGCGTTTCACGAAATAGTTCGCATGCCGTTTCGCCTTCCGACCGCTTCATTTTTCTTATGGGAGCTTTAGTTACGACCGGCTGGAGCGCCTTTCTTAATTACCTGGCCATGCTGAATTTCGTGCCGGCTTTCAGGGTAAGGGATGGGCAGGT
>DATAKM010000167.1:0-12261 GCA_036261665.1 Chloroflexia bacterium
TTATCACCTATCGAGCTGGCTTTCTCCAAGCTCAAGCAATATTTGAGGAGAGTGGGTGCCAGAACCAGAGAAGCTTTACAAACAGCCATCGCTCAAGCCCTTGAACTCATTACCCTTGAAGATGCTTGCGCCTACTTCAAAGATTGTGGTTATGCTTAATTGGTTCTTTTACTTTGTTATGTGCTGTAAGAGATTTAGTAAATACTAACTGCTCGAAACACACCCTTCGCAACTACCGAATAGACCTAAGGCAATTCCTAGAATTTGTACTGCCAGGTGAAACGGCGATTAGTACGGTAGGAGTCAATCAGGTGCGGAATTGGTTATCAGCATTAGGAGAGTTAAGCGCGGCCAGCCGTGCCAGGAAACAGGCAAGCCTTTCCAGTCTCTTTAAGTGGGCAGTTAAGTTTGATTACTTGCCTGTGAATCCTACGGACAAAATAGACCGTATAAAACTACCAATTTCTGTGCCTCGAGGTGTTGGCCGAAAGAAGGTCGAAAAAATAATAAAGGCGATACCAGCTGAGAATCTTCGGGACCGATTACTTTTCTCGCTAATTTTCGAGACTGGTCTGCGGGCGAGCGAAGCTTTGACACTCCATATAGAGGATTTAGATCTTACTCATGATGATGAACATATGACTGTATTGGGAAAAGGCAATAGGCGGCGGACCGTGCTACTGGACGACCGTACTCTAGTGCTGCTACTCAAAAAGTATCTCAAGCAAACCGGTTACCAGCACGGGCCATTATTTAGGGCCACAAAAAACGACACCGGTGGGCCACTCCGCTACCAATCAATTCATGAGCTTTGGCAGAAGTATTGCAGCAGGGCTGGGGTGGGAAATATAACTCTTCATCAGCTCCGGCATACACACGCTACTGAGTTGGTAAATGAATGTGTTTCACTTTCAACCATTAAACGCCGTCTGGGGCATTCTAACATGCAAACTACGTTACGGTATGCTGAGCAGATTGATGCCACTGCCGATAGGGAACTTAGGGAGTGGAGACGGAAAAAAGATGTGCGGAACGTCGACATCGTTTAAGAGTCACAAAAAAAAGACCAACAAAACGTTTCCCACCTGAACTGAGTGTACATAAGCTAACCCCGCCAAGCCATCAACAAACCGGTGAAAGCTCCTACACCGCTACTGCGATCACCAAAAAAGGATTTGATCAGATCCTCAAAATCTACAAAATCAATTTTAGCTTCGTGAGCAGCCTGATTCCGAATATCTCTTATTACTTTAATGTCATCTAGCCAATAATTGAATGGATAAATCTGGCGCCTGGTAATTGTTTCCTGCCACCAGCCATTACTTTTAAGCTCATAAGTAACGCTACCACGATGATATAATATTCCACCCAAAGTTTTATCTTTATCGGGTTGGCTCTTCAGGCTGGTTTTTTGGTAGATAGTCTTTCTTACTAATTCTTCCATTACTCCAGTGAAAAGAAGAGCTGGTCCAGCATAATTAGTAGCTCCTATCTTTTCTACCTGCTCCCTGAGAAAACCACCTAAAGCTAAAGTTTCACGTTCTTCTGTATCTAATAAAGGTGTTTTTTCAAAAATATCACCAACTTCGCGGCGTAACCAGGCCTTGTACTGGTTTATGTCAGGTTTAATCAAGTCAGCGTAGCGCCGGGTTATAACCAATACCTGACTCGTGGCGGCTTTTGCCACTAAGTCTTCATCCTGGTTCTTATCACTTGCACTACGAATAGCATCTTTGATTTCATCCAAAGCGGTTAATCGTTGAGGAGGCTTAATATTTGCCTTTCCTTTAATATGACATAGATGGCTATTTTGACAACAGTCTTTTTTGAGGCTTACCAGGTCAATTCTCCACGGAGCAACATGAGGCTTAGGGCAAAGCACAAGGTCTTCTAACATATCTGGCCAGGCTTCACCGCTTCGCTGGTAAAGCGAACTTACTTCTGCTAACTCACCGTGACCGTTGGAACTTAAGCTATCCAGGAAAATTCCTCGGCAACGCACTTCCACTCTATCTTTTAGTGCTGAATGTGCCTGGCTCAGAAGGGAACTTAAAGTTTCTCGTACTGATTGAACATCATTTAATGAGGGTCTAACCCGCCAGATATTAACTTCTATGTCTGGTTGAATATATTGAGAAGAGCGCGGTTCTGGTATCACCTTATAGATTGGCTGTGCTTTGATAGTTGGATTATCAAGTTTTTCTTTAATTACAGAGTTCTCTTCTTCATCATCAACTGGAGTAGCAGCCAGGTTTAATACGCCTCCCTGCTGGAAGGCAAAGAGCAAGGCTCCGTTACGCTCTCCGGTTAACTGTAAATCAGCGATCATGCGCTTTACAGGACTGGCAGGGGCTTTGAGAGAGTCTCTTGGTCTATAGTATTTTGCATCCAGGATAACTCCCGGCTCATGCCAGATCAGTTTGCCGTTATCCTGGATTATTATTCGGTCTGTTCTTTGTATATAAAAGTCAGGACGAACACCGGGCGCATACTGCCAGTACTCTGAAGAATTAGCAGGTTTCTTGTCTAGCAGTTTTATACTCTGGTCGTGCTGAAGCTGATATTCACGCTTTTCATCTCCATCTCCCCAGGTAAATTTAAGCTTTGCATTTTCGTGATCCCACTCTACAAGCCGGTTTTGCTGGCTCAGCAACTCTCCTATTTCGTAGAATAACCAGAGCTGGTAGAGATAATTATCGCGGGCAGGGTCTGCTCCTAGCATTATCTGTCTATCATTATCAGAGTTAGATCGCTCCAATAATCTTAAACTCCACAGCCTTTTTCGCCAGTTCAACAAGTCTGAATAGGCGCTGTTCTGCCCTGGCAACAAATTTCCAATGACTTTAAGTTCTAGCTCATCGGTTGTTAACGCATCATACCCGCTAACAATCGCTTCACACTTGCTTAAAAGCCCGGCAAACTGTAAGAAAGCCAGTTCTCGTACACATTGATCGGCAATTTCGTTAAGGGGATGGCTTAAGGCTTGAACGCTGTTATGAACAATCTCTTTATCGAGTAATTTCTGAACAATCTGGCGATATTCCAGAATTGTAACAACTGTCAATAGATTTTCGGGTGTCCCAAAGTTGCGGCGGCGCTGGCGAGTATGCACCTCTAGCGGAACTTCACCGGGACGTTCTCTCCAGTTTGCTGCCGCCGTACGAGGCCAGTCTATCCGGCCTCTGGCCGGTAATTCTTCTACTATTGTCTGGCGCGGCGCTTCAAAACTAAGGCGCCGCTTGATCCGAGGTAGAATATGATTGAAGAGATCGTCCTGCAAGTAGATTACTACCGCCAGTTCACGGTAATCCTTGAGTAACTCGTCTTCCTGGAAATGAGGATCGGCTTGTTGCTCACCAAAGGTGGTGCCAAATTGCCGGATGTTGTGGCGAAGCAAGAGATCTACCATGCGCCCCTGCATCCACAAAAAGGCCTCATTCTCTTCGCGACTATAGACTGTGGTTTCCGCCACCTCTGACATAACCATTACAAACCTCGCTCGTTAGCCAGATTATTCAGGCGATTGTAAAAGACGCTGCGAGTGGGCTGGGGCAGTTCCAGCGAATCTCCGGTTTGGAACAGGCGCTTAACCTGGCTCTCAGTAAGAAGATCTTTCTCGCCAGTTGGAATAGGACTGGAGCTTGCAGCTTCCGGGTTGCGAAGAGCATCGGCTTCAGCAAACAGATGCATGAGGCCGGGACGCCGGTTATACGACATGTTGCCCAGGATACTCTCATTTAGTTCTTTAGTGAAAGCTGCGTTATCTCCAGCTTTTCTCAAATAAGCGAGCAAGATTCGCTGCTCGTCACGGGTAAGCACCTGAAGCTGGTCAGCCAGAGTATCGGCTAAAGCAGTATCGAGGGCCTCCCGCCAGTCCAGGTCGGCCACCATTACACCGCTAAACAAATTAAGATAGACCGCTTCCGCCTGGGCTGTTCCCAGTTGCCTGAAAAGGCGAATAACCATGAAGATACGCCAGAAAGAAGTCAGGGCATGGTTCATCTTTTGAGGCTTTTCTGGATATCCATTCGAGCCAGGCTGGAAAATAAATTCATTGTTAAGCAGACTGAGCAAAGACACATTTTCGTTCAACTGCTCGAGGCCTGGAATATCCAGCTTACTAGCAGCATTGATGCTAGCAATACGCTGCTCGTCTATGGCCCTATCAGGGGTGGGAGGCAGGACATCAATGAAATCGAAGCGGCGTTTCAATGCTTCACTCATCTGATTCAGGAAGTGGCGATCAAAAGAGTTGAGAGTTCCTATAATGCGGAAGTCGCTAGGCAGGGGAAGCGAAAGCTCACTGCCATCTCCGGTCGGAACCGCTAGATGTGCTTCACGCGAACCGCTCAAAGTAGTCAGAAGGCTACCAAAGGTGGCATCAACCGGGGCACGGGTAAACTCATCTATTACCAACCATACGCCATTGTATCTATGCCCGTCTTCGACATATTCGCTGCGCTGTAGAGTAGGTAATTCGAGAGAAAGGTTAGTTACTTTTTCGAGGCCATCGTAATTTTTAAGGATCGCGCGAGTCAGGTGGCCGTAGTGAATGGCATAGCTAAGAGTCTGGTCTTCCTGGTTAAGTCGCGGGCGAATACCGCCTATGATGTCGTTAACTCCCCAATCCTCTGTAGCGGTAACCACTACCGGGAAATAACCATCGCGCTTCACGGTTTCATGCTTTACAGGTTGTTCTTCCAGGCTGGTTGTTACCTGGTGAACGTCGCGTTCTTCCCGCCAGAGGAGTTTTGGCAAGCGTTTCGCCAGTTCGGTCTTGCCGGTACCCGGAGGACCACTCAAGACTACATGCCGACCCGCCATGAGAGAACGGTAGATACGCCTGACTACCACCTCGTCGATCAAAAGCTCCTGGCTCAATTCAGCTAACCGGTTCTGTAGTTCTTTTTTTGAAAGGGGTTTAAGTGGTTCGTTGCCGCTAACCGGTTCCAGGTTCGATTTACCGGCTAAAGAGTCTAAGAGAGCCTGTAAAAAGCCATTGTAGGTAGTGGTAGCTGCATCAGCGCCATCAAGAGATTCAAGAGCGCCAGTGATCGGAAGGTACTTATCATTATTGTTCTCGATTAAACCAGCCTCACTATACCAGTCCAGCAGTTTAGTCTCATCGCGCTGAAGTTCGGGAGCGAGATTATCGGATAGCGGAATTTGATTCTGTAAGAGGGCTTGTAAGCGAGGTACGGTTCTGCGCGCCAGTAATTCAAAAGTATCAACCTGGCTTTCGGAAGGAAGCAGCAGGCCAAGCGCCATCAGGCGTAGAATGGCCTGCTCATTGACCTGCTGTTGATCCCCAGAAGCATATGGCTGTACGGAGTATGTGGGTTCTGAAGGGTTATTTTTGTCCTGCACAGGTTGATTAAGGTGCAGCAAACGTAACTGGCATAGGTTAGTTGCCAGTTCGAGGGCATCTACTCCCTGGTTAAAGCCCTCGTCGTATTCGATGGCTTGTTCGAGAAGTTGCTCTGCGGTGTAGGTTTCGTTCTCCAGTAGTTGAACGAAATTCCAGTAGTCAGTTAGCTTTGGCCAGGCTACTGGCAAGTAAATCTGCTTTGGAATTCGCTTAATCATCCATTTGCTTTCACCCGGATTCATAAAACGGTCGTCGTCTAACAAAAGGTTGGAAAGGGCGAGTGAAGAAATTTCACCGTCATAAATTTCCCGGCTCTTTATTTGGCTGATAATTTCAGATAGTTCTAGAGGGCCTCCTCCTGCTTCGGCTAGTACGTTGTAAGCGGCGTCCGCCAGGGAAAGCTCGCCTTTGGCTGCGTTAATAATGGCGTTAAAATCGGAAACGCTTAGCTCACGGATTGACCGGTAATTGAACGCCGGTTTGAGGCCACCTTTGAGCCACTCAAGTTCTGAAACAAGTTGAGCAGCATTGCCTTTAAGATTAAGCGCTACTGGAAAGTCATGGTATTCTAAATCCAGTTTATAGCCGTTTTGATAATCCCCGCTGACTTTAGTTACCTTTGCCCAGGCTGTAAAGCTATAGTCCGGGCCAGGGCTATACATAATCAGGTAAACCGGCGAACCACCGCTCTGCTGGGTTTTGACCGCGTCCGAGAGCCTGGCTCTATCCCCGGAGGCTTTTGATCCAAAAGAATAAGTCTTGCCCAGTTCCTGTTCCCCGCTCGCGTATTTGTAAATGACCACAAAAGCAGGGCCATCAAGTTGAGGCCATACGATCTCATTTATATTGACTACTTCGAAGCCCCTGGCTTTTACATAATCCTGGGCGGTAGTGCTATTAAAGTTGGCTACATCTTCCCCAGTAGCCAGGGAAACAATCTTCTTGATTGGGTAGTTCTTTCCATCAAGCTTGATAGCATACTTATGATTTTTCCAGCGCTCCCAGTCATTCCAGCCGTCTGGCCCGGCATCGGGCCTCAAATTCAAGTCGAAGAACTTCATCGCTTCAATAATCTTCTCGCGGGATACGTTTGGTAGTGACATTTTCTTGATGGCTCCTGTTGGCTGATTATCTATGCTTTGTCCATTCACGCGAGCTACTAGCCGTCTTACTAGCTCCTGAATTACCTGGTAATCTTCATAGTTTTTAATCCAGATGCTGTAATATGACTGGGTGCCACCTGTCCTCAAGCTAATCAGAGAGTCTCCACCCAGGTGTTGCTTAAGATAGTCACCCTCTTCACCTGTCAGATTATAAATTTGTAGAAAAGTATGGCGCTTATAATTAAAGGCTACGAACATGTAGCGATGGTTCTTTATCCAGAGCCTGAAACAGGAATTCATCATCAGTCTGACTTCTACTCCTGTTTCAGGACCAAAGTTGTCCCAGAGCCAGCGAGGAAACTCAGCCGCCAGTTGGCGTACAAGTGAAAGAGAGGCGTTTTCATTAATAGTATTTAGCCAGGATGTAAATGAGGCAGCCGGGACTTCGGGCTGATTTTCCAGGTTTAATTCTTCCTCAATTTCATCAGCCTCAATTGAAGCTATAAAATCTCTGCCTTTCGGAGTTATCCTCCAACCCGGATTATTCTTATTATATGGATAAATATAGCCTAATTGGACTGCATCGTAATTAACATAGTGACGTAAACCCTGTTCTCCTTCTTTGGAGAGAAGTTTGCCTCCCATTTCAGCTTCAACTGCCTGATAAATCTGTTGGATAGTGGCAACTCCCCCATTTTCCACTATAGCTTTCAGCGCCAGTTTAATTTGTTCTTGCCTTTTTACCCCAGCTTTTGCTCCTGTTAAATACAAATTGCTGTCTTCATTTTGATCTGTAATTTCCTCTTCTTGATCATCTGCATCCTGATCTATAGTTTCTTCTTCATCTGAACCATTCTCGGCTAAATCACCCTCATCTTCATCTATATCATCAGCGTCTGTTGATACTTGCTCATTCGATAACCCTGGTTGGTCCCAGGGAGCGATGTAGTTGTTGCATTGACGGAGAAGATCACGGGCTTTTTCGCGTTCTTCCTCTGTAAAGAGTGGGGCGAACTCAGGCTTTAAGACGAGTGCTTCTACCGACAAATCAAGTCGGCCTTTTTCCAGGAGAGTAGCCAGGCCGCTAGAAGGTTCGTTTTTTGCCAACAGGGCATGTGCAGTCGCTACTCCACCTTGTTCGTTAACCATCTGTAATAAGTAAGAGGGCCTGTAGTTGATAGTTCTGGATGATTCGTTGTAAAGATCGATCATTGCGCGATCAAATTGGCTTGCAAGGTCAGGCATGGTTACTCTTTCTTTTTTAGCTTGCACCGCTGAGTCACGGAGATGCGGAATTTTTTTATATTTTTAGATTGTTTCTCCATAGTGCGGTTAATGCCTCACTATAAACTAATCTTTGTGCCTCTGTGTCTCCGTGGTTAAACTTAACTACAACTCTTACAAAACTCGTCTGATAACACCCTTCATCAATACGGGGACATTAAAATTAATCAGCAGACCCAATTTGTAACCACTCAACTTCATGTAAGTTAATAGTTGCGCTTCGTGTACAGACAGGGTCTGCTCTACCGCTTTTAATTCCAGCAGTACGGTATTTTCTACCACTACATCCATCCTGTAGTTGCAATTCATGGGTATACCCTTGTAGATTACGGGCAATTCTACCTGCCGCTCATAAGCGAGTTTGCGTCGCTTCAGTTCATAACACAAACACTCTTCGTAAGCCGACTCTAATAAGCCTGGTCCAAGTTCCCGGTGTACCTCAATTGCTGCCCCTAGTATCGTCCTGCTCAATTCTTCGTTTTCTAACATTTCCTGTTCTTTGGTTATTCTTTCACCACGATTCTTTTACCACGGAGGCACGGAGACACAGAGGTTTTTACTTAGTGAGTTTGTCTCTCCATTCCGGTAATAATCCCCTATAATAAAAGCATCTCCATGCCTCCGTGGTGCAACTACAATTCAATCAAATCTCCGCGCCTCCGTGCCTCCGTGGTGTCAATCTCCTCCGCGTCCCACTTTTCCAGCACCAGGCGGCGGGTACGGTATTCGCCGTATTGCTTGATTTCTTTCTCCTTTAGCACTCGGAAGGTTTCGCCGGGGAAATCGGGGCCGTAGATATCCGCCGGGTCGAGGATGTAGCGCAACTCGTCGCGGGTGAGGCCGTAGAGCCGGGCGACCCTGGCATCCAGTTCGGCCCGGATGTGCGCCCGCCGTTCTTCGTTCCAGATGAAGGGTGGGAGGGGTTTTTCACCACGGAGACACTGAGACACCGAGTTCTGGATTTCTATTCGGGTGGCTGCGCTGTCGCCATAATGAGCCAGTTGGTTCTCCTGCCAGCGCTTCAGGACTCTTTCCCGCCCGGCCAGGTCCAGTTCGGCCCATACATCCTGAGCGAAGGGTTGCATGTCCCAGGCGCTATAGACCAGTTCCAGCACCCTTTCGCTGATAAACTCAACATCACTAGGGTGGAAAGCTGAGGGTAGTAGCACCGGGAGTTGATTTAGTAGTCCAAAAGTAAGATGTGTGCCTCCAATCTTCTGTCTAGCAACATAATCGAAAGTTAGACAGTTCATGCAAGCAAGAAAAGCTGTAATTAGTAGTGGATTTTCGATGTTTTTTAGGAAGATGAGGGGTAAAGTATGCCCTACTCCTGCTTTTGGAAGCAAACTAAAAATAGCGGTGCGTTCATTAGTAGCATTAGTTATATCGCGGAAACCAAAAAGCCACTGCTTATCCCAGCGTTTAGATAATACCCTCTGAACCTCTACATATTCTATCCAATAGCGAGGAATTACGGTGCGAGTGGGGTCTTCAAGTTGTTCCAGGGAAAGCTCGAAGCTGGTTTCACCACTGTAACTTGCCCACCGATTGGTAAATTGATGTATTAACTTGGCTTCATAAAGTGGCACTAAATTCTTGCCGGGATTATTCTTAAAAAGATGGCTATCATTTGCCATATGTAGCATAGTCATAAAAGAAGTACCCCAGAAGTTTTCCCCGGTTCGCTCGTTAACCAGCACTGGAACGCGAAGATAAATCTTTTTGGTCAGTTCAGCGTCAGCACTTGTGCGGAAAACCGGGCAGGTGCGGGTATTGGGATTAAGCAGAGCGATTTCTTCCGCAGAAAGGGTAAAGGAGCGAAACTCGTCTTTAAGATGGTTTACATTGGTAGCAAAAAAAGTAAATTGAGTTGGTTGGTTTCTGGTATCTCCCATAGTGAGAAGTGAAAACTTCATACGGCTATCAACTTCTGGGAATAACTTTTCCCGGTTCTCGAAATCATATAGGCTAACCAGTCGCTTTTTTTCATTCAAGTTACTAAAAAACTTCTTACAAGTATCATCTGTAGCAATTCCAGTCGGTACAATTACTCCTGCGCGGCCTTTTGGATTCACTAAATTGCGATCATGTTCAGCAAAAAGGGCATAGGTATTTACATCACCAACCGCTGTTAGAGGGTAGCGGTTGGAAGCGCGAATAAAGCGGCTTTCAGCTTCTGCCCGGTATTTGGCATCATCAAATTTCTGGATGCGCTGCCGTTTAAGCGGGTCGGCGCTGATACGGTACTCGGTGATACGTTTAGCCCGCTCGGCTTTATTCGCGGCCTTGCTGATGTAGGGGTCGTCTACCCAGTGTTCTTCCTCCTGCAACTTGATGCGCTCCCAGGGCGGGTTACCCAGCACCACGTCAAAGCCGCCTTTGTCAAAGACCTGCGGAAATTCCAGTTCCCAGTGGAAAAAACCCATTTCGGTGGCCAGGCCGTTGACGCGGCCTACCATCTGGCCGTGTACAGTTTTAGGCGCAGTCTTGAACTGGCTGATTGAACGGCTGGTCGGGATAGTCGGGTCAGTAGCCCCGGTCAGGGGCAGGAAGAAAGCCGCCGTCCACAGGTTAAAGAGAGTGCGCTCGTTGTATTCCTGCTCGCGCAGAGCGGCGTAAGCTGCCGCTTTAGCCCGCACCGCTTCAACGCTGGTATCGGGAGCGGAGTCAAGCTGGCGGGCGGCGCGGACCAGTTTCTCCAACTGCTGCGACTGCCCACTATCGAAGGCGAAGGCCATCTGGCCGTGCTGCTGCTTCTCTCGTTCCTCTTTATTGCGTTTCTTGAAGGCGGCGGCTACCTTCTTATCATCGCCGGTCACGGCTTGGTAGGCCTCGTCGGGAATACCGGCCTCCACCAGATCGCGCCGCGCCCCGATCAGGCTATTACCCCATCGAATATGGCTATCGAGGAAGGAGAGCGGCATCCCGGCGTTGTGGCCTTCCAGCCAGAGCGCCAGCTTGCAGAGGTCTACCGCCAGCGGGTTAACGTCAACCCCGTAGATACAGCGGGCAATCACATCGCGCACTGCTCGCCGGAACTGTTCCGGGTTGGGCTGGTCCTCGCCCGAACGGACGCGGGCCAATTCGCGCCCCAGGCGGCGGGCTGCGGCCAGCAAGAAATGGCCCGAACCGCAGGCCGGGTCGCAGACCGTAATCGAAAGAATAGCTTCCTCGTGGGCGGTTTTATCCGTCCCTACTGCCGCCAGGCGGTCGTGTAAGACCGGCTCCAGGGAGCTCACAATCAACTCATGCACCAGTTCAGGGCGGGTATAGTAAGAGCCGGTAGTCTTGCGCTCCGTCCCCGTTACAAGATCAAAAGGTTGACCATTGTGATCTTCTTGCAAGACTACCGGGCGATAATCCAGCAGGCTCTCGTAGACACTGCCCAGTTCTTCTACGTCCAGGGCGCTGTAGTTGACCCGCCGCAAAGCTTTCGATCCCTGGTCACGGTAAAGCGATAGGGCGCGAATAGCTCTCAGGAAAGCCTGGTTGTAAAGCTGAGTATTTTCCAGTTCGGGGATAGCCTGTGGTCCGAAGAGATCGCCATCAAGAGCGGTAATGCCGAGAGCCTTCGCGCCGTGATCATCTTCCAGCAGGTGGAAAGTTGTTAAAAGTCCTAGCCAGAGATCGCTATGCTGGCCGCGTCCCGCGCCGGGTTGTTCGGCCAGCCGCCGCAGGCGCGAAACACTGTAAAAATCGCGGTAGAGCTTCTGGCCCTGCTCGCTGCCGCTGATCAACCCACGTTCCTCGGCTACCATCAAAAAGAGCAGCCGGTAGACCAGCCTGAGCAACTGACGGTAGAAGCCGAGTGTATCAAACTGGTTGCCGTTGGCGCTCTTGCCCGTTGCGAAAGTCTGGCGCAGGGCTTTATTAGCCGGATGCAAAAGCAGGCCGTTACCCAGCTCACGCAGAGCAGTTTCCACCCCTACCCGCAATCCTTCTCGCACCCGGCCACCCGCTTCAAGGGCCTGCTGGTGGTACTGTTCTAGAAGACATTTGGGCGCATCATCCATGCCTACAGGCAGGCGGGTGCGGTGCAGCAGGCGGTAAAAGAGAGCAAACTCGCTGAACTTCTCGCCTTCCAGCATGGCCCGCAAATCAAATTCAACGTAGGTCGGGCGAGTGGTGCGGGACGAGTCACGAAGCAGGCGCAACTTCTCACCGTTGGTCACAATGCCCCAGAGATGCTCGGTCGCGTTCAGGTACTCCTGCATAAGAGCATGCGGGGAAAGACGTGGCCTTCCTGATGGAGGGCGCTGGTCGAGTGAGCGGCGCAAACCTTCGATATGCACGGGCGGGCCGCTCTCATCCTCGGCAGCGCGGTGCGAGATGGCGTAAGTTTGGCCGTTCACTTCGGCGGCTTTGCTAATAAAGGTCAACTTGTAGCCGAGCGATTCGAGGAGCGGGCCAATCCAGTATTCGCGGGTATCACTGGTAGCAGGATCTTCCTCTTTTAAACGGCGCAGGCGGCGCTGGAGCGTTTCCCAGAAAGCTTTGGCATCGGCC
>DATAKM010000174.1:0-10977 GCA_036261665.1 Chloroflexia bacterium
CACCCTACTCGCTCGGGTCTTAAGAGAATGTCGCTCACAGGGAAACTAACCTTTAGGACCGGCTCTTTTGGTGAGGGTAACCACCAGCCGGTCGCCTTCCTTTTTCCTGGTGATGGTGGCGTTGGCCAGCTCCGGGCTGAAGGTGGCTACAAACTCTAAAAGCATTTTGTCGTTCTGGGCCATGCGGTCATCTATCGAGATTTCCTGGCCTTCAAATTTGAGGATTGCCATCATCTGTTACTCCTTTCCTTTCCAACTTATTGAGGATTGATTTAGAAGAGGGTCAGCTGCCTGGCAGCCGGGCTGTCCGGCTCGCCCTTACGAGGAAGGACCTGCTGCGAACGGCCAGCTTCGGCTCCAGCTTCACTGTTAACCGCTTGTCCGGTCTTAGCCGGAACAGGTTCGTTACCCTTCGTGGTTGCCTCCTCCTGGAGTTCAGGAGTGGTAGCGCTGGGGCTGCCGGTCTGAGGACTGACTTCGTTAGCGGCCGCGTGGCTTATGCATTCCCGGATAAGCGTTTGCAGCCTCTCGGGGAAAGGTTCCAATTCTTCCAGGCGGAAGAGCCGGAAGAGGGTGGCGGCCAGGGAAGCCTGGTTTGGCCTTACTCCCACCCAGACCTCACGCTGGCCGGGAGGCAGACCCTCAGGCAGGGGCAGGAGCTTCAGCACCAGGTCCATCCCGCCCGGAGGCCATGCTGCATTCGATGTGATATCCGCAACTTCATCCTCGCTTTGCCCGCTTTCCGCGTCTGAGGGAGCTAAAGCTGGCTCAGTCCGGCTCTCCATATCCGGTAAGGCTGGTTCCCCGGCAGCTTTATGTTCTTCCCCGGCGTCTGCGTCAGGAGCTGGAGCCTGGGCCTCCTCTTTTTCATTTTCATGCGCGCTCACTGCTTGCCTCCTTTCGGTTTAACTTAAAGCCCGGCGCCTGCCACTACAGGCCACCGGGCTTCACAGGTTTTAAGCTTCCAACTCCGGTTGTAAAGCGTCATCGAAGCGCTCGGCCGGGGTGTGCTGGGAAGGATGGGAGCCTTTCACCGCCCCGTTGCCCTGCCCGCTCTGGCGCTTGAGGTTGGTGCGGTCGTTCTTCTGGAAGCTTTCCAGGACCACCTGGGTAAAGCTGCGGGTAGCTCCGCTCTCTTCGTCCTTGATAGTGCGGACACTGATCCGGCCGTATACCGTGATGTGGTCGCCCTTCCTGAGGAGGGACTGCACCAGCCGGGCGTCCTCGCCCCAGGCTACCACGTAGAGCCAGCTCGTCTCTTCCCGGTAGCCGTAGAGCTCGTCACTGTAGACGTAGCGGTTGGCCAGGGAGAAGCTAGTCATTAAATTGCCGTTGCCCACCACCTTCACCTGGGGATCGCGCCCGAGCCTGCCCGCTACCTGGAACACGTTCAAATCGGAAAACATGGCTTACCTCCTTTTCCTGGCTCTCTTTTGCTGACCTGCTCTACCCGGCCCTGGACTGGCTGTAACCGAGAGCAGCCTGCCCTCTGCCGGGAGGAGGGACAGGCTGCCGTGGCGGGGAAGGCTAGGCTTTGAGCTTGCCCCTGCCCTTACCGCCGCTGCTGGTGCGGGGAACGGGAGAGGCCGCTTCGGTAAAGGGCAAGGCCGGTTCTTCAGCTTCCCCGGTCTGCGCCGCTTCTCTGGCGGCAGCTTCCTCGTTACCGGCCTTGCCCTCTTCAGGGAGGGCCTCGCCGCTCTCCTCCGGCTCCGGCTCACCATTCTCCCGGATGGCCTCCAGGAGCTGGATATTCTCCACCACTATCTCGATCCCGCTGTGGTGAATGCCGTAGGTGTCCTGCCACTCCCGGCTCTCCAGCCGGCCTGTCACCAGGACCCTTGCCCCTTTCTCCAGGCGGGCCACCTTCTCGGCCACCACTCCCCAGGCCACGCAGCGGAACCAGCCGGTGCGCTTCTCGAACTCGCCGTTCTCGCGAGGAATGTAGCGATTATTCGCCAGGCTGAAGGTGGCGAGGCCGCTGCCGGTGTGGGGGCGGTATTCGGGTGCCTTGCCCAGGTTGCCGCTTAACTGAACCGCATTGATGGTGTTATTCATGGCCACTTCTCCTTTACTTACTTTTCTGCTCTTGGCGTGCTGTCCACGCATAAGAGGCTATCTACGCTTCTAGTAGCCGCCCCACCGCCCGGTGGGGAGTGGGGCTGTCTTCTTTCGACGCTCTAAAGGCCGCATACCGGAAAAAGGGCGTCAAGGGGGAGTGCCTCTAACCAATTTCAGCCCTGATGAGGGCGGTAGCATTTTTGAGAACGCCAGTGATAAAAAATGCGTGGAAATTGGTGAGAGTACCCTTGACGCCCTTTTTAGCAAGCCGGGTCCGGTCCGGCCAGGAGCTGGTAAAAGCTTCTGCCCCTTCTCCTTAAGAAGGGGTTGCGCCGGTATGTAAGGCTGGGAGCTAGAAAAGAAGACCTGCCCTCTCCCTTGACGAGTGAGGATGCGGCGGAAGCGCAAGAAGCAGCCAGCGGACAGCAGAGAGCATAGGTAGGGAGAGGTGGTGATGAAAAGCCAATTAGGGGAGGTTAAGCAGGCAGGCCAGTGCAGGCAGGTTTCCAGCCCGAGCGGTAGCGGTGACGGAGAGCACAGCCTGAGCCAAAACGCTTACAGACAGAGAGGCTAGAAAAAAAGCAGGCAGGTGGAAGAAGGAACTAGGTCCGGGGAAAGGTGGCCTCCCGAACCGGCAGGATGTTAAAAGCGGCTGGTCCTGGGCAGGCAGGATGGCAAGCTGGCAGTCGCAAGGGTAGCTCACCACCATTCTCGAGCATCAAGATGGGGAGGACTAAAACTTAGGAGTTCATTCGCGAGGTTATTCTGCCGGACCGCAAGGGCAGGACAACTTGGAAGAAGATCCGGGCAAAGCCAGGGCGCCTGTGAGCGAGAGATTAAACCTGCCGGCTTTGCCAGTCCGGTAGTCCTACCTCTACCTCTGCCGCTACCGCTTCTTCGGGGCGGTTAAAGCTCTGCTTGATTTTGCAGCAGCCGGTCCAGGTACACCCGGTAAGCCTGGCCGCCGACTGTTTTGAGAACAGCGGTACTGCGGGGCAAAGGGCTACGCCAGAGCCAGTCCGGTTTGAGCCAGAACCCGGCCAGCGTTTGGGAGTAGTAGCGGCCCTCCTGATCCGGTAATTGGCCCTGGTAGTGCTGCTGGTCGCCCAGCCGGTAGAATGCGGCCTGGTGCTGTTCCGGGTCGGTTAACCAGTATTCCGGCACTTAAAAAAAGCGATTGAGAATGAAAAATATCAGGACGGGCCAGCTGAAGGCAAACCCTCCAAGGAAATAAAAGCCTACCAGGCGGTTGCCCCACCTCTATGGCAGAATCTGACCCTGTCCCTGTCACAAAGGGGCTTAAAACGATCCCCTCAACCCCGCTTAACCTCACCTACCTGCCCGGTGCCCGCTCATAATGGGCAATAATCACTCCACTCGCCGAAACCTGGCTACTCGCTAACTGGAAAGCCGCCGGTCGCGTACCCTCCCTAAAGAGCCGTTTGCCTCCTCCCAGCGTAAGCGGGTGTGTCCAGATGTACATCTGATCAATCAGGTCATTATTCAGCAAGGTTTGGATCAGATTGCCGCTACCCCATACCCACAGGTCCGGCCCATCCATTCCCTTCAGTTTTTTGAGTTCGGAGACAATATCGCTGCCCGTTACCATAACCGAATTGGGCCAGGAGAGCTCGGCCCTGGCGTGGGAGACCACATATTTTTTAGTGGTGTTAAAGGGCCTGGCGATGTTGGGTGCTTCATCGGTGTGAGGCCAGTAGGCGGCGAAAATATCGTAGGTTTTTCTTCCCAACAGCAGTTCAAACGGCATTTTCATGAAGCGGTCTATAACCTGCCCCGTCATCTCGTCATTATAGCTCATGGACCAGCCGCCTTGCGTAAAGCCGCCCGAGGTATCTTCCTCCGGCCCACCTTGGCCCTGCATCACACCGTCAAGGGTGACAAAAGTGGTCGTGATGATTTTGCGCATAAATTTTCTTCTTATTCCTTTCTCCGCTAAGTCAGATCCAGGTTCTGATCCCGAGGTGATCCAGAGCACCATAGCTTTCCCTGACACTTCATAATCTTGCCCTACCCGCTGTAAGTGCCAGTCACCGGTTGGGAGAAACCTGTCGAAGCGCGCCCCATCTTCCAAACGCCGCTTTCCAGCTTCACGGCAACCCCCCGGTTATAAGTATAGAGCTTGGAACAGGTTTCAACCCTGTTAGAGTGGACAGTCCGGTGTCAATCCTGTAATCAGGGCAAGGTAAGACCGGGCCTGGGATAAGCTCTTCCCCTGATGGTGCTATCCGAGTGAGGTTACAAACTGGATGATGATTTCGTTTGCTTTTCGGTAGTCCTCCAGCCCGTTTGCATGCCAGGGGTCTTTTTGAGTGAGCAGCATACGCAGACCCGCTCTGATTAGCATCTGGTCAAAGGCTTTCAGATGCTTAAACTGGCTTAAGACCGCTATATCTCCCCGGTAAGGCCCCACCCAGTAAGCAGTCACCGCCAGCGCAAATTCAGGCGGTCGCCAGTAAGGGGCTAAATCAATAATGGCTGGTGGTAAAGGGTCAGCCACCAGAATATTACTTAAATTGAGATCCCCGTGGATTAACTGGCTCGGTAGCTCCACCGGTTTTCTCAGCCCTGCCAGTTCCCCAGCCAAAGCATACAGTTCAGGGTCTATCTCTCGGGCAATAACTCCCCAGGCCCACTCATCGGCCCGGTCCCAGATCGTCTTTTCTCTTTTTCGATATTCAGGCAGGGGAATACCGGCCAGGGCCTCGTGGAAGTGGCTTACGGCTTTTATGACCTCCGGTAAATCCTCCAGCCTGGCATGCCTTCCTTCCAGGAAGTGTTCGGCCACCCAGCCCTTCACCATCCACGCCCCATTCCTGGCCCTGATCGGCCTGGCTACCCGGAAACCATTCTCTTTGATAGCACTGAACAACTGTGCGTGCCACTCTCCCGCCGCTTGAGCTTCCTCCCCCAGGTAACGCAGGACTACCTCTCTTGAGCGGAAGGTTTTGAGGTCATAGCCACCTGGAAGGAGCGTAATTTGAGGGCTGACCCCAAAAGCGGTGGCGACCTCGGGATCAAGCGCGGTTATATTACTCGGTTCCTTTTTTATCCTCATTCTAAAGCACCCAAAAGCCTGGCTACCAACCAGACTCTCCCTATTAATGCTAATGGCTATATCTTATGGCTTATCCTGGCATTTATTTTGCAGCAAACCGGTTGTCCTTCTAGTTGGAGCTCTTTAAAGTGCTGGCTTTCTAGACCTTTTCTTCTTGCCAGAGAAGGCCAGCTACTAATAATACCGGCGGCTTATAATTTTCTTGATTCTCTAAACCCGACACCTCCCTTCCCAGCGAACAGTCCGCCGGACCAGTTATTAGAAAGGGTGGTATTTTGGAAAAATCTCGGCTAGCCCTTAACCCCTATCTGCTGCTTGTACCCCTGCTTCTGGTCTATATCGGGAGCGCGGTTTATATCCAGTACTTGTTGAACCCTACTTTCTATATCGACCAGCGTATTTACCAGGATGCGGGGGCTAAAGCCGTACTGGGTCAGAACCCTTACCTGCCTTTCAGTATACCGGCTACCTACGTCTATCCTCCGGCGATCTTACCGCTATTTGCCGGGCTCAACATGCTACCTTTCGACCTGGCCCGCATCATCTGGATCGATATCAATATCCTTGTTTATCTCAGCAGCTTGCTCGTTAGCTGGCTCTGGCTCAAGCCAGCCGCCAGTTTCCGCAACCTCTTAATTTTCGGCCTGATGCTCTTTTACGGGCCGCTCTTTGAGAATATCACCATTGGCCAGGTCGATTGCCTGGTGCTGCTGGGCCTGGTGCTTTTTGTGCGGAGTGCCGGGCAGCCCCGATATCGTGCACTGGGAGGGCTGGGACTGGCCCTTGCCACCCTGATAAAATTCACGCCCGGCATGTTGTTAATCGCCTTACTCTGGCAGTGCAGGTGGCGAAGTATAGGCTACGTGGTGCTTTTCGGGTTGGTGCTGGCGAGCGTTTCTCTCCTGATGTTTGGAGCAGGACCGTGGTGGGATTATTTCCAGCTTGTACCTCGCCTTATTACCAGCGGCTCCTCCGATCCCAATAACCAGCGGATTACCACCAGCCTGGCCTGGTTCTTGAACAGCAGCGAGGCGAATGAAACGGTAAGGCTGGTGGGTAGTCTCTTCAGCGTGTTAATGGTTAGTGCCTGGCTGGTTACCCTGGTATGGCCCCGCCGAAAGCCGGAGCTTGAGCCTGTCCTGCTACTGGGCATCGTGGTGCTCACGATCAGTTCCAGCCTGATCTGGTACCACCACTTTCTTTTTCTGATCATACCGCTTTTATATCTACTGGTAAAATATGAGCAGCACTGGTTAGCCTGGATAGGCTGGGGCGGTCTTGCAGCCATTCAGCTTGACCGGGTAGTGGAACACGCCTTTAGATGGCCACCGGTCATAACAGTGGCTGGTTACCTTTTGCTTTTTGGGGGGATGCTGGTGGTTAACTGGCTGCCCGGGTTGAAAGGCCGCGAGCTCAACCAGCCGGACTACTCACCTGCCGAGTCAGCTCGCTCTGGCTTTAACTCCCGTAAGGAGGCTGCCTGAAGTTAGGGCCCGGGCCGGTAGTAAGCTAAAACCAGCATTGAGAAAAGCTTTTCAGGCAAGTGTGCATCAGCTATTCTAATTATACCCGGTATGCTATTCTCAACTATTTGAGGCTGCTCCCAGCTTTAGTTCATCACGTTATAACCGTTAAAGTTCGAGCCTGGTTCGGTTATTAGCTGAATGGAGTACCAATGCCTGAAATACAATCAAGCTTAATTTTTAGTACGGACCAGGGAAAACTTCTATGACCCAAATTCAACCCTCATTGACCCCTTTCTACAAAGGCTGGGACATCTTTCACCAGCATCTGGTCGCTGCCATTGCTCCACTCATTCCCGAGCAGCTTGCCTTGCGCAGTGCGCCGCAAAACTACTCGATTGGTATGATTGCAACCCATATTGTGGGCGCTCGCGTTTTCTGGTTTTACACCTGGATGGGCGAACGCAGTGTTGATCTTGCTTCCTATGAAGTATGGAACTTCCAGGTTCGTGAAGACGGTTTGGATCCTTTACACTTGCCAGAAGAACTGATTAGGGGCCTGGAAAAGAGCTGGCAAATTATCCAAAATACCCTTGCTCATAGGACGCCAGCCGACCTTGACCTGCTCTATCCTGATCCTTATCCAGATCCGAATGAAGTTGATAACTCCGCCCGTTCCTTGCAGTGGATCATCTGGCATACTTTAGAACATGACATACAACATGGCGGGGAACTTTCCTCCATTCTCAGCGTGAATGGTTTGCCCACAATCGATTTAGGATAGGAGCTATTATTAGGTAGCAAAGAAGGGTGTCCGGTTTAACGACCTCGTTGCCTGGCCTGTTCGATTTACCCTATGACCATATCTTTAAATTGCTTTTTGTAACAACTTTTAACATAGAGTGGTCACAAGCAGAAATGAACTGTAGTAGGTTTCGAAGGTGGTAAACAGGACAAAGTGCGCTATATCCCAGGCGCTTTACGCCTGGGATATAAGCCATACCCTAATGAAACCCAAATTGTGGCGGTAGAGAGTTTGGCGGTAAAGAACCTGCTTCAAAATCATCACATGGCAAAAGCGATTGCCGATGTAGGGTGGGGAGAGTTAATTCGGCAACTGAGCTACAAAGTGGCATGGTATGGGCGGACACAGGTTAAAATAGACCGCTTTTTCCCCTTCAGTAAGACCTGTAGCGGGTGGGGGGGTGGTCGTAGAATATCTCCCGCTAGAAATCCGATATTGGACTTGCTCATCGTGTGGCACAAGCCATGACCGAGATATTAACGTAACGCAGCCCAAAATATTCTCAAAGAGGGTTTGAAAATACCAGCTGAAGCGAGTAAAACAAGAGTACCGATGGGCAGTCGGGAATTAGCGCCTGCAGAAAGTCAGTAAGACCAAAGAGAGCCAAACCCAAAGGGGTGAGGCTTTTGTGGCATGGCTCAAAGAAACAGGAAGCAAGTCGGAGCAAGCCGGTGGAAGCCGCGCTCCTTTAGAGCGCGGAGGATGTCACTTAGGGAACCACAGTAAGGTCAGTTAAATTGGAAACAGTGGTAAAAAGGACTGATATTGGCTTTCCTCCCGCAGAATAACTGGCTTCACTGCTCGCTTTCAGGCTAACTGTCACTTTTCCTGGCTGGGCAGCCTTTAACACAAATGTAACTCCGTTACCCTTACGGGAAGCGGAAACAAACTTAAATACCTGTTTAGAGTCATTACCCGCCCCCTCCTTCCTGGGCGAAGAATTATCTTTGGCAAATTCCTTTGAATTTAGGAGCAGGGTATAACCCAGAACAGGGGTTTGACCTCCATTGCCGGTAATGGTGACACTATCTCCGACCTTAAGGCTAATAGGGTCGACAGCCATTTGGATTGCCACACTCTGTGGCGAGGTTGTTTTCTCCCCTCCAGACTGGGCCGCACTACCCCCGGCAGTTAGCATTTGATTAACTTCCGGCGAGCTTGCGGAGACCGGCGAATTACCGGTCTCACTATTTAAGTCTGGGACCGGAGAAAATACTGCCGGGGTAGAAATAGCATTCTCCCCACAGGCAGTCAATACAAACAGGGTGAGTAAGCTAACTCCCAGCCCGGTCAGGTAGAATTTTAAGGGCTTTCTTCTCATAAAAAGGTTAGCTTAAGATCTCATACTCATTTCTGGTAAAACTACCCGGCTCTAAATATTCCAGGGCTTCGAGGAATATTGATTGAAACTTTTGCGAATTTCTGCCCGCTTCCAAAGCCTCACGAGACTCCCACTGGATAACGGTTGCCATCTCACCTTTTTCACGACTGTAACCTACACAAATAGAATTTATTCCAGCAACCTTTTCCAGTTCAGAGATAAATCTGGAACCTGTAAATTCTTTAACCTTGTCTTCCAGGCCGGACTTTAATTTGCCTGTAGAAATAACAGCGATCATTTAGAATACTCCTTTATTTAGCTTTTAACCACTGATTTAGCTTCTAGGGAGTGCCTAAAGAACAAGATATGTTCAGTCTAATTTCCTCAAATATATCTTTGGAAATAGCCACTCCCCAAAATAGGATGTACTTGTTTTGACTAATGGTACCTCCTCTAACCATGCTAGATAACGCCTCAAATTAATTGCACTAGTAATTTTGGTTATGTGACAAGTCAAATATTATTGCGCTTAAAGAAGCTAGCCGAAATTTCGATTTTAGGCTACTTTTTGCTACGGGCCAGTAGGGTAAGGGTAATCCCCAGTGCCAGAATGGCCGCCGCATTTACTCCCAGTTCAATCATATCGCTGGTAAATTCCGGGCTGGGTAGCGTTACTTTTTCCACCGATAAGCGTGCTCCAATCGAAAGGATACCGCGAGTAGCTGAAATAATCCCGATGAACAAAAAAGGGGTAACCGAATTAGCGTGAGTCTTGAGATATTCGGTAACTGTACTCAATACCTCCATAATGATTAGGACCAGTAGCAAATTTGAGATCAGCTTGATAATGGTATTAGCCACATAACCCGGCTGATCCTGCTCAGGAATCTTGGAGAGGGAAAGCCAAAAATCCCAGAGACTGTAGACCAGCGCAAAAACCGCCCCGATTACAAAACACAACCCTACTACCGCATAAACGATTGAGTCGGTACGATCCAGCCACCTGCTGACTATCTGGTCAAAGCGGCTGCTTGCTGTGCGGGGCGCTGGTGACTCGGCCACTAGCCTGGCTGTTTCAATCTGACCATCACTTGCTATTAAGCTTTTATCATTATTATCGGTGTTGGATTCTGTCATGTTGATTTTTCTTGGAGAAATACTGAAATTAGCTGATGTTGCTCTAACCTCTAAACTAATTTCCTAATTAGCCTAAAGCAATCGCATTTAGAAGGGTGAGTAGAATAGCCTCAGTTAGCAAAAGGATTAGGGTTATCTAGGAATAATAAAACGAGAAAGAGCACATCCGAACGCACCAGAAGAATAACAGTTTTTGTGGCACTATTACCAGACCTATTTTTAATTTACAGCAGACCCAATCTAAAAGTTCCAAATCAGCCTGATAAGTTTAACTGGACTGGCTCATCAGCCACCGCTTTAGGCCGACCCATCTTTACTGCAGCTCGTTACTTAACTGCCGCCCTTAAAGTATACCATCCCTCGATTTTGCTCTCAAGAAGCGGCTTTAGCTCACATCACTTCCTGAGGGAAGCCGGAGTAAAGCTCCTCCTCAGCCAGTTCGGGCGTAGGAATTTCGTCGGGTACGCCCAGTCGGGCGCGGGCCGAGAACATCCGGCCCCTTGCCGGTTGGAGAGGGGCAAATCTAGAAAGACCGAGCGGGATTTTCATATCGTCGTAGATGGCTTCGATGCCGCCTCGCATAAAATAAGTTTCGTGCCAGAAGCCGGTCCCGCCCGAATCCTTCAAAAAGTTGCGCCACCAGAGGCGGTGAGGTTCACTCCGGCTCCACTTTTCTAGCAGTTTTTTTACCTGTGAGCTTATGCAAACTGCGTTTTTTGGAGGGCAGAAAAAGTCAGCAGAGAATGGTGGTTTAGAAGAATTATGACGATCCTGAGAAAGGCGCTCTTCAGGGCTTGAATAAGCTCAATAAACTGATCAATCAAAGCTTCTTGGGGAGTTATAATCCTTGACACCAGATATTTTCAGTTTCAAGTTTGCTTATTCTTTGTTCAAATTCCATAATTTTATAGCTACCGGCCCCATTAATCAAGACTGAACGACAAGTTATTAAAAATTTATTAAAAAAGATCTTAAATGAGAAAATTTACATAGATTTTATTGTATTTTAACAAAATTATGATAGAATGATTAAAAGCTTGTGGCACATTATGATCCCGAGTAAATGCCGGGAAAGTTTCTGTAGAAAGTGCCTATTAGTACCTGGGCGTGTCTGATA
>DATAKM010000005.1:0-195852 GCA_036261665.1 Chloroflexia bacterium
GTCTCTTTGCCGACCGCCTCTTTTCACGAAGAGAAGGTCTGCGCGGCGGTGGTCGCCTTTTTGAAGGAGTACAAAATTCCCTTCGAGATTGACCGGTACGGCAATATCATCGCGCATTACCAGAAAGGGCCGAGCCTCAAACATCCCCTGGCCCTGATGGCCCATACCGACCATCCCGCTTTTGAACTGACCTCCGCCGAAAGTAGCGCCGAATTTCCCGCCGCCAACTGGACCGCGAAGCTTCTGGGCGGGGTAGGCATGGACTGGCTCAAGCAGGAGATGAGGGTTAAGGTTTTTCCCGGCAACGACATCACTCGCCCGGTAGAGGGAAAAATGGTCGGGGCCAAAGCCCTGAACGGCCCGCGGAATATTCAGCTCTTTATGCAATTCTCAGAGTCAGCCGGGCTGGAGCCTGGAAACTTCGGTATCTGGAACCTGACCGATTTTGAATTGCGCGATGGTTTTATCCACGCGCGGGTGATGGACGACCTGGTAGGGGTAACGGCTGCTATGCTGGCTCTCTGGAAAGTTTCGCAGGAAGGCACTGAAACCGATCTTTACGCCGTCTTTACCCGCGCCGAAGAGGTGGGGCTGGTCGGGGCGGAACTGGTCTTCCAGCAGAAATTGTTGCCTGCCGGGACCTATGTGGTCTCGTTAGAGGCCAGTCGCACCTTGCCGGGGGCGGTCCAGGGCGAAGGCCCGGTGGTCAGGGTGGGAGACCGCTCTTTTACCTTCAGTGAAGAGGCAGAATTTGCCCTGAAAATTGCGGCCAAAACTTTAACCGCGCAGGGGGCCAAAATTCAGCGCCAGCTAATGAGCGGCGGGCGCTGCGAAGCCAGCACCGCTATCTTGCAGGGTTATATCTCTACCGGGCTGGCTTTTCCGCTGGGGAATTATCACAACATGGCGGATGATTTCAGCTTGCAGGCCGAAAATATTCACCAGGATGACTTTATAACCGGGGTGGAATTATTGCAGGAAGCGGCCCGCCTTTCGCCGCGACTGGCTATTTCTAAAGCCGAGCAACTGGCCGCTGAAAGTACCCCCCAGGAACTGGTAGACCGCCTGCTGGGGAGCCGCGCTAACTTCAACCTGGGCTAGTTACAGCTCAAACTTCAGGCACAGCCCGTCGCCTGCCGCCACGACTTCCAGTTCGGGATGCCCCAGGGTGATAGCGCGCTGGCGGGCCGCGTCCAGGATCTCATCTATCATCTGGTCGGTATGGGTCGGGTCGTGATGGTAGAGCACCAGCGTTTTAACGTTGGCTCTGATGGCGGTGTCTACCGCGATTTCAGCGCAATTGTGGCCCCAGCCCACTTTTCCGGGCAGTTCGTCAGTCGAATACTGGGCGTCGTGTACCAGCACATCGGCGTTCTGCGACAACTCAATCAGGCCGGGATCAATAATATCCGTGCCGATAAGTTTATCCGGTAAAGCCCCGGGTAACTTATGCGGTTCGTGGTCGGTAGCGTAAACAAAAACCTTGCCGCCCAGTTCCAGGCGATAGGCCGTACTGGGTAAGGGATGCTTCAGCAGGCGGCGGTAGATTTTCCCGCCGTCAAGTTCGGCCTCACCCACCTGCATGGAATAAAAATTCAGTTCGGATGGCAGCGAATAAAGGCTGACCGGGAAGTAAATCTGCTCCATCTGCCCGGCAAGGATACTGGCCAGGGTTTGAGCGCAATTGCCCCACCCCAGGATATTAAAGCAGTTGCCTTCCTGGAAGACCGGCCCGAAGAAGGGGAAGCCCTGGATATGATCCCAGTGAGTATGGCTTAGAAAAATGTAGCCTTTAATGCTCTTCTGGCCGGGCTGGTCGCTGCCGGGCGGGTTCCATTCCGGGGATAAAAGATAATTGCCCAGTTCTCGCGCCCCGGAACCGCAATCAAAGATAAAGAGATGCCCGCTGTCGCTGGTCAGGCTGACGCAACTGGTATTGCCGCCGTAGCGCAGGTGATTGCTGCCGGACACCGGAATCGAGCCTCGCGTTCCCCAGAAACGCATCTCAAGCTGGGTGGGGGCGGCTAAAGGCTTCTCGCGCTGGATTTGCATGGCGCGCTGGCGTTCGATTTGCCACTCTTCCAGGCTGCTGGAAATTCCACTCCATTCTCGCACCACCTGAAGCAGCAATTCCATCTCATGCAAAGAACGAGGCTGGTCGTCCTTCTCAATCCTGATAGAATGTACCGTTCCCTCCCGGTCAATCAGCACGGTAGAGCGGGCCGGATATTCAAAGTCATGCAGCAAACCGTAGGCCTTGCTGATAGCGTACTGCGGGTCGCTGATCAGGGTGATGTGTTGCAGGCCAATCTGGCGCGAAAAGGCTTTATGGCAAATGGCGCTATCGGCGCTGATGCCAAAAGCTTTAAGCTCAATCTTGCCGGAGAGGTTAATCAACTCATCCAGCATGGGCAACTCTTCGGTACAAACCTGGCTCCAATCAGCCGGATAAAAAATCAAAAGAATGGGAGTTTTTCCGAGATAATCCTGAATATTTATCTCGCCGCTATCACTCTGGGCGGTCCAGAGCGGTGTTTTCTCCCCTACCTGGATGGTACGTCTGTTCAGTGAAGAGTGCGCCATTATCCTTTTCCTCTAAGCCGAATATGCGCTTCAGCTACAACTCTAACGCCGCATTTTCTGGACGTAGTAGCGGCTCAGCCCTGCTACACTTTTTGCGTCCTCTATAATGCCTTGTTCTATTAAATCAATCGCTTCTTCCAGCGAGTAAGTTTCTACCTCGATTTCCTCGTTAGCGTCCGGGTCCAGGCGGCTTTCGCTCAGGTCCTCGGCCAAAAAGAGATGGAGATATTCGGTACAAAACCCCGGAGCGCTGAAAAATCCACCCATTGCCGTAAGCTTACCGGCTTTAAAGCCTATCTCTTCTTGCAATTCTCGGTCCGCCGTTACGGCCGGTTCTTCCCCTTCTTCCAGGGTTCCGGCAGGCAGTTCAAGCAGCACCTTGCCGGAAGCCCGCCGCCACTGCCTGACCAGGATAATTTTCCCGTCCGGCCCGACCGGGATCATTACTACCGCCCCGGGATGTACTACGATTTCGCGAATGTAAGTATGCCCGGGACGATCCGTAATATGATCTACCCGGATCGTCACGCGCTTTCCACGGTAGGGATAGTCGCTTTCAACCTGTGCCTGTGTTTCGCGCTGGGCCTGTCCTTCTGCGGATTTTTGTTCTTCCATTTTCTCCATCTCGCTGTCAGTTATTAAATAGCCGTTTCCGTTTTCTGCTAAATTGTAACAGTTAAACGAACGTACTACAATAAGTTTTTAACTTAACAGGAGAAATAGGTTACGTTAACAATATAACCGGATAGTACCTGAGACGAAGTTAAATTTTTTATAAAACCCGCAAATTCAAACTTGAATTTCCCATCACACAAATTTACTCGCGAGTAGCAGGCGCCTGCCAATCGACCTGGAACTTTCGCTGGACCCACCAGCGATTAATCAGCCAGTTCAAAGCGCCGTAGCGCGGCGAGAAGATCAGCGCGAGCAAGAAGAGAATAGTTCCGACCACTACCACTGTCGCGCCTCCCCCGGCGATATTTAAATAGTAGCTGAGGTAGATGCCGCTTAAACCGGTCAGAAAAGCGATAAGCACTGCCAGCCCCACCATCCGGTAGAAACGGTCGGTAAATAAGCGGGCGGTGGCCGCCGGGGTTATCAGGAAAGCCAGCACCAGGATATTGCCGACGGCGGGCAGCGCCACCACAACCGTCAGGGCTACCGCTACATGAATGACTAAATCTAACCAGAGGGTCTTGTAGCCGCTGGCCCTGGCCATTCCGCTATCAAAACTGGCAAACAAAAGCTCTTTGCCCAGGGCCAGGATCGCCAGCACCACCAGCGCGCTTACCAGCAGGGTTTGCAGCAGATCGCTTGCCTGCACCGCGAATAGCTGCCCGAAGAGAATATCGTTAAGATTGCGTCCTTTAGTGGAAATTCTGGCAATGATAATCACGCCGACAGCAAAAGCGCCCGTAAAAGTAATCCCGACCGCCGAGTCTTCGCCGACCAGTTGGTTGCGACCGGTCAGGGCTACGCTGCCCGAAACCAGCAGGGCCGCTACCAGCGCCCCCCAGAAAATACTGCCGTTCAAGAGAAAAGCGACCGCGATACCCGGCAGGATGGCGTGCGAGAGGCCATCCACGATAAAAGCCATCCCGCGCAGCACTACAAAAGAACCCACTACCCCCGCCAGCAGGCTGATTAGCAGCATTTCAAGCAGGGCGTTTTGCAGGAAATTTAATTCAAAAGGCTTCGCCAGCCAGTTTATAACGCTATCCATTTTGCGATTAGAGCCTGCTGATCGGTAAAAACCTGTTCTTTTTGATAAACACTATCAATAACATCAGCAGAAAGCTTATCAATATTTGGTTGCAGTGTCAATTTTGAATAGTAAGGCCGGGTATTCGCCGAGATTTAAAACAAATATGGCAGACCCAGAGTGGTGGGGTCTGCCTGGATAATGGTTAGCCGGTGTATTCCTAATGAGCCCCGGCAAACTGCTCTTCTTCGGTTGAACCGGATAGAGCGGTGGTCGAAGAAGTACCGCCGGAGATGACCTGGGCCACTTCATCAAAGTAGCCGGTGCCAACTTCGCGCTGATGCTTTACAGCCGTGTAGCCATCCTGTTCGCTGGCAAACTCGGCCTGTTGCAGTTCGGAATAGGCGGCCATGCCGCGCTCTTTGTAACCGCGCGCCAGTTCGAACATGCTATGGTTAATGGCATGGAAACCGGCCAGGGTAACAAACTGGAACTTGTAGCCCATTTTGGCGATTTCCTTCTGGAAGTTGGCGATAGTGGCTTCATCCAGCTTCTTTTTCCAGTTGAAAGAGGGTGAGCAGTTGTAAGCCAGCATCTTGCCGGGGAACTTGGCGTGGATCGCATCCGCAAACCGTTTCGCTTCTTCCAGGTTCGGCTCAGAAGTCTCGCACCAGATCAGGTCGGCGTAAGGGGCATAGGCCAGGCCGCGCGCAATGGCGGACTCGATCCCGCCGCGAATGCGATAGAAGCCTTCAGAGGTGCGCTCTCCGGTCACGAACTGCTGATCGTAGGGGTCTACATCGCTGGTCAGCAGGTAAGCGCCGTTGGCATCGGTACGGGCAATCAGCAGGGTCGGTACACCCATTACATCCATTGCCAGTCTGGCAGCGGCCAGGTTGCGTACGGCGGTCTGGGTCGGCACCAGCACTTTACCACCCATGTGGCCGCACTTCTTCTCCGAGGCCAGTTGGTCTTCCAGGTGAACGCCTGCCGCGCCCGCTTCCACCATCGCTTTAGTCAGTTCAAAAACGTTCAGAGGGCCGCCGAAGCCCGCTTCAGCGTCGGCTACAATCGGAGCGAACCAGTAGGTATCTCCTTTACCTTCCGAAGTCTGAATCTCATCGGCGCGCTGTAAGGCCTGATTGATGCGTTTTACCACGCTGGGTACGCTGTTAGCCGGGTAGAGGCTCTGGTCGGGATACATCTGGCCTGCCAGGTTGGCATCGGCCGCTACCTGCCAGCCGCTCAAATAAATCGCTTTCAGCCCGGCTTTGACCTGCTGAATGGCCTGGTTGCCGGTGAGAGCGCCCAGCGCCGCGATGTAATCTTCGCTATGCAGCAAATCCCAGAGGCGTTCCGCGCCCAGGCGGGCCAGGGTATATTCGATCTGGATCGAACCGCGCAGCCGAAAAACATCGGCGCCGGAATAATTGCGTGTAATTCCCTGCCAGCGGGGATCAGTATTCCAGGTATTTTCCAGTTCAGCAATAGCCTGTTCTTTTGAAGGTTTGTGGCCGTTACCATTAGAATGTCCGTTTAGCATAATTCAGCTCCTTTGCTTGGTTTTGCACAGTCAAGAATAAAGAGGGCATCAAGTTAAACTATTATTGTTATAAGCATTTCTTATGGAAAGAGGAGTTTTCCATTAATGTCCTGCCTATCAAATTCCTGTTTTTGATAGGTAATATCTATCGTTCATTTAATCACAATTAAAACTAAAATCAAGGCACCCGCCCGTGAGTGGAATTGTTAGAACGGCAAACGGCATAAAAAGCAAGGTTAACGGCAATCGATGGTTATAATTTTCACAATTAAGCGGTTAACGAAAAAGTAGTCTTAAAGTTTCCGAGCCGTTAAGACAAAGAGCGTTTTGGCCAAAATATTATTCTTGCCGTACTCAAGCTGCTTGATGGAGATTTCCACGTCATCAAGGTCGGTCTGATGCTCAATCTGGTAACGTACCAGGTCTTCATAAAGAATCTCGGCGTCTTCCAGTTCCCGGCATTCCAGCACTTCTACCAGGCCGGAAGTCCTGAACAGATTTTCCCACCAGCCGGGAGAGTGCATTTTTGAGAAATCCCCCTCCCAGACATTAATATCGGTTCCCGGCAGAAAATAGTTATAGACCGCCGGGGGATGCTGCCGCATTTCGGGACTCATTTCGGCGCTCAGGGTTTCCATGCCCACGCCGATTAAGCCGCCGGGTTTGAGGTGCTTTAAGAGGTGAACCAGGAACTGGTGACTGCCGCCGTAGAAATTGAGCGAGTTCTGGCAGAAGATCGCGTCAAAATAATCCTCGGCGAAAGGCAATTTCTCCGTAATGTCCTTATTCAGCGGCCATATGCGGTCGCGGAACCCTTCTTGCGTAAACTTTTCGTTCAGCTTGCTGGCAGGTGTCCACAGGTCTAGCGCCACCACCTGCACCCCATAATGCCGCGCCAGGAAAACGGAAGAAGCGCCCTGGCCGCAACCCAGGTCCAGCACGATTTGGCCCGGATGAAGCTCAAGCCGCCGGGCTATCTCGGCTGCCAGGTAGAGTGCCCCTCCGCCAAAAGTGTCGCGGTAAATATCATCGCGGGAATAGCCTTCCAGTTCAGGATAGCGCGAGCGGTCGGGGAAGCGGTAAGAGGCCGGAACAGGTGGAAACTCGGGCATACTAATTCTCCTTTAGTGGTCTTTTCTTTAAGCGGGTAATGCGGTACGCAGGGTTTTGATGCAGGAATATTTTCAGCGACCGCCCGGGAATGCCCACCAGGGGGGCACTATCTTACGTGATTGTGGTAGCATCCCGACCGCCCGGACCTAAAGGAACCGGGCTATTTCAACGAAAGCGGCTGAACCCGCTTGATAACATCTCGCTCTATTTGGACACCTGCATTGCTATCAGCCCCATTCATGGGGGTTCGTTATACTAGACCGGGGATTGGCTGAAAGCCCCCCTTGCGGGTATTCCCGCGCGCTCAAAAGGCTAGCCTGCTCTTCCGAACGTGCCACGCTTGTACCCGTGTCATGTAATCTACACACTTTTAAATTTTAAGCTACACAGGTAAAAAAGAGGGTATAAAAAAGTTCATACACTATAAAAAAGGCTTTTACACCTGCCACCGCTTAATGCTTCGTTTGTACCCAGCGCACTACCGCACGGGAATAAATCCCCGCGCTAGTTCAACGAAGCCCCATGAATGGGACTGATAGCATGGCAGGTGCGAGAACGGTTCAAGGTGCTATCAAGCGGGTTCAGCCGCTTTCGTTGAAATAGCCCGGTCCATTCATGGCCGGGCGGTTGCTGCCTCGCACCGTTTTGGATTAGGAAAGGTTCTCAAGTTACTTAATACTGGCTTGAATATTAATAACCAAGGCGGTTTTAGTCTTTCGCCGGTGCTAGTTGTTGGAGAAAGTGGATAGCGTACTGCTTTTTTCCGACTGGTCCTCTACCAGATTTATATCGGTCAGCTTTACAGGCTCGGCTTGCTCCACATCCTCGAAATCGTCTTCTTCTACTAATTTGAAGCGGTTTTCCTGCGGATCGATACGCTGGGGTTTCGGTAGAATGGCGCGCAAACCGGGCAAAGTTCGCCAGGCCAGGCCGCAGGCGAAGACAAAGACGAGCAGGATACCTAAAGAGAGCAATATCCTGAAAAGCATGGACCAAAAATCTACGCTTGAGTCACTTGGGAGCGGTTCTGCGGATAATATAAGTGAGTGCATCAGGGCGCTCTGTAACATGGAGATCACCTCTCTGGAAATCCTTTAATATGCCGCCTGCCCGCTCTTTTTAGCCCGGCCAGACGAGTAGTGACAAGTATAAATAAGTAAGGTTATTTTACTGGCGAGAGGGCCGGGAGTAGGTAGTTAGTACTACCAGTGGACGCCTGAGTCACAAAATTTGTACTTTTGTACTGATAATGGTACAAAAAAAAGATGCTATGTGTTAAAATACTAGCCAGTTCAGGTAGCGAACTTCCTGCTAAACCACTTGGTAATGGTTTCGCCTTCTCAGAAGCGGTGGTTGGTCTACTCTTGCCAGCTTGATTAATCCCTTTTATTACCCGTTTCCCGGCTTTTACGGTCAGCGGATGGTAGAGGGCTTCGAGAATAAATACAAAATGTTAGTAGAACTTAACATAACTAATTTTGCCATTATTGACCGGCTTAACCTGCGCCTCAGCCCTGGCTTTAACGCTCTGACGGGTGAAACCGGCGCGGGTAAGTCTATCATTATAGATGCGATGGGCGCGATGCTGGGCGAAAAGACCGGCGTCGAATTTGTGCGCCACGGCACGGACCGGGCCCGGGTAGAGGGCTATTTTGAAGTCCAGCTCGACCTTGAGGACGAACGCTTCCGGCGCCTGGTTGAATTGCTCAAAGATAATGAGTTGCTGGATGCGGAGGAATTGCCCGAGCCGAACCTGGACGGGCAAGATCCCACGATCACCCTGACGCTCTCGCGCGAGCTAACCAGCAGCGGGCGTTCGATCTGCCGCATTAATGGCAGCACCGTCAAGACCGATATTTTGCGGGAAGTCGGGCAGGCCCTGGTAGACATTCACGGCCAGACCGAACATATTTCCCTGCTCAGAATCAGCGAACACCTGGAATTGATTGACCAGTACGCCGGGCTGGCCGCCAGGCGCCGTAAACTGGGCGAGATGGTCGGGCAACTCAGGTCTATTCGCAAAGAACGCCAGTCTTTGCAAAAAGACGAGCGCGAACTGGTGCGCCGGACCGAACTGCTCAAGTACCAGGTAAGCGAGATCGAAGCCGCTAATTTGCAGGCGGGTGAAGAGGAAGAACTGCTCAAAGAGCGCCAGTTGCAGAACGCCGCCGAGAAAATCAGCAGCATCGCCGACGAAGCTTACCGGGTGCTCTACCAGGGCTATGACGAGGACAGCGCCATCGAAGGTGGTTATGCCGGAGGCGGGCGAGGCCGGGGTGGTCGCGCTATGCCCGGAGGCGGTAGCGGTCGCTCGGTGCAGGAGTCTTTGAGCGAAGTCGAAGGGCTGTTACAGGATTTAGTGCGCTACGAGGAGAGCTTCAACCAGCATATCGAGGCGGTGCAGGAAGCGCGTTATCGCCTGGAAGATGTCTCGCACGCCGTGCGCGAATTCCGCGACCGGGTGGAGCATGACCCGAACAGGCTGGAAGAGGTCGAAGAGCGCCTCGAACTGATCCGCTCGCTCAAGCGCAAGTACGGCAGCACCGTCGAAGAAATTCTCGATTTTTACAAAAACGCTGTGACCGAGCTAAGCAGCATCGAACACTCCGGGGAGCGCATCGCCGAACTCACCCAGCAAGAGGGTAAACTCTTAAGCAAAATCGGCAGCCTGGCCACCGAAATCTCGGCGGAGCGCCGCAAAGCCGGTGATAAACTGGCTAAAGAAGTCGAACGTTCTTTGCAGGACTTGCGCCTCTTACGGGCCCGTTTCGAGGTCAATATTACTCAGACCGAAGACCCGCATGGAGCGCCGGTCAAAGGGCCGGATGGCGAAGTGCGCCGCCTGGCTTTCGACGGCAAAGGCATCGACCGGGTGGAATTTCTGGTTTCATTGAACCCTGGCGAACCCCCCAAGCCTTTGCAGAAAGTGGCCAGCGGTGGTGAAACCAGCCGCCTCATGCTGGCTCTCAAGTCTATCCTGGCCGGGGCTGATGCTATCCCCACCCTGATCTTTGACGAAGTAGACGTGGGTGTCGGCGGGCGCAGCGGGCAGGTTGTCGGCGAGAAGCTGTGGCAACTGACCAACCAGGGACAGCACCAGGTAATCTGTATTACCCACTTGCCTCAGATTGCCGCTTTCGGTGACTCCCATTACCATATTATTAAGCGGGTAGAAGAAGAGCGCACCGCTACTCAGGTCTACCAGCTCAGTGAAAAAGAACGCGTGGATGAACTGGCCGCCATGCTGGGTGGTTCGCCAGTGACCGATACTATGCGCTTGAGCGCGCGCGAGATGTTGCAGGAGATCCGAGGCTGGAAAACCGCTCACGAGAGCGGCCAGCCCCAGTTACCTTTCGCCTCCTTTGAGACCCAGGGCGAAGAACAGGTTGCTACTCACTAAATCCTTAGCAGTTCTAACAACATGACCAAAAAAATAATCCAGACTTGCGACTTTATAATGGAAATCGGCTGGCTTTTAGCCCTGGTTTCCATTCCTATTTATTTCAACATTTATACCAGCCGAGTTTTTGAGCCGGATAAAATCAGTCTTTTCCGGTCGCTGGTTCTGGTAATGGTGGTAGCCTGGGCCGCGAAAGGGCTGGCCATGCTGGCGGTCGAACCGGAAAGCCGGGCCGCCGGAGCGCGGCGTGGCCGGGCCGGAGAAACGGCGGAGCTTATTTATCCGCCGGACGGCGAGGTAATCGGGCCGGATAGCAGGCCCTTCCCCCAGAATTTCTTCCGCCGCCCGCTGATACCTTTCGCCCTGGCGCTGGCTTTTATCTATATCATCGCCACTATTTTTTCGGTCGCGCCCGGTGTTAGCTGGTGGGGTAGCTACCAGCGCTTGCAGGGCACTTACACTTTTCTCAGTTACCTGGCTTTCTTCCTGGTCATGGCTTTCAATATGCGCGAGAGGCGGCAGGTCGAGCGCCTGATCAGTTTTGTGCTGCTGGCGAACATTCCCGTGGCGCTCTACGGCATCATGCAGCACTTCAAAGCCGATCCTTTGCCCTGGCAGGGTGACGTGATTTTCCGGGTTACTTCTACCATGGGTAACGCCATCTTTATTTCGGCTTACCTTATTATGGTGCTTCCCCTGGCGCTCTACCGCGCCAGCGTCACGGGTAACTGGCTCTTGAAAAACCGCGCCCAGGCCGGTAAGTTTTTCCGGGGCAGACAGCGCGACACCGCCTTAAGCTGGGCGGCCCTCTACGGCTGCTTCATGCTCTTCCTGGTGGGACTCTTCTTCCTGGTGCTCAATTTCAACGCCAATTACCGCCCGGAAAGCTCCGCCAGCGTCTCCAGCGCCGCTCCTCTACCCGGCAGCCCGGCAGCCGAGTCCAACAGCCTGATTGGCAATGAAAGCATCGGGCCGTGGTGGGCTTTGCCGCTCAGTATCCTGGTCAGCTTCGGTATTTTCTTTCTTTTTACGGTGCGCCGCCGGGGGACCGATAGCAATTATCTTTTCCGGCTGGTAGAGTTTAGCGGCTACCTGGTCCTCATGGTCATGATCGCCCTGACCATCTTCTTCAGCCAGAGCCGCGGACCGGAAGCCGGTATCATCCTGGGGCTGTTTGTTTTCTTCCCGATTATCTTCTGGCGGCGCAAGGCCTGGAAATGGCTGACGGGCTGGCTGGGAATTGGCCTGCTGGTGGGCGGCTTACTGGTCTTATTTAACCTGCCTGCCGGGTCAACCCCGCTCGAACCGGTCTTTAAAATCGCCCGGCAGAATCCCCAGGTAGCCCGCCTCGGACAGTTCTTTGAAACGAATGACGGAACCGGAAAGGTCCGCCAGCTTATCTGGACAACCGTGCTGGATGCCGTGGGAGATGCGGCTAAAAATGAACCGGCTCGCCTGGCGGTCGGTTACGGCCCTGAAACCCTCTACACGGTTTCTCCAAAATTCTACCAGCCTGAACTGGGCCAGATCGAAGCCCGCAACGCCATTCCAGACCGCTCCCATAATGGCTACCTGGATGCGTTAGTGAATACCGGCATTATCGGCCTGGTGGCTTATATCGCCCTGGTGCTGGCCTTCCTCTTTTACGCTTTCAAGTTCCTGCGCCGCACCGAGCGCTTCGAATACCAGCTTTTGCTGGCAGCCTTAATCAGTATTATGCTGGCGCACCAGGTTGAAATTCAGACCGGTATCCAGATTGTCAGCACCTGGATGCTCTTCTTTACCTGCGCGGCCTTGCTGCTGGTGCTGGGCGGCCTGATTTATGGCCGCTGGGACGCTATCGGCCAGAAAGTCAGCGTGGCCGAACCGGAAGCGGCGCCCCTGGAAGCCGTCGCCACCGTCAGCGAAGAACCGGAACTGGCCCTGGCCGGAAAAGGGGCTAAAAAAGGCTCTGCCAGTAAGAGTAAATCCGCCTCGCGCGGTAGAGACAGGGAACAAACCCGCGGCGCGGGAGCGTCCCGCTCCGGTCTACCCGGCGGGCGGCGCAACGGCCCGGTCTACGCTAACGCTACCACCGGCCCGGATTATTCCGGCTATGAGCGCCCGGTGCGCATCTGGTACTGGGGCGGAGTAACCACCCTGGCCGTAATTGCTTTCCTCTACGGCTGGTTCGGCAACATCATGCCAATCGTGGCCGATACGGTTTACAAGCAGGGTTATAACCTGGCCTCGGCCAAACAATGGGACCGGGCCACCCCTTATCTCCAGCAGGCCGTCACTTACGCTCCCAACGAAGATTTTTATGCCCTTTACCTGGGGCAGGCTTACCTGGAACTGGCCCAGGAGGCCAATACCGCCGGGGCCAAAGATAAAACCAAACAGGCTAATGTGCCGGTCTATCTGAAAGCCAGCGAAGCCCAGCTTATGCGGGCCAATCAGATCTCGCCGCTCAACCCTGACCACTACGCCAACCTGGCTCGCCTCTATAGCCGCTGGGCCGAACTTGAGCCGCAGCGCGGCACGGAGATGGTCCAACGGGCCATCGCCGAGTACAAAAAGGTGGTGGACAACTACGCGCCGAACAATGCCCGCCTGTGGGCGGAACTGGCCGCCGCCCAGGCTACCCTGGCAACTAACCGGGTAGCGCCCAGCGGTACGGGTAAAGACGTAGACAAAACCATCATTGAGCAGGCCATTGCTTCCGGCGAACATTCGGTGCAGTTGGACGGCAAGTTTGATTTCAACCGCCTGATCTTGGGTGATATTTACGGGTTCGCCGGGCGCAAAGAGGACGCCGCCGCGCAATACCTGGCCCTGGGTGAAATAAGCCCCACCACCCTCTCGGCAGACGAACGCTTTGCCAGCCGGGTACAGGTCCTGGCGCAGAGCCAGCAGATTAGCCAGGAGCAGATTGCCCAGGCCTATAACCCTGACAAGTTCCCGCAGAGTGACACTAACTCGCGGGGCTTCGACTACCTGTTGCAGGGCATGGTCAGTTTCTATCGCAATAACCTGGATACTGCCGGTTCAGCCCTGACGAACGCGACCAAGATTGTGCCAACTGACCCCTACTCGCACGCCTATTTGTCGCTGGTCTACAAGCGCAAGGGCCAGCAGGGCCTGGCGCAAAGCGAGGCGGCCCAGGCGCGTGACCTGGCGGGTAAAGTCCCTCAGAATACCCAGGCTATTCAAGGCGCTATCGAACAGCTTCTGGCGAGTTAAGTTATGCTGCACGAACTGGTTTCGGCTGGCTCTAACGTTCAGGAGGCGCCCGGTAATCCCGGCATAGGTTTTTACCTGGCGCTTTTCCTGGTATCGCTCTTTCTCTCGCTCGCCGGGACACCCCTGGCCCGCCGTTTGGCCCTGCGCACCGGGATAGTGGATGCCCCGAGCGTCCGCAAGGTGCATCTCTCGCCCGTCCCGCTGCTGGGTGGCCTGGCGATTTATGCCGCTTTTATGCTTGGCCTGCTTTCGCTCTCCTACTGGTTTTTACCTTTCTATATCCCCCAGCTTGCCGCAATTTTACTCGGGGCTACCGTTATCTCTTTCTTTGGCCTCTGGGATGACAAGTGGGGCCTGCATCCTCTCTTCAAACTGTGCGCGCAAATGCTGGTGGCCATGTGGCTGGTCGTGACCGGGGTGCAGGTCGAATTCCTCCACTTTTTGCCCTTCTCGAATCTCCTGAATGTGCTGGCGACTGTCCTCTGGGTCGTGACCATCAGCAACGCCATCAATTTTATAGATAACATGGACGGGCTATCGAGTGGGGTTTCGGCTATCGCGGCCGCCTTTTTCTTCCTGGCAGCCTACCAGAGCGGGCAATGGCTGGTGGCGCTCCTCAGCATAGGCCTGGCAGGCGCGGCCCTGGGCTTTGTCTATCACAACTTTGGCTTTATTAAAGGGCGCACGCAGATTTTCATGGGCGATAGCGGTTCTCTTTTCCTCGGTTATCTGCTGGCGGCCCTGGGCATCAAGCTGCGCTTTCCCAACACCGACTTTGTGACCTGGATGGTCCCGGTGCTGGTCCTGGGGTTGCCGCTCTTTGATATATCGCTGGTGGTTATCTCGCGCACTCGCCGCCGTATTCCGGTGATGCGCGGCGGCAAAGATCATACCTCGCACCGCCTGGTGGCCCTGGGTCTGACCAAACGCGAAGCGGTGCTGGTTATCTACCTGATTTGCGGCATGCTGGGCGTGGCGGCCCTGGTAGTGACGGGCGCTTCGGTGGCGGACGGCTACTGGGTAGGTGGTTCGCTGGCCCTGGCCGGGCTGATCGCGCTCTACAAACTGGAACAGGTTCCCCTGATTAATACCAATCCCAAAGTGGAGGGCTACAGCAAAGGCCTCAAGCCTAAAAGAGCTAGCGAAGCGGAAACTGAACCGGAAGCCGGTTTAGCTCTGAGCGATAGGGTTAAAGTCGAGTAGATTAAAGGGCTAGCCCCCGGTCTGCGACGCAAGAAGAGATTATGAAAAAAGAAAATCAAGCGAAGGCTATTTTATATATTTTAGATCATATAAAGCATGCCAGATTTGATACTGCTGGTTGGGGTCAACCTCATTTAAGGTATTATAAGTACGAGCCTGATTCTGATTGTCATTATCTAGCTATCCGTTTTGATGGGGAAGACCAAAACGCCAGGGTGGATTTAAGGAAGTTACAAATATTTCAAGCGACTATACAAGAAGGGGGTTGGTTAGCAGGCTGGATGCCAAATTTTTATAATGAGGATTGGTCATCTTGGACAAAATGCGAGAGTATTAAGTAATAAGATAGATATATGTTGAAAGGTTATTTCGTTTTATGGCGTGAAAGCGCCCGAAATTTCACCAATTTCTCAGCAACCGCAAAAAAAACCGCCCCATAAGGGCGGTTTTTGGCGTTGGATAGACAAACCAGCTAAGTGTAGAGAGATAGCCTTTCACGGTACGATGTCTCTTCGACAGTACCGAAGTAAAATAGTTTAACTCACAAAAGGTGTAGTCTCTTAATTGCCTTTTTGAGTTAGTTTTCAGACTGCCGCGCCGGGCACAGTAAGGTAAAACCGGCGCGTTTCAGATAATCTAAAACTCTCTTACTCACTATCAGTTTAACAAACACAGTGAGTTTACACATCACCCTTATGGCTACTACCTTTGTCTAAAGTTAGATTAATCTCTATAGAGGTACTTCGGTCCCCAGGCCCAGTTCCCGGGCTTTGTAGTAAAGGTAGTGCGCCAGCGCTACATCCTGTACAGCGTTACCTACCGATTTGAAAAAGCTTATTTCACCCTCTTGAAAAGCGGCCCGACCCGGCTTTAATCCGGCTACTATCTCACCCAGTTCAGCATAAATATGGCTCTCATCTATCAGGCCTTCTTTGAGCGGGATAAGCACATCTCCGGCTTCGGTCAGGGCCGCTTCTCGCGCGTCTACCACCAGCCTGCAACGCCGCACTGTTTCTCCCGGCACTTCGCGCATAGTGTGCTGGTAAGAGCCTATCCCGTTGATATGCGCGCCGGGGGCCAGCATGCTATCAGCGAAAACCGGCTCAAAGCTGGAAGTAGCCGTGGCAATTACTTCCGCTCCGGTTAGGGCTTCCGCCGCGTCCGCAACAGCCACTACCCGGCGACCGCTGGCCCGGGCCATCCGTTCGGCAAAAGCGGCAGTTCTGGAGGAGTCACGTCCCACCACGCGCACTTCCTGAATAGAATCTTCCAGCACCGCGCAAATAGCCAGTAATTGCATCTCAGCCTGGGCGCCGCTGCCGAAGAGGGTTAAGACTCGTGCCTCTTTAGCAGCCAGCAGTTCCGTGGCTACCCCGCTGGCGGCGCCGGTACGTACCGCCGTCACGGTAGAACCGTCAAATACGGCCAGCGGGCGGCCCGTATCGGCCTCAAAGAGGGTGACCAGGCCGTAAATGAGCGGCAAACCGCGCGCGGGATTGCGATTAAATATTCCTACCAGCTTGATAGCCAGTTGTCCATTATCATCACTGCCCGGCCGGACGGCTCCCGGCATCAGCAGCATTACCCCTTCCTGGCCCGGAACCGGGAAAAAGGTGCGTAACGGCACTTCGGCCTGTCCGCTCGAAAGCGCGGCGAAACCGGCCCCGACTGCCCGGACGGCTTCTTTCCAATCCAGCGCCTTCATTATGTCAGCTTTGGATAAAACCAGCACGATATTACTCCTGGGTATATATTATGCGTATAATGTTAATAGAGCAGATTTTTACAAGTTTAAATCTTGCAAATCGGTTTGGCAAGTTTGGAGCTACAGGATAAGGGCAGGGGTGTAAAATGACGATGCAGGACAAACCAGGCGATTATCGCGAACCGGGAGTAGGCCAGCACCTGGCTAACTGGGGAGCGCAGCGGGCCGGAGAAGAAGCTCGCACTTATGCGGTAGGAAAAGCGGCCCAGTGGGCTTCACGCACCGGGATAGGTTCGAAAGTCTTTATTGTGACGCGCTGGCTCTGGCTGGCTGACTGGGGCCTGCTGGCCGCGACAGTCCTGTTGGCCCTGCTGGGCATTATTGGTATTGCTCAGAAAGATACCTTCCTGGGAGTGCTTGTACTGGTAATAGCGGCAATGGTCTTTGGGATCTGGTTCGTTGTGCGCCGGGTGCGCCGCTTTATTGACCGGCAGGTTGAAAGAGCCTTTGCTAAATTCATGGAACTGGTTAACCGGGGAGTGGCCAATATGAACGACTGGCCGCGCTGGTACAGGCAACATCGCCGCGAGCGCTTTTAGTCATAACCGGGGAAGAAAATTTCCCCGGTCTTTTATTTCAGGTGATTTCAGATTAGATAGCCTTATATAATAAGGGTCAGGGTAGCTGAAATACTCATTATTTAAGAGAATGCTTTTCGTCCAATCGCGCGGGAATACCCGCAAGGGGGGCTTTCAGCCAATCCCCGCGCTAGTTTAACGAACCCCCATAAATGGGGCTGATAGCATTTGAGGCGTTCAAACGGGGCTAAATGCTATCAAGCGGGTTCAGCCGCTTTCGTTGAACTAGCCCGGTCCATTCATGGCCGGGCGGTCTGGATGCTACCACTTTATCTTAAAAAGTTAAGATAGTCGCGATTATGCCCTTCCTGGGGTATTTCGAAGTTCTCTTGCCTCACCTCGTTCTTAATCAAAGGTTCTCACAATAATATAAATAGGAGGAGTACACTACTTGAAACGGGAAAACAGCGAGGAGCCGGACCTGACCGCTAACCGGGCAGATCTCAAGCAAAAGTGGTTAGAACTGGCCCTGGAATACACCACCGAAAAGGATGCTCTCCTGCTTTACGGCGAACTGGAAGCGGCCTATAGCCAGGCAGGCCGTTACTACCATAACCTTCAGCATATCAGGCACGTCCTTGAGACGCTTGATAACCTCAAGAGCATGGCTAACAATTACCCGGCTATCGCCCTGGCGGCCTGGTTTCACGACTTCATTTACGATCCTAAAGCTTCAGATAATGAAGAAAAGAGCGCCGAGTATGCTTCAAAAGCTTTGTTAAAGACCGGTTTTCCTCTCGAAGTGGTGAACGAAGCGGCTAGCCTGATACTTTGCACCAAAACCCATCGAATAGCCGCTAGCGATCTTGATGGCGCTATGCTGCTGGATGCCGACCTTGCCATCCTCGGCGCTAATGCGCAGGCTTACGCTCAGTATCAGCAGGCCATCCGCCAGGAGTACGGCTGGCTACCAGATGAAACCTACCGAGCCGGGCGCAGCAAGGTGCTGGCAAGCTTTTTAGAGCGCCCCCGCATCTACCACACCGCACCGCTTTTTGAAAAGCTGGAAAAACAGGCCCGTCTTAATCTCAAAGCTGAAATAGCTGCTTTAAGCTAACTCCTGATAACAAGGTGGCCCAATCAATGCTGAATGCAATCTTTTGTTATTATAAGTGTTCAGCCCGGCAGAATTAATCTATGCTGGCCCCGGGAACCGGAGTCTCGATGCCGGCAGGCTGACTGGCTTTCTGCTTTCAAAACTTCATAGATGCTCACAATTTCTGTTATGGTAGCAAGGAGAGAAAATGGACAGGCGAAAACTGGGAAAAAGCGAATTAACTGTGCCGGTGATCGGCATGGGAACCTGGAAAACCTTTGATGTCAGAGGGGCCGCCGAAGAAGCGGAGCGGCTGGAAATTGTGAAGGTCGCCTTGCAGAACGGTGCGAATTTCTTCGACTCATCTCCCATGTACGGAGCGGCCGAACGCGTATTGGGTGACGCTATCAAGGCGCTGGGCGTGCGTTCCAGCGTTATGGTAGCGACCAAAGTCTGGACCAGTTCGGATGAAGAAGCGGAACAGCAGTTTAAGAATGCTTTCGACTGGTACGGCGGGTATGTTGATCTCTACCAGGTGCATAACCTGGTGGCCTGGGAAAAGCGCCTCAAGCAACTGGAAGATTTTAAAGCCCAGGGCAAAGTGAAGGCCATCGGCGTAACTCACTACAGCCACAGTTCCTTCGATCAGATTGAACGCATTATGGAAAGCGGCCGGATCGAACAGATCCAGATTCCCTATAACGCGGTTGACCGGGTGGTAGAGAAGAGCATTTTGCCGCTGGCCGAGAAATTGAATATCGGCGTGGTGGTCATGCGACCGCTGGGCGAGGGCGGACTGGTACAGCGCACCCCCAAACCGGAGGAGCTAAAACCTTTCGAGGCCTTTGGCGTAACTACCTGGCCGCAAATCCTGATTAAATGGATTGCCAGCGACCCGCGCGTGAGTGTAATTATCCCGGCCACATCCCGGCCAGAGCGTATGGCTGAGAATGCCGCCGCCGGTGAGCCTCCCTGGTTTGACCAGGATACTCGCGAGCGTGTCAGCCAGCTTGCCAGCCGCTATAATCGCTAAATAAGAAAATCTACCTGGCGCCATAGTTTTATTAAACAACAATACCAGCGCATTAAGGAGTAATAACAGCGTGACCTTGCACCTGATGGTTGGCTTACCGTGTAGCGGAAAAAGTACCCTTTCCAGGCAACTCGAACGTAAATATTCGGCTCTGCGGTTTTCGCTCGACGAATGGCACGTTCGGCTGTACGGACAAGACGTAGATGAAGCAGAACACGATGCCCGGCATGAGCTAATTGAAGTGATTCAATGGGAGGTAGCAAGGCGCGCTTTAATGCTGGGTGTAAATGTAATTTTAGATTTTGGCTGCTGGGTGCGGATTCAGCGCGATGAATATCGTTTACGGGCGGAGGAATTAGGGACAGACTTTGTGATGCACTATTTAGATACTCCCGAGCAAATCCTCCTGGCCCGCCTTGCCGCTAGAAATGCCAATCTCCCGGCAGGCACGTTTTATATTCCAGAAAATAAACTTGAATCCTGGTTTAGCATATTCGAACCTCCTTTCCCCGAGGAACTTCCCTACACTATAATCTATCCGGCTGACGAGCAGAGTTAGGACAATTGTAGTAGTGATTATCCGCTTGAACCCGCTATCGAAAATTGGCACCTAGCCTGTTAGAAGAGGCCTGAATAGCTCACATCCTCCCAAAAACACACCGTAGAGATAAGGACAATGGGTAAGAGAATTAATCTTACATTTCCTGAAAGGTTCGCACTCAATAATAAAAAGGCCCTCTCAACGTCCTTGTTGAGAGAGCAGATATAGTCCTATAAGTACCGTAGCCTGTAAGAAAGGCTTTGTATGGTCAGGCCTTACCGGGTTTCGCGGGCCGTTTCACGCCGGGTAGCGCGAGAGCGTAAGAAGAGGCCCGGCCCCAGCCGAATATAAGTCAAACCGGCCGCCACGATTAACAAGGCTACTAAACCCAGCACGGTCGGCTCATTGCTCTTGCCGAAGTAGGCCCAGCCGAGCAGGACCGAAACGGCCGGGTAGATCGTATTGATCGGCAGTACCTTGTAAGCCGGAGAGACTTTGAGGGCGAAGGTCAGGAAGCCGGTCGCCAGGATACCGTTAATCACCGCGCCGCCTAAGACATAGAGTAGTACGTTTCCGTTCAAATTGCCGAACTGCGCCATATTGCCCTGGTTAGCCAGCAGGTCGGTCAGCCAGCACAGGAACAACGCGCCCACCCCGCCGAACAGGTACTGGACAGAGAGGCCGCCAAAGGCCGAAACGCCCCGCTGCATCCCGGCCCGAGCCAGGATCGAAGAAGCCGCCCAGCAGATTGCGGCCACCAGGCCTAAAGGCATGGCCCAGTACCAACCGGGGCTGAGGGGGTTCTTGTTCTCAGTGATAGTGGGGGCCAGGGCGACCAGGGCCAGACCGGCCACGATGATTACCATACCTACCCAGACCGAGCCGTTCGGTCTTTCTTTTAAGAAGTAGAGGCCCATTAGAATGGCCAGCAATTCCCAGGTCTGCACAAAGGGAAGCGTTACGCTAAGACCCTGGTACTGGCTGACTATGAGTGCCTGGAAAAAGGCGGCTGTACCGATTTGCGTGATAACACCGGCGATGGCAAAGAACATTATGCCCTTGTTGCGCGCCTGGCGGGCTTCCGGTGTGAGAGGGGTGGGTATTTCACCCTTTCTGCGGCGTAGAGCGCTGACAATCAGCCAGCCAACCAGGCCGTAAAGAAAAACCGGCACCGCCTGTATCGCGGCGGCCACCAGGGCGTTAGGCCGCTGTAAATGTTGCGTGGCCGCCTGATCGTAAACGTTTCCGATAGCGAAACTCAGCGCGGCAATGACCATCCATACCTGACCCGGCACTTGCGAAAGACTGAAGCCTTTCGCAGAGCTGCGACTCTGTAATTTTGCGGATTGCATCTGTTGAAGTCCTTTCACCAAAAAAAGGTTAATCTGATTTTGTCAACATAAACCTGCTCCTTCTGGTTTGTACGGACACTTCGCTTTCCCCTCTACGCTCAATTTTTTGCAACAAAAAATGGGCGCAGAGGTGTTGTCAGCAAACCTTTGCGCCCATTCAGATCTGGAGGCAATTTATAACCGAATAACCCGCGTCTCTATTAGACGCAGGAGGTAATTCTCCAGGATGAATGGCACTATAAGCGCCGCCAGCACCTTCTTCCATCCAGACTATACTGTTGGCCTCGGAGTTTCACCGAATCTGCTATTGTTCTTTGCAGAACGCAAGCTCGCGGGCTTTACCGCCAGTCGGGAATTGGCGTACGCGAGAGCTTTTAGCCCCGGCATTCGCCGCACCCTGCCCTGAAGGTCAGGTCATCTATTTATTTCCACCTCAATTGTAATGTCTATCACAAACTTTGTCAACCTTCGTAACGCTTTTTACCTCAATTTGCCACTGATAGATGCTTCTGCTAAACTTAGGCTGTTTTTGACAGGGGGGTGTTAATGGCACTCAAGCCGGTTGTTATAAAGGATTTACGTGGAATTCCTCGTTAAAATTCGCAGCAAAATAATCCTTTCGATCATATTTGGCCTGGCGGTAATGGCGGCCCTGGCTATTCTTGGCGACTTTAACAAGATGGTTACAGTGCTGAGTAATTTCGAGTGGCTGCTGGTAGTTCCGATTCTGCTACTGACCCTGGTGAACTATGTTCTGCGGTTCGTCAAATGGCACTACTACCTTAAAGTGGTGGGGAACGGGGCCGAAAAAATCAAGGCGAACGATAGCGCGGTGATCTTCATCAGCGGTTTATCAATGGCTATGACGCCGGGCAAAGTGGGTGAATTTTTAAAGAGTTACCTGGTAAACCAGCTAAACGGCACTCCCATGATGATTACCGCCCCGATTGTCGTCGCCGAGCGCTTCTCGGACGGCCTGGCCATGCTGGTGCTGGCCTCTTTCGGGATTTTCTTTGTCAGCGACATTTTAAAGCTGGTGCTGCTGGCTATCCTGCTGGCGGCTATCGTCCTCTTTATTGTGGTGCAGTGGCGAGCCCTGGCTCTCAGGCTCATGGCTATGCTTGGTAAAATTCCTTTCCTGGCCAGCCGCATGTCCCACCTGCACAACTTTTATGAAAGCAGTTACCGGCTTTTCAGCCCGCGCAGCACCATCCTGGCGGTAGGGTTGGGCCTGCTGGGCTGGTCCTGCGAATGCCTGGCCTTCTTCCTGGTGATGCTGGGCCTGGGCTTTCCGCCAAGCTGGCTCTTGCTGGTGCAATGCACTTTCATCCTGGCGATTTCAACCCTGATCGGTTCTGTTTCAATGCTGCCCGGCGGATTGGGCGCGGCGGATAGCAGCATCGGTGGCCTGCTGCTGGTTTCGGTGCAGGGTATCACCAGCGCCGCCGCTTCGGCTGCCACTCTTCTCATTCGCTTTTGCACCTTATGGTTTGGTGTGACCCTCGGCCTGCTGACGCTCTTTCTCTTCCGCAAGCGCTTTGATAAACCGGGCACTCCGCTTCCGGGAGTTAAGAGACCGCTGCCGGATAAAAACGTGGCGGTCGAGCTAGAATCTGGACAATGATTAGTAAAAGAACTTACTCGGCGCTTTTTGCGCAAACCCTCTTGTGGTTATCGCTGCTGATTTTACCCATGCTGGTAACGGCCTGTTCGGGCTTGCCCGGCAGCAATCAGGCTTTGTTAAGCGAGGTTACGCCGGATGTCGGCACGCTCGATCTCAACAACGGGGTAAATGTTGATGGTGCGATCAATCTGAATTACACCATCGGTAAAAATTCAACCGTCAGCGCTCTTTTACAGGGCCCGAACGGGCAAACCACCCCTTTGCGCGAAAATACAGCCCGTATTCCAGGTTCCTACTCCTTGCGCCTGGACGGCTCGATTGATACGGTGGAAAACGGCCTGACTCAGACCCGCCTGCTGGCTAACGGCGATTACCGCTATACTATCCAGGCAAAAGCGGAAAGTGGCGAGACCAGCGAGGCCAGCGGCCATTTCAAAGTGATTAACAGCCCCAATATCGCGGGAGCGCCGGGAGTAGAAGCTCTTTCGGCCAGCCCTGCTACTATCAGTCCCAACTTTGACGCTCGCGATGATACCTCGATTATTGGCTGGCGCACTACTCAGCCCGCCACGGTCACAGTTTCGATAGCCGGGCCGAACGACTTCAGCAAAATTCTGACGACTATTAAAAACCAGCCCGCCCACGAAGACCGTACCGTCTTCAACGGCCTTGATACTAAAGGCGACCCGCTGCCGGATGGCGTATATACCTATACCGTGCAGGCTGCCGACCGCTGGGGCAATGTCAGCCGCAGCAGCAGTACGCTCGAAGTCAAAGGCGGCGGCAGACCGCAGGCCTTGATCGAGCAGGCTTCGATTGGCCCTACCGAAATTATCAGCGGCAATTTGATAACCGTGACGGTCCGGGTGCGAAATGTAGGCAAAGTGCCCATCCGCACGCAGGGACCCGACCCCGGCTATGTCTACAATATGGGAGATGTATTCAGCTCAATCGAGGGTGGAAAATACAAAGACCAGGCCGGTTTCTGGCGCATCGGGGTAGATTACCAGTCGAATAGCGGTGGTGGCCCTTCGCGTTATCCTTTCCGCTGGGGTTTCGGGCACGATTTACAGCCCGGTGAAGAGGCGGAAGTGACGGGTTCAATCCGGGTAGACCGTAACGAGAACAAGTTCCAGTTCTACATTGGTCTGATCCAGGAACAGATTGCGCTGCCGCAGGATCGCATCCAGATTACCGATGTTAAAGTAAGTTATTAATTACCGCGCTTAAAGCGACTTGTTTTGATCTAAATACCGGTTCATGTTCCGCAGGCGCTCAGCCATGATGCTCATCACCTTTAGTGCAAAATAGGGCGTTTCCTGCACCAGGTACTTGAACCGGTATTCGTCAATTGGCACTATCCTGCTGTTGGTTTTAGCGGTAGCCGTGGCGCTGCGCGGCCTGTTATCCACCAGGGCCAGTTCGCCAAAGATACCGCCCTGCTCGACAGTCTCGAATACCCTGCCTTTGATGGATAACTCTACTTCCCCTTCGGTTACCACGTACATGGTATTCCCGTATTCGCCTTCACGGAAAATCCGCTGGGTAGCCAGGTACAAAACGCTCTCCTGACTGCCGGTAAAAAGATTAATTCTTTCCATTTTATTTATAAGATATTGCTGTAGCCGCGCTCGGAGGGCATCAAGAGTTCTTGCCTGCGGCTGTTAGTGCCCCATTTAGCTGCGGCGAAACCGAGGGCCGCCAGGAGCGCCACAATTGCCAGAAATGTAATGAGTACCAGCATAGATCCAACCACCCTTTCATTTATTCAGAAGCCGTAAAAACTTTTTTGTTTTAATAAACGCTTTGATTAAGTAATTTACTATATTCAACTTTTATTTATCTTACAGCTCTATTATAGCTTCAGCATCGCTTATTTATGTGAGCAAAATCACTGGATATGCTGATACTTTAGGCTTATTTTGGGCTAGGTATTTATAACTTTATACCGGAATCAGTCTTAGGCATTTCGGCTTAGAGGTTGCACCGGGAGCTTTGCTAAAAGCAAAACCTAAAGCCAATCTTAATCGAACTGGAGCTTTCCGAGCATCAAAAAGTGATATAATACAAACTACTAAGCTTGATAACAAAGTGGGCTAGAAAGGCTTATCGCGGGTACATGAGTAAAGTGACTGCCGGGCTGTTGCTCTATTACAGCTCAAAATATAAATTCTTCTGGGTGGCGGGTGTGGTGCTGGTAATGCTGGCCAATACCATGACCCTGATCCAGCCAATTCTTTTAGGGGCGGCGGTAGACAACCTGGCCAACCAGAAGGCCAACCACGACATCATATTGTGGTTCGCTCTCGGTATCATAGGCCTCTCAATCCTGGAAGGTTGTTTCCGCTTCGGCTTTCGTTTCATGAATACCCAGGCTTCGCGCCGGGTGGAATATGATATTCGGGCCGATTTCTTCCGCAAGGTTCAGAGCCAGGACCAGGCTTATTTTCAGGGTATCCATACGGGAGACCTGATGAGCCGGGCTACCAACGACCTGAACCAGGTGCGCAATTTTCTGGGTATGGGAGTGGGTAACTTCGTCCAGACTATCTTTACTTTCACCCTGGCCATGATTTTGATGTTTACCCTGGATGCCCAGATGGCTATTGTGGTGCTGGTGGTCTTGCCGCTGGCCAGTCTTTCTTTCTTCCTGACCGGGCGAGCCATGCAGCACCGCTACGAGAAAGTCCAGGCCAAGTTCGGCGACCTCTCAACTCACGCTCAGGAAAATTTCTCAGGTATCCGCGTCATTAAGGCCTACGCCCAGGAAGAGCTTGAGATTAAAAAGTTTGCCGACCAGAACCGGGAATATATCCGCCACAACCTGGCCTACGTGCAGTTGAGCGGCCTGATGTGGCCTCTCATGTTCTTTATCATGGGAATTGCGACTGCCCTGGTCCTGTGGCTGGGTGGACAGCGCGTGGTGAATAAAGAGCTGACCCTGGGGCAGTTGGTGCAGTTCATGTCCTACATCGGGCTCTTGTCCTGGCCCATGATCGCCCTGGGCTGGGTGGTCAATCTTTTCCAGCAGGGCATGGCCTCCATGAAGCGCATCTCGGAAGTGCTCCAGACCACCCCGGATATCCGCACATCGGAAGACCCGGTCGTGCTGGAACAGCTTGAGGGCGAGATTCAGTACGAACATGTCAGCCTGAAGTACGGCGAAACCTGGGTGCTGCGCGATATCAACTTTGTGGTTCCGGCCGGTTCTTCCTGCGCGATTGTGGGGCCTACCGGGGCAGGCAAAACCACCCTGGTGAACATGCTCTCGCGGGTGCGCGACCCCGATGAGGGCCAGGTGCTGGTAGATAATGTTGATGTGCGCAAGCTTGACCTGGCTAAATTGCGCCGCCAGCTTGGCTATGTGCCGCAGGATACCTTTTTGTTCTCGCTGCCCCTGGCCGAAAATATCGCTTTTGGCGTAGAGGAAAACAGTTACAGCCTTGAGGATGTCTACCGGGCGGCGGAGGCAGCCCGTCTGTCCAAAGACCTGGAGCAAATTCCGGGCGGACTGGAAGCGGTCATCGGAGAGCGCGGTGTGACCCTTTCGGGCGGCCAGAAACAGCGTACCGCGATTGCCCGCGCCGTCATGCGCGACCCGGCTATCATGATCCTGGATGATGCCCTTTCCAGCATTGATACCCAGACTCAGGCCGAAATCCTGGCTAACCTGCGGGCCCTGATGGAGAACCGCACCACTCTGATTATCAGCCAGCGCATCAGCACGGTCAAAGATTGCGACCAGATCCTGGTGCTGGACAACGGCCAGATTATCGAGCGCGGCGATCACCGCTCTTTGCTAACCCACAACGGCCTCTACGCCAGTATGTACCGGCGCGAATTACTCAGCCAGGAACTGGACGAGTCGTAAATACCTCTTTCCCCGCAATGTTTGCTTGAAATATCCTGGCAGCCTGGGTGAAAGATACCCGGGCTGCTTTATTAAGAGCTAAGGAAAACCATGAATACCAGCAAGGGAAAGTCCCTTGAAGAAATCCTGGCGATGCTTGCCAGCACACAAAATATTGATGAGCGCGTGGAATTAATGGAAGCCCTTGCGAAATTTCGCAACAGGCGAGCGGCTCAGCCCTTGATTGAAGCGCTTCAGGACGATAACCCTCGAATACGCTCTATTGCCGTTTATAGCCTGGTAAAAATGCGAAACAAACAGGTGGTAGAACCGCTGCTTATTTCTTTAAAGAATCCTGAAAGTGTTAATATATACAGGGTGATTAGCGATCTGGGAAGGCTTGGCGATGTACGGTCCATTGAGCCTCTGGCTGAATTACTCAATCACCCGGATAAAACCGTGCGAGTGCTAACTACCCAGGCTATAGGCCGGGTCAAAGATGAAAAAGCTTTTCCCTACCTGTTAGAAGCCCTCGGTCATTCTGATACCAGGGTATGGGAAGCTGCTCAAACTGCCCTTGTGCGCTGGGGTGAGCGAGTAGTAGAACCCCTGATCGAAGCTCTAAAAAGCGATAATCTCCGGCTTCGCAGCAAGGCCGCCAGTACTTTAACCAGTATCTACGGAAAAATAGGTTACGAACACGGTAAGCGAGTGGTAGAACCCCTGATCGAGGCTTTGAAAGGTAGTGACACTGATGTACAAATAGCGGTTGTCAGTGCGCTGGGTTGGTTTGGAGATGCTCGCGCCGTAGAACCGCTTATAGCTATGCTAAAAGACCCGGACGAAAATGTCCGTCAATGGGTAATTGGATCGCTAGGATCGCTTGGGCCAACTGCCAGCCCGGCTATTGAGCCGTTAATTGAGGTGCTTTCTGATCACACAAATTCCTCAGAAACCAGAGCGGCGGCTGTCCGGTCTTTAGGAGAAATTGCCTTAAATAAAAAATTAAATCCTCAACCTATTTTTGAAGCTTTCTCAGAACCTGATGACGAGCTAAGATTGGCGGCTGCCTGGTTTTTAAGTAAGTATGACCCCTCCTATAGTCCGGCAATTGATTACCTGCTTGAAACGCTTTCCAATCCCAATTCACATACATTGGATTTATTTTGGGCAGTGGATGCGATTGGAGAGCTACCGGCAGTAATAGATCGCTCAATCGAGCCGTTGATAAAATTGTTGAACTGGCCAAACGCATACCTGAGAATCGGCACAACCCAGGCCTTAGGCAAGTTAGGCGATGCGCGCGCCTTACCTGCTCTGGAGCAGTTACTTCAGCATGAGGATGAGAAAGAGGTAATCGAGAAGGTTCGTGAGGCTATCGACAAGATACAGCACCACCAGCATCAAGATTAGTTACCAGGGATAAAAGACTGGCATGCAGAGGACAAACATAGTAACTTTCATTCAGAAAAATCTTAAAGATAATAGAATCCGGCGTCTTATCAAATATTTGCTGATAACCGTAATTTTTTGCCTGGTTGTCTTTTTAATCTGGCAGGGACTTATCCTGTTAGACCCCAGCCACACTTTTTTTGACAGTGTGGGAGATTACCCTGGCGCTGTAAAGATTAATCAGCCTGAGATAGAAAAAGAATGGGGTCATAATAAGGTGGTTTTTCCCGATTGTACGACTGAGGAAGCGATTAATGCATCTAAGGATTATAAAATTTACCTGACTAATGACAGCCCCACAACGGTTTTCAACTACTATAAACAACAGGCCGGGGATGGCTATAGCTATAATGATAATCCATATAAATTTGAGAAGATGGACAATGCCCTAACAGTAGGTTTTAATTCGCAAGGTCAAGGGCCTAATCCAGCTATAAGCTTTTTTACCGATGTAGTAGTTTTAGATAAAGTAGCTCAACACAACTTTATCGCTAAATGGTTCCCGGCCTATAAGGATAAAGGCAATATTATTGTTGTATTCAAGGGGTGTGATAATCTGCGGGGTTAGCCGAATTGAAGTGGAGTGGAGCCGAATATTCGGCTAGCTAATGAAACGCCGGTAGAACGGCAGCTTTTGCTTGAATGAAAAAGGCCCCCTGTTCTGAAAGGGTTAATTCCTTCAAAGAACAGGAGGCCTTTTTTTATTCCAGTTAAGTTCTATCAGGATTTAGCCACCAGAAGGCGGGTGGAGAAAAACCGGCGGCGGGTCTGAGTGGTAGCACCCTGCCGGGCTTTTGCTTCCTGGGCGCGACGTACCTGCTCGGCTTCTTTGTGAAGGGAACTGAGTTTACTCTTTGTGGCTAGAACGGCATTATATTCGGGCATGATGCCAACCTCTCTTTCTTTGAAAATCTTTTTATTATTTTTAGTTTTATTCATGATCAGGAAAGCTTTATTTCTCCGATTTGCTTACCCGTTTGTATTATATATGATGAGGCGTTTATTACTGTGATAACCATCACTAACCCCGTTAGACCTTAGACCTATTTGCCGGGCAGCTTTAGCCCTAGATTCTGCGCTCAATAAGAGCGGGTATATGGGTGACTCTCATCGTTGCCCGATCATTAAAGAGGGTGGCGGCCGTTTGACCGCGCGGGAATCAATCCCCGCGCTAGTTCAATGAAGCCCCATGAATGGGGCTGATATCACTTTAGGTTCTCAAACGGAGTAAAGTGCTATTAAGCGGGTTCAGCCGCTTTCGTTGGGCTAGCCCGGTCCATTCATGGCCGGGCGGTCGAACGCCTGCCACCGCTTAAACAATAACACCCTACCGTTGCCGGGTGCTCTTGCTTCACCCCGTTCTTTATTATGAAAGGCTCTCTGCACTAAAAAAGAGCCTTCCCCGCTTTAGCAGGGAAGGCTCTTCTAAATTTATGGAGCAGTTCGATCAGTCCAGTTTTACCTGCGCTGGCTGCCCGTTTTATTTCTGGAAGCAGGGCTGCCGCCATCGGCTGCTCCGCCGTCCGCCGCGCTAAGATTGAGGCTACCGGCGTCTACAGCCCCTTCCATTATCTGCCTGTGGGGCATAGAACCGGCCGTGCCGGGTACATCCGTAGATGCAGCCGACTCAAGGTTCTTGCGCTTCAGGTCGCTCTTGACCCGGATAGCCGGAACCGTAAAGACTACCGCCAGCATCACTACCATAACGATAGTACCTAACAGGAAACCGTTGTGAATGGCGTTTGAAAGCGCCTCGCGGATATCCTGGATCAGGTTGGGCGGCAGAATCGAGGCCACCTGCTTGTTAATCAGGTTCTGCGGTTCTTGCAGGGCCGCTACCAGTTGCGGCGGCAGCGCATTAATGCCGGGAGTGCTGTTTACGTTGGCGGTGTAGCTGTTATTGACGATAGTGCCTATGACCGCTACGCCGATAGTGCTGCCAATCGAGCGGAAGAATTGTACGGTCGAAATACCGGAACCGAGGTCGCGGCGTTGCACCGATTCTTGCACCACGATAGTCATTGTAGGCATGATCTGGCCGATGCCCAGACCCAGCACAATCATGTAAAGGGTGACTTCCCAGATGGGCGAATTGACGTTCAGGGTTGTCAGCAATCCCATGCCTGCCACGCTGAAGATAGCGCCGCTGAACAACGGAAATCGCAGGATACCGACCCGCCCGATAAACTGGCCGGTGAAAATATTGGCGATAACCATGGCGATGGCTAAGGGCGTGGTAATCGCGCCGGAACCGGAAGCCGATTGGCCCTGCACTACCTGTACAAAGAGCGGGATATAGAGCGTCGCGCCCAGCAGGGCCGCGCCCAATCCCAGGCTTATCCCGGCGACCGATCTTACCGCGCCGAGCTTGAAAAGATGCAGCGGCACAATCGGCTCGGCAGCTTTGGTTTCGATAAAGATGAATAATCCGGCCAGTACGAGAGTCCCGGCTAAGAGTCCTAGAATTTGCGGGCTGACCCAGGGATAGCCGTTGGGTTCTTTCTGGCCGCCCCAGGTCAGGGCCAGCAGCAGAGAGACCACCGCGCCGGTAATGGCCGCCGCGCCCCACCAGTCAATTTTGCGCTGCCCGGTGTTGGATGAATGCGGCAGGTAAAGGAAGAGCGCCAGCACCGCCAGCACCCCGACCGGTACATTTACATAGAAGACCCAGCGCCATTGCAGATTATCGGTAATAAAGCCGCCCAGGAAAGGGCCGATCACCGAGGAGAGGCCAAAAACTGCGGCGATAAAGCCTTGCCAGCGCGCGCGTTTGGCCGAATCCGGGAAGAGTTCGGCGATTTCAGCAAAGGCGTTGGCCTGCAAAGCGCCTGCCCCGATTCCTTGCAACCCTCTGAAGATAACCAGCCAGATCATGCTGGGGGCCGCGCCACTGAGGGCCGAACCGAGCAGGAAGATCACGACCGCCGCAATCAGCAAGAACTTGCGGCCAAACATATCGCCAAGTTTACCGGCAATCGGTATTGTGGCGGTCGAAGTAAGCAAGTAAGCCGTCGTTACCCAGGCGAAAAGGGAGAAGCCCTGTAATTCTTCCACAATCCTCGGCATGGCCGGGCTGACTACGGTCTGGTCGAGCGCCGCCAGCAGAATGCTGAACAGAATACCGGACAGGGCCAGTAAGATCTTTTTATTTTCTGAAGCCGGTTGGACTGCTACCGCTGCTTCTGTATTGTTCCTTTTTGACATAATCTCCTTAAATAACCTCTAATTATTTCATTTGATATAAAGGCTTTTATTGTTCTTATTGTTCAGACGATACGCGAGTTACTTCTCGCCAGGGGCTTCCTCCTGAAGTCCGGTTACAAGCCGGGTTAGCAGCTCATGCAACTGAGAAACTTCGCTTTCTGATAAGTTTTTAATCAGGTCTTGCTCAAAGCGTGCCACCTTTTCGGGCAGGGTTGCCAGCAGGTTCCGGCCTTTTTCCGTCAGGTAAACCCGCATCAGGCGGTTATCGTGCGGGTCAACCTGGCGCGTCACCAGGCCGTCCCGTTCCATTACCTGGACCGTCCGCGTAATCGAAGCGGGGTCTACTTTGTAATTTTTGTGCAGAGCGGCCTGGCTCACCCCCTCTGGGCAGGCCGCTTCCAGCAGTACTCGCACCTGCGATGAGTTGATTCTGGATTTCTCTTCAAATCTCTGTTTTACCAGTTTGCTGGTGCTGGATAAGCGCATCAACAACGGCATGTCGGTATTGCCGGGCCAGGGAGTGTTAAAGCCCAGGCGTTGCCAGTCCGGTAATTTTGTTTTATTAGCTTTTAACTCGTCAGCCTGTGTCATTTTTATGATTAATTCCTTTTATTATTTTCCTTTGACATATCATCCTTGACATATCAATCTTTGATGGAACAAAGAATACTCCTTTTATTTTGATATGTCAACGGTATTTTCGGTTAATTTTCTGTTTCTATCTAATCTCTAACGGAAAAACAGCAAAGATTGAGATTGTGGCGTTCAAAATGCTACTTATTTAAAGAGCCGGTAGTATAGTGGAAGGAAAAGTTATGCCTCTAATAACTATTTCGCATCAGGTGGGAAGTGAAGGCCGCAGAATCGGTCAGATGGTAGCCCAGAAATTAAAGCTGCCCTACATTGATCGTGAGATTGTGCAGGGCGTGGCGCAGCGCCTGGGTATCACGGAAGAGGTGGCAGAAAGCCTCGATGAACACGCTGACCATATGGTAGATCAGATCTTTAAAGCCTTCAGTATGGATTTAGCCTACCCGATGGACGAGGACGAAACCAACCGTTTTGTGGACGTTCTGACCTACAGCCAGGCCACCCAGGCAGTGCTGGACACGGTAGCAAAGTCGGGCAACGCGGTTATAGCGGGTCACGGCGCTAATTTCTACCTGGCTAAACGCGCTAACTTCCTGAGCGTCTACATTTTCGCCCCTCTCGAAAAACGGATTGAGAAAGTCATGCAGCGCGATAAGGTGGACCATAACGAAGCCACCCGGATGGTCCATCACAACGATACGGAACGCTGCCACTATATTAAGTCCATTTATAAAGCGGATTGGCGCGATCCCGACAACTACCACCTCTTAATCAACAGCGCCTATACTTCGCCCGAACTGGCCTCCGAGCTGATCGTGAAGGCTTCGGATTGCTGCAAATCTGCCTGAAGTAAAGGCCACTTTCCCTGGCTCGACATATATGCCGGAATGGGGAAGGCACATGCCACCCGTGCGAGCGCCCGGACTGGCTCCCTCGTGGGCATACTCGCGCTTGAACGCCTGCCACACTCGGCCCATCACGCTCCATTCATTACCATGTCACGCCCCTTGTGGGTGTGAACGCAGTGAAGGATCTCGGCCACAAGGCAAGGCACTCCTCAACGCATGTCATCCTGAGGCCGCAGCCGAAGGATCTCGGCCGCGAGGCAAGGCAAGGTTGCCGCAAGAGCGCCCGGCGATACCCGCGATTAAAATGCGGGCTACCAGCTAAAGTCGGCTGAAGCGACTGAATACGAATATGGAAGATAGTGCCTTTAGAGCACTTAAACTGGTAGCCCATAATTTATTTATGGGTGGTCTCGGCCGCAAGGCAGGGCACGGGCGCAGGAAAGAGATTCTTCGGGCCTCCGAACGGGGTAATTCAATATTGAGTGACAGCGACGGCCCTCAGAATGACATGCCAAAAAGAGGGGCATAATTGATATAGCGAGGCAGGCGCACGACCGCCCGGCCATTTAGCGCCGGGCGACATGCTAAAGCTTTCAGGCCTGCCTCTTTTCGGAGCGCAGGGTCGCCAGGAAGGCGGCCAGGGCGTTGAGGGCGGCGGGCAGCGCCCCCAGGATGCTCAAAAGCGCCAGGGTAGCGGGCGGCCAGACCAGCACTACGATGATAATCACCAGCAGGCTTACCAGGATAAAGGCGCGGCTGCTCGCTGATAGCGCCTGCCACTTGCGATTTAAATTCGGCATTGTCAAAACCTCTCTTATAGCGGTATAATTTTCAATAGCAGAACCTTCGTGTGCGCGCCCACTCCGGTATTTTTACCGGCCCGGCCCTGGTCGGGTCGTTTCCGGTAGCTTTACTGTAATCTATTTATTAGCTTAACTAAATCCCGGCACTGTACCACCTTCGTACCAGCGCCGTACCAGACTCGCTTATATGCCTAAATCAGAACAAGAAAAAGCCAAAGCCCTGCGGGTAGCCCTGGAACAAGTGATGAATGACCTCGGCTTCAAAACTCTTAACGGCCTCTTCAACAAAGCCGGGGTAAATAGAAGCGTCTGGCAGGGCCGGATTGATACGGAAATAGCCCATCCCAAGCCCACCACTAAAGACCAGATTGATAACCTGATTAGCCGGTTGCGCGATAATGGCGCAGCCGTTGAGTACAAGCATCACAAGTTGCTCTATGAGGCCATTGACGTTTCGGTTGAGTCGCCTGGTTGGCCCACTACTGAAGCCGCTTCTGTAGAGGCCCAACCCGCCGCGCCTGTTACACAGCCAGGCCCGCCCCCGACTCACCAGATTGACACCGGGGGCGGCATGCCCAACAAAGGCACTATCAACCAGAGCGGCGGTATAGGCATTTATGGTAAGCATGAAGGACCGATCCATTTTGAGGATAACCGGACTGTTTATAACCAGCCTGATCAGGAAAAACCTCCCTGCCCTCAGATTAACGAGCCTAACAGTCACTTCGGCGGGCGTGATGTAGAGCTTGCAGAACTGAAATTGAAACTTAAAAGTGAAAAAAGAGTAGCCCTGACAGCGGTAAATGGCCTGGGCGGTATCGGCAAGACCGCCCTGGCTCGCCAACTGGCCTACGACCTGACCCGTGAACCGGATAGTGAACGCTGCTTCCGGGCGGCTCTCTGGCTGGAAGTGACCGACCAGCCCGACGAGGAACGCCTGCTGCTGCAACTGGGTGGGCAGGTTGAAAAGTCCTTTGTGCGCGGTGAAAAGGAAACGTTGGAACAATTGCGCCTGCGGGTGAGGCAGACTTTGCAGGCTGCCATTAATTATCGCTGCGCGCACTGCGGGCCTGACCGGGTGCTGCTGGTGTTGGATGATGTCTGGGAGAATGGGGTAACGGCGGTGCGTCCCCTGCTGCGAGAAGCTCTGCCTGATAATTGCACGGTCCTTATTACCACCCGCTTTGAAACGGTAGCCATTAACCTCAATAGCCCGCTTCAAACCCTTGATCGCCTGAAGGGGGAGGCCGGGGTTGCCATGCTGCGAAGTTACTTGATGGACTACCCCAACCTTGACCCGGCCCTGCTGCTGCAACTGGTCGAAACGCTGGACGGCTATACCCTGGCGCTGCGGCTGGCCGCCCAGTACCTGCGGGAGAAGCGGGGCAAAACCTCGGCTCTGGAAAAAATGCTGCGAGACTATCAGAAGGGCCTGCGAGAAGGTACGCCTTTTGACAAGCTGAAGCTAGACCGGGGCGCAACCCGCGAGGATAGCCTGACCATAACCCTGGAATACAGCTACCGGGAGCTGAAGCCGGAAGAACAAACCCGCTTCCGGGCACTGGGCGCAATAGCCCCTAACCAGCCTTTCAGTCTATCTATGCTTGCAACGCTGTGGGGCTTTAAGTGGAGTAATGATGAGGAGCAAAAGAAGGTAGCGGAGCAGGTTGATGAGTTTGCCAACAGATTGCGGTTGGCTGGACTGCTGGAGGAAGTTCAGGAAGAGGAATACGAGGAAGGTTGGCATCGCCAGCACTGGATGTTACGAACCTACTCTCTTGGGCTGCTCAAATCTAATCAGCAGGAATTAAATATTGCTATCACCCGGTATGAAGACTTTATTGTCAAAATTACAGGAGGCTTTCAAGCCTTACAACCGGAGAATTGGGGTCAACTAGTACCCTATCTGCCGCATATTGAGGCCCTGGGCGCTTCTCTGGTAGAACGGGTTAAGCCGGAGGATGTAGAAGAAAGCCTGCTGCGCCGGGCCCAGCTTTTCGCCCTCAACACCAGTCGCTACCTTGCTATGCGGCGGGAGGTACGACGCGATGAGTGGATGGAAATGGGCCTGGCGGTTAGCCAACGCCTACAAGACCGGAAACGAGAATCTTTTTTTCTGAATGAACAGGCTTTACTGTATTCACATCTAGGTGAAAAACAAAAAGCCCTCGACCTTTTCAACCAAGCCTTATACATCGGAAGAGAGGACAAGGGGGACCAAGCAACTACTCTAACTCACATTGGAACTCTATATTCTGATTGGGGAGAAAAGCAACAGGCCCTTGAATACTACAATCAGGCTTTGTGCGTGCATATAGAAGAAGGCAATCGAAAAATGGAAGCTACTACCCTTAATAACATTGGTTTGGTTTATGATAAAAAGGGTGATAGTCAACAAGCCCTCGATTTCTATAATCGGGCCTTACCTCTGTATAAGTTGATAGGTGATCGGGAAGGTGAAGCCACAGTTCTGAATAACATTGGGTTGGTTTATTATGGTATGGGTAAGAATCAAGAGGCTCTCGATTTTTTCAATCAAGCTCTAAAGATTCACAGAGAGCAAGGTAATCTAAATAAGGAAGCCATTGCTCTAACTAATATTGGAGCCGCTTATAGTAAACTGGGGAACAACCAAAAGGCCCTAGACTATATCGAGCAAGCTCTGAAGATACATAGAGAAGTGGGCAATCGAGATGTGGAAGCATCAACCCTTAACAATATCGGCCGCATCTACTTTGAACAAGACTATATTCAAAAGGCTCTTGATTACTATTACCAGGCCTTGCTACTACAAAGGCAGTTAGGGAACCGACCGAGCGAAGCTATCACATTGAACAATATCGGGAGGGTCTACGATGAGCTGGGTGATAAACAACAGGCTTTGCAGTACTTCAACCAGGCTTTACCGCTACTGAGGCATGTCGGCGATAAAGGCGGTGAAGCTAATACCCTCAACAGTATAGGCCTAGTCTACTCTGCCCATGCAGAGCAGCAAAAGGCATTAGAGTACTACAATCTGGCTTTACCCCTCCTGAAACAGGTTGGCGATAAAGACGGTGAAGCAACAACGCTTTGGTGGTTGGGCTTAACATACTGCGAGCAAAACCAGAAAAAAGAAGGGCTACCGCTATTTAAGGAGTCCCAAAAGCTCTACGAGTATATAGAATCACCTAGAGCACAAGTAGTAGCTTTATATATTCAACAGTTGGAGATAGAGCTGGCAGGCGGGCAGGTGCAGGCGGCTTCAACCATGCCAGAAGAACAAATTAAAGTGCTGGTAGGGAACACTTTCGCGGTAAAAACGGGTGCGGCGGAACACCTGGCGGAGTGGCGCGCGCAGTTGCAGGCTTTGATGGCTGCATGGCAGGAACAGGGCGCGGATTGGGAGATAGAAGTGGCCTTTGCCGGGGCGCTGCTGGCAATACTGGACGGGCAGGAGGTGAGCCTGCCGGAAGGCAACCCCTACCGGCCTTATGTGGAGCAGTTGCAGGCGGCGCTGGCTAGTCAGGGGGAGGCAGAGGAATGAGGGGTACGGGATGGTGGCCTCTCATCCCGGCAGGTTCGGGCTATACCGTGATGGCCCGGCCATGCTCGCGCTCGAAATGCTACCCCGCTCGTCCCATCACGTCCGGCTTCCTGATATGTCATCCTGAACGCAGTGAAGGATCTCGGCCGCAAGGCAGGGCACGGGCGCAGGAAAGAGATTCTTCGGGCCTCCGAACAGGGTAATTCAATATTGAGTGACAGCGACGGCCCTCAGAATGACATGCCAAAAAGAGGGGCATAATTGATATAGCGAGGCAGGCGCACGACCGCCCGGCCAAGCCCGCAAGGGGGGCTTTCAGCCAATGGACCGGGCTATTGCAACGAAAGCGGCTGAACCCGCTTGATAGCACCTCGCCTCATTCGTGCATTTACCATGCTATCAGCCCCATTCATGGGGGTTCGTTAAACTAGCGCGGGGATTAATTCTCGCGCGCTCTCCCGCCTGCCCCATCCTTGCCCTTCACGCCCAATATTCCCGCCTGTCTCGCCCTGACCCCTTTATCACGCAAGGCGCGCACTTCCATAATATTTTCACCCTCGTTTACCACTCTGTTTATAGTTTTTCAGTATCATTATTCTGACGAAAGTTTTAGCTACCGTTCCAGCTTCGAATTTCTCCGAGGAAAAGCGTTTCCTCCTGTCTGGTAAACCAGGATGGGGAGTAGCCGCCCGGTAGTCTCCGGGCCGGATAGTCGTCAGGACGGAGATTTCTCCCGGCTGTCCGGTAATGCTTCGGCATGATTGGCGAGACCATTACGGCTCATAAAGTCGTAATGGCTCGCTTTTTTTCACCCTTCCCGGCTATAAATCTTTCGATTGAGAAGGGGTGTGCGATGGCCCAGATATCCGAACTTGAGATTCCCCTTGAGCTGAATAACGATATTCAATGGCATACATTAGCCCCAGGAGAAGCCCTGGCCCTTTTGCAGGTGGACTCGGCGGCACAGGGGTTGAGCGAGGCCGAAGCCCAAAAACGGGTGGAACGCTACGGTCCTAACGAACTGGTGGAACACGGCCTGAAATCGCCGTTTAAAATCCTGTGGGAACAACTGACCGCCGTAATGGTCCTGATCCTGCTGGCCGCGGCAGGCCTGTCGCTCTTCCTGGGAAAATTCCTGGAAGCCTGGGCTATCCTGGCGATTGTGGCCCTTTTTGTGTTGCTGGGCTTCTTCCAGGAATACCGGGCCGAGCGCGCCATTGCCGCCCTTAAAAAACTGGCCGTCCCGTGTAGCAGGGTCTACCGGGACGGCATGGTAAAAGAGCTACCAGCGCGCGAACTGGTGCCGGGTGACGTAATCCTGCTCGAAGCCGGAAATATCCTGCCCGCCGATCTGCGAGTGCTGGAAAGCGCCAACCTGCGCGCCCAGGAATCTATCCTGACCGGCGAGTCGGAACCGGTCGAGAAAAGCGCCGCGGCCCTGCCTTCCCCCGACCTGACACTGAGCGAGCGCTACAACATGCTCTATATGGGTACGCAGGTCACTTACGGGCGCGGACTGGGCCTGGTTGTGCAGACCGGCATGCAGACCGAACTGGGCAAGATTGCCACGCTGATTCAGGCCGTCAGGGAGTCCATGACTCCTCTCCAGGCCCAACTGGACCGGGTGGGCAAACAACTGGCCCTCGCCGGGGTGATAGTCGCTCTGCTGGTGATCATGATCGGTATTTACGGCGGTGAAGTCTTATCCCAGATGATCCTGACCGGTATCAGCCTGGCGGTAGCCGTTATTCCCGAAGGCCTACCGGCGGTAGTGACCGTTACCCTGGCCCTCGGCGCCCAGAAGATGTTGAAACGCAACGCCCTGATCCGCAAACTACCGGCGGTAGAAACCCTCGGTTCGGTTACCACTATCTGCTCCGACAAGACCGGCACTCTGACCGAAAACAGCCTGACCGTAACCGTGATCGAAGTGGCCGGAACGCGCCTGGATATGAGCGGCAATAGCCCACTGTCTCAGCTAGAACCCACGCGAGAGAGCTTTAAATATGAACGAAGCGCCTCCGTTACCCTCCTGCTGACCGGAATTGCCCTCTGTAACGATGCCTGGTTGGAACCGGTTAATGGAACCGACCAGTTCCAGGCTATCGGCGACCCGACCGAGGTAGCCCTTCTGCGCGCGGCTGTCCAGAGCGGGATCAACCTGGAAAAGCTGCATCAGAACCTGCCCAGGGTTGGCGAACTGCCCTTTGATTCGGGCCGCAAGCGCATGATGACTGTGCATCGCTGGACCCCTCCCAGTATGGAGTTTCTACAACCGGTATTTCGCTTCTGGAGAAACTGGGGGATTGATACTACCCAGCCCTACCTGGCGATTAACAAAGGCGCTGTCGATGTTCTGCTGACCCTCTGTAGCTCTTACCTGGATGAAGGCGGTAATCTCCATCCCCTTCAGGCCGGGCAGCGCGAGAGTATCATGGCCTCGAACAACCGCCTGGCAGCGGGCGGTATGCGCGTGCTGGGCGTGGCCTTCCGGCTTTGCGACAAACCGGACCTTACTCTGAGTGACGAGCGCGACTTGATCTACGTTGGGATGATCGGTATGGTTGACCCGCCCCGCCCCGAGGCTAAACAGGCCGTGATAAGCTGCATTAATGCCGGTATCCGCCCGGTAATGATTACGGGCGACCATCCCCTGACCGCCGGTTATATTGCCAGCGAATTAGGGTTTAGCGGAGGCGATGCCGTCATAAATGGCGCGGACCTGGATGACCTGGATGATCTTCAACTGGCTGCCATCCTGGATGAACATTCCGTCTTTGCCAGGGTCATACCTGAGCATAAACTGCGTATCGTGGAAGCCCTGCAAAAAAAGGGCGAAGTAGTAGCCATGACCGGCGACGGCGTAAATGACGCCCCGGCCCTTAAAAAGGCTGATATCGGCGTGGCCATGGGCCTGACCGGGACCGATGTAGCCAAAGAAGCCGCCGATATGGTCCTGCGCGATGATAATTTTGCGACGATTGTGGCCGCGGTGGAGGAAGGCCGAGTGATTTACGATAACCTGCGCCGCTTTATCAACTTCTCGGTGGCGGGCAACATCGGTAAAGTGGCTATAATGCTACTCTGGCCGCTGCCTTTTATGCTGTTCGGCCTGCCCCTGACCGCCTCGGTAGCCCTGCTGCCTTTGCAGTTGCTCTGGCTCAACCTGATTACCGATGGGCTGCTCGGCCTGAGTATGGGCATGGAAGGGGCCGAGCAGGATGTCATGCGCAGACCGCCTCGTTCGCCTGGTAGAGGTATCTTCAGCGGAGGGATGGGTTTGCATATCGCCTGGGTTGGCCTGTTGATCGGTTTTGTCGGGCTGGCCGTCGGTTTTGTTTATTACCGGGCAGGCCAGCCTTACTGGCAGACCATGATTTTCACTACCGCCGCTTTCCTGCAAATCTTTCAGGCCCTGGCCACGCGCTCGACCTACCAGTCACTTTTCAGCATCGGCGTCTTCAGCAACCGGGTGATGTGGTTCTTCATCCTGCTGATAGCGGTCCTGCAACTGATGGCCCTCTACAGCCCCATGGTCATTTTCATGGGCCTGAAGCCCTTGCCGCCCTTTGAACTGATGCTCTGTGTGGGGCTGGGTTCCACCGTCTTTATCGCCGTCGAAATTGAGAAAATCATCCTGCGGCGGCGCCGGAAAGCTTAGGCTTTACTATGCCGATTAGACTTCCACAATATCTTAAGAGTGTGTAAAATAGGGACAAGTTAGCTGTTACCGATTTTTATTAACGCTTCAAGAGATTAGCATCAAAAACAACCGAATATTTGAAGTAATTATGTGCGGAGCTAAGGGTTACGGCCAGACCTTAACCCTTAGCCGCAATCACCTCACAGGTGCTATTAGCAGGTCCGTCTAACTTGAGAATAAGGGAAAGTGGTTGTGGAAACTTTACCTCTGGTCCTCTACACCTTCTTGATTGAAGTTATGGCCGGTACGTTTGCCGTTCTGATCCTGACCGATTTTCGGGGCGAACTGGGCCGGGGCTTTCTTTCCAGCGTCGGTTTGAGCGCGCTGGGTATCGCTATCTGCGCCCGCCTGAGCCTCAGCGGGATTGACTTCGGGCGCGGGCAGGAACTTTATCCCGGCATAGACCTGGGCTGGAACGGCTTTCAGGATTTCTGGCTGAATGCCTCGATTGTGCTGCTGCTGGTTTACAATATCATGGTCGGCCTGGGTACGGACAGAGCCCGCCGGATTACCGGGGTAGTGGCCCTGGTGGCCTGCTGCATCACCCTCTTTGCAGTTGCCATGCTTTACCGGGGCAGCTATTTAGGTGGCTGGGTCGCGCCTTTCAGCCTTTTCCTGGGAGCGGCTTCGGTCGGGACCGTCCTTACCGGCATGCTGCTGGGCCACTGGTATCTCGTGACCCCCTCTTTGACCGTCGCGCCCCTGGCCCGGATTAACCGCCTTTTCCTCTACGCCCTGATCGGGCAGGCGGCCCTGGTGCTGATCAATTCCGGCCCCTGGGTGGCTAATTCCCTGGCGGTCAGCGATAAATGGGCGGCGATCTACTGGCTGCGCGTGCTGGTCGGTATCGTCTTTCCGATTGTACTGGCCTACGCTACCATCCAGACCTGTAAAATCAAGGCCCACATGTCCAGCACCGGCTTTCTGTATGTAGCGCTGGGGGCGGTCCTGGCGGGCGAAATCGTCTCGCGGGTGATTCTCTTCCAGACCTACGTGCCGCTTTAATAAGAGAGCGGCCTTTTAATGCCCCGGTATTAAAAAGTTGTAAAAAAAATTTGATTTTTTTGACGACTCGTGTTATATTTGTACCGTTCAATTGAATAGCGAAGGAATGCTCTTATCAAGAGAGGTGGAGGGACTGGCCCAGTGAAGCCCGGCAACCGCTGCTAACAGGCAAAAAAGCGGTGCCAATTCCGACAGGTTATCATCATCGTGATGCCTGAAAGATGAGAGGTACATTGTTCTGAACTCAGATTGATGTGAGCTGGCGCAAATTAAAAGAGAAGCGCCGTCGCAGTCAATCTATTTTTTTGCCTCTGGAACTAGTTGACGGTAATTAACTTTGAGTAGATCTGATCTTAATATTAATACGGGCCTGGTTAATGCTGCTGCCACTGATGTTAATACCCTGGAATGGCGTCCTGCTCAGACGGACAGGCCGGAATGTCTGCTGCTGATTAACCAGTTGTTACTGCCGCACCATTTCGAGATGGTAGAGTGCTACACCTACCGCGAGGTGGGCGAGGCTATTCGGACCATGCAGGTGCGCGGCGCTCCTGCGATTGGCGTTTCGGCCGCTTACGGAATGGCCCTGGCTGCCCGGCGCTCTCAGGCCGCTAACTCGGCTGAGTTGCTGGCTGATCTGGAAGAAGCTTCCGCTTTTCTAGCCGCTACCCGGCCTACCGCGGTCAATCTCTCCTGGGCCTTACAGCGCAGCTTACAGAAAGCGCGGGAACTGGCCGAGGCCGGGGCCACCCCCGCCGAGATAGGGCAACAACTGCTCGATTATGCCATTGAAACTCACCAGGAAGACCTGGAAGCCAACCGCCGCATGGGACAGTTCGGGGCAGCCCTGATCAAAGACGGCGATAACGTCCTGACTCACTGTAACGCCGGGGGCCTGGCTACCGCCGGGTACGGAACCGCCGTGGGAGTGATCCGGGCCGCCCACGAAGCGGGCAAACAGATTCATGTCTGGGTGGATGAAACCCGGCCCTATTTACAGGGCGCTCGCCTGACCGCCTGGGAATTTCAACAACTGGGTATCCCGCTCACCCTGATAACCGACAATATGGCCGGTCATCTCATGCAGCGCGGTAAAGTCCAGTTTGTCGTGACCGGGGCGGACCGCATCGCCGCGAACGGGGATACGGCCAACAAAATAGGAACATATAGCCTGGCAGTGCTGGCCCACGAGAATAATATTCCATTCTATATAGCCGCGCCGCTTTCTACAATTGATCTAACCTTGCCGGACGGCAGCGGTATTCCCATCGAGGAACGCAGTACGGACGAGGTTACAGTTATCGGGGGGAAGAGAATCGCGCCGGAAGGAGTGCATGCCGCTCATCCTGCTTTCGATGTCACACCCGCGCGTTACATTCATGGCATAATTACGGAGCGCGGCATCGCTCGCCCGCCGTTCCAGGATAGCATCAAAGCGTTGTTTCAGGAGGTCTAAATAAGTGTCAATTTTAGTTTCCGGGTCACTGGCCTACGATCATATTATGGATTTCCAGGGCCATTTCAAAGACCACATTTTGCCGGAGAAAGTTCATATTCTGAACGTTTCCTTCCTGGTTAATTCTCTGCGCAAGCTGAGAGGCGGTTGTGCCGCCAATATCGCCTATAATCTGGCGCTCTTACAGGAACGCCCCCTGATTATCGGCACGGTCGGCCACGATTTCGAGGATTACCGCCAGTGGCTGCAACAGGCCGGTTGCGATACCAGCGCTATCGAGGTTATCCCGGATGAATTCACCGCTTCCTGTTTCATCACCACTGATAAATCGAGCAACCAGATTACCGGTTTTTACCCCGGCGCTATGAACTACGCCCACAACCTGAAAGTGGCCAGCTACAACCCGGAAAAGCTTCAGATGGCCATTATTTCGCCTAACGACCCGGAGGCCATGGTCTCGCATGTCGAAGAATGCCGCGAACTGGGCGTACCTTTCATCTACGATCCGGGCCAGCAGGTAATTTTCCTGGAAGGCGAGCAACTGCTGGATGGTATTCGCGGTTCGCGGGCCATTATCGGCAACGACTACGAACTGGGTATTGTTGAGAAGAAGACCGGCTACAAACCGGAGCAACTGCTCGAATTTACCGAGATGGTTATTGTGACCAAAGGCGAGTTCGGCTCGACCATCTACACCCGCGAGAAAACCGTGGATGCCCCGGTCGCCAGAGAAAAAGCGGTGGTAGACCCGACCGGCGTGGGCGACGCTTACCGGGCCGGCATTATCAAAGGCCTTTTGAACAACTACAGCCTGGAACAGATGGGCCGCGTGGCCGCTCTGGCCGCCACCTACTGTGTAGAACAGTACGGCACGCAGAGCCACAGCTACACCCCGGCGGAATTTGCAGCGCGCTATCAGGATAACTTCAGCGATGTACCCTTCCCTGAAGCGGGCCTGGTTACCAGCCGGTAAGCACGGAGCGAGTAACCGGAAAGTTAGATTTTGATCTTAATCTTTTCCGATGCCAGGGTCTCTTCCAGAGGTTGCATAGAACTGAACCTGGAAACAGAGCTGAGAAGAGCGAAAGTTTATTTTATTGTAACTACCAAAAAAGGAGTTTTTAAAAATAATGTCCCAGACTTCTAACAGTGCTGGTTATGATGTAAAAGATTTGGGCCTGGCCCAGCGAGGCCGCGAGCGTATTGATTGGGCCGCGATTGAAATGCCGGTACTGCGCCTGATCCGCGAGCGCTTTGAGGCCGAAAAGCCCCTGGCCGGGCAGCGCGTGGGCGCCTGTCTCCACATTACGACCGAGACCGCCAACCTCCTGCTGACCCTCAAAGCCGGCGGGGCCGAAGTAACCGCCTGCGCCTCTAACCCGCTCTCTACTCAGGATGATGTAGCCGCCGCCCTGGTCGAATACGGCATCCCGACCTATGCTATCAAGGGCGAGGATAACGCGACTTATTACCGCCACCTGGACGCGGTCCTGAACAGCAATCCGAACCAGACCATGGATGACGGCTGCGACCTGGTTTCGCGCCTGCACCTGGAGCGCCCTGAGTTGATCGCCAACATGATCGGCGGCACCGAAGAAACCACCACCGGCGTGGTTCGTTTGAAGGCCATGGAAAAAGACGGCGCTCTGCGCTTCCCGATTGTCGCCGTAAACGAAGCCGATACCAAGCACATGTTCGATAACCGCTACGGCACGGGCCAGTCCACCCTGGACGGTCTGCTGCGCGCTACCAACATTCTGCTGGCCGGCAAGACCTTCGTGGTCTGCGGTTACGGCTGGTGCGGACGTGGCCTGGCTACTCGTGCTCGCGGCATGGGCGCGCACGTAGTTGTGACCGAGGTTGATCCGCTTCGCGCTCTCGAAGCGGTCATGGACGGCTTTGAAGTTACCACCCTGGAAGAGGCCGCTCCCCGCGCCGATATCGTGATTACCGTTACCGGCAACCTGAACGTGGTAGACCGCCAGATTCGCAAGCTGAAGGACGGCGCGCTGATCGGTAACAGCGGCCACTTTAACGATGAAATCAACATCGGCTTCCTGGATGAACTGGCCGAAAGCCGCCGGATGGTGCGCGATTTCGTAGAAGAGTTCAAGCTTTTCGATGGTCGCAAGCTTTACCTGCTGGCCGATGGCCGCCTTCTGAACCTTTCCGCTGCCGAAGGGCACCCCGCGGCGGTAATGGACATGAGCTTCGCCAACCAGGCCTTGAGCGCCGAGTGGGTCGCCAAGAACCACGGCAAGCTTGAGAATAAGGTTTATGTGGTACCTCGCGAGATTGATACGGAAATCGCCCGTCTGAAGCTTGTTGCGATGGGCGTAAAGATTGACACGCTGACAGCCGAACAAGAAAAATACATGACTAGCTGGCAGAGCGGAACCTAAGAAGAAGGAGTATTAACTATGTCCAACACTTTCATGAATTCGCCGAAGCTTTATCTTACCAGTGAGAGCGTAACTGAAGGCCATCCTGATAAGATTTGCGACCAGGTTTCGGACGCGGTGCTTGACGCGATTTTCGAGCAAGATCCGAATGCGCGCGTGGCCTGTGAAACCGCCACCACTACCGGTCTGATCCTGGTAGCGGGCGAAATCACCACCAGCGCCTACGTCAATATTGACCAGTTGGCGCGTGAAACCGTTCGCCAGATTGGCTATACTTCTTCTGACTATGGTTTTGACGCCGATAGCTGCGGCGTGATTGTGTCGATCAAAGAGCAGTCCGCCGATATCGCCATGGGCGTAGATAAAGCGCTCGAAGCCAAGACCGGCGAGATGACCGACGAGCAGATCGAGGCCATCGGCGCGGGCGACCAGGGCATGATGATCGGTTTCGCCTGCAACGAAACTCCTGAACTGATGCCGCTCTCGATTGCCCTGGCCCACCGCATCACCCGCCGCCTGTCCGAAGTCCGCAAGAGCGGCGAACTGGGCTACCTCCGCCCGGACGGCAAAAGCCAGGTGACGGTAGAATACGCTTACGGCAAGCCCGTGCGCGTGGACGCCGTGGTGGTTTCCACCCAGCACGCCCCGGAAGTGACCCAGGAGCAAATTCGCCAGGATATTATCGAGAAGGTGATCAAAGCGGTCGTCTCGCCGGAACTGCTGGATGAAAAGACCAAGTTCTTCATCAACCCGACCGGGCGCTTCGTGGTAGGCGGCCCGATGGGCGATGCCGGTCTGACTGGTCGCAAGATCATTGTAGACACCTACGGCGGAATTGCTCGCCACGGTGGCGGCGCCTTCAGCGGCAAAGACCCGACGAAGGTAGACCGTTCCGCCGCTTACGCCGTGCGCTACGTGGCCAAGAACATTGTGGCCGCCGGCCTGGCCGACCGGGTTGAGTTGCAGGTTTCCTACGCTATCGGCGTAGCCCAGCCCATCAGCCTGATGGTTGAGACTTACGGAACCGGCAAAGTCGCTGACGAGAAGATCCTGGAACTGGTTCGCAAGCACTTCGACCTGCGGCCTGCCGGTATCATCAAGAGCCTCGACCTGCGCCGCCCGATTTACAAGCAGACCGCCGCTTACGGTCACTTTGGCCGCACCGATGTCGATCTGCCCTGGGAGCGCACCGACAAAGCCGATACCCTGCGCCAGGAAGCCGGCCTGGAAGAGGCTGTCGCCGTCCGCTAAGTTTCTATTTTAGAACTTAGAAATTTAGAAAAAACCACAGAGCAGGCCGCCCGGCCTGCTTTTTGGTTGCCGCTTTATGCCGCCTGATAATGTGATATAATCGGGCCCAGGTTATAAGGCTGTCGCTAAGTTTACAGCCATTCGAGGATTTTAGAAGGAGTTGTACCGGTTGCAGACACGTCCCCGCCCGCCGGAGAATGAGCGCCTGGAAGATCAGCAAGTTACTACCACCGCGCAGGATAGTCCCCTGAACACTGAAAAGGCCCGGCTGAAGAAGGGCTTAAATGTCGCCCTGGCTTTTCTGGCCCTGGGGCTGGCTTTTCTTTACATCAGTAAAGACTGGTCTTTGTATACCCATGTGCCGGGTGGCCGTAAAGTCCTGCTGGGCCTGGACGGGGTGGCGCTGGTTGGCCTGGCCGCCTGGCGCGTCTGGCTCTCTACCGGCCAGAGCGGGTTGCGCCGGGTGGCTGTCCGCGCCTGGCAGGATGCCCGGGTCCGTGAAGCCGTGCCGGTTGGCCTGATTCTGATCCTGGCCCTGTGGGTGCGCCTCTGGGGCGTCAATTTTGGCCTGCCTTATCTTGAGCAGGTGGACGAGTGGAATGTAGCCGAACGGGCCCTGCATATCGCCCAGACCAGCAACTTCGACCCCTACGATTACCGTCACCCCGGTCTGGCCGATAACGACCGGCAGGCCTTTACCTACCCGACTTTTTATACCTACCTGGAAACGGGCGTCTTTTCTGCGCGTTTCTTGCAGGGCGTAAGCGCCGGGAAGTATGACGGCACCAGCGCTATGGCTGCCCCGGAGAATAAGGCCGATTTCTACCTGTGGGGGCGCGGCCTGACCGCCATCCTGGGGGCGGCTACCGCGCTGCTGGTTTACCTGGTGGCTCGCCGGGTCTACGGTAAGCCGGTCGGGCTGGTAGCAGCCCTCTTCCTGAGCTTTTTCTACCTGCACGCTCTTAACTCCCACTGGCTGACCACCGATGTACCGAGCGGCTTTATGGCCATGCTGCCCTTCCTCTGGATTGTACCGATCATGGAAGGGCGCTCCGAACGCCGTCTCTACCTGCTGGCGGGGCTGGCCGCCGGGTTAGCCGTCGCCACCAAGTACAATAACGCCCTGATCTTGCTGCCGCTGGTGGTTGCGCACCTGCTCAGCCGCCCGCCCCGCCAATGGCTGAACTGGAATTTGCCGCTGGCTTTCCTGGCCGCTTTTGCCGGGTTCTTTGCCGGGGCGCCTTTTATTTTCTTCCATATCCCGGCTTTCCTGACCGACCTCGCCGCTATCGTCAATCACTACCAGAATGTAGGGCATCCCGGCTTTGAGGCCAACGATAACTGGCTGGAATATATCAGGTTTATGCTGGCGGACAACGCCGTGATTGTCTGGCTGGGACTGGGCGGTCTGCTGCTGATGGCGGCGCGGCACTCCCGCAAAGACCTGGTGCTGCTCTCCTTTCCGCTGCTGACCTACCTGCAACTCTCTTCTTACAAGGTCAATTTCAGCCGCAACCTGATGCCGGTGATTCCTTTCCTGGTGATTTTCGCGGCGCTCTTCCTGGTGGTAGCGGTGCGCTGGCTCTTCAGTTTGCCTGCTCTGCGGCCTTATGAGTCGCTGCCGGGGCGCTTGCGCCTGTCATCCGCGAACCTGGCCATCGGCCTGGTGGCCTTGCTGGCGATTATAGGCCCGGCCCAGACCATCCTCAGTTACGACTCTTACAATGCCCGCCCGACCAACCGGGCCCTGGCGACCGACTGGATTGAGCAGAACCTGCCGCACGGCGCGAAACTCTGGCTCGAACCCTTCTCGACCGACCTGTTGCCGCGCAACGAGTTCCGGTTAGAAGGCGGCAAAGGCATCCTGACCTATCCGCCCGAATGGTACGCCGCCAACGGTTTCCACTACGTGGTTTTGAGCGAAGCCTACTATAAAGAGGCTTACGAAAGCGGCAACCCTGTCGTGCGGGCCAATTATCACTCCTTTGTGGATGGTCCCTACCCGCCCGGTTTCAGCCTGGTGAAGGCTTTTCGCAAGGATGAGACTCATCCGGGGGCCGATATTATTATTCTCAAGACCGGCCTGCCGCTCCTGACCACTGCCGGTGAGGCGGCCAAAAACTCCCAGCCGCTCTCGCTTGATTTTGGCGGCAGCATCCGCTTGATCGGTATCCAGGGCGCTGCGGACTTAAAAGCCGGGCAAACCGCCAATATAACCCTTTACTGGCAGACCTTGAAGAAGCCGGACGCCGATTACACCACCTTCCTGCATTTGCAGAACGCCCAGGGCCAGACGGTAGCCCAGTTAGACCTGGCCCCTTTCGCCGGAACGCGCCCTACCTCTGGCTGGCAACCGGGCGAGGTCTTGCGGGATGAATATCCCCTGACTTTGCCAGCCAGCCTGCCTCCCGGCAGCTACAAACTGACCGCCGGGCTGTATATCGCTCCCAATGGTGGTCGCCTGGCCCTGCCGGGCGGGCAGACCGAGGCGACGCTGGGGACATTTGAAGTTAAAGGCGCGAAATAGGTCAGGTTTGGTCAGTTTTGAGACAACCCGGCAAGCGGGAACAGGTATAAGGTGAAGATAGCGACGCAAGCAACGGAAACCAACCAGGAGAAGAGAATAAAGGCGGAGGGCCGCTCCGGGGGCGGGCTTATCCGCCGGGAACTGGTGGTAGTCGCCGGCTATGCCCTGCTGGCAATTCTCTTCACCTGGCCTTTGCTGCTGCATTTTGCCGAAGCCGCTCCCGGCGAGAACCACGGCGATGTCTGGCAGATGGTCTGGAACCTGTGGTGGGTGCGCTACGCCCTGGAGCATTTCCAGAATCCCTTTCATACCGACCTGATGTTTTACCCCTCCGGGGCTGATCTCTATTTGCATGCTCTTAACGCCTTAAACGGCGTGGTAAGCCTCCCGGTGCAACTGGTCGCCGGGGCGCTGGGTGGGGCTGCCAGTGGCGCGGTAGCAGGCTATAACTTTATCGTGCTGCTCAGCCTGACCCTGGGCGCTTACGGCGCTTTTTGCCTGGCGCGTTACCTCTGGGGAGACTGGAAAGCGGCGCTGCTGGCAGGCCTGGGTTACGGCTTCTGCACCTATAACTTTGACCACCTGCTGGGCCATCTTAACCTCGTTTCGTCCGAGTTCATCCCTTTCTATATTCTCTTTTTCCTCAAGGCCCTGCATAGTCCCGCCGTGCAGGTCGCCGCGCCCTCCTTCTGGAAGCGCGCCTGGCAGGTGCTAGGCCCGGTCTTACCCGCCGTGCTCTGCCTGGTAGCTCTCACTTTCCTGGAGTTGCAGTACGTCCTCTATATGGCTTTCTTCAGCCTGCTCTATTTGCTTTACATAACGATAACAGGCGGCTGGCAATTCCTGCGGAAGAAAACGGGTGGAGTGAACCTGGCCCTGGTCTATGGCCGGGCGCTGCTGCTGGTAACCCTCTTTGTGGTGGTGACGCTGCCTTTCACCTGGCAGATGGCGCGCGAAGCGCTTGATAACCCCAATACTGTGCCGCTGCGCCAGGAGAATGTCTACTCGGCTGACCTGCTGGCCTATTTCTATCCCAGTCCTTTCCAGCCCCTCTGGGGCAGCGCCATGCAGCGGGCCATTCGCCCTTTTACGGCTACCCTGATTGAAAAAGTAGTCTTTCCGGGCTTTACGGTCTATCTGCTAATCTTGCTGGGCCTGCTACTGTGGGCCTGGAACAGGTTTAGAAACCGGGCAAGCAGTGAACGCGAGGAAGTAACAGCGCCTGTTAACAGGCCGGGAATAGTTTTCTGGCTGGTAGTCGCGGCTTTTTTCGCGCTGCTCTCCTTTGGCCCGCGCCTGCATATCAACGGCATCGAACATGGCCCCACCCTGCCCGGCGCCCTGATTTACCGCCTCCCGGTGCTGAACATCACGCGTGTCCCGGCGCGTTTTGCGGTAGTGGCCTTGCTGGCCCTGGCCCTGCTGGCGGCCTGGGGCCTGGTGCGCCTGCGCCTGCTACTTCCCGGCAAAGTGCGGTTCTACAACGGCGTGGTAGCGGTGGCCCTGCTGGCGCTGGGTTTCGAGTTACTGCCCGCTCCTTACCCGCTGGCTTTCTACCAAGTGCCCGCCTTCTACCAGACGCTGGCAAACGACCCGCGCAGCGATTATTCGATCCTGGAAGTGCCGCTCAACTACGGCTCGCACCAGTACGAAACTGCCTACCTGGAAGCGCAGATGCTGCACGGCAAGCCGCTCCTGAACGGCTATATCTCGCGCAATCCGGTCTTCCCGCCCTATTACGGCGCGCCCGTTTTCCTGAACTTTCGTGACCTAAACCCCCAGGTCAAGCCCGATATTCTACCCTCACAGTCTTTAGATGCAGGCATCCTGCGCTACTTCGGGGTGCGCTACGTGGTTATCCGCAAGGATTTGCTGGAAGGGGCCGAGAAGGCCCGCGCTTTCGATGTGGTCGGAAAATTTTTGCCGGACCAGAAACCGGTGGCGGATAGCCCGGAACTGACCGCCTACGAAGTGCCTGCCGGGCCAAAAGCGGACTTTTTTTACAACCTGATGCTGCCCACCTGGTACGATGCCGAAAAAGGGCCGGACGGCAAAATGAGCCGCTGGGTTCAGGGTTCCGAGGCGAAAATGGATTTCTGGACTACCACGCCGCGCAGCCTGAACGTAGAGTTTGCGGCCTGGAGTTTCCAGCAGGCTCACCCGGTCGAGTTTCTGCTTAATGGCCGTTCCCTGTTACAGCAGGAAATCGGTCTTAACCCGCAGACCATTAAACTAAAGCTGGATTTACAGCCGGGCCAGAACCAGTTAACCCTTAAAATTGGCGGCAAGCCTATCAGCCCGGCGGAACTCGGTATGGGCAACGACCCGCGCTCTTTTACTATCTCGGTGGGAGAGCTTAAATTCTCCTGATTTTATGCGCTCTTAAATGGGCTGGCTCTGCTGCTGTCTCAGCCACTCCTGGTGCCGCTCCCATATTTTCGGCCATAACTCGGCAGTATCGCCTAAATCCAGTTTAAAGTGCTCCTTTAAGACCTGCTTGAATTCGGCCTCGCTCGTCACCGTTTTCTCTTCCACGCCTGCCGCGCTGACGCTCTTGAAGAGGGCTCCCCTCAAAATTATTAGGCTATCAGAGGTGTAGTGCTGGCAGACCGCAGTGCGCACAAAACCGGAGGTGGGCGAGGTCTGTAACTCGTGCGATCTCGCGGCAAATTCCTCCAGGCGGCGCGGTTTCAGGGTGAAATCGTAGCGCTTGGCCCCTCCGTGCGGGTGATTATGGCAAATCCAGTACTCCCCCTCTCTGGTCAGGCGAAACGAGAGAAAACCCTGCTCAAATTCACCTTCTTCCAGCGGTAAGGGTTCCAGGAAGCCGTCCCCGAAGCCTACGTCCACCAGGTAGGGCCGTTCCAGTTCGACCAGCAGAGTGAGGTGGTTGCCTTCGCCGTCATCATTCAGCGAGTTCCTGACCGAACCGCTCAGCAGATGCACCTTAAAGCCCGCCTGGCGCAGGGCCCAGGCGAAGAGGCCGTTCATTTCGTAGCACCAACCGCCGCGCCTCTGCAAGACCAGTTTATTGTAAAAAGCCTGCTCGTCATGCTCGATTCTGCGCCCCAGGTGAATATCAAAATTTTCGTAGGGAATCGCCAGCAGATGCGCCCGGTGCAGCTTTTTTAGCGTCTCAACATCGGTTTTGAGCGCGTCATGATAGTTGATGCGTTGCAGGTATTTTTCTAGCTCCATATTTCTCCACAATCAAAATAGGTCCATTTCACAAGCTGTGCAGCCTTCTAATTGCACAACTTTTTAAGCCGGTTGTCAATTGCCGGACAATTTCTGTTTGTTAGCAAGCAAATTAGCGCGGGGTATTTCGGGGCAGTCGTGATACTGCCACCGCTTTATCAATAACGCCCCCGATTATTTAAGAGGGTACCGCCCGTTCGACCGCGCGGGAATCAATCCCCGCGCTAGTGCAACAAACCCCCATGAATGGGGCTGATAGCATGGACAAACGCTCGAACGGGGCGAGGTGCTATCAAGCGGGTTCAGCCGCTTTCGTTGAATTAGCCCGGTTCCTTGGCTTTATGCCCCCCTTGCGGGCAGGTCCGGGCGGTCGTGCGCCTGCCTCGCTCTTACTCATTCGGCCCGGCTATTTGGCATGTCATTCTGAGGGCTGACACTATCACTCAACGTTGATTTACCTCGTTCTAAGGCCCGAAGAATCTCTTAGCCGCGCCCGAGCCTGGCCTTGCGGCCGAGATCCTTCGGCTGCGGACTCAGGATGACATGCTAACGAGGGTTGCCCTATCTATATAGACCCGGTTGTTGCCTAATCGACCGGAAATGAAATTTCCGGGGCGCTCGAACGCTTACCTCGTTCTTAATGATATGCTCTCCTGATAACAATTTACAAATATTAAAAAGATTTAACGCAAAACCTCTTGACTTTGACGTACCGTAAAAGTTGTATCCTGCTGTCATAAGGTTTTACTGATCAAATAAACCTTGGTAAGTTAAAGCGGGGCAGGCGTACGACCGCCCGGACCTGCCCGCAAGGGGGGCATAAAGCCAAGGAACCGGGCTATATCAACGAAAGCGGCTAAACCCGCTTGATAGCATCCTGGCCGATTCGAACGCCTGATTGCTACCAGCCCCATTCATGGGGGTTCGTTGAAATAGCGCGGGGATTCATTCCCGCGCGATTGAAAGGGTGGCGCGGTCTTAAATAACCGGGCAGTGCGTGGCAGCCGCCAATCTGCGACTCGCTTATTTTAACGGTATTGAAGCTAGAAAATAAAAACAGAAGGAGAAAAACCATGTCTCAGCAGAATATTACCACCGCTCAGAATTTATACGCCGCTTTTGGCCAGGGTGATGTCCCGGCAGTGCTGGCCGTTTTTGATCCGCAGATTGAATGGGTCGAGCCGGAAGGTTCTCCCACTCCCGGAACCTATCGCGGCCCGCAGGATATCCTGGAAAAAGTGCTGGCACAATTCCCGGTGGTCTACGGCCCGATGGAAATTATCACCCAGGATTATATTGACGGCGGCGATAAGGTGGTCGTTTTAGGCGAGTACCGCTTGCAGGACCGGTCCGGGCGGCCCGTTAGCGCCCCCTTTGCGCACGTCTGGGACATTCGGGACGGCAAATTCACCCGCTACCAGGATTATACCGATACGACGGTGATGGCGGGCGCGGCAAAACAGTAAAGCTACCGGCGGAGGGTGGCAGGTCTACTTAGCTTATCTCGCGCTTGACAGGACTGCCGGTTGCCAGTACATTTACAGCGTCGGCAGCCCTGGCTTATCAGGATAAGACAATCAGCAATGGCGCTATTTCTTTGTTAAAAAGCGGTGGTTCCAGAGGGTAATGTGAAATCTGTAACAAATATATTTACCCTTACTTTACCCTGATACACCGGCTTTTTTACCTGGCCGTGCTAAGACATGATAGTGTTGAATAGACATTTTAGAAAGCAAGGAACAGGATAATGAGCAGAATAGCCATTCATGGATTTGGCCGCATTGGACGGTCTATGATGAAAGTAGCTTTAAGAAACAACCTTTTCACCCCCGTTTCGATCTCCGATATCAAAGACCTGCCAACGCTGGCGGCTTTGTTCGAGGTTGACAGCAACTACGGGCGCTGGTACGAGCCGGTCAGCACCCGCGATGGCAAGTTTGTAATCGGCGAGCGTGAAATCAGCTTCTACGACTCAACCAAAGAACTGCCCGATTGGGCTGCTCTGGGCGTTGACCTGGTGATTGACTGCACGGGCCGCGCTACTACCCGCGCCGGGGCGCAACCCCACCTTGATCGCGGCGCAAAACGCGTCCTGGTGAGCGCTCCCAGCAAATCCCCCAAAGATTGCGATGCCTTCTTACTGCCCGGTATCAACCTGGATAGCTTCGATCCGGCCGAGCATAAGATTGTAAGCATGGCAAGCTGCACCACCAATGCCCTGGCCCCGGTGGTCAAAGTTATCATGGAAAACTTTGGCATTCAGTACGGCCTCTTCTCGACCGTTCACGCTTACACCAATACTCAATCCCTGACCGACCAGCCGATGAAGGATCGCCGCGACTCCTGGGCTGCGGCTGAAAACATCATTCCTTCTTCCTCCGGTGCGGCCAAAGCGCTCCAGTTCATCTGGCCGTCCCTGAAGATTACGGGCAAAGCTTACCGCGTACCGACTCGCACGGGCAGCATCGCCGAACTTAACCTGCTGACCGAGCGCAAGACGACGGTCGAAGAAGTGAACGAAGCCTTCCGCAAAGCGGCTTCCCAGAAGCCTCTTAAAGGCATCATGGGCGTGCTGGAAGATGAGTGGGCGTCATCGCGCATCGTGGGCGACTCGCACTCCTCGATTGTTGACCTGCCCCTGACCCAGGTGCAGGAAGGCCAGTTGCTCTCGGTAGCCGCCTGGTACGACAACGAGTGGGGTTACTCCACCCGCCTGGCGGAAACCGCCGCTTTCCTTACCCGGTAAGCTTACCAGGTAAATAGAATAGCCGAGGAGAAAGAGAATCCATAGGGGTTCTCTTTCTCCTTTTTTTCCGGGTTCGGAAAAGTTTTCCCGCTTTTGAGTGATGAATGCACGCGGTAATATGGGGGCCTAGCGTTCAAGCGCGCGGGAATGAATCCCCGCGCTAGTATAACAAAGCCCCATGAATGGGGCTGATAGCATCGCAATCCTTCAACCTGTTCAAATTAAATCAAGCGGGTTCAGCCGCTTTCGTTGAATTAGCCCGGTCCATTCATGGCCGGGTGATCGTACCCCTGCCACCATTCTACAGACAACGCCTCGCTCCCACACATGTCACGCCCCTTGTGGGTGTGAGGGCCATCACTGTCACTCAATATTGAATTACCCTGTCCTTAGGCCCGAAGAATCTCTTTGCCCGGTTGGCAGGCTTGCCTAGCGGCCGAGATCCTTCACTGCTTTCAGGATGACATGATAGTAATGAGTGCCTTGCCCGGCAACGCGCGGTTCTTCGGCTGCGGCCTCACACCCACAAGGGGCGTGACAGGGCAATGGTGGCTGTCTTACCCCCACAGACTCGGCTTACCAATCAGGCTTTTCCGGTTTGCGGCTTGCGCCGGGGTTTATTACCTGCTATTGTTAAATATAACCTGTTATGGATATCTCTAACGCTCAAACTGATTACTCATCTCTATATAGAAAGCTTGCTATGGGAGAACAAATCAAGATAAGGTTTAACCTGGAAAATGACCCTGATATTCCATTTGCGGGTGAGAACATCTGGGCCGAAAAGATTGGTCCGAACGCCTACCGCTTGCTCAACATTCCTTATCACGCGAAAGGTTATGCGGAAGGCGATATTGTAAGATGTATTAAGCGTAACGGCATCTTTGAGATTACCGGAATAGCCCAGGATAGCGGAAATTCTACCCTTCGGATTCTTTTTATCGAGTCGCACAGCCCACAGGCCCAAAAAATTCTGGATGAACTGGTTTCGTCCGGCTGTACTTACGAGAGAGCCTCTACAAATCTTGTGGGCATTACGGTTCCATTCAAGATAAAGGGCAAAATGAGCCGCATCTCGGATTACCTCAACCGTACCCCTGCTGATGTTGTATCCGGCTGGGAAATTGGCAAGTATTAGCCGGATACAAAGGTATAATAGAGTCAAAGATAAAAGGATTTGCATCCCTGGCTGCAACACCTCCGCCTCGGATATTTGCCTGATCTTCCAGCGTAATTCAAAATTATCATTCTAAATATCATATAAACAGGAGTATAAGATGGTTGAACAGCGCCAGAACTGGGCCGGGAACTACACCTTCAAAGCGGAGAGCTTCCAGCAACCCGAAACGCTAGAGCAACTTCAGACAGTGGTGCGCCGGGCCGAACGGGTCAAGGCGCTCGGTTCGGGCCACTCCTTTAACGCTATTGCCGATACGCCCGGCACGCAGGTTTCGCTCGGTAACTTTCAGGTTGAGCCGCAGATAGACCGCGAGCGCCGCACCCTGACGGTCGGGGCCGGGATGAAGTACGGGCAGGTCTGCCGCCTGCTGGATGAGGCCGGATTTGCCGTACATAATATGGCTTCGCTGCCGCATATCTCGATAGCCGGGGCGATTGCCACGGCCACCCACGGTTCGGGCGACCGCAACGGCAACCTCGCCACGGCGGTTTCGGCCCTCGAACTGGTCACGGCGGACGGCCAGGTAGTAACCCTCTCGCGCGAGAAGGACGGAGAGAAATTCGCGGGCGCGGTGGTTAGCCTGGGCGGACTGGGGATTGTTAGCCGGGTGACGCTCGACCTCGTTCCGGCCTTCCAGGTGCGGCAGGTGGTCTACGAAAACCTGCCCCTGGAACAACTGGAAGCCCACTTCGATGAAATCGTTTCGAGCGCCTACAGCGTCAGCCTCTTTACCCGCTGGGAGGGCGACTATATCCAGCAGGTCTGGCAGAAGCACCGGGTTAGCGACGATAAGGCTGCCGCGCCGGAAACGGAGTGGTTTGGGGCGAAAGCGGCCACCGTCAAGCGCCATCCCATCCTGGGGCTGCCCGCCGAAGCCAGCACCGAGCAGTTAGGCCAGGCCGGGCCCTGGTACGAGCGCCTGCCCCATTTCAGGGTGGACTTCACGCCCAGCAGCGGCGAGGAGTTGCAAAGCGAGTATCTGGTGCCGCGTGCGCAGGCCGTAGCGGCCCTGCGAGCGGTCAACCGCCTGCGGGAGAGGATTAGCCCGCTGCTCCAGGTCAGCGAGATTCGCACTATCGCCGCCGACAACCTGTGGCTGAGTCCCTGCTACCGCCAGGAGCGGGTGGGCTTTCACTTCACCTGGCTGAAAGACTGGGAAGCTGTCCGCCAACTGCTACCGCTGCTCGAAGAAAGCCTGGCTCCTTTCGACGCGGTACCGCACTGGGGTAAGCTTTTCACCACGCCGCCGCAGCGGGTCCAGGCGATGTACCAGCGGCTGGGCGACTTCAGGCAACTGCTGGCTGCGCTGGACCCGCAGGGCAAATTCCGCAACGCCTACCTGGATAAATACATTTACGGCTAAAGCCGGGTGGCTTCCGGCATCGGGTTCGCCCCATTGAGGGGCGCCAGCCGGGCCGTTTTGCCTCAATACAAAAACCTGTTTGGCATACTTATTGCTGGAATCTGGTTAATAATCTGGAAGCAGCACAGGTTCCCGGATTAAAAAGATAGACAAACAAACAGGAGTACGAAGCGCCCAAAAAAGCGCCCTGAGATTTAGTTGCGAAAAATTGAGGAATCACGATAAGAGCGTTCAGGGCTATAAAATTAAGAGCGCTCAGACTAAAAAGGCTATGAGTGTAAAATGGATGATGAAAACATATCCTGGGGTGAGGCACTTGAGCTATTGGAATCGGCTCATCCTTTAATCAGCCGGTTGGTGGAAAAGCCGCATCAGATTCTCGCTTCCAGCGCCGAAAGAGAAGCTCTTGAGGCGATCAAGCATATCCTTGAAATTTACCACTACAATCCGCTGCTCCTTAAGCAAGCGGGCTGGTCCAATACGGACCTGGGCTTCCTTGAAAGCCGCCTGGTGTACTACAACGCCTCGCCCCCTCCCGGCAATCCTATTCTGAAGTTCAGAGGGGAAGGTAAAACCCATGAGCAAAATGAACAGGATACCGGATAGCGCGAGCCTGGCCTAAACATATAAGACGGTACCGCCCGTCCGGGCAACCTGGCCCCATGAATGAGGCTGAGAGCACGGAGGGCGCGTAAATGATTTTTGCCGCTTTGGTTAATCACCCGATCTGCACCGAGCGCATCGAAAGCGAGCCGAAAGCGCACTTTTCGGTATAAAAGGTAACCCGGTCCTGTTCGTCCTGCAAGCCCAGGATATAGAGCAGCGGCAGGTAATGTTCGGCGGAATTTACCGCCAACTGAGCCGCTCTGCCGAATTTCTCGTAATGGATTGCGTCAGTATGATCGCCGGAGAGAATAACCTTTTTGATGGCCTCGTCGAACTCGATAGCCCAGTCCAACCCCTTCTCCTCCCAGCCTTCCTGAAAGACAATCGTGCGCAGGTTGTGAACGATATTTCCACTCCCCAAAATCAGGATACCCTGCTCGCGCAACTTATGCAGCTCTTTGCCCAGGGCGTAATGAAAGGCCGGGTCTTTGCTGCGGTCCAGGCTCAGTTGCACCACCGGAATATCGGCCTGCGGGTACATGCGGGCCAGCACCGACCACGTGCCGTGATCGAGGCCCCAGCTCTGGTCGGCCTTTACCGGGGTTGAGGCAACGGTTTCCTGTACCAGCCGGGCCAGTTCGGGCGAACCAGGCGCCGGGTACTGGTACTCGAAAAGGGCGCGCGGGAAGCCGCCAAAATCGTGAATAGTCTGCGGGTCGGACATGGCCGTAACATAGCTTCCCCTGGTTTCCCAGTGGGCCGATACACACAGGATAGCCCGGGGACGGGGCAGGTTTTGGCCTAACTCCTGCCAGTTCCGGCTAAAGGTATTATCTTCAAGTGTGTTCATGGGGGTGCCGTGGCCTATAAAGAGGGCCGGCATTTTCCGGCCCGGTTCACTCATTTCAAAACTCTTCTCAGAGGTCATTTTACTTCCGCTTTCCTGGCAATCCAGCATTACAATATCTGGGGTTCAGTTCAAATCTTTGCTTATATTATATACTACCTGTAAAACTTGTCTCCGCTCAGAAGCTCGATACTGAAATCAAAGCCCGGTGGTGGGCTGGCCGGGACTTTTTACCGCCGCTTTCCCACCGTAAACCCTTTTTTTAATCCGCACTTGTTATAATTGATCTGGAAGAGCTATTCTTCGCCCAAAGGTTGCGCCTTTTTCGTGGAATAAAAAGCAATTAAGCGTGAAAGGTAGGCACCGTTATGAAGCATATTGCAATCCAGGTTGCCAGAACGGGTTTCTGGATCGGCCTGATCGAAGGAGTCCTCTACACCGCCTACTGGCTGTTACTGGCCCCTGAATATGCCTGGTCCCCGCGCACATTAATGGTTCCCTTTGTAGCCCTGATATTTGGCGTTCCGGTGGGACTCGCTTTCCTGGGAGTGAAACAGGCTGAGCATGGTTCCTGGGGCGCCGGGTGGCTGCTGGTAGTGGTGGGCGGCACGGTTACCGTTTTCCTGGCCGTGCAAGAGATCTGGAGAGCCCCCCTGGAAAACGACCTGCTTATGAAGTTACTTTTGATCGTGCTGTTATTTGCCGCCCCGCTGCTGGTGCTGGTAGGCGGAATACTTTTGCTGGCGGCTGATGCGCTTCCCGCCCATCGCGAGAAGCAGGAAGATAATCCGATTTATCGCCGTCTGGAATAGAGAGTGTGTCACCCGTCCGACCGCGCGGGAATGAAGCCCGCAAGTGGGGCATGAGGGGCAAGGGTGACGCAAGTGTTCAAGTGCGCGGGAATGAATCCCCGCGCTAGTGCAACGAAGCCCCATTAATGGGGCTGATAGCAACCCGGCGCTCGAAAAGGGCGAGGTGCTATCAAGCGGGTTCAGCCGCTTTCGTTGCCATAGCCCGGTTCATTGGCTTTATGCCCCCCTTGCGGGTATGGCCGGGCGATAGAATGCTACCTCGTTCTTACCCATAACACCCGTTCTAGAGCCATGTCATTCTGAGGGCCGCCGCTACCACTCAATATTGGTATGGCCGGATAGGAGGCCCGAAGAATCTTCTTGCCGCGCCCGGGCCTCGCCTTGCGGCCGAGATTCTTCGGCGGCGGCCTCAGGATGACATGCTTTCATTTGTACGCTTGCCTTGCGGCCGAGATCCTTCACTGCGTTCAGGATGACAGGTGTGCAGTGAGTGCCTTGCCTTGCGGCCGAGATCCTTCGGCGGCGGCCTCACATCCACAAGGGGCGTGACATGCAAACGAACGCGGGACACACCTACCGGACAGGCCTAGGTAATGGCCTGCCCGCCCGGCGATGACGGGCGGGCAGGCGGTCAGCATTAGAAGGCCTGGCCCTGTACCTCTTTCCACATTTCGGGCGCGAAGGAGGGCCGGGCTTTCAGGTCAATCGCTACCCGCTCGCCGTTAAAACGGCAGGTCAGGGTCAGGCCGAAAGGCATAGCGCCTACCACCCTCGGCAGCGGGACGGGTTCTACCGGCGACAGAAAGTAAAAGTGGGCCGTGTAAGTGTCCTCAGCCGTCCAGGCTCCGCTGGCGGCTAACTTGCGCTCTCCCTGCTGGTTGACCCGCATTCGCCCTCGCTGCCACTGGCCGTAGCCGCAGCTAATCGCACTCTTGCCGCTCTTGCCGCTCTCGTCCTCGATAGTCAGCAGGCAACCCTCTCCGCTGAAGTCGAAGGAGAAATTGGTCAGCCCGTAAGGATTGGCCTCCAGCTTATAATACCACCCTGAAATCATCTCTCCGAGTGGCGAGGTTGCGTTGCCTTTGACCGGGGCAAGCTCCAGGTGCCCCAGTTTCTCGGCCAGGGCCTGCTGCGCCTGCGGGTTCTCCGGCAAAGGTTCTTCCTGCATGGCGGGCAGCAGGTGCTTCCAGACCGCGTTCAAGACCGCCTGCATATCGTCCACCCCGGAGGTAATCACCAGCACCGCGTCCTGCTCCGGCATCACCACGCAATACTGGCCGAACGCGCCATCGCCGCGATAGGCTCCGTTCCGGCAGCGCCAGAACTGGTAGCCGTAGCCCTGCTCCCAGTCGCTCTCCGGGTTGCTGCCGTTGGAGACCTGGCGGCGGGTGGCTTCCTCGACCCACTCGGCAGGCAGCAACCTCTCTCCCTGCCAGACCCCCTTTTGCAGATAAAGCTGGCCGAAGCGCGCCACCTGCCCAGTCGTCAGGCTCAGGCCGAAGCCGCCCGTCACAATACCCTCGGGGCTGATCTCCCAGCTTGGCTTTTCGATGCCCAGGGGCGTAAAGAGGCGCGGTTGCAGGTAATCCAGCAGGTTCTGGCCTGTCACCTTCTGCACGATAGCCGATAACAGGTAGGTCGCTCCCGTGTTGTACAAAAAGTGGGTGCCGGGCTCGTATTCTACCGGCAGGGCCAGCATTCTCTGCACCCAGTTTGCGCCGCCATCCTCTACCACCTGCATGGCATCTTCCGCGTGGCCGGTGGACATCGAAAGCAAGTGGCGCACCTGCATATTTGACAGTTCAGGGCTGACCACTTCGGGCAGATATTCGGGAAAGAACGAGATTACCGGGTCATTCACGCTCAGCTTTCCTTCGGATACGGCCAGCCCGACCGCCGTGGAGGTGAAGCTCTTGCTCAAGGAGAATAGAATATGCGGCTCCTCCGGGGTGTAGGGCGACCACCAACCTTCGGCCACCACCTGCCCGTGCCTTAAAAGGGTGAGACTGTGCAGCGCTTGCGGAATCTGTTCCGCTTCGTTCAAAAAGGCCAGGATTGCTTCCGAGCTAATCCCCTGCTTCTCGGGGGTACTCTTCTCAAATGTTCCCACGAATAATCTCCGTTGTTTAGTTAGAATGTTTTGCCAATCAGCAGCACTACTCTTTACTGATCCTGTAATTATAACCGAAAGGAAAGCGGCAGGGTTATTCCAACCGGCCAGCTACTACCGTTACCCCGCTCTATTCACCATCATTTTTATCTATTATAATAGGGAAAGTTGGCCTCTTTTTGTAATAACCCTGTCATCTTTATAACCGAAAGGAAAACAGCCCATGCTGCGTCGCGCTGCTTCGTACTACCCCCTGGCCATTACGGTATTGTTCGGCCTGCTGGTGAGTTTCTTGCCAGTCAGCCCGGTCCTGGGCGATAACATCGGGGCCTGCCCTGGTCTTACCGCTTCCTCGGCTACTGTCAAACTGGGTGGGCGGGAAATACCACCCAACCAGATTCTACTGGCGAACGGCGGTCAGCCCTGTGATGCCGGAGTGCCGAAGTTTTACCTGGTTTCGATGTCCCATACCCTGGTGGTCAGCCCGACCGGCACATCTACCCAGAACGGCGCAGCCTTGCTCAGCGCCATGATCACTATTTCCAACTCCAATCCCTCTGTCGATAACCCCTGGCTGCTGAAAGTTGAGCCGGGCAATTACTACCTGGGCAAACAAAGCCTGACCCTGAAGCCGTATGTAGACCTTGAGGGCAGCGGCGAGGATACCACCAGCATCTCTTCCGATATGGGCGGCAACGGTACGCTGGTGATGGCTTCCAACAGCGAAGCTCGGTTTGTCAGCATAGTTACCGCCGGGCCGATCTTCAGCACCGCCATTGTAGTGCCTGTAAACATCACTAACGCGCACCTGACCCATGTTACGGCCAGCGGTTCGGCTACCGGCAGCCCATCCCAGGCTTATGGCCTTTATAACTACGGCGGAACGATTACCCTGCAAAACTGCACCTTACTGGCTACCGCCTATAGCAGTAGCTCTGGCATCTACAACGAGACCGGTACCACCACCGTGCAGGAGAGTACTTTGAGCGCTTCCGGGGCTGTTTACAACTACGGGCTCTCTAACAATAATGGCACGTTTAACCTGCAACATAGCAACGTCTCCGCTACCGGCGGCACTAATTCCTACGCCGTCAACAACACCAAAACGCTTACCGTGCAAGAAAGCGCTCTGACCGCTTCCAGCAGCAACACCAACTACGCCCTTTTCAGTAGCGGGAATGCCACGGTGCACGCCAGCCAGTTGACGGCTTCCGGCGGCTCTGTCAGCTACGGCCTCAACTCCGGTGGCGGCAAGACGCAGATAGGGGCTTCTCAGCTATCCGGCGGGAATGGGCCTACCTGGACCAGCAGTACCGGCATGACCTGCGTGGCGTCATACAACGGCTCTTTCACGCCGGTTAATGCTCTCTGCCAGTAGTCTTCCCCGCTTTTTGAGTAAAAAGGGCCCCGGTTGCGCGATTGGCCGGGGCCTTTTGTCACGGCGAGCGGCGGGCGGTCAGGACCTGATTGCCCTTCCCTGGTTGTTTTGCTACAATTTTCCGGGCTCCTCACCTTTTATTTTTCGTATATAAGACAGATTTCTCTAAGCAGAAAGTAGAAAAGATGCTATCAAGATTGCACGGCTTACGCCGCTACTTCTTTTTCGCTGCCCTGATTGTTATAACCTTCTTCAGCGGTATCCAGTTGCGGGACGCTTATTCCAGCCTCGGGCCTGCCGCCACCTCAACAACTGCCTGTATTCGCACTACCCCTGATAGCGTTACCCTGAAGTCGGGAGACCGCACACTGCCGCCGGGCAATATTTTACTCTACAGTGCTTCTGGCACCTGTCAGAACGGCGACACCGCCCTCAACCTGCAAGGGCCGCAGGGGCCGAGCGGTGCCTCTGGCATTTACGGTGATGGGTCGGCGGGCGACCTGAATGTGAGCGGCCCGCTGGATTTAAGCAATTTCATCAACCTGCAATTTGCCAGTATCAGCGTGGCAAGCGGCGCAGTCCTGACCGTGCCAAGCGGGGCGGTCTTGCGGGCTACGGGCAGTGTAATCATCAGTGGAACCGTGCAGGTAGCAACCGGTGCGTCCAGCACAGTCAATGGCGATCCTCATCCGGGTATTTCACGGGCCGCGGCGGGCCTTACCAGCGGCGGGTTCGGGCTGAGTAATTTCCAGGCGGCTCAAATAAGCCATCCCCAGTTCGGCGGTGGGGCCGGCAAGCGCGGCCAGAATAACCCTGGCATATTCTCGGGAGAAGGTGAAGGCGGCGGGTCGCTGACTATTCTGGCTCAAGGGAGCTTTACCCTTAGTTCAGGCGGGGTTATCCGCGCCAACGGTAATAACGGCGGAACCGCCAGCAGCGGAAGCAGCGCCGTTGGCGGAGGCGGCGGCGGAGCGGGTGGCATCGTCAATATTGCCGCAAAAAGCTCTATCACTCTGGCCGGAGGCATCACGGCTAACGGTGGTAACGGCGGCGACGGCTTTAACGCTACCCAGCCTACCGTTACGGCGGAAGGCGGCGGCGGCGGTGGCGGGGGAGTGATCCACTTTTACGCACCCACTATTGTCACAACGGGTGCTTCTCTCCAGGCTGTCGGGGGCGCCGCTGGAAATACTGCGATAGGCAATATCGGGGGTAGTACCGTGCTGGGCGGCGGCGGAGGGGCCGCCGGCGGCAACGGCGGTAACGCCGGGACCGGTAGTGTGGCGACCGCTCCGCAAAATGGATTTGCCGGTTATGCCAACCTGCAAACCATTACTTCCACCCCGGAAACCTTCTTCTTATAAGCGGGTTCAGTCGCTTTCGTTGAGATCGCCCGGTCCATAAGGGGCCGGGCGGTCTCACGCCTGCCACCGCTTTACGAATAACGCCTCGCTCCCTACCCATAAATAAATTATGGGCTACCAAGCTGAAGTACACTGAAGGCACTATCTTCCGTGTTCGTATTTAATCGCTTACCACCGCTTTTACCCTATAGGCCCGGCTAGAAAGCCATGTCATTCTGAGGGCCTCGCTATCCCTCAACCTTGCTTTACCTCGTTCGGAGGCCCGAAGAATCTCTTTCGCGTTGGTAGGCTTGCCTAGCGGCCGAGATCCTTTGGCTGCGGCCTCAGGATGACATGTTAAGGAGTGGCTTGCCTAGCGGCCGAGATCCTTCGGCTGCGGCCTCAGGATGACATGGACGGGCTGAGGGTTTATGCCCGTCAGCGCGAGATCCTTCGCGTTGCTCACACCCACAAGGAGCGTGACATGCGAACGAACGGGGCGCTTTTGCCTTGTTTATACCCAGCGCACGACCGACCGGATATGCCCGTTCAATTCCCGCAAGCAGGTAGTGCCCCCTGGCTCCCACTCTAGTCAACCCCTGTTTTCTCGATTATAATAGGCTGAACTTCTTCTAACTTCTATCACACTCTAGAATTTTCGGAAAGGAAAATAATACATGCTACGACGCACTGCTTCGTACTACCCCCTGGCTGTTACGGTACTTTTCGGCCTGCTGGTGAGTCTTTTGCCGATCAGCCCGGCCCTGGGCGACAACATCGGGGCCTGCCAGGGCAATACTACAACCACCGCTACCCTGACCCTGGGCGGTCGCGTGATCACGCCCAGCCAGATTCTACTGGCGAACGGCAGCCAGTCATGCGCCGATGGCGGAAAGAAGCTTAGCCTGATCTCTATGTCTCATACCATCGTGGTCAGTCCGAACGGCACCCCTGCTCAAAACGGCACGGCTTTGTTTACCGCCATGACCACTATTTCCAACTCCACTCCCTCAGTCGATAACCCCTGGCTGCTCAAACTCGAACCCGGTAACTATGACCTGGGCATGCGGGCCCTGAGCTTGAAACCCTTTGTAGACCTGGAAGGTAGCGGCGAGGGCACTACCGTTATTTCTTCTACAGCAGGAGGAGTCGCCGTGATAACTGCATCTAACAGCGAAATTCGTTTTGTAAAAATAACCAATACGACTTCCCTTAACAATCCAGTAGCTATTTATGTTCCAGACAACGCTACTAATGTGCGCCTGACTCATGTAACCGCCTCCGCTACTGATAACGGCAGTAACAATAGCTATAGCCTGATAGTTAATGCCGGTGATGTTGTAGTGGTGGACAGCAGCACTATATCCGCTTACGGTAGTCCCGGTAATAGCGCTAGCTATGGACTTTTTATGAACGGAGGTAGCGTCACAGTCAAAAATAGTACTGTGTCTGCCTCTGGTAATAATGTCACCACCGCTCTCTACAATCACGTTAGTGGTGGTACCGTGTTAGTGCAGAACAGCACGCTGACCGGTACAGGTGGTGTTAGCAGCTACGGTCTGGACGTTGCGAACACGACGGTCACAGTGCAAAACAGCGCCCTGACTGCTACCGGCGCCAGTAGTTATGGTCTGTACAGCTCAGGCGGAACGATAAATATAGGCACAAGCCAGCTATCCGGTTCAACGGGATCTGCGTATAAGTTTGGAGGCACTCTCACCTGCGTGGCCTCCTACAACGGCTCTTTTGCGCCGCTTAGCGCCGCTTGCCAGTAGTTCCTCGTACCTGCACGAAAAAGCCCCGGTCGCACGCTGGCCGGGGCTTTTTCAGGCCTGCTGCTTTCACATTTCCGCTCTATTCAACCTCTGTTTTCTCTACTATAATAGGCTGAATTCCTTCTAACTTCTTTCACACACTAGAATAATCAGAAAGGAAAACAGCTCATGCTACGTCGCGCTACCGCTTTTTATCCGCTGGCCGTTACGGTACTTTTCGGCCTGCTGGTGAGTCTTTTGCCGATCAGCCCGGCCCTGGGTGACAACATAGGGGCCTGCCAGGGTAATACCGCTTCCTCTGCTACCCTCAAACTGGGCGGGCGACCCATCGACCCCAATCAAATCTTGCTGGCGAACGGCACGCAGGTCTGCGTTGACGGAGGGAAGAAAGTTAACTTGATTTCGATGTCTCGCACTATCATCGTCAGTCCGAACGGCACGCCTACCGAGAACGGTACGGCCCTCCTGACCGCCATGACCACTATTTCCAACTCCAACCCTTCCGTCGATAACCCCTGGCTGCTCAAACTCGAACCCGGCAATTACGACCTCGGGGCGGGCTCTCTGACACTCTTGCCTTACGTAGACCTTGAGGGCAGCGGCGACAATAACACCGTCATTTCTTCCACCATTGCTTCTCCCGGAACCCTGCAAGCGGCTTCCCATAGCGAAACCCGCTTTGTGCAAATAATCAACTCAGGCAGCACGACTGGTACCGGCGTGTATGTCCCTGCCGGTAGCACCGATGTGCGTTTCACGCATGTTACCGTTATTTCAAACAGCGCTATCGGCAACCATTATGGTATTTTAACCGCCGACAACTCCAGCAGCAGCGGGCCGGTCACGGTGCAGGAAAGCACCATCTCGGCTAGCGGTGGTTCTAACAGCTTCAGCATTTATACCGGTAGCAAAACCACAACCACCGTGCAAAACAGCACTGTCACCACTTCCGGCGCAGCTAATGTATCCGACGCTATAGTTAACTACGGCACAGTTACCGTGCTGAACAGCGCTGTCACTACTTCCGGCGGAGCCACCAGTTATGGCCTTGTTAACGCAGGAACAGCCCGAGTAGGCGCTTCTCAACTATCCGGTTCCTCCGCAGCCTCCGTAAATCTGACGCTTTGCCCGGCTTCCTTCAACGGCGCTACCTTCCAGCCGCTTAACGCCAATTGCCAGTAGCCGCTTAAACTAACGGTATGAGAAAGCCCCGGTAGAGTGAGTGCCGGGGCTTTCTTTTTTATTGAGAGATCGCACGGGAATACCCACAAGAGGGGTGTAAATGGCAAGAGCGGAGCAGGCGTGCGACCGCGCGGGAATACCCGCAAGGGGGGCTTACAGCCAATCCCCGCGCTAGTATAACGAACCCCCATAAATGGGGCTGATAGCAACCCGGCGCTCGAAAAGGGCGAGGTGCTATCAAGCGGGTTCAGCCGCTTTCGTTGAACTAGCCCGGTCCATTTATGGCCGGGCGGTCGAACGCCTGCCACCGCTTTATACATAACGCCCCTATCATCATGCTGCCACCACCATCACCAGCCCGCTCGATCTGCCAGGGCGAGGGCTTTACGGGTGCGCCAGTCCTGGCCTTCGAGGGCGCCGACCAGGGCGGCTGACAGCACCAGGTCGTCGTGGAGGAGCGGGTCGGGGACGCTCCAGCGCAAAAGCTGACCCGGCCCGGGCCGCACCTCGTACTCCACCGCGCCCAGTTGCCGCCAGAAGAGGGCCGTATCCGCCGCGCCGTCGTGGGCGTACTCTTTGTAGCGCCCGCTGTCGATCACCCCGGCGAAGGTCCAGCCCAACTCGCTTTTGCTGGCCGAGGTGAAGACGAAGGGTATCACCCGCTTCGGCAGGGCTGCCGACAGGAACGAGGCCAGACCCTGCCCGATGCCCGTGGCGTCTACCACCACGTAACGCGCCCGCCAGGTGTCGCGGGCCAGCCCGACCAGCCGCCCGTATAGCTCCGTCTGCTTCACGCCCGTCCAGAGGTAGCGCTGCACCACCCGGTAAGTGGGTAAGGTTTTGGGGCTGCCCGGCAGGGGCGATCCCTCGCTCACCTCCACCACCGTGACCGCCGTGCTGTCGCGCCGGGCGTCCAGGTTCGCTCGCGCTCCCGCTTCAAGGCCCTCACCCGTCTCGTCCGCCCCGGCCACGTCCACCAGCAGGCAATAGAGCTTGCCCTCCTGGGCCGCCATCAACCGGGGATGCGTCCCGGCCATCAGGGCCTGGCGCTCCGGCCCGAAGAGGCCGCCGCTGCCGTCCAGTTCTTGCAGCAGATATTCGGTCTTGATGAAGGGGTGTTGCTCGCCGAACTGGGCGATCCGGCTTTTGACCCGCTCGCCGTAGGCCGGGACATATTGCGCCACCTCGCGCCAGTCCACCAGAAAGACGCGCTGCTGGCCGTCTTTGGCCTCCTGCTGCCGCAAAAAGCGCATCTGCCGGGCCAGCAGGGTGTTGGCCGTCCAGACAGTCCCCAGGAAGAGGGTGGTGGCGTTGGTGCTGGCGGCCATCGGGTCAAAGACGGCGTCCCAGCGGTCCGGCTCGATATCCTGGGCCTCGTTCGCCACCAGCAGCAGGCTGGCCGTCTCGCCCCGCACGTTCGAGGACGGCCCGGCGCTCAGGAAGCGGGCGCTGGCCTGCCCTAGCCGCACGATATAGCCGTCGCTGGTCTTGAGCGCGCCCCGGTTCAGGCCGTTATCGAGCCGTTCCAGCAGGCGGGTCTTGCTGATAGTGGCCTGGCGCTGGGTGGGCGCGGCCAGCACAATCTGCCCGCCCGCGAACTGGTACAGATTCAGCAGGTAGGCCAGCAGTTGGGCGGTAGTCTCGTCCTTGCCCGCCTGCCGCGAGAAGACTATAGCAAACTGATTTGCGAACCGGTTCGGGAACTGATTCGGCTGGTCGGTTGCTCCCCTGCGCTGCGCCCGCCTGACCGCCTCGACCAGGACACGGGCAGGCCCAAGCTGGTAGGGTCGCAAGGCCTGCTTCGGCCACATGCCCCGGCTAAAATTCCCGATATCCCCGTACAGCAGCTTCAACCCCTGCCTGATTTTCGCTTGATCCATCATAATAGGCTACCCCTGTATTAGAACTTGCAGCCCTCTCTTGAAAATTACCTGAACCGGGCTATAATTAATATAAGACAACTATTCGGCGACGCTGATGCTTATGTTTGCTGCTCTTTTTAGCACGAGCGAGGCAGCACTATGCAAGAACCTTCCTGCCGTCAATATGATAATTTTGAACTCAGCATTGACCCCGACCCCACCAACGGCTGGGATTTTCCCGTGCACGTCGACTCGCCTGCCGGGGAGACTCACGCGGTTATGCACTTCCCCTTCTCGGAACTGGAACTGGACAACCAGATCATCAAACTGGAAAACGCCATGCTGCGCTCCAATCCTGGCCGCAAGGCCCGCCTCGCTTCCCCGCCGGACGAGGAAGTGGCCTTGAAGTTCGGCGAGAAACTTTTCGAGGCGCTCATGACCGGCTCGGTGCGCGCCCTCTTCGAGACTTCCCTGGCAAGAGCCCAGGAGAAGGATAAGGGCCTGCGCCTGAAATTGCGGGTCAATACCTCGCGGCTGGCGGCCCTGCCCTGGGAATTTCTCTACCGTCCCTCCCGGCACGATTACCTCTGCATGTCCACCGACACGCCCCTGGTGCGCTACATGGAACTGGAGCAGCCCATCCGGCCCCTCATGGTGGTACCGCCCCTGCGCATCCTGGGAATGGTGGCCCTGCCTTCCGGCTACGACGAACTGGACGTAGAGCGCGAGAAGAAGAACCTGCAAAAAGCCCTCGCCCAGCTTAGCGCCAAAAAGATGGTCGAACTGGTCTGGCTGCCGGACCAGACTTACTCCGGCTTGCAGGACGCCCTGCGCCACGGCCCCTGGCACGTCTTTCACTTCATCGGGCACGGCGGTTTCAGCCCCATCCGCGATGAAGGCGAGGTGATTTTCGCCACATCCGAGGGCCAGGAGCATCCCATTCGCGCCACCGACCTGGGCCGGGTGCTGGCCAACCATCGCTCGATGCGCCTGGTGGTGCTGAACTCCTGTGAAGGCGCGCGCGGCGGGTCTACCGACCTCTTTTCCAGTACCGCTTCAGTGCTGGTGGGGCACGGAATCCCGGCAGTCCTGGCCATGCAGTACGAAATCTCCGACCCGGTAGCCATTCAACTGGCCCGCACCTTCTATACCTCGCTGGCCGAAGCATATCCGGTGGACGCCGCTCTGACCGAAGCGCGGGTGGACATCGGCGGCAACTTCAGCAATTCGCTGGAATGGGCCACCCCCGTCCTCTATATGCGTTCGCCCGATGGCGTGCTTTTCGATCTGCAAGCCCCCGCCGAAGCTTCGATTGAAGAAGAGAACGCTCGGAAAGAGGCCGCCCGGCTCGAACAGGCTCGCCTGGAACAAGAACGCCTCGAACAGGAGCAGGCGGCGCAGTCTCGCCTGGCAAGCGAGAAAGCCGAAAAGGAGCGCAAAGCCCGGCGCGACCGCCTCTACCTGCAAGGCCAGGGCCTTTACAACTCTGGCGATTACGCGGAAGTCCTCCCTTACCTGGAAGAAGCCCTCACCGTCGCGCCCGACGATCCCGAAGTGCAGGCCCTGCTCGATAGCGCTCGCGCTAAACTGGCCGAGCAGCAGGCTGAGCAGCAGCGCCTCGAACAGGCTCGCCTGGCAAGCGAGAAAGCCGAGCAAGAACGCCTCGAACGCCAGAAGGCCGAAAAAGCCGAACAGCAGCGCCTCGAACACCAGAAGGCCGAGCGCGACCGCTTATACAAGGCGGGCCAGCAGGAATTTGCCGCCAACCACTTCATCGCGGCGATAGATTTCCTCGAAAAAGCCCTGTCTGCGGCCCCGGACGACCCGGAAGTAAAAAGGCTGCTCACCAGAGCCCGGACCAAACTCACCGCTCAGATGAAAGCCGACAGCGAGCGTCTGCAACGCGAGCGGGCCGAAATCGAGCAGCGCAAGCAAGCCGAACGGCAGCGCCTTGAGCTTGAAAAGCAGGTGTCCGAGCTTTACGAGCAGGGTAAGCAGCAATACAACGTCTGTAACTACCGCGCCGCCCTCGAACTCTTCCAGCAGGCCAGCCAGCTAAACCCCAATTACCAGGACCTGGCCGCGCTGATAGGCTCCGCCCAGAAGAAGCTGGAAGAAAGCGAGCGCAAGACCGGGCAGGAAGCCCTTGTAGCCGAACTCAAGAAGATAGAGCAAGGAAATCGCCAGTCCCAGGAAGCCCTCTTAGCTGAGCTCACCCAGGCCGAAAAAGCTAAAAACTGGGACGCCGCCATTACCGCCGGGACAAAGCTCCTCAAGCTCAAATCTATCCCGCCGGAGCTTAAAAAACGGGTGGCTACCGCCTACTGCCAGCGTGGCCTCGCCTACCTCGACAAAGCGCCTGATAAACCGGCCCCTCACTTTCTGGACATAAAACAATACGATAACTGGACGAAAGCCTTATCAGACTTCGATAATGCCCTCAAGCTCAACCCGGATTACGGCGCGGCCTACTTTGGCCGGGGCAAGGCTAACTTTAGAATGGCCCAGAGTCATGTCTTTATCAAAAAGAGAGAGCCCCTGATTCAGCCCCAGGCCCAATCGTCAGCCCAGCCCGCGCATCTGCTACAAACACCCACAGTGCGCCCCGGCTCTTTTAGCCTGCTGAACGACTGGCAATTTGATGCCCAGAAGTACGAAGAAACCAAAAAGCAGTACCGGGCGGTTGTCGCGGACCTTGACCGCTTCCTGGCGCTCGTCCCCAATCATGCCGAGGCTTACTTCCTGCGCGGTCGCTCTTATTATGTAATAGGCGATGAAAAGCAGGCCAAAAGCGACTTCAGGCAGGCCTACCGGCTCGGCTACAAAGATGCCGGAGAATGGCTCTCCTTCTGGGACAAGCTGAAGTCTTAATAGCCTGCCCTCACCCGCTCTCGCCCTTTACGCCCTGCTTGTCACCCTGTCATCTTGAGGCCGCAGCCGAAGGATCTCGGCCGCAAGGCAAGCCACTCATTATTATCGTGTCATCCTGAGCAGAGCGAAGGATCTCGGCCGCAAGGCCAGCGTACCAACGCGGCAGAGAGATTCTTCGGGCCTTCGAATGGGGTAATGTTAAGACAGGAGCATAGACGGCCTTCAGTAGTACGACACATAAATGGTGGCATCATTAGCTACAGATAAGCCTGCGGCCCTACCCGCAAGTAAACTGCGGGCTACCAGCTTAAGCCCGCTGAAGGGGCTACTTTAAGCTTTACCAATCATCTTTCTTTTAGTGCCTTCAGCGCACTTCAGCCAGTAGCCCCTACTTTAGTCAGGGGTATAAGCGGGGCTGAATGAATAGGAACGAGGTCGCATCACGACCGCCCGGACCTAAAGGAACCGGGCTATTTCAACGAAAGCGGCTGAACCCGCTTGATAGCACCTCGCCCCGTTCGAGAGTGGCAAGGCTGGAAATGCTATCAGCCCCATTGATGGGGCTTCGTTATACTAGCGCGGGGATTCATTCCCGCGCGATTGAACGCCTGCTCCGCTCTTGCCTTGACACCACCTGTCGTGCTTGCAAAAGGCGACGGGTCGCCTAACCACCGCTATTGCTCAACCCCTCCACCAGCGCCCCGCTCAGCTTCACCGGCATTTCGAGGCCGGGTTTGTTGCTACCGCTGGTCGCGCCGCCGCCCAGCCTGGCCCGTTCCGCCAGGATCAGGTCGTCTTCCAGTTCGGGCTGCTCATCTCCTAAATTGCGCCGGGCGGTATCGAGCGAGTGGATGCCCGCCGCGACCAGCCCGACCTCCTGCGTCACCAGCCCGCTGCGGTCCTTCGGCATAATATCGGGCCAGACGAAGCGCGAGCGATGTACCGGCAGGCTTGCCAGGGCCAGGATCATGCGGTTGCGCATATCGAGGGCCTCGTCCCAGACCCGCCGCTTGCGGTTCACCCGCTGCACCACCGGGTAGAGCAACTGCTCGATGGCTACCCCGCTGGATGCGCTGGTCGCCTGGTCCCGCCCGAAGCCACTGGCAGGCATCTCGGCCAAATCGTGAAGTATGCGGTAGAGCAGGTTGATGTACTCCTTGTGCAGAGCCACCCCGCCCTCCTTCAGCATTTCTAGCAAGTAGGCCTTCGACCCTTCCGGCAGGGTCCAGACCGCGCCCGGCCCGACCCGCAAGCCTTCGGCGCTATCGACATTCTCCAGCACCAGCACCGGGTTCCCGCTCATCTGCAACAGTTGCGACAGCACCGAGACCCGCACGTTTAGCTCGCTGTTCAGGCTCATGATGTCCTCAAGGTCGGACTGCCCCCAGAACTGTCGCGGCCTTGAAATGTTCGGGAAGACCACGTAGGGGATGAAGCCGTAAGGGTTGAGCCCGCTCGCTACCGGGTTGCCGTTGATCGTGATCGAGAAATCGTAGTCGGTCCACTCCTCATTGACGTTCACCGGCGCGTCCAGCGACTCGCGTGTTCCCGCCAGGGCCGCCAACCCCTCGCCGGGCCAGCGCTCGATCACCTCGGCCCGGGTCAGCCTGTAACTCTCGCTGACCCACAGGAGCCGCCGCATATCGTCGCCGCGCCACTTCGCCCGCAAGCCCATCACGTCCACCGAGCGCACCACGATTCTGCCGCCGCCCTCCGCCGTGACCGCCCCCGGCGTAAGGGCGCTGTGCTGCAAGCCTCCCGCTTGCAACGTCACCTTGAAAGCGCCATCGCCCAGCACCGCCGCGTCCACCGCCGTATCGTAGTCCACCAGGGCCAGGCCGTTATCGTCCCAGATGCGGGCCAACTTCTGCTCCGTCTCCGCCGCCACCTGCGCCGCGAACTCGTCCGGCCCGTTCGGGATCAACTCGAAGGTGAGCGGCCTGCCAAAGAGGTACGACACCGACTTCAGCACCAGCGCCCGGGCATAATTGACCGTAAAGCGGCGTTCGCCCGGCCTGCGCTTCTCGGTCCACTGCGCCCCGTTAAAGAAATCGAGAAAGAGGCGGTAGCGCATCTGGCGGGCCTCGTCCGTCTCGGCGGTGGCCGCGTCCGGCAACTGCAACGGCGGCATCAAGAAGTTATCAGTTCCAAAGTTCATATTTTCCTCTATGGTTGCTCTATTTTTCTTCTATCGTTTATTTTCAAGCGGGGCCGCCTGTGCCCGTGTCAAGCCCCTCTTTATGCTTCATCCGTGGTCCTCGTTCAAGCGCCCGGGAATAAATCCCCGCGCTAGATCAACGAACCCCCATGAATGGGGCTGATATCAATCAGGGGCTTGCAGGGGTGGAAATGCTATCAAGCGGGTTCAGCCGCTTTCGTTGAGCTAGCCCGGTTCCTTTAGGTCCGGGCGCTCGAACGCCTGCCACTGCTTTATGCAAAAGCACCTCTACTCGTAGGTGAACATCTCGGTCAGCCGCACTGCCACCTGCCAGCCCTGCTTCAGGTTCGGCATGACGCCCGGCGCGACCGCCTTCTGCTCCAGCGCCACCACTTTGACCGGGTAGACGCTGCCGTCTATGTCCTCGAAGCGCACCGTAGTACCGTTGCGCCAGGCCGACCACAGCCCGTCAAGCTTCGCCTGAATTTCGTTATCGCTGGCCTGGTTCAGCCCGACTACCGGCGGGACGAGGTTCAACTCCAGCTCCCAGTTCAGCCCTGTGCGCGGTTCAAGTTCCAGCGGCAGGTAATCCAGCCAGATCCTCCGCAACAGCGGCATGACCGGCCCGCTCCAGTTAATCCGCAGCAGCCAGCCCGGGTCGGGCAGCAACTCCTGCTTATTGACCGTCGCCAGCGGGTAGCGCGGCAGATAGCCCGCCTGGCTTAAAGGAAACTCCACCCGGCCCGCCCCGAACTGGGTGGCCGTCACCTGGTAAGCCACCCCTGGCGGGTCCGAGGGGAAAGCGCAGGCGAACCAGCTTACCCCGCCATCGGTCGAATACTCCACCGCCACCTGGCACGGCCCGACCGTCTCGCCCGCGCCATCGGGCCACCACGCCCCGCCGTCCAGCCAGGCCCACTCGACCCCTATGCGCTCGAACAAAATCGCCGCCGCCTTGCCCTCCCCGGCAAGCTCGCTCGGAAAGAGCAGCGGCAGGGTCACGCTCCCCTGCAAGATCGGACGGCTGGCTCCAAAGTTGTCCGCCCGGAAGCCCACCGGCGAACCTGCTTCGACCAGCAAGCGCCCCACGCTGTAACCTCCGCCCGAGTCGCTGATGAAGCTGACCGCCCCGGCGCTGTACCCGGCGTTACCGTAGGGAAAGTACCAGCGCACCCCCTCCGGCGCTGGCACGCACCACCAGCCCGACCCGCTCCCGGCGCAGGTGCCGTCATTCAGCCAGAGGGCCGTTGCGCCGTCCGCCGCGTTCCGCACCACCACCCCTAACATGCCCGCGCAGAGCCCCAGCCCGTAACTCGACCCCGCCACGGGCTGCGCTTCCAGCTTCAGCGGCGAAAAGGCTCCGCCCGGTTCGGCCCGGTAGAGCCGCCCGCCCGCCATAAACCAGAGCGCCCCGGCCCAGGCCGTCATTTTCACAAAATTCTGCTCGCTCCACAGCCCGTTGCCGCTGTAGGCGGGCATTTTGAGCACCACCCCGAAGTCATAGTCGAAATAGTCCAGCACCGTCGGCGCGCTGGCGGGCGACTTCGGTTTCAGCTTGCCGTTGAACTGGTAAATCGTGGTAGGGGTCGCCACGTAGAGTGAGCCATGCAACTCTTCAAGCGCCACAATCGCCCCATCCAGGTTCGCCGCCAGGGTCCAGCCGTTCAGGGCCGGGGCGAAATAGCTCAACTGGCTGCCGTTCGCCAGCACCAGCACCCCCTGGTAGGCCAGCATGAGCGTACCGGAAGCCGCCGGGGCAAAGGCCGTCAGCGCCCCTGTCGCGAGGTTCAAGGTTTGCACCGCCCCACCGCCCACCGTCACCAGCACCTGCCCGGCCCATACCGCCAATCCTGTTACCGCGCCACTCAGGGTAGCCTTCAAGCCTAGCCCGGTGTTATTTACTCCCGGATTACTGCTTGTAAAAAGCTTTGGCCCCACCGCTACCACCTGCGTATTGCCGAGCGTCACCGTCTGGAAGCCCGAAAGATCGAGCGCCGACACGTCCGCTACCCCCTCGATGGTGCGCGGCGCGAGGGCCAGGGCCGACCCGCCCAGCACAGGCCGCATATTCTCAAGAATCTTGACCTGCCCGCGTTTGGCGGCGTTAGTAAAACCGCCCGCCAGGAAAGCCGCACCGCTGCCCTGCCAGTTGTCCCAGAAAAGCCGCTCGAACTTTGCCAACTGGGTCGAGGGTGCCGCCCCGGCCAGCCTTTCGCCCGCGCCACTGTTGACCGTCACCGCGCCCAGCGCCGCCGCACTTTTCGCGGCCCGGTGGTAGCCCGGCGCTCCTCGGCTCGCCGCCAGCATATAGCCCTGCCCGTCTACCACCACGTCATGGGTAATGCCTGCCTGCGGAATGCTCATCAGTTAACCCCCAGCAGCTTTAGCAGTTTTTCCAGGCTATCCCAGCCAAAGACCGGCAGCATCATGCCCACCACCGCCGCCGAAGTGCGGAAGGCCAGCTTGTAAATCGCCTTCAACTGCTTGTCGAGCGCGTCAATCCGCTGGTTCAGTACCGCGTAGACCAGGGCCATCTCCTGCGAAGTGCCCGGCGGCAGCACCGGCGCTTCCGGCATCTCTGGCGGGTTCAATAACTTGCTGAAAAGGTTCTTCAAGCGCCGCTCCGCTTCCACCTGCTCCGCGTTCCCCTCAGGGTTAATCACTTTAGCCATTTAGCACCACCTTATAAGATTTCACGCCCTCTGCCCGCTGCCTGCTCGCCAGCGCCGTGTTGTAAAGCCGCTGGTAATAGCCCTGCGACCCGCGACTGCCAGCCACGCTCTGCCCGCTGCGTTTGCCCTTCTGCTCGTCCAGCCAGGCGTAAGCTCGCCAGCAGACCAGCCACTTCAAGAGCTGTTCGTCCGCCGCCGTTAAATCGCTAAAGGCCTCCCCATCACTGGCCGGTAGCGAATAGACGCTATAGGCCCGCACCGTAATCGTGCCCGCCCGGCTCAACGCGTAGCGGAAGCGCAGCATTTGCTGGCCGCTCGGCTGGCCGCCGAGCCTGAAAAACTCCCAGCGGTTATCGAAAGGCAGGCCCGAATAGCAAAAAAGGCTGGTGGGGTAGAGCGAATAGCTCTCGCCGGGTGACACTTCCACCCCGTCCACCTCCACCTTTAGCACTCCGCCCGGGCCAACCACCAGTTCTGCCGGGTCCAGCACATAATCGCGCTGCCCCACTACCGCCGGTAGGGAATACTCCTTCAGCGGCGGCAGATCGATCCCTAACTGGAATAGGCCGTCCTCTAAAAACTGGGCCAGCAGGTCCGCCGACCACACCGGCGCAGTCGCGTCCGTATCGCCTAACTCCGTCCTGACCTTACTCAGGAAATCACCTCTTAACGTCATAGACCGCTCCTTTATACCAAAGGCCAGAAGGCCGAAAAAGGGCAAAATAAAGGACCGGGGCTAACGCGCACCCCGGCCCCTGCTGCAACTGTCAGCGTTGTGGAAGTAAAGTAAAAAATAAACTGTAGAGCGCCATTTTGCAGCTCGTAAGCTTGGCGCTTAAAACTAGTGCCGCCCGACCAAGCGCGCGGGAATGAATCCCCGCACTAGTTCAACGAACCCCCATGAATGGGGCTGATAGCAATTTGGCGCTCGAACGGTTAAGATGCTATCAAGCGGGTTCAGCCGCTTTCGTTGAACTAGCCCGGTCCATTGGCTGTAAGCCCCCCTTGCGGGCTTGGCCGGGCGGTCGAACGCCTGGCACAGCTTGAACTTACAAAGACTTACTTGAATGCTAAAAACCTAGTTCGGCAGCACCCCGGTCATACAGGCCAGCGCGCTATCCCGGAAATTCAGCAGCCCCACGTACCACTTGATGCGGGTGCGCGTGGCGTCCTTGCTCTCCAGCCTGCCGATCTCCTCGACCTGGATCATGCCGTTGGTCAGGCCCATCACCCCGCGCTGGTAGCCGAACTGCACCGCGTAGACCCGCGAACAGTTCACGCTGCTGCCCACGCTCTCCGCATCGCTGATGTTGTCGTCCACCGCGATTGGAATGCCGTCATAGTACTCGACCCGCTGGCCCCAGGCGTTCAGGTCCGTCTCGAAAAAGCCGTTGCCGTTGGCCCGCCGCAGCTTTTTGAGGCCGCGCCGGGTGCGCTTGCTCATATAAATCACGTCCGGCTTGCCCGGCTTGACCATATCGATCAGCGCATCGAAATCGTCCAGGGTCGGGGCGGCCCCGTTCACCCCCAGCGAGCGAGTCTGGCCCGCCGCCACCAGGTTCTTCAACCCGGCAGGCTGGTTGCCCGCCCCGCTGCCATTGAAAAAGGCATCGTTGAAAGAATAGGCCACCGACTTCATCTTCTTGCTGATTGCCTCGGCGCTCAAATCGGAGGGATTGCGAAAGGTCTGTGCCAGAAAATTATCGACATCTACGTCGCCGCCCAGGATTTTCAGGACGGCCTGCTTCTGCGTGACCGTCACGGCCTGCTCGTTCCAGGTATCGGCGGGCGCGTACCAGTTCGACCCGCTCATGGTGGCCTCCTGGTTGTAGGTCAAGGCCGAGCCGTTCAACTCCATGAAAGGCAACTGCTGCAAAACCACCGATTCCACCACCAGCGTCTCGGTAATGCCCTGCACCAGCACATCGTTCGTCAGGCGCTGGGCATCCGCTAAAAGTAAAGGCATTGTATAAAAACCTCCTGAGTTACTAACACCTAAATACCTGCTAAATCCACCGCTTACCTAGCGGGCGCTGCCGCCGTTGCCCTGGGCCAGCCCTTTCAAAATCAGGGCGTAGCCGCTCGGCCTCTTCTGAAAACCTTCCGGCGTAGGAATACTGGCGTTACCCCGCGTGCCTCCGCCCGCTCCCGCCGCGATCTTCCCCCCGGCAGGGTTCTCGGCCTTGACGGGCGCTGGCGCACCCGCCGCCACCTGGGCCGCTACTCGCTCGTAAGCCGCTTTCGCCCTGACCGCGCTCTCACGCACTTCCGCCAGGGTGCTTCCCCCGATCAACTCCGGTATCACCCCGTCCAGCAGCCGCAATTGCTCGACATAGGCCGCCAGCACCCCGGCCAGCGTATCGTTCGCCTCTTCCGCCGCACCACCGGGCGTGCTGGCCTGCTCCGCTGCTACCGGGGCCACCTGATCTTCTTGCTCCACTGGCTTACCTCCCTGCCCCGGCCTGCGAGGCCTCGGCCTGCGAATTGACCGGGCCGGGCTTCCCGCTGATAACCACCAGGCCCAGTTCCGCCGCCAGGGGTGTGCCCGGCGTGGCCCGGTTAGCCAGCCCGCCGCTCTCCACATAACTCCGCCGCACATCTGTACAGACCGGACAATCCTCATTTGCCCCCACTTCGCTGCCGGGCGCGGCCAGGTAAACCCCGCCGCACTTCTCATGGCGGATTTCGAGCGGCTTCTCGGCCACCGCCTCACTCACTTTTGCCATCCTTTCCACCTCGTCCTTTAACTTACGCCGCTCTCGCCGATCCCCAGTTCGCTGAGAATCTGCGCCAGCGCGTTCACGATACCCGTGGCCTGGTCCCCGACCAGCCTGCGGTGACTCTCCATCAGCCGCGACACCACCAGCAGGGCCTTCGACACCGCCTCATGGTCGCCCTCGTCCAGCAGCCGTTTAACGTTCAGCCGCGCCAGCTTGATCTCATGCTCCAGGCCCGTCCCGCCCGTCACGGCCAGCAGGGCCTCTTCTTCCCGGCTGATATAGCGGCTGTAAAGCGACTCCGGTTGCGCCGCGAGTGTCTCTTCGTTCAGCAGCGAGGCCCCGCTATGGCCCTGGCAAAAGATCGACCCGGCCACGGCCCAGCCCTTACAACCCGGCGCCGCGCACGGCTTTTTCTGTGCGCCCATTTCTTCTCACTTCCTTTTCGAGGAAGCCGTAGCCACCAGCGCCGCAAGCAGCATCCGGTACGCCACCAGCAAATCCCTTTGCATTTTCACCTGCCTCCAGCTAGTTCGGTCGTTGTTAAAATGTTGCGTACAAATGTTCTGTTTCACGCCTCCAATATAGCAGCGCGGCCATCCCAAAGCGATACCTTTATTTTCTCTTTTTTTATTGTTGCCCTGGCTATTTGGATAATCGGCCGATATGAACTATTTAGAGCGTGGGAAAGCCCGCAAGGAGGGGAGCAAAATACGAACGAGGCGTTAGGTACCAGAGCGAGGAAGCATTTCGACCGCGCGGGAATCAATCCCCGCGCTAGTTCAACGAAGCCCCATGAATGAGGCTGAATAGCATTAGAGGTTCTTGAATGGGTCGAGGTGTTATCAAGCGGGTTCAGCCGCTTTCGTTAAAATAGCCCGGTCCATTCATGGCCGGGCGGTCGTGATGCTACCCCAATCACGCAAAATCGTGCCGCTGATCAACCGACCGGAAATGCCCAAAAGGGGGGCTTGCAGCCAAATTTCCGGGCGCTTTTACCGCGCCCCGTTCTTATATAAAAGTCATCTACCAGCACCCACCACTACCGGCGGGGCAGACCGAGCAGGTACTTCTTTACATCGTCATAGGGGCGGCCACCGGAGCGGGTCGTGCTTCTTGAGATGGGCGCGGGCAGCGGCTCGTAGCCTGTAAAGGTAGCCTTGCCCACTATTTGGCCCTTGCTCCGGTCAATGATGCTGAGCTTGCCGGTGTGGCGGTAGCCCGAGCTATAGCCCTGGCAGCTACTTTTGTAGCTCGTTATCTCGCACTTCTCCCACACTATCTGCACGATTGTGCCTACCTCCGCCGGGTTGGCGGCCCGCAGGTCATCCGGCAAATCAAAGAAAGTCTGGTCCAGGCTGGCGGCCGTCTTATCCACCACCACCACTTTCCCCCGCAAGTAGGCTTCCGCGCCGGGCTCCTCCGGGAAGTCTGGCAGAAACGCCTCCAGGTGGTTGTTGAAAGGGCTGGCCTGCGACTGCCGTACCAGCACCAGCGAGACCACACTGATCACCATCAAGCCGATTGCCAGGGTGATTATCACGGCATTGTAGCGCTTGATCTTCCTGACCCGCTGCCTGTAACGGTTGATCGCCTCAGTCGCCAGCGGGGAGTCAAACTTACTCAAAGCCTCGATCAGGGCCGTTTCGAAGTTCTTCTCCGCGCTGATCCGGTAGGGCTTGCTCACCAGGAAGTCAGCCAGCGGTTGGAGAGCGGCAGGCTGGCCCAGGTCGCCCAGCGTCATAATCGTGGCTAACCTGACCTTGTGGCTAGAGTCTTTTAGCAGCGGAATCAGGTGGGGAGTGGCCTCGGCATAACCCAGTTCATTCAGCCTGACGATACCCCAGAGCCGCACCTCGCCTTCGCGGTGGCTCAGGGCTTGCAAAGCCGCTTCCACCGGAGTGTATTGCAACTGGCGCAGCCGTTCCGCGGCCTCGGCCCGCTTCAGCGGGTCTTTATGCGTGGCAATCGTCTTGACCAGCCCCGCTACCTCGGGGTTTTGAGCTCTTTTCACCTGCATCGCCTTTTAGCCTTCTCGTTTAGCCCAACTTTACCGGGCATTATTAGCGCACCCTCTTAGCTGCATTATAAGCAGCGCGATTTCGGGAGGTTGTAAAATATTTTATACCCCTGGCAATAAAATGGCGAACTGAATTATTTTTAAGAAAAGGTGTTTAAGTTATTGACAGGCAGAAAATAGCCTATACAATGTAAACATCCAACAATTCCTGGTACTCCGGTATGACTTCAGCACATTTTTACCAGCCGTAATAAAGTTAAACGCCAGAGCTTTATTGCTGTGCCACCGAGGGTTTTAGCAATGCACCAGAAACAGACCGCCAAACTTGAGCAGGCCCAGGCCGAACACCCCCAGGTCGAGGAGACCGTTGCAACCGAAGCCGCCCCGGCCACTTCGGGCAACCGTTTCCACCCTCGTGAGCAAAATCTCACCCCCGCGCGCGTCCTCTCCCTGCAACGCCAGGTCGGCAACCAGGCCGTCATGCGCATGTTAAATGCCAGCCGCCAGGTGCAGCGCGAACTGAGCGTGCTGGAGCATGTCGAACCGGGCAAGCGCGGCTATGTCAATCCCGATACCAATCCCCACCTGATGCACAATCCCGGCATCACCGATGGCGCGGCGGTGGCGGTGGGCTTTATGTTCCAGCGCGCCGAAAACCCCAACCCGGCAGTCGCCAACCAGCAGCCGCCGGAACCCGATTTTTCGGGCCTGGACGCCCTTTTCCCCGAGCCTGCCCAGCCCGCTAACAACGCGCCCGTAGCTCCCCAGCAAAATGTCGGTGCGCCCCCGCTGGTGGCCCAACCCCAGACCGGGCTGCAAAATAGTGCGCCCGGCATTAATAATGCGCCTGGTGTTAATAGTGCGCCTGTAGTCAACACCGCGCCGGTGGTTAACAATGTGCCTGTGAATAATGCGCCCATAGTCAACACCGCACCGGTGGTCAATAGCCAGCCCATAGTCAACACCGCACCGGTGGTCAATAATACCCAGTCCGTGCAAACGGGCACGCAACCGCCCGTCAAAATGGCCTGGGGAACCTCCGCCCCGGCTAACACCGCCCCCGCCATCCCGCTCAGCACCCTCAAGCAGCGGGCTTCCGGTAATTTGAATAGCACTCACAATCGCTTTATGGGAGCGGCGGGCGCAAATCCCTCGCAGGCGGTGCAGGCCATACTGGCCCAGGCCGTTAATTACAGGCAGCAAACCGACCAGCAGATTCAGACCGCTACCGATGAGACCGCCTTAAAAGCGGTCGAAACCCAAATTACCACCACTTATAACCAGTTTGCCGCTAACCTGTCAGCCCGGATTAAGCAGGAAATCGCTCCCTCCGAGCCCCAGGATATCGCCGCCTTCATCAATTCTACCCAGCCCATCCCGCTCGGCTTCAAGGTCAGTTTAGACCACACCTACCAGTGCAGTTTCGAGAAAGGCGGCGACTTCAGCGGGGAATATCACCTGGAGGGTAGACAGGCAAACTGGGTTATCCACGTACACCGCCTCAAAACCGGCAAGATAAACCCCGAACGCGGGGTGGGGGTGAAACTGAGATCCCAGGCTACCGATGCAGTGGCTACCCACAAAGTAAACAATTATGACCGCCTGGATGCGGTGGGAGCGCCAAAACAGGATACGAATATGGGCTCCAGCTTCAAGCCGCGCGGTCACAATCGAATAAACGACACCAAAATCTTCAAATTCTTCCGCGATAACGGCAGGCTGCCCCAACCGGGCGAAATGTAGGTGGAACCAGGCGTCTGTGGGCGTGACATGTCATTGAACGGGGCAGGCGGGCGACCGCGCGGGAATCAATCCCCGCGCTAATATAACGAACCCCCATGAATGGGGCTGATAGCAATTTAGGCGTTCAAACGAGTAAAACTGCTATCAAGCGGGTTCAGCCGCTTTCGTTAAAATAGCCCGGTTCCTTCAGGTCCGGGCGGTCGTGATGCTACCTCGCTCTTATCACTCACGCCCCTATTTTTAGCATGTCATTCTGAGGGCCGCTGCTACTAACCAATGGTGCTTTACCTCTTTCTAAGGCCCGAAGAATCTCGCTTCTAGCCCCAATCTTGAGAGCAGGCCGAGGATCGAGATCCTTCGGCTGCGGCCTCAGGATGACATGAATACAAGCGGGGCGTTATGGAGAAAAGCGAGGCAGGCGGGCGACCGTGCGGGAATGAATCCCCGCGCTAGTATAACGAACCCCCATGAATGGGGCTGAATACCTCACACCTTCAAATGAGCCAATTTGTATCAAGCGGGTTCAGCCGCTTTCGTTGCAATAGCCCGGTCCATTCATGGCCGGGCGGTCGCACGCCTGCCACTCGCCTTATGAATAACGCACGGCTCCCTGCCATGTCACGCCCGGTCCATTGGCTTTATGCCGCCCCGCTCCTACCCTTAACGTCCAGCGCGCACGCTGGCCACCCGCTTTATGAAGCATACCCCTCAACCATATCTCCGGCGTACCGCACTCTTTAACAAAACCTCAATAAAGTTTGGAGCAAATTATGCTACAAATGCAGAAGCTTAGTAGCTAACGAGATAATTACGGCGGCTTATTTAGCATTTGAGAAACGGAAAGATCCCCTGATAAATAGATGGAAAACAGAAGCAATAGAGAAAACGATAACAAAAAACCGGAGCGCCTGCGAGTGCTGGACGGCAACAGCAACCAGCAGGACGGCAACAGCAACCAGCAAAATGACAGCGCCAATTCTCAGGGCGAAAACGCTGGTCCGCCGAGCGGCGGCGCCCTTGACCTTAACGAGGAGCAGCAGGAGCAGGTCAGAAAACGCACCGCCCCGCCCGCCGCGGTAGTTTACGAGGCCATCCGGCGCGAGGGCGAAGAAGAATTGTGCCGCCCGACCAGCGCCCTGGCCTGGTCCGGACTGGCGGCGGGCCTCTCGATGGGCTTCTCGATGGTGGCGGAAGGCTTATTGCGGGCCAGCCTGCCGGACGAACCCTGGACCCCGCTGATTGCCCGGCTCGGCTACAGCGTGGGCTTCTTGATCGTCATCCTGGGCCGCCAGCAGCTTTTTACCGAAAATACCCTCACTCCCATCCTGCCGCTCATGAAGCGCCGCGATAGTGCCACCTTCTGGCAGGTGCTGCGGCTGTGGGGCGTGGTGCTGCTGGCGAACCTGGTGGGAGCTTTTATCTTCGCCTGGGTGGTGGGCAATACGGGGGTCTTTGAACCGCACGTCAAAAGCCAGTTTACCGAACTGGGCAGGCACGCCCTGGGCAGCGACTTCTTTAACACCTTGCTGCGGGGTGTTTTTGCCGGGTGGCTGATCGCCCTGATGGTCTGGCTCTTGCCCGCGGCCCAGGCGGCCCGGGTCAGCATTATCGTGATAATCACTTTCCTGGTGGGGCTGGCCGGGCTGGCCCACATCATCGCCGGGTCGGTGGAAGTTTTATATCTCGTCACTACCGGGCAGGAGAGCATTCTTACCTACTTTTTGAGCTTCATGCTCCCGGCCCTGCTGGGCAACATCCTCGGCGGAACCGCCCTGGTCGCGGCCCTCAACCATGCCCAGGTCGTCTCGGGCGATGAAACGCGCCAGTAGCCAGCCCTACCCGGCAGGGGTATAGAGATAGAGCGTCAGGCCCCAGTACTGCCAGCTATCCGCCACTTTATAACGCCCTGCTAGCTGCTTTTGCATGGCGTCGAGGTACTGTTCGCTCTGGCCGGGCTGCGGGTTGTCCCGCACGAACCAGACCCGCCCGCCCGGCGGAACCTGCGCCAGGGCCTGCTCTACCGGGGTGTAGCTCATGTTGATCGCCTTGAGGGTCGTGGCGGAAAGGTCGTCATGGACGTTCCCCGGTTCCTCAGGGGCGAGATACTGTGGGCCCGGCGCTTTCAGGTAGGCGAAGGGCAGGTAGGAAAGCTTGCTGCTGTGGAGGACAATATCCCCCGGCTTGTACAGGCTTTTAAGCTCAGTCAGGGCTGCTTCGTTCTCGTAATGGGTGGTGTACTCCCGGCTGAAATAGTAGGAATTGAGCGAGCCGAACAGCACCACCAGGGCCGGGAGCAGCAGCCAGAACCAGCGCCCCGGCCTGCGGGCGGTCTGGATCACCCGCGCCAGCAAAATATAGCAGGGCGCGGAGACTCCCAGCAGGCTGCGTTCGAGGTAGAGCGGCGCGTATAAGTAGGAAACCGCAAAGACAATCGCCACCGTGCCGAGCCAGTAGACCAGCAGCAGGCTGATCTCGAATGAGCGCCGGCGGCGACCCTTCTCGCCCGTCTTGAGCCTGAAGCGCAGCGAGTAGAGGATAAAGAGGGTGAAGAGCGCTCCCAGCAGCACCCCAAGCTGCGCGAAGATTGGCTCAGTGGTCAGGTTGGTGGCATTTAACAGGAAGACATCGGTCAGGCGCAAGGCTTCCAGCGGGCTGGCCTGGGCGATCCAGTAGGATTTATGGACCTGTTTGGCCTGTTGCAGCAGGCTAAAAGCCCAGGGCAGGTAGAGCAGGCCCACCCCCACATTCGCCAGCACCCAGCCTGCCAACCGCTGCCTGACCCACTCCCGCCGGGTGCGCCACCAGTAAAGCCCCATGCCCACAAAGAAAAGTTCCAGCGCCAGCAGGTCGAAGATTGAGAAGTAGATATTGTAGAGCGTCAGCAGGGCCACCAGGCCGAAGTGGACCCAGTCCGGCCAGCCGTTGTACTTGAGCGCCCGGTAGAAAGCCCACACCAGCCAGGTTCCCAGCAAAGCCTGCAAGCTGTACATCCGCACTTCCTGCGAGTAGAGGATTTGAAAGGGCGCGACCGCCGCAAAAAGGGCCGCCAGCAGGGCCGTGCGCGAGCCGAACATCTCGCGGGCTAGCCCGTAGAGCACCGCCACGAACCCGACCCCCGCCAGGGCCGACAAAGCCCGCCCCGCGTAAACGCTATCCCCGAACAGGCGCAGCCAGCCGCCCAGCAGCAAATAACTGAGCGGCGGGTGGTAATCGCTGGCCGTTCCGCTCAATATAGTGGTAAGATCGCGCCCCGCCAGGGTCAGTGAAAAACTCTCGTCATACCACAGGCTGCGTTCGCCCAGCCTGCCGAAGCGCAGCACCGCCGCCAGCAGCATAATCAGGCCAAAAAGCCACCATTGTTTGGCCAGGGCAAAGCGGCCCAGCCGTTCGCTCCAACTAGCTTTAGCGGGCGCTATGGACGGTCTGGGTTCGGGTGCGGGTTGTAAGGCGGTCGCGGTTTCGGAGGCGGCAGGGAGGCTCGCTTCGGGCGCAGGTGCGGGAGAAGTTTTAAGGGTGGGAGTGGTTGTTGGGTTGGTTGTAGGACGCTTTTTACTCATAAAATCCTGTCTGAACTGCTGGTCTGAAGCTTTCTAAAGCTATAGTAAATCGCTGGTAATTAGTCTGGCATTAATTAGAAAGAAGCAGGCGCCTGCATTATAGCACGGGCCTATTTTTTTGCATAGACCGTTATCAACGGGGCTATATAGCGGCCACCCAAAATCGGAAAGAGCGCCAGACAATTTCGCTTTGAAACCCGTTTATCATTTCAGGGCTTACCGCTATGAGAAATATAAGCCTGATCGCAAATGACCAAAATCCTGGTTTCATGTGCCTGTAGCTTAATTTTCTGGGCCGGCCTAATGTGCAAAAAGTCATAGACCGATTGTAAAATCTGGTATATCATCTGGTCAGTCGCTTCTTTTTTGGTTCCTTAGTTGGGTTCGTTAAATGAGTTCCATGTAAATATAAGCTGGTTTCTTAGTGTTAAACTAACTTCACTTGAGGGTATCTTGCCATGAATATCTATGCCGATTACAGTAATCGCCTTGACCCCAATTGCTACACCCAGGGGCGACAGGGCAGTTCCGTCCTGGTACTGGTTTGTCACAGCACCTGCGGACCGGACGACCGCAATTTTCCGGGGCAAGACCCGGCGGTAGCGCAGAGACTGAGCGACCAGGCTGCCGCCTACCTGACTTCTAACGACCGCCAGGTCAGCATTCACTGGCTGGTGGGCGCGGAAGCCTGCGGCGCTCCCATTTACCGCGTTGTACCGGAAGAACATACCGCCTACCACTGCGGCGGCACCCCGCCCCAGTTCCCCTCCCGCTGGGTCAACCCGACCGACGGCAAAGAGTACGGCCGTTTCGGGCTGAACCTGGTATCGCTCGGCATCGAGCTTTTCGGCCAGGCCAACGATACCGTCGGGCCGAAGCAGCTCTCCGCCCTGCAAACCCTGGTGCAGAATATCGCCGGGCGCTACCCGGTCCTGGGCAACAACGGCCACATCGTGGACCATGCCTCGCTGGAAGGCGACCGCACGGACGGCAAGAACTGGGTAACCCAGGCTCGCGGCTTTGTCGGGTCGGCCGGGGCAGCCAGCAGCAGTGCCGCCGGGTTCAGCGTGGTCCCGATCCAGTACATGATTACCATCCCGGCGGGATCGGCCACCGTCCGCAGCGGACCGGGCCGCAGCTATTCGATCATCACCTCGCTCAGCGCCGACCCCCAGAAGATCTACCACGTGGACGGCGAAGCGCACGGCGAGCAGATCGGCAACGATGATGTCTGGTCGCACGTGGCCGAAGCAGGCGGCTTCGTCACCCGCACCGCCGTCAAAATCATGACCCCGGCCTAGCGCCGTCACGGCTCTATAAAATCCCCGCGCCCGGGGAGGTTAACAGCCTCCCCGGGCGCTTTTGCTTTGCCCCGTATATACCCGATACGTCCGGCTTACTGAAATGTCATTCTGAGGGCCGGCTATTAGCACCCAACGATGCTATGGCCTGATTGAAGGCCCGAAGAATCTCTTTGCCCCGCCCGTGCCCTGCCTTGCGGCCGAGATCCTTCGGCTGCGGCCTCAGACCCACAAGGGGCGTGACATGACTACAATCGAGCGTGATGAGGAGAGCGAGGTAGCATTTCGAGCGTGCGGGAATGAATCCCCACGCTAGTTCAACGAATCCCCATGAATGGGGCTGAATAGTATTAGAGGTACTTGAACGGGTCGAGGTGTTATCAAGCGGGTTCAGCCGCTTTCGTTGAAATAGCCCGGTCCATTGGCTTTATGCCCCCCTTGCGGGCTTGGCCGGGCGGTCGTACGCCTGCCTCGCTCTGTAAATCAGGCCCGGCTCTTTGGCATGTCATTCTGAGGGCCGTCGCAGCCCCATTCTTAATATTACCCCATTCGAAGGCCCGAAGAATCTCTTTACCCGCCAGTGCCCTGCCTTGCGGCCGAGATCCTTCGGCTGCGGCCTCAGACCCACAAGGGGCGTGACATGACTACAATCGAGCGTGATGAGGAGAGCGAGGCAGGTTGCGCCCGGTGCGTGATAAGCACCTCCATGTAAATAAATAAACTTCTCAAACTTACTATTGCAAATATTTCAAAAAATGGTATTTTTAAAGAGATAGGAGTAACTATTTTTCCCTTATAGAAGGCTTAATACCCTGCTATAACCTTCAAAGGCGCAGCATAACAGGCCTACAAAACCGGTACAGGAATTGTCTGTAAAAGAAACGCTCATCATCCGGTAACGTTCGGGATACTAGCCATGACAACCGTTCAAATCATCTCAATACTCTTCTTACTCTTCTCTTTACTATGGCCCACCCTCAAGATAAGAGAACAGCACCTCATTTTTAGCGATAAATGGGAATTGCTAGGGGAATATAGTATGGTGTTTTTGGCAATAGGAATTATAATTCACACCTTCTTCTCCTGGTACCCGGTGGCTATACTCTTCTATTTAGCCTTTTTCACTATTGCAGTGATAAACACTTACAGGGAATACCGAGCGAGATAGCCCTATCATCGGCAGGCATCCCCAACCACGCAAGAATGTGCCAGCCGTTCGACCGACCGGAAATGCCCGCAAGGGGGGCTGTTAGTCAAATTTCCGGTCGGTTCTTATCCTACTCCGCCGGGCGCAAGGCCAACCGCCGGGCGGCAAAGCCTGTCCCGACCAGCCAGATAAAGCCGACCAGCATGGTAAGACCCGATAGGCTGCCGCCGGTTAACTCCACCGGCCACTTCAGTTTATCCAGCATGAAGCCGCCCACCAGGGCCGAGATGATATTCAGCAGAGTTAGCAGGCTGGCTTCGACCGAAAAGACTCTCCCCCGGAAATTTTCCTCGGTGCCCAGTTGCAGCAGGGTGGTGCTGAAGACCCAGTTGCTGCCTCCCCCTAGCTCGGCCAGGATTACCAGGCTGACGGCCAGCCACAGGTTGCCGGTGAAAGCGTAGAGGCCCCAGCCCAACCCGTATAGCATAAAGCCCAGGCTGACCAACCGCTGTAAGTTCTGGCGCGTTTCGCCGCTGCGCCGCAAGATCGCGCCGAAGAGCAAAGGCCCTACCCCGCTGCCGATGCCAATCGCCAGGTAAAGCAGGCCCAGGCTGATCGAGCCGTTCTGGCCCAGCGGGTAGACCCGGTAAGCTTGCAGGGCCATAATACTGAAAAAGACCCCGCTGCTGATCGCCGCTAAAGGCTTGATCAGCGTATAGCCAAAGATGGGAGGGTTCTGCCGCAGGTAGCTGAAACCTTCCAGCAGGTCTTTGAAAACCCGCAGGCTCTGGCGCTGCCCGCCCTGCTGAGCGATGCGTCCCATCACCGCCGGAATCCCGGCTACCAGCGCCGCCGAGCCCACGAACGAAAGCGCGTCCAGGATGAAGGAGATTTCCAGGCCGATCAACCCGGTGCTCAAACCCCCCAGGGCCGCCCCCACCGCCAGCAGCACCGACCAGGTAAGCGAACCCAGCGCGTTAGCCGCCACCCGCTCTTCCGGACTGGTGATGGCGGGAATCAGGGCGTTGCGCGAGGGGTCGAAGACGCTCGACAGCGAGAACTGTCCCACCGTCAGCACGTAAATCAGCCAGAGCTGATCGGGAGAGCTAACCAGCAGAAAGCCCAGCGCAAAGACCACCCGGCTCAGGTCCGCCCCGATCATCAGGTTACGCCGGTTGAAACGGTCGGCCAGCACCCCGGCAAAGGGGCTGAGCACCAGCACGGGCCCCAGGCGCAAAATCAGCAGGCCGGAGATCGCCTCGGCAGAACCGGCATAGCGGGTGATAAGGGCAATCACCGCCGCCAGGCTGAACCAGTCGCCTAACTGGCTGATAACCTGGGCCAGCCAGAGTCTACGGTAATTTTGGTTATTTCTCAAAAGGGTCAGATAACCTCCGGCGGTTAAGGTCTCTTTTTCCGCCGGATGGTTGCGGATGGTCTCTGCCGGTAGCGCTTCGTTGCTTTCTGTAGTCATCATCTCGCCGCTTGTTTTCCTTTTATCTATTTTCCTTTAATAATCATTTTTAATTAACAGGCTTATTGTAACCGCTCCCGGCCCGCTGAGCATCCTGCAACAGACTTAAATTTAACCTGTACCGTGGTACAGGCGGGCGTACCCTGCTTACTGCCCGTGCGGGTAGCGCTCGGCCATTATAACGCACCGGGTTCTCACCGCCCTGCGTTTTTAGGGTAATAATAAAAAAAGCCAGGGATTACATTTTAGTAAGCGCCAGGCCGTACCAAACCATCAGCGTCAGGCGTGTAACCAGTAACAATTTCTTTATCAAAATTGGGATAGCCACCAACTACAACTTCCACTTCTTTTCGTGCCTCTAACCAATCTTCAACTTCTGCAAGCTCGTCAAACCCAAAGGCGCTCTCTAATTGAATTTGATCTGGAATAAATTCGGCCATTAAAAGCTCCCCGCAGTCTTTGAAGAGTTTAACAGCTTTCATTTTCAATTCAGCATTAACTTCGCCTCTTAAAGCTAATAAGTTAGCATCAAATACGGTAAATGATGAGCGAGCCTTACCGGTAGCAATTACTGTCGAAATATCAGAATTTTTACTGATCAAAAACCAGTACCTGGTTCCCCCTGCACCGGAAGGGCGATGTAAAATCAATAATTGTTTGTACTGAGACAGAGCTTTTTCTACTTCGCTTAAAAAAGGCCTGCCTGTAGTGGAAAGATTTTCCAAATTCTTATACCTCCCTCTCGATGGTCTGAAGCATCTCCCTCCCCGCCCCTGATTGCATTTGCTTTGCTCCTATCATAAGGGGCGTGACATGCGTACAAGCGGGGCATTGTTCGTACAATGGTGGCAAGCTTGTAATCGCCCGGGAATGAATCCCCGCGCTAGTGCAACGAACCCCTATGAATGGGGCTGATAGCCTGGCAAGGCGCTTAATCAGATCGAGATGCTCACAAGCGGGTTCAGCCGCTTTCGTTGAAATAGCCCGGTCCATTGGCTGAAAGCCCCCCTTGCGGGTTTGGCCGGGCGGTCGCACGCCTGCCACCGCTTTATCCGTAATGCCCCGGTTTTCCTCATGTTCGTCAATAACCCCTGAGAATACCATTTAGAACATTTGTCCTCAAATGCCTTGATTTAGCACCCCAAACACTTGCTTTTACATTTAATTTATGTAATAATATGAATGCTAGCATTGAACGGATGTTCTGAAATACAAGCCTATTAGCCCGAAAGCTTCTAGTAGACAGCTTTGCTGCCTGCCTGGCTTTCCCCATCCCTGAAGCGAGGTAACCCTATGTCCGGCCCGGCATCAATCTTCCACGGCTACGGCCAACCCACCTACACCGCTATTCCTGACCTCTTCCTGGACCAACAGATGCAGGATTTGAGCGGAACCGAGCTGAAAGTGATGCTCTATATCTTTCGCCATACCTACGGCTTTCAGAAGCACTGCGACGCTATCTCCTATTCCCAGTTCGTAGAAGGTATCACTACCCGCGACGGCCGCCGCCTGGACCGGGGCGCAGGTGTCTGTGAGCGCAGCGTGGTGCGAGCCCTTGACGTGCTGGTGGAACGCGGCCTGATCTTCCGCCATTATCGCCTTGCCGCTGACGGTGGCTTTCGCGCTACCATCTACGAACTTAATATTGATGGTGCACCGCATTGGTCGTCTTCACATGAGATCAAGTCTGACCCCTCCGCAGTTCTGTCAGAAGCCTCCCGCAGATATGACACTAACCTTCCTGCAACTCTGTCAGAACCCTCTTCTGACAATAATTACGCTACCCTTCCTGCAACTCTGTCAGAACTCTCCCATAGATATGACGCTACTCCCTCCAAAATTCTGGCAGAACCTCCTGACAGTGATGAGGATACCCTTCCCGATATTCTGGCAGAAGACTCTCCTGACAATTATGATGGTACCCTTCCTGATATTTTGGCAGAAAACCCTCCTGTCAAAAGTAGGGATACAAAAAACATCTATAAACAAAATACATCTTTACAACACACATCTAATCAAAAAACAGCTAAACAACACACACTGTTGTGTGATGATGTTGCTGAAGAAATGCTGGAAATTACCGGAATGCCAAGCAGGAGTGTTCAAGAACTCTCGCGCATAGCAGCTAAAAATGGGCGAGATGCCACCTACCTGCAAGCCTGGCAGCGCTATATCGCCGGGCAGGAGAGTATCGCCAACCCGCAGGCCTATCTGCGCCGGGTGGTCAGCGAGGATGCCGACCCACCTGTTTTATCAGCCAGCGCCGGGTCGCGGGTCTGTAGCTACCAGGCCGAGCGCCGGGCTCAAACCGAGCGCCTGGTGGCCAGCGCCCGCAAATACGGCCTTATCTAATGCGCTGAAGTCTGCTGGAAAGGAGCTTATTATGACCAACTACGACCTCTGGGGGCCGCCCTGCCCGGCCAGCGCAGCGTTTTTCCTCGGTGAAGTGTGATATGGCTCTGGCAAGGGCGTTATGAGAAAGAGCAAAGCAGGTGTGCGACCGCCCGGGAATGCCCGCAGGGGGCTTTCAGCCAATCCCCGCGCCAGTCCAACGAAGCACGCTGAATGAGGCTGGTAGCTTTCAGGCGGCCAAATGGGCTAGAAATGCCAGCAAGCGAGTGCAATCGCTTCTGTTGACATATCCCCTATATTGGCAATATGACCCTTGCGAACATGACAGGGCGTTCGGGTTCTCAGTCTGTTCTTACGGCTGAAAGGCTCACCCTTTAACTGTAGACGAACCGGTAGCCTACCCCTGGCTCGGTCAGGAGGTAGCGCGGATGAGCCGGGTCAGTTTCCAGCTTCTGGCGCAGGCGATTGATGTAGACTCGCAGGTACTCCGCTTCGTTGTGGTACTCCGGTCCCCAGATGCTTTGCAGCAGCACCCGGTGCGTCAGCACTTTTCCGGCATGGGCCACCAGTTGCTTTAGCAGGGCGAACTCAATCGGGGAAAGGCGCACTTCGGCTCCACGCAGGCGCACGATATGGCCGGTCAGGTCAATTTCCAGTTCGCCGAAGCGTTTGAAGCCGCCTGCCTGGGTTTGCTCGGTTTCACCCGGAGCCTGGCTGCGCCTCAGGATGGCCCGGATACGCGCAAGTAGTTCTTCGACCCCAAAGGGCTTGGTGAGGTAATCGTCCGCGCCCAGGTCCAGGGCCGTCACCTTATCGGACTCGGCATCAAGGGCGGTTAAAATAATGATCGGCACACCGGACTGTTCCCGGATGCGCCGGCAGACTTCCAGGCCGTCCATCCGCGGCATCATCACGTCCAGGATAAGCAGATGCGGGTTTTCCCGCTCCCAGACCGCCAGGGCTTCCAGCCCGTTACCGGCTTCCAGCACTTCAAATCCGCGTATTTGCAGGTTACGGGTGATAAAATCACGCAATCCCGGGTCGTCTTCGGCTATCAAAATTCGCTTCGTCGTTGAAGTCATCAGTTTTTGCCTTCCTGGATTAAAAGCGCCTGGCCCTCCGGTTTAACAGGAGAGTTTTCAACATTCAGGGGCAGGGAGAAGGAGATGGTAATTCCCTCTTCGACTCCGTTTTCTACCCAGAGGTGGCCCCGGTGAGCGTCTATAAAAGCTTTGCAGATGGCCAGGCCCAGGCCGGTTCCCCCGGCGTGTTTGTGCTGGCCGCGCCGCGCCCGGTAGAAACGTTCAAAAATATGGGGCAGTTCGTCCGGGTCTATGCCGGGGCCGTTGTCCCATACTGATACTATTACCTGCCCCTGCTCGCTCCTGGCCCGGACGCGCACTTCTCCCTCGCCGTAGACCACGGCGTTAGAGAGCAGATTGTGCAGTACTACCTCGATACGGGCCTGGTCGGCATAGACCAGGGGCAAATCCGGCGGCACTTCGACTCTGATGTGCACTCCCGGTCGGCTGGCTTGCTCAACCAACCTGGTGGTCATATCGAGAATATTCACCGCCTCAGATTTCAGTAAAAGCAGCCCGGCCTCCTGGCGCGACAGGTCCAGCAGATTACTGATAAGCCGGGCTACCCGGTCCGCCTCGGCGCTGATCATCTGCAAGGAGTGGCGCTGGTCGGCAGGCGACCAGGTGACATCCTCCTGGAGCAAGGTTGAAGCGTGGCCCTTGATTACCGCCAGGGGAGTGCGCAACTCATGGCCGACCGCCGAGAGCAGGGTCGTTTTAAATTCGTCCAGGTCGCGCTCGCGAGTGACATCCCGCATCAGCAAGCCGCGCCCGACCGGTTGCCCGGCGTGGTCGCCGACCTCGAAGAGGCGCAGGTGCAGGAAGCGGCGCTGCTGGTTCCGCCGGATCTCAACGGTCGTCTCGCCTGCTTCGTCCGACCGGGCCAGTTGTTCAAGCCTCTGGCAGTTGCTCCCGTCCAGCGCCACCCGGGCCAGGGCCGTGTAAAGTACCTCAATCGGCCGCTGTTCCAGGCTCGCCAGCGATAGATCCGTAATCTTACCCACCGCCTGGTTAGCGTAGAGGATTTGGCCGCCGCTGCCCGTCAGGAGCAGACCGTCGCTCATGCTGCCCATGATCGCTTCCAGCTTCTGTTTTTCTTCGGAGGCCTGCCGGTAGAGCAACTCGTTCTCGCGGGCCACTTCCTGCAACCGCACATCGCTGCGCTCGTAGAGTACGGCGTGTTCCCAGGCCAGGGTGGCATAGTTGGCGAATGTCAGCAGCAGGTCGATTTCGTTCTGGCCGAAAGGATGCGGCTCAAGCCGGTGCACCAGCAAAACAACCCCGCCGACATGCCGGCTGATAATCGGAATTGCCAGAACCGCTCTGAAACCGTCATCGTAAGAAAAGGAAGCTTCGTCCGGGCCCAGCAGTTTTTGAACCGGCCGGCCTTCTCGCAGCGCCAGCACCGCGGCTGAACTGACTTTATCCGGCGACAGCGCGAGGGCCGTATCGTAATGCTCGCTATGTCCTTCGCTGACCAGGACGTGCAGAACCTCTTTTTCATCCGGCAGGAGTATGGCGGCCCCCTGCACGTCTACCAGTCGCCGCACCTCGTGGATGATTTTCTTAACTACAGTATGCGGTTCTAATGATCTGACCACCGCGTTGGAAGTTTCAAGCAGGGTCTGGAGTTCCGCCAGTTTCTTTAGCCCATCCTGCTCCAGCGAAATGAGCGAACGCGCCAGGTAACCAACCTCGTCTTCGCGCCCGGCCAGGACTGTGCGGTCACGCGAGAGGGAACGCTCGGCTGTAGGCAGGGTCTGGTGCTGAAGGGCCAGGGTATGGAGCGGGCGAATGACCCGCCGCAAGAGTAAAAGCCAGAAAAGCAGACCTCCCAGGGCGAACAGGAGGGCCGCCGCCAGCAGCCAGAGCCGGAATTCGCCGACCACCGCCAGGGCCTCGTAAGCCGGGCGCTGCACTACCACCGCCCAGCTAACATCCGGCACCGGCACCGCGCTAAAGAGCCAGCTTTGCCCGTCGTTGCCCGGTCCGGTGCGGGAAGAAGTAGCCCCTTTGAGGGCCTGCTCCGCCCCGGGCAGTTCGTCCAGGACCGTTTGCAAAATGCGCTGGTCATCGGGAGTGGCAATCAGCCGGCCGTTTTCATCTATCACGCTGATCATGAGATGGCGGCCGTCCTGTTGCTGGGCCTGCACTACCGTCTGCAAAGGCAGGCTCAGTTCAACCAGCGAGACGCTGGAAGCCAGGATGCCCTTCAGGCTGCCGTCCGGGTTGCGTACCGGTTCGGCGATAATAACGCCCGCGTTGCGGGTGGCCGTAGCGGTAGCAATCCCCACCTCCAATACCGGGCCGGTGGCGCGGAGAGCGCGTTGGACCACCCCCGGCGGCGAAAATTCGGCTCCCAACCCTACTTTGCCCGCCGGCCAGACTACCCGCACCCCGCCCACCGGGTCGAGCCAGAAAACCTGGTCCACATCGCTATGGGTAGCTTTGAAGATCTGAAACATGCCCTCAAGGGCCTGTGAATTAGCATCCTGCTGGCCTACCAGTTTACCCAGTTCCACCAGGGCCTGTTCGGGCCTGCTGACCTGGAGCCTGGTACGCAGGGCAATTTCCTGGGCCAGGGCCCGGTCTGCGGCCTGGACATCGCTGCGCAAGCGCTGCTCTACCACGTTGTCAACCAGGACTCCTCCCAGAAGCACCACAATGACAAAGCTTAGATAGACACTTAGCAACTGGATCAAAAGCGATCTTCGTACCAGGTTCTGCATAAACAGCGCTCCTTGCCAGGACACCAGTGTCAAGGCATCAATGCCGAGGCACCAAATCAAACCTAAAATGCGATTAGCCGGCCCTGGAACAGGCTTCCTCCTGCATGGCTCTGCCGGGAGAAAAAGCGACCGGGAAGCGCCCTTTGACTGCTGCCAGAATAAGAAAATCATTTCATCTTTTGAAGCGGGCAGGCGGTATGAGTCCACGGGTGGCTGATAATTTATGATTATAGCATTCAAGGCTTACTTTTTCCGGCAGCCGGAGAAATGTTTATACGATGTTTATATCGGAGGGGCGGGCGTTTATGCGCTATTTATACCTTTTCGCATATACTACCAACCATAGAAACGTCACCTACAACAACCTGGTCATCATTACTACATAAAAAGAAGCCTGTTACAAAAGATTATTACCTTACCCTGAAGCCCGGCCTGAAAGGGGTAGCGCAGGAGAGCAGTTTAAAACTACGCCTCCTCCCGTTAGTTTTTCTTTGCCTTATTTCAGGCCAGGTAGGCGGGGTAAGCCTCGCTATCTTTAAGAAGGTAATAAACAGCGAGTCTATAGAAGGACCGGATTACCGGAGGCAGTAAATAAAAAGAGAGGTCAATTCGGAAAATGGCTGGAATTGAAACGCATAAGGAGGCCGGTAATCACCGGGCTACAATGGCTGATCTATCAAAGGGGCTAAAAGAAACGCCGCTTCCGGCAGCCGCCGCGATTGAATTACACAACGTAACCAAGCGCTTCAGAACCCCGGCGGGCTCGGTTTATACCGCTTTGCGCGATCTTACCATGTCGGTCGCACCCGGCGAGTTTTGCGCGGTGGTCGGGCCCACGGGCTGCGGCAAGTCTACTACCCTGGGTCTTATCTCCGGGCTGGAACGGCCCAGCGCCGGGGAAGTGCTGGTGCAGGGCAAGCCCGTGCAGGGTATTGATCCCCGGATTGGCTATGTCTTCCAGTCCGACGCGGTTTTCCCCTGGAAGAATGTGCTTTCCAATGTAGCGACCGGCCCGAAGTTCCGGGGCGTGCCAAAAGCGGAAGCCCTACAGCAGGCCCGGGACTGGATTGCGCGGGTAGGCCTGGCCGGTTTCGAGGACCGCTATCCGCACCAGTTGTCCGGCGGGATGCGCAAGCGGGTGGCCCTGGCCCAGACTTTTATCAATCAGCCCCAGATTTTGCTGATGGACGAGCCGTTCAGCGCCCTGGATGTGCAGACGCGCAACCTGATGGAAGATGAACTTCTTCAGCTCTGGTCTTCCCTTTCCGCTTCGGTGGTCTTTGTCACGCACGACCTGGAGGAAGCCATTTCGCTGGCGGATAAGGTCTGTGTCTTAACGGCAGGGCCAGCTACGGTCAAAGGGATTTATACCATCGACTTGCCGCGGCCACGCAAAGTAGAGGAGATTCGCTTCGAGCCGCGTTTCATTCAACTGTACCAGGAAATCTGGGAAGATTTAAGGAGTGAGGTGATCGTCAGTTATGAGCGTGCAAAGCATAAGGCATGAGGAAGCCGCAGGGGCTGCTGAACACAGGGAAATAGCGGAGGCCCTGGCCAGCCTGCGCCGCCAGCGATTGCTGGTCTTCGGCCTCAGGGTGCTTATCCTGATTGTCTTCGTGGGGGGCTGGGAACTGGCCGCCGCTGCCAATATTATTGACCCTTTCTTCTGGGGTAAACCCTCCGGCATCTGGAACCAGCTTGTCAAATGGGTTACCAACGGCACGGCCCAGGGCCCCCTCTGGAACCAGATTGCCACCACCCTGGAAGAAGCCGTTTTCGGCTTTTTGATCGGGGTTTTCCTGGGGGTAGTCTTCGGAGTGATCCTGGGGCGCAACCGCTTCCTGGCCGATGTGCTCGGCCCCTACATTAAAGCGGCCAATTCTATTCCCCGGGTAGTGCTCGGCTCGGTTTTAGTGATTGGCCTGGGCCTGGGCATCCAGTCCAAGATTGCCCTGGCCGCCATCCTGGTCTTCTTTATCGTCTTTTTTAACGCCTTCCAGGGTGTGCGAGAGGTAGACCGCAACCTGCTGGCGAACGCCCGCATCCTGGGAGCCAGCCAGCGGCGCCTCTCTATGGACGTGATTATTCCTTCGGCGCTGAGCTGGATTATCGCCAGCCTGCATACCAGCTTCAGTTTCGCCATGGTCGGGGCAGTGGTAGGGGAGTACCTGGGTTCGGTGGAAGGGCTGGGCCTGATGATCCAGACCGCCCAGGGCACCTTTAACGCTAACGGGGTCTTCGCCGTGATGGCAATCCTGTCAGCTATGGCCCTGCTCTCCGAGCTACTGATTACCGCCCTGGAGAACCGCCTGATCAAGTGGCGGCCTAACACCATCAGCGATGTAACGATCTAACAGTAGAAACCACGCGTAAGCACACAAAAGAAAGCGAGGGTAAAGAGGCCGGGAGAAGCAGCATTTTAACTTAACATAACAGGCACCTGCCGCGAGAGGTCAGGAGCCAAAAAGGGCTTACAGTTGTGACCGGTAGTGATTATCAAGGAAAGATAATAACGAAAGATAATAACGAAAGATAACAAGGGAAGATAACAAGGAGGAGAACCATGAAATCGCGTTTTCTAAGGCTGGGCCCGGCGTTGGGTCTTGTGCTGATGCTGGTACTGTCCGCCTGCGGTGACAATACCGCTACTACCGCTCCTGCGGCCACTACGGCAGCGGCCACTACTCAGGCCGCGGCGGCTACTACGGCTGCCAGCAGCACCACCGCTGCCGCCGCTACCACAGCAGCGGCAACCACAGCAGCAGCGACTACCGCCAGTCAGAGCGCTACCACGGCGGCGGCAGCCAGCAACGGGCCAAAAACCAAGCTCACTATCATGGTAGGCGGTCTCAGCAAGCAGATCTATCTGCCCAACATGCTCACCAAGCAGCTAGGCTTTTTCGACCAGCAGGGCCTGGATGTGACCCTGGTGGACGAACCTTCGGGCCAGTCGTCCGAGGAAGCGGTGCTGGCCGGACAACTGGAAGCCGGTTCCGGCTCGTACAACCATACCATTGAGCTACAGGCTGCCGGGAAGAACATGGAATGCGTGGTGCAACTGGACATCGCGCCGGGCGAAGCCGAAATGGTCTCTGCCAAAGAAGCGGACCAGATCAAATCGATGAGCGACCTCAAAGGCAAAAACCTGGGCGTGACCGAACTCGGTTCCGGCACCCAGACCATCACTACGGCACTGCTCTCCAAAGTAGGCATCCCCGGCGACCAGGCGCACTTCATCCCGGTAGGGGCGGGTGATACCTTTATCGCCGCCATGCAGCAGGGCCGCATCGACGCCGGTATGACCACCGAACCGACTATCTCGCGCCTGCTCTCTACCGGTGTAGGCAAAGTGCTGGTTGACCTGCGCAGCCCTGAATCCACCCAGGCGGCCCTGGGCGCTCCTTATCCCTTCATCTGCGTCTTCATGAAGAACGACTACGTCAACAGCCACAAAGACACCGTGCAGAAGATGGTTAATGCTTACGTCAACACCATGAAGTGGATTCACACCCACAGCGCCGATGAAATAGCTGCCAAGATGCCTGCCGACTACTACGCCGGAAATAAAGACCTCTACGTGACCGCCCTGAAAGGCCAGCTAGGCATTTTCAGCCCGGATGGCAAAATGCCCCAGGGTGGCCCCGAGTCGGTCCTCAATATCGAGAACCAGACCAACCAGGACGTTAAAGGCAAAAAGATCGACCTTACTCTGACTTATACCAACGACTTTGCCAGTAATGCATCCTAGCACCGGGTCCTAAGGCCGGTTTTCTCTACCTATACAGAGGGAGAGCGCGCTACCATGCTCTCCCTTTCTCTCCAAAATGGGATTGCTTTAAGAACACTGTTATAATGTACCTGATAGCCTGCGAAATTGATCGAAAGAAACAACCCTCTTTCCGGGCTAATTCCTGGTTAAGGCTCCCTGACCGTTTATCCAGAGTGCGTGTAGTATAAAGAAATGCTGAAATGTTTATGAAGCGCTTGAGTGTGGCAGTCGCTCTTGTTATAGTTTCAATGCTCTGCGCTTGCGGGACGGAAAATACTCCCACAAGTGGCGCTAAAACGCACCTGCAAATCATGGTAGGCGGTCTTAATAAGCAGATTTATCTACCGAATGTCCTGGCCAAGCAGCTAGGCTATTTCGACCAGCAGGGCCTGGCCGTGACCCTGATAGACGAGGCTTCCGGGCAATCCTCAGAAGATTCGGTGCTGGCGGGGCAGGTAGACGCCGGTTCCGGTTCCTACAACCACACCCTGGAACTACAGTCCACCGGCAAGCACCTGGAGTGCGTGGTGCAGTTGAATAACGCGCCGGGCGAAGCCGAAATGGTCTCGGCTAAAGCGGCCGGGCAGATCAAGTCGGTTAGCGACCTCAAAGGCAAGAACCTGGGCGTGACCGAACTCGGCTCGGGCACCCAGAGCCTCACCGCCGCCCTGCTCGATAAGGCCGGCCTGGCCCCAGACCAGGTTCACTTTATCCCGGTAGGGGCGGGCGATACCTTTATCGCCGCCATGCAGCAGGGCCGCATCGACGCCGGTATGACCACCGAACCGACCGTCTCGCGCCTGCTGGCCTCCGGTGAGGCCAGCGTGCTGGTTGACCTGCGCTCCCCCGACTCTACCCGGGCCGCGCTGGGCGGGCCTTATCCTTTTATCTGTATTTTTTTACAGAATGACTATGTGAACAGTCATAAGGAGACCGTGCAAAAGCTGGCGAATGCCTACGTCCGCACTTTACAGTGGATGCACTCTCACTCGGCGGAAGAAATTGCCGATAAAGTCCCCGCCGACTACTATGCCGGGGATAAAAATCTCTATATTACGGCCCTCAAAAGCCAGCTAACCAGTTTTAGCCCCGATGGGAAGATGCCAGAGGGCGGCCCGCAGTCGGTGCTGAAGATCGAGCAGAAGACCAATCAAGAGCTCAAAAACCGCCAGATTAACCTCAGCGAGACCTATACCAACGAATTTGTCAGCAAAGCCGCCGGTTAAAAGACCACTTTTATCCCGGCGGACAAAACATTCAAATAAGGCAATGTAAATTAAAGCGAGTAGCAGGCGTACGACCACCCGGCCAAGCCCGCAAGGGGGGCTGTTAGCCAATGGACCGGGCTATTTCAACGAAAGCGGCTGAACCCGCTTGATAGCACTTTGCCCCGTTCGACCGCTATGCTGCTATCAGCCCCATTTATGGGGGTTCGTTGAATTAGCGCGGGGATTCATTCCCGCGCGATTTAATGCCTGTTCCGCTCTTCCGCATAACACCTCGATTATTTAAGACCGAACCACCCGTTCGGCCGCTCCGAAATTTGGCTAACAGCCCCCCTGCGGGTATTTCCGGTGGGCTGGCTTATTTGAATGTTATTGCTTTTATCCCGGCGGCAAAAATAGTGAAACCGGGCCGGATTCTTTATGGCTTAAACTTACTCTTCAGGGTTCTCCTGGGCCAGCAGAGCATGAATCTGGCGGCTGCACCCCTCGATGATCTTTTTAAGTTCCCGCACCTGGGCCGGAGTGCCAAAGTGGTTCACATATCGAATGCTTTCCACCAGGGCCATGGCGCTCTGCCTGATTTCCGGGTCGTGCCCTTTACCTTTATGCCTGGGTTGGCGGGTCAAACCGGGAAACTCTTCTTCCGGCTCCAGTGACATAGATGAATGCCGCTCGTGATGAAGCTGCTGCTGGTTTTCCAGCAGACTTCGCCCGTTTTCGGTCAGGCTGTAGACTTTCTTACCTTCCTGTTCCTCGACACTCAGATACCCTTCCTGCTCAAGCATTTGTAGAATAGGGTAGATCGAGCCCGGGCTGGGACGGTAAAACCCGGCATAACGTTGTTCCAGTTCCTTGATAATCTCGTAGCCGTGGCGGGGTTGCTCGGCCAGCAAATCCAGCACGGCCATTTTGACAAAACCCCGTTTGTGGCGCTGTCCCCCTCCACCTCTCCGGTGAAGTAAGCCTGCCTCCGGCCCTTCCGCTTGGCCGTCCGGTGCCGAGTAAAACTCTTGCCGGTGCGGCGGCCTGCCGTCCTTAAAGCGCCTTTTTAGACTCCTGTAATTAAACATAACCCTCTCCGAATCTTTTGCGGCTGGCTCCGCCAGGGCTGCAAGCGCCTGAACGGTAACTCAGCTATTTTCAATCGCGCTCCACTGGAAGGTCAGAGTCTCGTGGACCGCAAAGCGCTCCAGGTGTCTCTCTACTACTTCTCTGAGGCGCCCGGCGGTTTCAGGGTCAGGAGCGTTCACCCGGATGGCTAAAACGCCGCTCTGGCTGGCATCCAGTTCACAGCTACCCGTCCCAAAATTAACTTCTCCCCGCACTTCATCATACTGCACTTCGAGTTTGTGCGACCAGTGCTTGCACAACTTGCGCATGAGGCTGGCCGGCTTTTCGCTGGCTACCGTGCCGGTCAGGGTTACTTTGTTTTCGACTATGTTAGTCATTAGCTTTTCTCCAAAAATTATACTGGCTTATTCTTAACCTGATTTACTATTCTCAGGTAACTATATCGTTAAATATAACGATATATCGTTATATATCCATTATACGAAATAAACGATATATGTCAAGGGCTTTCACCCGCTTTTCTTATTTTTTGGCGGTCGCTCGCTTTCCTCATCACGCCCCATTCGTTAACATGTCATCCTGAGGCCGCAGCCGAAGGATCTCGGCCGCAAGGCAGGGCTATCAACGGGGCAAAGAGATTCTTCGGGCCTCCGAACGGGGAAAAGCAACATTGGGTGGTAGCGGCGGCCCTCAGAATGACATGGCTTGGAATGGGGCATAAGGAAAAGAGCGAGGCAGGTGTTCGACCGCCCGGCCATGCCCGCAAGGGGGGCTTACAGCCAATGGACCGGGCTATTTCAACGAAAGCGGCTGAACCCGCTTGAGAGCATTTAGCCCCGTTCGAACGCTATGATGCTGTCAGCCCCATTTATGGGGGTTCGTTATACTAGCGCGGGGATTGATTCCCGCGCGGTCACTCGACTGGTACAGCCCTGCGCTAAATAGCCTTATTTGCATGGTATTGGGCTAGACCGGAAATTTGGCTTTATGCCCACCTTGCGGGTATTTCCGGGCGCTCTCAACAGGGCAAATAATTTGCTTTCCGCTCTTAAACGGTTTACATTAAGCCCATCAAAGATTGGCTTTAGCTATCGGTTAAAAAAGTCAAACCAGGAGCATGGGAGGGCTGAGATTATGGCAGAAGCACAAACCGGCGAGCCGGGTGAACAGCCCGGGGAAAGACGAACTCCTTCCGGGATTCCTTTTACCGGGATGCCCCCGAAAGATCAACTGGCCTTCGCCTACAGCATGGCCGGCAACGAACCTTACGCCCTCGGCCCGGACTCCCTTCCTCAGGAGGGTGTGCCAGAGGGCGAACTGGTCATGTACCACTGGAAAAACCAGAAGTTCTATGAAGGCACCGAGCGGGATTACTGGCTGTATGTCCCCACTCAGTATGATGGCTCGGAACCTGCCTGCCTGATGGTCTTTCAGGATGGAGGGCTTTATCTCAGCCCCGATATCAATGTCCCGGTAGTGTTTGATAACCTTATTCACCGGGGAGTAATGCCCCCGACCATTGGCCTTTTCGTCAATCCCGGCGACAAAGGGCCGGGCCTGCCCATTTACGGCGGGAATGACAACCGCAGTGTTGAATATGACTCGCTGGGAGACGGCTATGCCCGTTTCTTGCTCGAAGAACTGCTTCCGCCCATTGAGGAAAAATATAAGATCGTTAAAGACCCTGCCGGGCGGGCCATCTGCGGGATCAGTTCGGGAGGAATCTGCGCTTTCACGGTAGCCTGGGAGCGCCCGGAAGCTTTTGGTAAAGTAGTCGTCCACTGCGGCAGTTTCACCGATATCAGGGGAGGCCATAACTACCCCTTTATGGTCCGCAAGAGCGAGCGCAAACCGCTCAGAGTTTTCTTACAATCGGGCACCAAAGATCTCAACGTCATCTTCGGTAGCTGGGCGCTGGCCAATCAAAGTATGGCGGCGGCCCTTGAATACCGCGAGTACGACTACAGGTTCGTTTTTGGCGAAGGCGGGCATAGTCTCAAACACGGAGGAGCTATCTTCCCCGAAACGCTGAGCTGGCTCTGGCGCGATTATCCCCAAAATAAGTAGCCCGAAGCCGCCCGGGCTGTTTGGAGCCCTACCCGTTGCTTTCATTTTCTGCCAAAATTTTCGCTGGCGCAAAAAGAGAGAAAGAAATTCAGGAGGAACCGCATGAGCCTGTCCACTCGAATCCTAAATTTGTTAATGAAGCTGCCCCCGCCGACCACTCCCGACCCGAAGGTGACACGGGATGTACCAATTACCATGCCGGACGGGGTGGTGCTGCTGGCCGACCTTTACACTCCTCGCAGCGGGTCTTCCTACCCGACCGTGCTGATTCGTTCACCCTACGGCAGGCGGGGGCTGGCTGCCGGGCTTTTTGCAGGCCCTTTCGCCGAAAGAGGCTACAACCTGTTCTACCAGAGTACCCGCGGCACCGGCGGATCGGGCGGGGAGTTCGTCTATGCTCGCCACGAACACGAGGATGGCCTGGCGACCATCGAATGGATTAAAAAGCAGCCCTGGTTTAACGGAGAGCTCGTCATGGCCGGGCCCAGTTACCTGGGCTTTACCCAGTGGTCGGTAGCAGCCTGGGCCGGGCCGGAACTAAAAGCGCTGGCCCCCGCCATTACCAGTTCGGACTTCAATCATTTCCGCTTCCAGGGCGGCAGCGCTACCCTCGAAACTATCCTGGCCTGGTCCACTCAAATGACTGAATTTGCGGCCACCGGGCAGAAGTTGAGCGATTTACTGCTCCAGTTCAGGCGACAAAAAAAGCTGGACCAGGCTTACAATCATTTGCCCCTGAAGGAGGCCGACCGCCTGGTGGTGGGAAAACCCTCCGAGACTTACCAGGATCTCCTGGGGCACGGTCCCGAAGACGCATACTGGCAACCGGTGGATTACAGCCACTCGGTTAAAGATGTAAACGTGCCGGTCGATATGGTCGGCGGCTGGTATGACATGTTCCTCTACTGGCAGCTACAGGATTACCGTCGGCTCAGGGAGGCCGGCAAGCAGCCTTACCTCTTAATCGGCCCCTGGTTTCACGGCCAGCCCGATAGTTTTGGCCCGACCGCTAAAGAGAACCTGGCCTGGTTTGACGCGCACCTGAAGGGCCAGCAGCAAGCACTGCGTAAAGAACCGGTCCGCCTTTTCGTGATGGGTTCCAGGGAGTGGCGCGACTTTGCCGACTGGCCGCCACCCTCCCGGCCCGAGAAATGGTTTTTGCAACCGCAGGGCGGTCTATCGAAAGAAGCTCCGCCGGCTTCCGAGCCGGACCACTACCGCTATAACCCGGTGGACCCTACCCCGGCGGTAGGCGGTAATTCGCTGGGCAAGTACATGGGCAGCAAGGATAACCGCAAACTGGAAGCCCGGGCAGATGTGCTGGTCTACAGCAGCCCTGTCCTCACGGCGGATCTGGAGGTCATTGGCCCGGTAAACGCCGAGTTGTATGTGCGTTCGAACCTGGAGTATACCGATTTCTTTGCCCGCCTGTGCGTGGTGGAGAAGTCCGGCAAGAGCCTGAACCTGTGCGATGGCATTATCCGCCTGGAACCCGGCAGCGCGGCGGCCACGCGCCAGGAGGATGGCTCGCTCTGCCTGAAACTGGAACTGTGGCCAACGGCTTACCGCTTCAAGCCCGGCCAGCGCATTCGGCTGCAAGTTTCCAGCGGAGCGCATCCCCGCTTCCCGCGCAATCCCGGCAGTGGCGAGCGGCTAGGCGCGGAGACGACTCTGAAACTGGCCGAGCAAACCGTCTATCACGACCCGGCGCATCCCTCGTCCATCACTCTGCCGGTTACGAACGGCTAGCGCGCTGCGCGGAGGGTAAGGCCTGCACCGGGAATCGTGATCCTTCGCTGCCTTCAAACTGGTTATATAAAGACAGGGGAGCGCTTTATCCTGACAGAAGCCCCGGCAGCTTGTTCGGGGTTTTTTGTTTTACCCTCCACTTTGCTGTATTATGCGCAATAACCCTTTTGTTAAGCCTGAATTGCATAACGCTTATCGCTGACGAGAAGCTGTTATATGCAGTTTCTTACGCAGCTTTTTTCTCTTGCCTTCAGAGGGCAACTACAAGTCAATAACAAGCTACAACAAGCTACAACAAGCTACAAGGAGATATGAGTTAATGAAACGAATAACCATAACGCTACCCTCGCTGCCCGTTTTGATTGGACTGGTCTTTGCTTTATTACTTGGAATGGCTTTGAGCACCTTTACGGCTTCGCCCGCCAGCGGCGCCACACCCGCTGCCGCTATCAGCGGCCCTGTAACCGCCTGTGTAGGCAACTCTTCGCCTAACGGGGTCAAACTGGACCTCGGAGGGCGCGTAATTACCCCCTCGACCATTTTGAAGCTTGACCCTACCGGCGCCTGTGCGGGTGAATCAAGTATTACCTGGAATCCGAGCAGTGACATAAACTATGTCAAAGTCACCGCTACACTAGCAGGTCTTAACGCCCAGGAATTCCGGGCCTACTGTCCGGCGGGTAAGCAGGCCACCAGCGGTGGTTTTATTGTTAACCTGGCTGATGTCAATCTGGGGAGTAACATCCGGGTTCTTACTAGCGCCCCCTACTCGAATAACTTTGGTAATTACTGGAGTGCTGTTATCGAAAACTTTAACGACCCGGCGGCAGCCAACACCACGGCTAACATTACCGTCTACGCGGTTTGCCAGACTCTCGCCCCCGGTGTTGTCCCGGCGGCGTTAAACAGCGCTAACCCGCCTACCCCTGACCTTTATAATAATCCGGTTAAGCTGGGAAACTAAACTTATTGCTATTCAAATAAGCCTGTGTGTTAAAGCTATGCCAGGCGTGCAAGCGCCCGGGAATATCCGCAAAAGGGATATTCCAGGGCGCTCTTTTGGTTGCCCCGTTCGTTATCCTGTCACGCCCCTTGCGGGTGTGAGGCCGCAGCCGAAGGATCTCGGCCGCAAGGCAAGCGTACCAACGGGCGCAGAGATTCTTCGGGCCTCCGTACGGGGTAAAGCAACATTGGGTAAGCGCGGCGGCCCTCACACCCACAAGGGGCGTGACATGGCTGTGGAAGGGGCGTTATTCACAAAACGGGGTCACGCACGACCGCCCGGCCATAAATGGACCGGGCTATTTCAACGAAAGCGGCTGAACCCGCTTGATACTATTCGAGAGTTGCAAGGCCAGATCGTAGCAGCCCCATTTATGGGGCTTCGTTAAACTAGCGCCGGGATTGGCTGAAAGCCCCCCTTGTGGGTATTCCCGCGCGGTTGCTCGGATGCCCCGCTCTTGCCACTCATGCCCAGTTCTATTCTATGTCACGCCCCTTGTGGGTGTGAGGCCGCAGCCGAAGGATCTCGGCCGCAAGGCCAGGCACGGACGGGGTAAGAAATGCTATAAACCGGCTCTAGCTGGCCGGTTTGAGCATAAAGTCAAAGTCTACGGTGTAGAAAGGGGTCTTAATGCCATAGCGAGCGGCTTCCTCTGCCGAATTATTCGGTACAAAATCCGTAATCAATTCCTCTTTTACCCCGAAAACCGGGTCAGCCCCCAGAAATTCATCGCCGCGCACGAAGATGTGGGTAGTAACCGGGACATATCCCTCAGCCCTGACCACCAGGTGAATGTGACCGGGCCGGTAATAATGGCGGTTCATGGCCTGCAACATCTGGCCGACCGGACCATCAAAGGGAATAGGATAGGAAACCGGCCTGATACCGACAAACTCGTAGCGCCCTTCGCTATCGGTGTGGAATTTGCCGCGCAGATTCATGTCGGGCTGGTCGGGGTCTTGCTGCTCGTAAAGGCCGTTCTCCCCGCCTTCCCATACGTCCAGTTCGGCGTTAGCGATAGGCGTACCTTCGGTAGAAAGTACCCGGCCACGCACCACCGCCGGTTCGCCCTTGCCGTCTTTACTGATGTTGCCGCCAGCAGGCATTTCCTCGGCTCCTTCGCGGTAGAACGGGCCAAAGATGGTGTTTTCGGTGCTGCCTTCCCCGCCCGGGTGATTTACGGCATCCACCAGCATACTGACGCCGAGGGTGTCCGACAGCAGAATAAATTCCTGCCGCTTATCATCGCACATCTGGCCGGTACGGGTGAGAAACTGGATAGCGCCCATCCACTCCTCTTCCGTCAGAGCCACTTCCCGGATAAAGGCATGTAAGTGCTGAACTAGAGCGGTCATAACCTCTTTCAAGCGCGGGTCGGACGTCTTTTCGAGACTTTCCAGGGTTTTGCGGGTAATCTTAGCTCCTGCAACTTCATTGGTGACAGTCATAGCTTTGCACCTTTCTCTTAAATAGGATTACTCCAGATAGGATTACTCCTGACTATTATTATCACTGGCTGGACGGTAGACGGCGTTGCGGTCTACCGCAGCATATATATCGGGCGCAATCGGATTGCGCATTTCTTCGGCAATATGGCCGAGCAGGCCTGCCGTGCGCGCCAGGAGGGCCACTCCTCGCAATAGCGCAGGCGGCAAACCGAGGTCGGCCAGGGCGGCCCCGGCCACTCCGGCCCCGTTCAGGGGCAACTTGCGGCCTAAAATCTCACTGTGAACCCGGCCAATCGCTTCAAACAGGCGCAGGTGCGGCCCGTGCAGCCCTTCCTGGTCGGCCACTTCCAGGATGATAGCGATCCGCGGATCAACCGTTTTGTGCACCGGATGTCCCAGGCCCGGCACGAAGCGGCCTGCCGCCCGTTGCGCGCTAACAGCCTGGCGAGCCAGTTCGTCCCAGCCTTCCTCGGTGGTGGGGTAAGGTTGCGCGGTTTTAGCCAGCACTTCCGCCAGGAAGCGCCCGGTATCCTCCGTTACACCTAAAAAGCGCGAACCTCCCCCCAGCAAACCGGCAGCGATAGCCCCCTGCAGGGCATCCGGCGCGCTGTAGAGGGTCAGGCGAGCAGCGATAGCGGTAGGGGTAAAGCCGTGATCGGCCAGCGAAACCAGCACCGCTTCAAACAGGCGCACCTGCTGGGGAGTGGGGCGCTGCTGGGTAGCCAGCCATAAAGCCAGCTCGCCAAAACCGACTTTACCGATCAACTCTCCGGCCAGGTCATGACCGAGCAGGCGAATAGTGGTGGCATCTGAAGTACCAATTCCTGTGGGAAATTCCATCCGTCCTCCCTTGAGTAATTGCACTTATTTATCAGGTTGTTTGTAATATCTCTCGAAACTGGCGCAGGCGTTTAACTGATATTCAGATTATAACTCTCCGGCAGTTTTCTGGCTAAGCCAGTTTCGAATCAGGTCGTTATCCTGGCCCAGGGCCGGCGGCGGCAGTTCGTAACGCGGCGGCGTACGCGAAAAGGTGATGGGGTTGCGAATCATGGGGACAGCCTGGCTCCCGGTTCCTACCTCTACCACCGGGTCCAACCCGAGGTCGTAGCCGAATTTTACTCCGCTTTCGATGCTGTTGATCGGCCCGCAGGGTACTCCGGCGGCGCTCAGGAGGGCGAACCACTCGTCTGCCGGCCTGGTTTTGAGCCGTTCTTCCAGCATCGGGCGCAGCGCTTCGCGGTTGGTATTGCGGTCTTCAGCCCTGGCAAAGCGGGGGTCAACGCTCAGTTCAGGCACGCCCAGCACCTCGCACAGTTTGCGGAACTGGCCGCTATTACCGCAGGCGATAATCAATTCCTTGTCGGCGGTGGGCAGCGGTTCGTAGGGAAAGAGGCTGGGATGAGCGTTACCCATGCGGTGCGGTACTACTCCCCCGGCTACGTAAGCGGAGGTATGGTTTACCAGGCAGGAAAGGGCGTTAGCATAGAGGCTGATTTCAACATGCTGCCCTTCTCCGGTGCGGTTGCGGTGGTTGAGGGCCGCCAGGATACCGATAGTGGTCTGGAGTCCGGCCATCACGTCAAAGACGGCTATCCCGGCGCGGTAGGGCGGGCCCGCCGGGTCGCCGGTGAGCGACATCAGGCCGGACATAGCCTGGACAATCAGGTCGTAGCCGGGCAGAGAGGCCCCTTTATCGGTTCCAAAGCCGCTGATCGAGGCGTAAATGACCCCGGCATTGCGCTGCTGGACCGCTTCGTAGTCGAGGCGAAAGCGTTTGAGGCCGCCGGGCTTGAAATTTTCAATCAGAATATCGGCGCGCTGAGCAAGCTCCTGGGCCAGTTCCAGGTCTGCCGGGTCATTGAAATCGAGCACCACCGAGCGTTTGTTACGGTTGATCGCCAGGTAGTAAGTCGGTACACCGTTGCGTTCGGGTGGCTGCCAGGTGCGCGTCTCGTCACCGGCGGGGCTTTCTACCTTGATCACGGTTGCGCCCATATCGCCGAGTAACATGGTGCTGTAGGGCCCGGCCAGTACCCGCGAGAAGTCAGCCACTAACAGACCTTCTAACGGCCCCGGTCGTGCCTGCGCCTCTGAAGTTTCTTCGTTATCCTGATGCAACATAGCTAACTCTATCCTGATAATTTTATTTTAGGCTTTATAGGAAGAAGATGGCGGTGATTTTTGTCCGCTATACGGACAAATGTCCGTAAATTATTATAATCAAGCTTTCATGGGCTGTCAAGCAATAACCCTGCTGAGCAGCGCCGGCAAAAGCATATACAGTATAAAAGATTTTGCCCCTGCGGTTAAATCAGGTAGGGATTATGCTATACTTCCCTCTTGCAATATCAACAACTCCCGGTAGCAAGCCCGGGCAGTTATAAAGGGTCAAAAACCTTTTCGCCGCGAAAGAGCAGGAGAGAGCAAGGAGAAAAACAGATTTTATGACGCAAACTTTAGAGATGCTAGGCCGGCTAACCAGTTTTAAGCAAGAGGGTAGCCGGATTATTTTTGAGTTTGAGAACGGCCGCCTGGCGGTGGCGGTGCTGCGCGACGGTTTGTTCAGAATCAGGTACGGTTTTCAGGGCAAATTTATGCCGCGCCGTTCCTGGGCGGTAGCGCAGGACGATAGCGCCTTTCCCGGTGTAAATTTCCAGCTAAATGAACAGAACGATAGCATCGAACTGGTTACCGCCAGAAATATTTTGAAAGTAGGCCGGGCCGGTGGCGGCATCCAGTTTTTAACCGCTGATGGCAAGACTCTTTCCCAGGATGACCCGGAGAGCGGGCCGCTATTTGCCGAAGATGGCAAAGTCAGCACCTTAAAGCTGATCGAGGAGGGCGACCATTTTTATGGCTTTGGGGAACGTTCCAGCCTTCTGGAAAAGACCGGGCGGCGCTACACCTGCTGGAATAGCGACCCGGTAGATAGCGACCTCGATCACGGACCGGGCGCGGACGCGCTCTACCAGTCAATACCCTTCTTCATGGCGCTGCGCCCAGAAGCGGGCGGTTACGGTCTTTTTTTCAATAATACTTTCAAATCGGTCTTTGATGTCGGCCATAGCCGCGAGCAGCGCCTCGGCATGGAAGCGGCAGGGGGAGAACTCGACTATTACCTGATTTACGGCCCCGAACCGGCTGCTATTGTGGAGCTTTATACCGAACTAACCGGGCGGATGCCATTACCGCCGCGCTGGTCGCTTGGTTATCACCAGTGCCGCTGGAGTTATTTCCCTGAAGATAAAGTTTACGAAATCGCCAAAAATTTCCGCGAACGCAAGATCCCGGCCGATGTTATTCACCTGGATATTGACTACATGCACGGCTACCGGGTCTTTACCTGGGACGCGGAACGCTTCCCCGATCCCCAGAAAATGACCGCCGACCTGGGCGAACAGGGCTTTAAGCTCGTCACGATTATTGACCCCGGCGTGAAGTATGACCCCGGCAGCGACTATCAGGTCTATAATGAAGGAGCCGAAAAAGACTACTTTATCCATAACCCGGACGGCTCGCTCTTTCACGGCTATGTCTGGCCGGACGATAGCGTTTTCCCGGATTACGCTCGCCAGGAGGTCAGGGAATGGTGGGGCGACCTGCATAAAGTCTTTGTCGAGACGGGCATTCGCGGCATCTGGAACGATATGAATGAGCCTTCCATTTCAACCACGCCCTTCAGCCAGGTAGGTCATCATATGGATATACCGGACCAGGCTCCCCAGGGCAGCGGCGCAGATCGCACCGGTCACGCCGAAATTCACAATATTTACGGTTTGCTGGAAGACATGGGAACCTACCAGGGCTTGCGCCGTCTTGACCCTGAGCGGCGCTACTTCATGCTGACGCGGGCCGGTTTCGCCGGGATTCAACGCTGGTCCGCCGTCTGGACCGGCGATAACTCTGCCGTCTGGGAACACCTGGAAATGGCAATGCCGGAACTCAGTAATCTGGGCCTATCCGGGGTCAGCTTTGCCGGTACGGATATCGGCGGTTTCTTCGGGGCCAGTAGCCCGGAGCTGTGGGCGCGCTGGATCGAACTGGGCGCTTTTTACCCCTTCTCGCGAGGCCATTCCTGCGCCGGGACTCCTCAGAAAGAGCCCTGGACCTGGGGAGAAGATGTCGAAGATATCGCCCGAAAATATATCGAGTGGCGCTACCGCCTGCTGCCCTATATTTACACCCTCTTTGAAGAGAGTACCCGCACGGGCGCGCCGGTATTGCGCCCGCTGCTCTACGAGTTCTACCAGGATAGCAGGACGCTCAACATGAACGACCAGGTTATGCTCGGCAACGCCCTGCTGCTGGCCCCGGTCTACCGGCCCGGGGTGGATTATCGCTATGTCTATCTGCCTGCCGGTAGGTGGTACGACTTCTGGAGCGGACAGCCTTGCGATGGTCAGCATCTGCTGGCCCACGCGCCCCTGGATACTTTACCCCTGTATGCCAGGGGCGGCACTGTGCTGCCGCTCGCCCCGGTGATGCAGTACAGTGACGAGCGGCCGGTTGATCTGCTGACGCTTGAAATCTATCTTGATGAGCAGGGCGCGGCCCAGGGCCGCCTGTATGAGGATGATGGGGAGACTTTTGCCTACGAGCGCGGCGAGACCTGCCTGACGACTTATCAGGTTAGCAGCGCCGGCGGGCAGGTTAGAGTGACGGCCCGGCGGGAAGGTTCTTTCCAGCCTGCTCCCCGCGCCGTAGAAATCCGGGTACACAGCCCGGCGGGCCTCAAGCAGACCCGCCAGGAGCAGGACCAGGGTAACTGGGAAATCACTCTCTAGAAGTCACTCTAGTAGGAGAGGGCTTTGCTCAGTCGCGCATCACGCCGGACATGCCAGATTTTGCTGTCCAGGTAGTAGTGGACAAAGGCAAAGCCCCAGCTAAAGCCCCCGATATAACGCGCCAGTTCCTTATTTACGCCCAGGCGTCCCTGCGAAAGCAGGTCGAATGGTATTCTGTAGGCCAGGCCTAGCAGGAAGACGTAAAGGGCAAAGGATGGCGCGTTTTTCGATAGCCGGGTAGCCAGCCCATGACTCTCGCCTTCCTGGGCGGCTTTCAGGTATTTATTGCGGTTGTGGAACCAGATCAGGCGGTTGTACTGGACGTTATGGTAAACGGTGAGGGTGGCCCGCAGGCAGGCGAAGGCGTAGGGCCCGCCCTTGAGCGAGGTATAGGGCAACCGGAAAGCAACCATGTGCATGCCGATTGAGGAAGCCAGCAACAGGTGCTTGGGCAGGTCTACCGGTTGGCGGGTGGCCAGTTTATAGACCTGCCGGGTAACATAAGCGCCCAGTGTGGTGTAGAAAACAGCGGCGGCTACTTTGGGCAGCCATTTCGGTAAAATGGTGTCCAGGCGGGTGTAGTTGCTCGGGAAATTCGGCCTGAAAATAAACTGGATAAAGGGCAGCCAGAAGCCGGTCATTATCATGGCTTTATCCAGGTAGTTATCTATCTTTGCCAGGTCGTTATTCTTTTTCTTATAAAGCACCGAGAAACCGTAGTGCTGTTTGATTAGGTGGTAGTAAGCCCAGGTAGTGGCTACCGTATCAAACAACTGGGCCTGACCCAGGCGGGCGGCTAGCGGGCCGGGCAGGAAGAAGAGCAGGCTGCCCAGCAGCAGGCGGCGGCGACTGCGCCATTCCTGGGTATCGGCGTAGGTGCGGGTGAAGGTGCCCGCCACATGGGGCGCATCGAAGACTACTACCCACAGCCAGTAAATAATCGCCGGGTTTACCTTGAAGATAAACAGTAAGGCCATAAAGAAATAACTGACCGCCGAACTGCCGAGCATATAGAGCAGGTCATCGTTGCGGCTGATCAGCCAGCGCGTTTTGGCCTTTGCCGCACCGGACGCAGCGGCAGATGGGGCCTCTCTGGTTACGGACGCCAGCAGCAGGCTAAAAAGCAGTTTTGCCAGTGTAAGCTTGCCGGCTGCTCTGCCGTTGAACTTCTGGGCCGGTAAAGATAAAGCGGCGGGTAATCCTACAGACCCGGCTATTGCCGGTACTCCGCGAGAGGTCCCGGCAAGCCGTGAGCGCAGCAGAGCGCTGAACTGCTGTCCGGCTTTGAAAGCCTGCCCGGCCAGCTTACCTGCCGCGCTTTGCAGGACAGGCCGCGCTTCTCGGCCCCGGCGCTGGGCCTCTTCCCAGCCACGCTGTGCCAGGTCTTTTAGCTCAGAGCGGGTTGGCAGGGCGGGTACGGATGCTACAAAGGGTACTCTAACAGCTACATTAAAGGAGGGGACGCTGGACCATTTCAACACATTAATTCCTAACATGTCATGCTCCTTCGGGATTAAGTTGTTTTAGAGGAGATAGCCCTAATGATAGCATATTATGGCGGAAAGCAAAGTTTCATCGCAAGCCGTGGTCAGGCCCGGATTATGTTATACTGGCGCAAAGCAACACTTTTACAGGCAGTTCTGGATATTAAATATAAGCTTTCGATCAAATATAAACGGACAAGAGTAAGATACTTTGGCGCTATATATTACACTTTGTGGCAACATTGGAGTAGGAAAATCTACGCTGGCCGCCCTGATGGCCGAGCGCTGGCGCTGGCACCTTTTCGCCGAATCGGTTGAAGACCATCCCTACCTGGCTGATTATTACGCCGACCGCAGTCGCTGGGCTTTAGCCAGCCAGTTAGTTTTCCTCGAACGGACCTTCCGGCAGCAACTGGAGATTACCCAGGGCGAGGTAAACGCGGTGCAGGAACGCAGCGCCGCCGAAAACTTTCTGGTATTTGCCCGTTCGCTCTGTGAGCAGGATATCCTGGCCGAGCGCGAATACGGTACTCTCCACGATCTCTACGATTTACTGGAAGGGATCGTCCGTCCCGCCGACCTGCTGGTTTATTTAAAAGCCAGCGAGGAAACCCTGATGCACCGGATTGCCTTGCGCGGTCGCAGCTTCGAGGCCAACAGTATTGACCGCGCCTACCTGGCCGCCCTCAACCGGTCGTATGACCGCTTTTTTGAAGAGTACGCTATCGGCCCTAAACTCCTGATTGATATGGATAATTTTGATATTTCGCTCTATCCTCAGGATGCCGAGGAGGTACTGCGCCTGATTGCCGGGGCGACCGGCTATGACCCTGAACTTGTATTGTTCTAACAGCCGGGCGGTAGCTAACACTCTCTCGCGCAGCTTTAGTAGCGGGCCAGGTTTGTATTGAAGAAGCTCTGCACTCTTCGCCAGTACTCCTCTGGCTGCTTTAGCTCGGCCTGGACGTGGCCCGCGCCCGGCACTAACCATAATTCGACGTTTGAGCCGCCTGCCTGTTTCAGGTCATAGGCATCCTGTACCGGGACAACCGTATCGTCCTCTCCCTGAATCAAGAGGATGGGGCGGTTGACACTCTGGATGGATTTGACCGGTTGCACGCTCTGAATATCAAAATTTTGCAACACTTTGCAGGCTAACTCTACGCCGGGGTAAAAAAGGAAGAGCCTCTTGCGCTCTCGCTCGGCCCAGTTAGCAAAACCGGAGTCGCTGATACCCGCCGCTATCTCAGAAGTCTGGCTCATGGCCATTATAGCCACGGCGCCGCCCATACTCCGCCCGAATATCCCGATTGAAGCCGGTTTAATGCCGCGCTGCTTCAGGAAATCAACCGCTCCCAGCACATCTACTTGCTCATACTCCCCGTAACTGTGGGTAAAGCCGTCCGATTGGCCGTGCCCGCGCATGTCATACATCAAGATGCTGTAGCCGTTATTCCACATGGTTTTGGCAAAAGGTAGATATTCATCCCGGTTATTATTCTGCCCGTGCAGCAGGATCAGCGCCCGGCCCGATTTATTATTTGGTATCCACCAGCCTCGCATCGTAGCGTGGTCGCTGGCCGGTGACTGAAAACTGATATTTTCAAAGCTCAGTCCTTCATCGGCCGGTGTACTGAAACCGATAGAGCGGTTATAGACCAGGGTCTGGCGGAAAGAGCCGACTATCGACACTACAGGATAGATCAGGAGAATAACCAGCACTACCAGGATTAGAAATTTCCAGGTTTTGTAGAAAGGTTTTTTGGGTCTGAAGCTAATATTGGACAAGCTAACTCCTTTGCAGAGAAGAGAATGGCAAGAGATATGTTAAAACTGCTTGCTAAATTAATTCAGAAAAATGACCGGTCAATGGGGAGATGGTATTTTAAGTTTCTTATCCTGCTCGTAAGGCAGGTTACTATAGAGGGCCGTTTCAGCCTTGGCCAGTTCCGCTCCCAGGTAAGCCGCGTGATCAAACTGTGAAATCAACTTTTCATGCAAAATAGTATGGTAAATGACATCGGCGGCCCGTCCTCTAATGATATGGGTCAGCTTTTTATCGGTAGTGTAGCGTTCCACAGCGATTTGCCCGCTCTCGCGTTCCAGGTGAATAATAAAATAGCCTTCCGGGTCGAGTTCCAGCCAGGCACGGCGGTGCGCTTCCAGTTCCACGGGGGCCGAACCTTCGTGATGCAGCAGGGCCTTTAACTGGTCGGGAGTGATTTTTTCATAGGGAGGCGTATGCCGCTCAAACAATTCTCTGGTTACCTGGTTGATGGCGTGCGGGTTCATTTCTCCGATATGGTTTACCAGTTTGATCTGCTGGCGAAAAGTCTCGACCGCTTCAAGCGGCAGGTTGGTCAATTCCGCCATTGAGCCGGTCGCCCCGATAATATGGCCGCTTTCGTCCAGGCCGTTGGCTTCCAGCATGAGCAAGGCTTCGCCAACTTTAAAGACCGGCGACTCTTTACCGCACAAGACCAGATAGCGCAATTTCGGATTGGAGATGACATTCCGAATCATTTTCTCTACTCCCAGGTTGGGAGTATAAATTCGTCCAATGATGGCGGTATTCTCGGTGCTTAGCTGGTCAATCAAAGCGGTGCTGCTGAGCGTGCAAACGGCTACGGCGCTTTCGAAATTGCCCAGGACAAAGAGCCCCGGCGAAGGGGGCCAGTCTACTACCCGGCCTACCGTTTTGTGCCAGAGTTTCATGCCGCGCCCGTAGGCAATCCTGACGCGGTCCATCGGGCTCATCTTATAGGTTTCTTCGTACTCAGGGTTGCTCATAATAATCACCTGAATTTTTGCGCAACATCAAACAGGAGATGTGGCAGAAATAACTATAATACCGTCGCTCAATCGGTTTTTAGAATTATCAAAAGGAATAAGGATATAGTAGCAGAAAGAAGGGTTACTCGGCAAATTACCGGTCAAATTATAGCACAGCAAAGCCATTTGAGGCGGATTAGGGTTTGATTAAGCACGTCTAACTTTTATTGACTTTTATCATGGGCTATGATAATTTTAGGTCAGAGAAGAAGCCTAATCGTGAAACAATATACAAAACCTTTAATCTGTCTAGCAGGAATAGGCTAAATATGGAAAACGCCTCCCTTAGAACCCAGAACGGTAAATCCAGTAAAGCTGTGGCCGGTTTTGAACGACACCGCCGTTCTGCCACCTCCACCAATCGTCGCTTTTATGCCGTGGGCGCAGTGATTGTAATAGCGGCTATCGCGATTGTATACGTGGCAATGCAAGGAAGCTCCGTCTATTATGTCACGCTTTCGGAGTTCATGAACAAGCAAGCTGCTTTAAGCGAAGGTGGCAAAGAAGTTCGCGTCGCCGGCAAAGTCGTTACCGGCACGATTGCCCGTGATGGCGCCAGCCAGGCGGTTACTTTTACGGCCCGCGACAAGGATAATCCTGCTGAGACTATGAAGGTAGTATATACCAAAATGCCCCCCGACACTTTTAAAGATGATGCCGATGTGGTCGTAACAGGTACTTATGCTAACGGGGTGTTTACTGCTAACGAAATGCTCGCGAAGTGCCCGTCTAAATATAGCTCAACGGGCAGCACCAATTAAGAATTTTAGTATTTCCGGGAAAGGTGGTTGTTAGGGCGCGCTGTAAAGTATACGGCTGCTTGGGCAATCACTTTTTTCTTGTTTTAGTTACACATAAAACAGGTTGAGTTTGAAGAGATGAATCAGATAGGATATATAGCGCTACTGGTAGGCTTCGTAATGGCGACCTACGCCGTAATTGCTCTTAGCGTAGGAGCATGGCGCCGTTACCCGGAGCTAATTAAAAGCGGGCGCCGGGCGGCCTGGTCTGTGGTGGGCCTGGTGCTGGTCGGGGTGGTTTGCGTCCAGTATGCCCTTCTCACCAGCGATTTCTCGCTACGCTACGTAGTGGAAGTCTCTTCGCGGGAAATGGAGTGGTGGTACAAGATGGGGGCCATGTGGGGCGGTCAGGAGGGCTCTCTGCTGCTCTGGTCGCTCATTCTCTCCGTCTGTATGGCCGTGCTGCTTATCCAGACCCGAAAGATGCAGCCCCGCGAGTTGACCCCCTGGATCATCGTAGCCATGTCGAGCGGCCTCGCTTTCTTCCTGGCGATGTGTACCCTGGTGGTGAATGTTTTCCAGCCCATGCCGAGCATCCCGGCTAACGGCAAAGGCCTCAATCCCCTGCTGCAAAATCCCGGCATGATGATTCATCCACCCATGCTCTATACCGGCTATGTCAGCACTATCGCCGGGTTTGGCTTCGCCTTCGCGGCCCTGGTTTCCGGTCGCCTCGACAATAGCTGGGTGCGCCTCTCCCGCCGCTGGATTTTAACTAGCTGGGTCTTTCTGACCATCGGCAATTTCCTGGGCGGGCAGTGGGCCTATGTAACCCTGGGCTGGGGCGGCTACTGGGCCTGGGACCCGGTGGAAAACGCCGCGATTATGCCCTGGTTCATCAATACCGCCCTTTTGCACAGCGTAATGATTCAACAGCGGCGCGGCATCTTCAAGGTCTGGAACCTTTCGCTGGCGATCATCGGCTACGCCCTCTCGTTATTCGGCACTTTCCTGACCCGCAGCGGCGTACTCAGTTCAGTACACGCTTTCGGCGAGAGTACCCTCGGCCCTTACTTCATGGTCTGGATTGGCGCAATCCTGATCGTAGGCTTTGGCCTGGTTTTCATGCGCCTGCCCGAACTGAGAGGCGAAAATAAGCTGGAAGGCCTGCTCTCTCGCGAGTCCAGCTTCCTGCTGAATAACATCCTCTTTTTCCTGGCCGTGATCTTCATGCTCTGGGGTACCATCTCACCGCTGGTCACGCAGATATTCGGCGGGGTAAAGTCCGAGGTCAAGCAAAGCTACTTCGTGCAGACCGTCGGCCCGGTTTTACTGGCCGTGATTTTCCTGATGGGAATTGGCCCGCTGATCGCCTGGCGCAAAGCCTCGCTTGAGAGTATCACCCGCAGCTTCTGGATTCCGGCTTTGTTAGGCATGGCCGGGGCCGCTTTCCTTTTCGCTTTCGGAGTGCGCCAGTACCAGGCGGTTCTCGGTTTCGCCATTGCGATCTTTACCGCTACTACGGTAGGCCTGGACTACTACAAAGGCATCCGGGCTCGCCGCCGCCATACCGAAGGCAAAATTGTCCCGGCTGTTACGACCCTGGTCAAACGCAACCGCCCGCGCTATGGCGGCCTGCTGGTACACCTCGGGATTGTCATTATTACGGTGGTTATCCTGGCTTCCACGATCTATAAGGTCAATACCATCACGGTCGTAGGCGACAAGACTTACCAGATTGATGAGAATTCGGGCGTAACCCTGGCTCCCGGCCAGACCATGATTATCAAGGGCTTCCACGAATACCGGATTACCCTGGACAAAATTCAGCCGATTGGCTCGCCCCTTAAAATGCGCTTCCAGTCCTATATGTCGGTGCTGAAAGATGGCAAACCGGACGGCCAGTTGATGCCGGCTGCCGAACTTTATACCGCCAGCCAGCAGCCCAATACAGTCGTCTATATCCGGGTTGACCCGCTGGAAGACCTCTACCTCAGCATGCCGATGGCCGGGGTAAACGCTTCGCCCGGCCCGGATGGCAAGCCTGTTATTCAGAACGCCGCCTTCCAGGTATGGGTCAACCCGTTGATGATGTGGAGCTGGGTCGGCCTGGCAATTACTATTATTGGCCTGCTGATTGCAATCTGGCCCGAACCCGCTCCTGCCACGGCTCTGGCAGTTGAAAAGGTCAGGCCTACCTCAAAAGAGCATGAACCGGCCAGGGCATAACAATGATGGTTTTAGCTTTAAATTTTTTAAAAGAGGTTGTGGGACAAACCCAGGCCCAGACTACGCCTGCCGCTTCCGGCAATGATAGCGCGACCATGATCGGCTGGTTATTAAGCATAGTAATGGCCGTGCTGGTGCTGGCCGCTGTGGCTCGCCCGCTGCTGGTGACAGACCGGGGCACTTTGCGCCGCAAGGATACCTACCGCCAGAACCCGGACCAGACTTACCTGGAAAGTTTGCAGGAAAGCGCCCTGGCCGAACGCCAGGCTCTCCGCGAACTGGAATTCGATCTGGAACTGGGCAGTATCGAGGACAAAGATTATACCGAATTGAAGCAGCGTTCTTTGCTCCGGTTGCACCGCCTGGAGACGGAGATCGAAGGGCTGCAACATAAGCTCGGTAATAACCGGCAGCTTGCCGACCTGAAATCCGGCAAGAGTAATTCTCAAGTTGCGGTTGCTTCTGAAGTACCTTCTCAGAAAGAGCCGGTCCTGGCGGCGGAAAAGCCCGCTAACGGTGCTGCCAGTGGCCGTAGCGCCAGGAGTAAAACCGGTGAGTTCCACGTTAAGGCTATCATTCGCGAGAAGATGAAATGCGGCGAATGCGGCACTCCCTTTAAAGCGGGTGACCGTTTCTGTAGCCAGTGCAGCGCTCCCTTGCCTATTCTTTGTTTGCACTGCGGTAAAGAAGTTACCGAGGACGACCGCTTTTGCTCGGGCTGTGGAGCGGCGGTTAATACCTGATACGACCTGAAATTTGTAGTTGCGCTACAAGACAGAGCCTGCTCTAAATGTTAAAATAGCCGGGAGCAGGCTCTTTTAAGGCCTACCGGAGTAGAGGATAATCTTTACAGATTTAAGATCAATCAACTCTCCTGATTACGACAAGTCAATATCAAGTTAATAACCGGGCAAGGGAAACAAAAAGTTAAATTGAGAATTCTGATACGAAATGCTGAAATAGTCACTCAAAACGCTCGCGGCGATATTTTTAACGGAGATGTACTGATCGAAGATAGCCGGATTACAGGGGTTGGCAATCCGGCTATCCAGGCGGAGCGAGTGGATAAGGTTATTGAGGCCGCCGGTAAGACCCTCATTCCCGGGTTTGTACAGACCCACCTTCACCTGACCCAGACTCTCTTTCGCGGGCAGGCCGATGACCTGGAATTGCTCGACTGGCTGCGCCAGCGCATCTGGCCACTGGAGGCTTCCCACGACGAGGAATCTAATTACTGGTCGGCGCTGCTGGGTATCGGTGAACTGATCGAAAGCGGCACCACCGCCCTGGTAGATATGGAGACGGTCAGCCACACCGAAAGCGCTTTTCGGGCGATGGCTGAAAGTGGTATCCGGGCCCTCAGCGGTAAGGTCATGATGGATCATGGTCAGAATGTACCGGCAGGCCTGCTTGAAGATACCGCTAACTCGATTGAGCAGAGTCTTAAACTGCTGGAACGCTGGCACGGCTATGATGATGGCCGCTTGCAGTACGCCTTTTGCCCGCGCTTTGTAGTCAGTTGCACCGAAGAATTGCTGACGCAGGTGCGCGACCTTTCAGCCTATTATGATGTGATGGTCCATACCCACGCCAGCGAGAACCGGAGCGAAATCGCCATTGTCGAAGCCGAACGAGGGCTGCGTAATATCGCCTACCTGGACCACATCGGCCTGGCCAATGAGCGGCTGATTATAGCTCACGGCATCTGGCTGGACGAGGCGGAACGGCGTATCCTGGCCGAACGCGGGGTCAAAGTAACCCACTGTATCAGTTCTAACCTGAAGTTAGCCAGCGGCCTGGCGGATATACCGGGCCTCCTGGCAGAGGGCATCACGGTGGGCCTGGGCGCGGACGGCGCGGCCTGTAGCAATAACCTGGATATGTTTCAGGAGATGCGCCTGGCGGCCCTGGTCCATAAGCTGAAATACGGCCCGACCGCTATGCCCGCCCGTCAAATCTTTGAAATGGCTACTATGGGTGGAGCGCGGGTCATGCGCCTGGAAAACGAAATCGGCAGCATCGAGGCAGGGAAACGGGCTGACCTGGTTTTGCTCGATTTAAACCAGTTGCACGCCTTTCCGTCCAGCGAAGTAGACCCGATTTCGCGGATTGTCTACAGCGCCAACAAGCATGATGTAGAAACAGTCCTGATTAATGGCCGGGTGGTAATGGAAGACCACCGCCTTTTGACCATAGATCGAGCGGCGGTCTTGCGCAACGCCAACCAGGCGATTAGCCGGGTTATGCGGCGGGCCGGGTTGAGGTAAGAGGATGGTGCAGTTGGAAAGCGGCCAGCGCCAGCCTGAAGAAAATGCCGCCGAGCGCCCGGTCATGTTGCGGGCGAGGGGTATAGTCAAAACCTTCGGCCAGTTTGCGGTGCTGAAAGGGATTGACTTCAGCCTCTACGAGGGCGAATTTGTCACCCTGCTGGGTCCGAATGGGGCCGGTAAGACCACTTTGCTGCGCATCCTCTCCATGCTGGCGCGGCCCAGCAGCGGGACTGTCGAAATAGCCGGTATTCCCCTGCGCGAGGCCCGGCCCAGCATCCGTTCCCTGGTCGGGGTTATCAGCCACCTGACCTTTCTGTACGAGGATTTGACCGCCCGCGAGAACCTGGAATTCTTCGGCAAAATGTACGGGCTTTCCGGGGCTGAGTTAGAGCAGCGGGTGAATTACCTGCTGGAACGGGTGGGCCTGGAACGCCGGTCTGCCCAGCGCGTGCGCTTCTTTTCGCGCGGTATGCAGCAGCGTTTATCGCTGGCGCGGGCCGTCCTGCACCGCCCGCCCATTCTGTTGCTGGATGAGCCCGATACCGGCCTGGATCGCCAGGCGGCGGAGATGCTGGCCCAGGTCATAGCCGAACCAGCCTCTGGCGGTGTCCGGCGCTGTGTCCTGATGACCACTCACAACCTGGAACGGGGCCTGGCCATGAGTGACCGCCTGGTAGTGCTATCGGGTGGCCGGATTGCACGCGAAACCCCCTCCAGCCGGTTGAAGGCTGAAGAAGTGCAAAGCTGGTATTATGAGGCCCTTAACCGGGGCAACCGGCGGCAATTTGAAAAGAACACTTCGGCTAAAAGTTAATTTATTGGTGATAAAAGGCGTTCAAGTGCCGAATGTAGGCTTGCACTGGAGTAGAGTAGGTGGCTGGAGCTACCGGGTATAATTCAAAATTAAATCAAGAAGAGGTCGCCGAAAAGAGCCGGGTCCGGATCTTTTTTAACGCCGTCTGGACCATTTACAGCAAAGATATCCGGACGGAGTTGCGCACCAAAGAGATCTTTAGCGCCATGGCTATTTTTAGCCTGCTGGTCGTAATGATCTTTGCCTTCGCTCTGCCGGGCAAGCTCAAACAGGCCGGCGATGTTGCCCCCGGTTTACTATGGGCCGCCTTTACCTTTGCCGGGGTGCTGGGCCTCAACCGCTCTTTTATCAACGAGAAAGACCGGGGCTCGCTGGAAGGTCTGCTGCTGGCGCCAAACGACCGCAGCGCGATATTCCTGGGCAAAGCTCTCGGCAATTTTACATTTATCATAGTGGTTGAACTGCTGATTGCGCCCATTTTTAGCATCCTTTTCAATTTTTCGGTTTTGAATCCCGGCCTTCTGCCGGTGCTTTTGCTGGGGACAATCGGTTTTGCCGAAATCGGTACACTTTTCGCGGCTATGGCGGTCAATACCCGCGCCCGCGAAGTGCTGCTGCCGGTGCTGTTCTTTCCAATAATGTTGCCGGTCATTATTGCCGCGGCCCAATCTACCGCCGCGATTATCGCCAACCGGCCCTTTGAAGAAGTCAGTGGGGCTTTTGGCCTGATGCTCTTTTTCGACTGTATTTTTCTGGTTGTACCACTGCTCCTTTTTGAACTGGTGCTGGAAGAGTAAGCTCTTTCAGGTAGTTATAAGCAGGTTGAGAGATGGCAAGTGTAACTAAAAATATAAATCTGGGGCGTTCTTCGCAGGTTAAGCCGCAAGGCCTGAACTGGGCGAATCTGTTGTGGTGGGGTATGCTCGTTACTTTCCCGCTCGCGCTGATCTGTATTCTGATCGCTCCCTCCGACGTGGATCTTAAATATTCGCAGCGGATCTTCTATTTTCACCTACCGGCGAACATCATGTGTTTTGCCGCTTTCACGGCCTACTTTGTGGGCGCGATTGGCTACTGGCGTACCCGCAAACGCAAATGGGATATCCTGATGGTAGCGGGGCTGGAAATAGGAGTCTTTTTCTCCTTGATCGGGATTGTTACCGGCTCAATCTGGGCCGCCTACGCCTGGGGTACCTTCTGGACCTGGGACCCGCGCCTGACCACCGTTACGATTATGCTGGTAGTTTACCTGGCCGGTTGGATGCTGCGTAATTCGATTGATGACCCTAACCGCAAGGCTGCCCTGACCGCGGTCTTCGGCATTGTGGGCTTTATCAATGTGCCGCTGGTCTTTTTCTCCACCCGCTTTTTCCCGGCTACCCTGCACCCGATTATCTTCCGGGTGGGCGCGGAAGGTAAAGAAACCACTACCGGCCTGGAAGGTTTTATGAATGTGGCGCTGGCCGTTTCTTTCGTGGCAGTGACCCTCCTTTTTATCTACCTGATGCTCCAGCGCATCCGCCTTGAAAATATGCGCGATAAGGTCGCCGCGGTTCGGGTAGCGTTGTACGAAGACGAGGATGAAGATGTTATTTAATGCCCTGAATTTCCTGGGTATCCTGATTGCCCAGACGAAACCCACCACTAACCAGGTCGAGAGCGGTTTCGCCTATGTGATTGCCGCTTTTATCGTAATCTGGCTCTTTATCGCCGGGTATCTCTTCTGGCTCAACCGCCGCCAGGAAGAACTGCGCCGCGAAGTTGAACTGCTGCGCGAGGAAGAAGCTGAGCGACTGCGCACGAGCCAGGCCGGTGCGGAGTACCATGCTGAAACAGAATATACGCCGGAAACGGGCGTGCGCGGGCCGGGTATGCCTTCCAACAAACAGGAGGTTGGAGGCTAGAATTTGAGCGCAGCGTCACAATCAGAATCTCTTACTTCCGCTCAATCCACCGCTAATACAGGCGACCGCCGCTGGGTGCTTGGCTGGTCGCTTGTTGTTTTGTTGCTGGCCTTCGTGCCTTTTATGGTTGCCTACTACGTGCAGCCCGCCGATGGCCGCTTTATGGGCTTTCTCTGGAACGCCACCGACGGCAATTCCTACATTTCCCGCATGGAAGCCGGGCGGCGGGGCGAGTGGTTGCTGCACCTGACCTTCACCTCCGAAGACCACCCGGGCGTTTTGCTGCATACCGGCTATTACCTGCTGGGTAAACTGGCCGGGCTCTTTAATCTCCCGAATATCCTGGTTTTTCACCTGGCGCGGGTGGCGGCGGGAGCCTTTTTGCTCTATGCAAGCTGGCGCTTTATCTGCCGCTATTTTGACCGGAAAGTTACGCGCCGTACGGCCTTTCTGCTGGTCTGCTTCGGGGCAGGCCTGGGATGGCTGGCCGCTCCGCTTAATCTTACCGATTCTACCGACCTCTGGGTAGCCGAATCGCTCTCTTTCTTCAGTATCCTGGCGCATCCCCACTTTCCGCTGGCGACCGCCCTGCTGATACTTTCCCTGATGTGGTTACAGGATGGCTGGGAAGCGCCGGATGAAAAGACGGCCTGGCGTGCTTACCTGAAAGCTTCCCTGGGCGGCTTCTTTTTAGGCTGGGTGCATCCTTTCCTGGTGGTTACGCTGGGCGTGGTTGCCGGGGTTACCCTGATACGCCGCAATCTGGCCGAACGGCGCCTTGACCGCCGGGCCTGGGGAGGCATGGTAACCCTGGCCGTTTTTGCCCTGCCCATGCCCATCTATGTCTACTTTGCGCTTAACGGCAACGCCGTCCTGGCCGCCTACATGAAGCAAAACGACGCCCTTTCGCCGCTGCCTTTCTATTACCTGCTCGGTTACGGCCTGCTCACCCTGCTGGCCCTGGTAGGCGGTTGGTGGGTGGAAGCTTCTGGTAGAAATAGCCTTACCGCCCCTATGCGCCTGCGCTGGCAACTGGTCACCACCTGGACGGTTATCACCTGTTTGTTGCTCTATATCCCTTTTAACTTTCAGCGGCGTTTCGTAGAGGGTTTGCACCTGCCGGTAGTGCTGCTGGCAACCGCCGGATTCTTCTTCCTGGCCCGTAAATGGAAACCGGGGGCCCAGGCTCGCCGGGCCAATATGCTGGTAATCGTCTGCTCTATCACGACCTTCCTGGTGTTAGGCACTTTTGTCAGCAATATTTTTGCGCGGGGCCCGAATGGCGATATTCACCCGCTCTACCTCTATAACGATGAAGTTGCCGCCATGAACTGGTTGCGCCTGAATACCCAACCGAGCGATACGGTGATTGCCGGGCCGGTCCTGGGCAGTTACATTCCCGCCTTCGCCGGAAACCGTACTTTTTTCGGCCACCAGACCGAAACGATTAACCGGACTGAAAAGCTGGAACTTTTGCAGCAATTCTTCCAGTTTAAAATGAGCCGGGAAGAAATGTTCGCTTTTATCCAGAAGTACGGCTTGAAGTATGTTGTAATTGGACCGGATGAGGCCCGCATGTTCGCGGAAAGCCTGGGAGAGAACGATAGCGAAAATCCGACTGTCACCAGTTTACAGGATCTGGGCTGGGCCCCGGTTTACGTGACCCAAAAAGTGCAGGTTTACCGCCTGGTGGTCTGACAGCGGATGTAGTTACCTACTTTACATAAATTTCTTTTTGTAAACGGGCGGCTATTATAGCCTCTAGCTCTTCTCCGGCGGCAAGGTCTACAGGAGTCGGGAGAAAAAGGTCGCGGACTTTGAGAGGGGCGCGGCGCAGCACGGGCTGTTCAAGCGGGTTTACTGCCAGCAGCCAGAAACCGCCTTCTACCGCCCGGTAAGCCCTGAACTCGGTCCAGTCATGCCGGTCGCTATAAATCCCTCTGACCGAAACTATCCCGCTTTCCGAGACCCGGTACTGGCGCGGCAGGAAATAGGGCAGCAGGGCCAGCATCAGCGCCGCACTGAGAACAAGCGCGGTAGCCAGGGTCAGGCTGAGCAGCAACACCAGCACAATCAAGGCTACCAGCAAAAGCACTCCGCCAGCTCTCAACCAGCCTGCCTTACCGTTTTCCGCTAAAGACCACCGCTGCCATTCTATTTCCTTGCCAGTTTCGTTGCCAGCCTTGTGGCTTACTTCAGGCTGATTTTCCCCGGAAGTCATAGCACCTCGGCGGTGTCCATAATGATGGTTACCGGGCCATCATTTTCGATCTGGACCAGCATTTCGGCTCCAAAGCGGCCCGTCTCTACTTTCAAACCGTTCTGCCGGATTTTTTCTACAAAATATTCAACCAGCGGTTCGGCCACATCAGGCGGCGCGGCCTGAATAAAACTGGGGCGGCGACCCTTGCGGGTATCGGCATATAAGGTGAACTGGGAGATTACCAGGAATTCCCCCTGCGGAGTTAGATCAAGCGCGGAGAGATTCATCTTTCCCTGGCTGTCCTCGAATACTCGCAAATTGACGATTTTATTTGCCAGGTAATCGGCCTCTTTCTGGCTGTCGCCCTGGCCTGCTCCCAGCAAAATAACAAAACCCTGCCCGCACCTGCCGATAACTTCGCCGCCTACCGCCACGCTCCCACTTTTAACTCTCTGCACTACCGCTCGCACAAGCATCTCCTTTTTGGCCTGGTAAAACTGAAATTATACGGCGGTAGTATATCATTTTGTGCAAAAACCGGCAGACCTCACCAACAATTAAGGCTGTTATAAAGTTACACCTGGCTTTGCCGGTTTGATTTTGCCGGTGATCCTGATTATTGCTTCCTTCTAATTATGCTATAATCCGGGCATGAAAATCTTGATTATTACTACCAATGGTATTACCGCCGCTTTTCAAAGCTGGCCCGAACGCTTGCAGGCACGTGGCTTTGTTAAACGCGGTCATCAAGTACGCGCCATTGCCTACCTGGGGAACAAAGATTTCAACCGCCTTGAGCATGAGGTCATTGACGAGGTAGAAGTGCGCCGGGTCAAACGCAAGGACTGGCTTTCTTTTGGCCTGCTGCGCGCGCTGCTCGCTGGTCCCCGTCCGGATGTCGTGCATCTGCACCACCTTTCCAACCAGCTTGCTTTCGAAACGGCTCTTGTCTGTAAATTGCGGCGTATTCCGGTGGTAATGACTCCGCACGGCCTTTTTCACGACCCCTACCTGGTGGTAGACCGCGACCGCCCTTTTGATACCCCGGCCCGTTACGACAATATGATCCTGACACCCGGCCAGTTTCTAAAAGCTTTACGCCGCCGCTTCAAACCGAAAACCCATCTCAAGAACTTCCTCAACCACAGCCCGCTCATGCTGATGGACAAAAATATTGCCCTTTCGCAGCATGGGCGCTCGGTTTTGCTTCAACTGGGTATTAAAGATCAGAAAATCGCCGTCATTCCAAATGCGATTGATCAGGATTGGGCCCCTCAGAAGGCGGAACTACCGCCGGAGCTGGCGGGCGAAGAAGGGCCGCTGGTAGTTTATATGGGCCAGTTGAAGTACCGCAAAGGCTTTGACCTGCTGGCAAAAGCCATCCCGGCTATTTTAGAACGCTGCCCGCAAGCGCGTTTTGTCTTTGTAACCCACAGCCCGGTCCACCAGTCCGAACTGCTCAAGATTGTAGAAGAGGCGGGTGTGCGGGACCGCCTGGTGTTGCTGCACAACATCAGCGAGGAGGGTAAAGCCGCGCTCTTCCGCCTGGCGGCTCAGACCGGGGTCTACGTTTTGCCCACCCGCTATGAGGGCTTCGGCATACCCCTGATAGAGGCCATGTCGCTCGGTTGCCCGGTAATCAGCACTGCTATCCCGGTTATTGATGAGTTAATTAAAGATGGCGAGAACGGCCTGCTCTTTCCATTAGAAGATGTAGCAGGACTGGCTGATACGGTAGTGCGCGCCCTCGAAAACCCTGACCTGCGCCATAAACTTGCGGAGGCGGGCCTGGAGACGGTCAGGCGCTATTATACGCCGGTCATTATTGAGCAGCTTGAGGCGCTCTACCGCGAGATTATCGAGGCTAAAAAGTAAGCAACATCTCCACCTACATGTCCCCGGTGGAGGTGGTCTTGCGGAAAATAGTACCCTGGGCGGTGGCGCATAGTTTCTCTTCCCCTTCTTTGACTGCGAAAATGTCGCAGCGGCATACCGCCTGGGATTTACCCGCGTAGATTACACTGGCTCGCGCAATCAAGGTTTCACCTACCGCCGGTCGCAGGTAGTTGATTTTGAATTCTGAGGTGAGTACGCCTGCTCCCAATGCCGCTCCACCGGCAAAAGTTAAAGCGTTATCGGCGGCGTAACTCAGCACTCCGCCATGTACGAACCCATGCTGTTGCTTAAGCTCATCGCGGATAGGAATAATCAATTCGCTTAGTTCCGGTGAAAAAGCCGTGATTTTAGCTCCAATCAGGCGGCTAAAAGGCTGTGAAGCCAGGGCTTTTTCGGCAAATTCAAGATTAGTATCCATAGGCTCTTTTATCGAATACCTTACGCATTAAACACTTCAGATTAACCCTGCTCTTAACCCGTAACCTGCCATGAGCGCCTTTCTCTCCGGTAAATACAGGTCATTAGAGGCAACCTGGCGGCTCTAAAAAAGATGGTGTTTCACGAAAGCGCCAAGCTCATCAATAGAAGCCTGGCCTTCAGGCAGTATTCCGGCTAAGGATTGGAAGACGTGCCACATCCCCTCCCAGACTTTTATTTCTACCGCAGTCCCCGCCGCCTGAGCGCGCTCAGCCAGGCGTACCGAGTCGTCCAGCAGCACTTCATCGTTCCCGACATGAATAAGCAAAGAGGGCATACCGTGCAGGTCGGCAAAGATAGGCGAAATTAAGGGGCTGGCCGGGTCGTGATTACCAACATAGTAGGCAAACTGTTCGCGGGCCTCGCCGAGCCTTATCATGGGGTCCACTGCCGCTCGCGTCGTTACAGACTCCCCGCTCAAAGTCAGATCGGTCCAGGGTGATAGCAAAATAGCCGCCGCTGGCAACGCCACTCCGGCCTCACACAGCGCCAGTAAGGCGACAACTGCCAGGTTACCACCGGCAGAATCGCCCCCGATGGCAATATGTTCAGGCTTAAAACCCTGTTCCAGCAACCAGCCATAAACCGCCACCACATCTTCAATTGCGGCCGGGTAAGGGTTTTCCGGCGCTAGGCGGTAATTGGGCACCAGCACGCGTACCCCCGCCGCCCGCGAAAGGCGGGCCGCCAGGTCGCGGTGAGTGCGGGCGGAACCCATGACATAGGCCCCACCGTGAAGATAAAGCAGCACCCGGTCGGTAGCCGCGCCTGGCATTGAAACCCAATCCCCGGTTATCCCTTTAGCGCTAAACGGTTCTACTTGCGTTCCTGCCAGCACCGGCAGGCGAAGCATACTCCCGTCCACCCTCTCCCTTATCTGCTGGATTGTTTCAGCAGGGTCAGATGCCGCAAACTGGCTTCTCAAAAACTCTCGCAGTCCAACGCTCTGTGCGCTTGGCATAGCCTTATCTCCCTGTGTAATACTAACGTACCAATCAGAGTAGTAGAGAGGTAGGGATAATTGATAGTTATTTGTTTTAATTACTTACCTGAATATAGTATAGCAGTTGGCGGGGCATGTCAATAACCTGTTCCTGAATTCCAGGGCTCGTCTATTCTTTAACCTCAGGGGCTTTGCGGGGGGCTTTCAACACCTCGGCTGCCGCCCTGGTAACCGCTTCACCTCGCCGGTCGTAGCGGGCGGTAGTGGTGACACTGGCATGTCCGGCCATTTTCTGGACCGTCGCGATATCTACCCCGCCCTCCAGGAGATCGCTTACAAAGGTGCGCCTCAGGTCGTGGGGCGAGAATTTAGCTACCCCGGCCTCCCTGGCCCGCTTTTCCAGGATCAGCAGGACGGCCTGGTCGCTCAGGCGCTTGGCGGTAGGTTTACTGTGGGCATCCATCCTTAAAAAGAGCGGGCCAGCCTGACCGCCGCGCACCGCCAGCCAGGCTTCCAGGCCTTTGTGCCACTCTTCGCCCATGAAAACCAGCCGGTCTTTGCCGCCCTTACCGCCCCTTACCGTGAGGCTGCGTTTAGCGCGGGTGTAATCGGCCAGGTCCAGCTTGACGATTTCGCTTCGCCTCAGGCCGCAGCCGTAAAGCACCCCCAGCATGGCATAGTCCCGCCGCCCGGCCGCCCGGGGATCCGCCTGGCAGACCGCCAGGAGCTTTTCCAGTTCCTCCGACTCAACCGAGCGGCCCCGCGGCAGGGAATGGCCGCTCACGCTTTTCAAATCAGCGGCCCGCTGGTAATCCTCGGCGCTCATATAACCGAGCCGCCAGGCCTCCTTGAGGGTCTGGCGAAGGGCCGCCAGCATCTTGTTGGCAGTAGCCGGTTTGTAGCGCTCGGCCAGGGCTACCCGGATGGCGGCGGTATGCTGGTAGCGCAGGGAGTGCCAGGGCAGAGTTTCGGCATTAGAGCGGCCGCTACTGGCGATAGCGGCGATAGTATCGAGGGCCTGGCGCATGGTACGCCGGCCGCTCGCCCGCAGGCTGGCCAGGTAGACCAGGGCCGGGTTCCGGTCGGGCGGCAGGGCCGGAGCAGCCGTTACCGCCAGAATTTCACCACTCGCTTCTTCCCACTCTACAATCTCAGGCTCTATTTTCTCCATCTCGCGCTTCTCAGCCATTCTGCTGTCCCTCGCTTCTCTTTTTGCCATGTTCTGCTTTCAATTTTACTTCCCCTGGTTTTTAAGTTCTATAGTTTTGAGAAGTATCATTCTCATAACTATAGAACAGGGTAAGCATAGCACAACTGGCGGCCTGATACAAGTCCACCAGGGCCTGGTAATGAATTTTAACTATAAATCCATGCGTCTTGTAATACGTGGAATATTTAATTGGACAGGACTTTCGCTTGTCATTCTGAACGAAGTGAAGAATCTCGGCTTTTAGATCCTTCGCTACGCTCAGGATGACAGTCCCAGGCGAAAGTTCTGTTGGAATATTTAAGCAAGGTAGATAACCAGGTCCTATCATGTTCTTCTGAGGAATGGAGGCCAGGCTACTCTTCTTGCCATGCAAAGTATATTGCATGGCAAGAAGCGCAATGGCGAGCCCCCAGAGAGACTGGCTAGGCCTCCAGGGTTAGAAGCGCCTCCCGGGGAAACCGGACAGTCACGGGTTGCCCCAGGCGTGGCATATCGAGGTGCGGATTATTGAAGGTATCGAAGAAAAGCCGGTTCTCGGCCAGCGAGACGCGCACACGTACCACCGCGCCGAGGAACATGACATCTTCGACTGTCCCGCTCAAGCGGTTATGGGCAGCAGCATCGCCGTCGGACCCGGCGCCAATCATTTCGGGCCGCACCGCCACCGAAAGCACCCCACCGTTTCTGGCGTTGCTGAGCGGGCTGGCGGTGTAGACGGGTTGGCCATCAATCTCCAACCGTCCCTGGGCCGGATCAACCACCTTTGCCTGCATGACGTTCAGGGTGCCGACAAAGCGGGCCACAAAGGGCGTGGCCGGGAAGTTGTAGATCTCAAAAGGCGTACCGATTTGCTCTATTCGCCCGGCATTCATGACCACTATCCGGTCGGAGAGCGAGAGCGCTTCTTCCTGGTCGTGCGTGACATAGATCGTGGTAATGCCGAGCCGCCGCTGGATTGCCCGCAGCTCATTGCGCAACGAGATCCGGATTTTGGCGTCCAGGGCCGAGAGTGGTTCGTCCAGCAGCAAAAGGCGCGGTTCGATAGCGACCGCCCGGGCCAGGGCCACCCGCTGCTGCTGCCCGCCCGATAACTGGTGCGGGTAGCGCTTGCCCAGCCCCGACAGGTCCACCAGCCGCAGCATCTCTTCCACCCGGCTGTGAATTTGAGCCTGGCTTTTACCGGCCACCTTCAGCCCGAAACCGATATTATCGGCTACGGTCATATTGGGAAAGAGGGCGTAGGACTGAAAGACCATGCCGATCTGGCGGCGGTTGGGCGGCTGGTGTGTGATATTCACGCCCGCCACCCTGATTTCCCCCGCGCTGGGCGGCTCAAAACCGGCGATCATGCGGAGCGTGGTGGTTTTGCCGCAGCCGCTCGGTCCCAGGAAAGAAATAAACTCCCCTTGCTCCGCCTGCAAATTAAAAAGTTCGACGGCGGTGGTAGGGCCAAAGCTCTTTTGAATGTTTTCCAGTTCAAGAAAAGACATAACGGTTATCCTGTAGAGAGAAATTAAGCTGGCGAATGCCGCTTTTAGCGTTTAATGAGTCCCGGCCAGTTGGCCCTGTTCCTGCGTGCCGCGACTGAAAAGCTGGATCAGGCCGATGCAAATCCAGGTCAGGCCGAAGCTAAGAATAGCCAGCGCCGCCGGTTCGTAGGCCCGGTTCTGGCCGATCAGCGCCAGGTAAGGGCCGAAGGTGGGCCAGTTCAGCATGGTGGCCATGGTAAATTCGCCCAGCACAATGGCGAAAGTTAGAAAAGCCCCGTTTATCAGGGAAACGCGCAGGTTGGGAAAAATCACCCGCACCAGGATAGTAAACCAGCCTGCCCCCAGGCTCTGGGCCGCCTCGGTCAGGGTGCGCACGTCCAGAGCCCGCAACCCGGTATCCACCGCCCGGTACATATAGGGAAAGGATAGCACCACATACCCCGCCACCAGCAAGGCCGGGCTGGAAACCAGCACGAACGGCGGCTGGCTGTAGATCCGAATCAGGCCAAAGACCAGCACAATCGGCGGCACCACAAAGGGCAAGAGCGTAATGAACTCGATTACCGGGCGCAGGCGGGGCAACTTGAGATGGACCCAGAAGGCGGTCGGCACTATCAGCACCAGGCTGGTAGCAATAGTAGCCAGCGCCAGGATAACCGAGTAGGTAAAACTGTCGCGGAATTGCTGGTCGCCCAGCACATTGCCGTAGGCGTCAAAACTGTACTGGCCGCGCCGCGCCCGCAACGAAAACTCGAAAGTGGCATACAGCGGGACCAGAAAGTAGATTGCGCCCAGCATAATCATTACTATAGGCCAGAAACGCCGTTTTTTCATTGTAGCCACCTCGCAGTGCGCCGTTGTAGCAGGATGCTGATAGTAATTGAGATCGCCATTATTACAATCATACCGAGGGCCAGGGCGTAGCCCAGTCCAGGGTTGTGCAGCACGTCACCCCGGATTTCCGCCCCGATCTGGATGGTTACCAGGTTGAGAGTGCCGCTGGTCAGGGCGAAGGCCGTGGCATAGGCCCCAAAAGCGTTGCCGAAGAGCAGCACCCCGGCTCCCAGCAGCGCCGGGCTGAGCACGGGCAGGGCGACATAGCGCCAGTACTGGACCGAGTTCGCCCCCAGGTTCTCCGCCGCCTCGCGCCACTGCCGTTTCAGGCCGTCAATGGCCGGAGCGATTATCAGGACCATCAGGGGGAACTGGAAATACATGTAAGTCAGGCTCAGGCCCAGGAAGGTATAGAGGCTAAACCCGGTGTCGTAGAGATTCAGCCCCAGGACGTTTTTAAACAGCAAGGTGATGAAGCCGGTGCGCCCCAGCGTAGCGATAAAAGCGAAAGCGAGCGGCACCCCGGCGAAATTCGAGGCTACTCCTGAGAAGGTCATCAAAGTGCCCCGTACCCAGCGCGGCAGCCCGCCCCGGATGGAGGCATAGGCCAGCCCAAAGCCAAAGATAACCCCGCCGAGCGCAGTAACCGCGCTGACCTGGATGCTCAGCCAGTAGGAATTGAGGATGAAGGGTTGAAAAAGGTCGCCAATGTTAGCCAGCGTAAAGTTGCCGTGCTCATCCTGAAAGCTCCCGGCCAGCAAGTAGAGCGAGGGCAGGATTAAGAAAAGCAGCGAGAAGGCCAAAAACGGCACTATTCCAAGCCAGGTCAGGGTTATTCGGCGCGGGCGCGAGCGCGGGCGAGCAGCAGCAAGTATTACCTCTTTTTCGAGGATGTTGTCCGCCATAAGTTTCCTATCTTTAAAAGATAAAGTCTCTCCAGAACCCGCCGTGTAAAGCAGGTTCTGGAGATAAGGCTAAACTAGTGAACATTCGCGCCGACCGCGCTGTCCCAGCTTTTGGTAATCAGGCTGCTGGCTTTGTTGTACTGGTCGAGAGTCGGGAACTGGGCGTTGGCATATTTATCCGCCGGGGGCAGCTTGGCCGCGACATCGGCAGGGATGGCCTTGCGGCTCGCCAGGTCGTTGTAGCGGATGGGGTGGCAGTAGCCTTTCAGCCAGCCCAGTTGCCCGGCATCAGAATAGAGGTATTCCATCCAGAGCTTGGCGGCGTTCGGGTGGGGAGCGTAAGCGCTGATGGCCTGTACGTAGACCCCCGCCAGCACACCCTTGGAAGGCACTACCACCGAAATAGGCGGGTTGCCCTTGAGGGAGTCTTTATCGGCCAGGGCGTTGTAGTCCCAGCGCAGCACGATAGGAGTTTCGCCGGAAGCGATAGTGCCCTGCTTGGCGATTACCGGCACGAAGTTACCGGCCTTGTTCAGCTTGGCGAAGAAGTCCACGCCGGGCTGGGCATTATCGAGCGAGCCGTTCTGAGAGAGCGCCACCGCGTAGACGCCAGCGATAGCCTGGGCCGCCGTGCGCGGGTCGCCGGCCAGGGCTACCTGGCCCTTGTACTCCGGTTTCAGCAGGTCGGACCACTCGGCAGGGGGATTTTTCACGGCGTCGGTATTGATTTCCATCGCCAGCACGCCGTAGTAGTCGCCATACCAGTAGCCGTCAGCGTCTTTGGCGTTGTCGGGAATAGAAGCCCAGGTGGAAACCTTGTAGGGCTGAATCAGTTTGGCATCCTTGGCCTGCGGACCGAAGGAGAGGCCCACATCAATCACATCCGGGGCCTGCGGGCCTTTGTTCTGGGTATTGGCCTTGATAGCCTCAATCTCATCGCCGGAGCTTCCATCCGGGTTCAGCTCGTTAATCTGCAAGCCGTACTTCTGCTTGAAATTGTTAATCAGGTCGCCGTAACCGCACCAGTCGTGCGGCAGGGCGATAACGGTCAGCGAACCTTCCTGTTTGGCCGCCGCCACAAGCTGGTCCAGGTTAGCCGCCTGCCCTGCTCCCGAAGCGGCAGCAGTGGTCGCGCCGGAAGCGGCGGCAGTGGTCGCGCCGGAAGCGGCGGCGGTAGTAGCAGCGGCAGTGGTTGCGGCGGGAGCAGGGGTACTGGTAGCATCTCCGCAGGCCACAAGCAGCACGGCCACAGATAACACAACTAGCCAGGCCGGGAATATCCGGCTTAACTTAGATTTGAGCACAAAATCCTCCAACTTTTCTCTTTGTTTGGTTACAGCTTAGTCCACGAGCAAATTGCAGTTCAGCTTACTTGCAACAGTTTAAGAACAAGTTAAGAAGTGTTTAAGAGGCGATTAATGAGTTGTAAAACTTCAGGTTTTCCGGCCCAAAACCGGCCGCGCCGGTTATCACTCGCGTCAGGGACACGCTAATTGCGTCATCCTGGGGCCGTCGCCGAAGAATCTCGCTCTGCCTCTTGCCTTTTGGTCCTGTTTGTCATAATATTACGGTATTGGCTATTATAAAGCGTTCAAGTATAGATTTCAATATACTACTACTTACTATCCGGCGACGGCCTCCTACGGGCCGCCCGGCACAGTAGCGACATCCACGATGCTTTCCAGACTCTCTCCCGCTATAAAACTTATTACAAAGCCCTCGATACTCAGGGAAAACGACGAGACGAAATGACCCAACTGGATTTGAAGCAAGGCCGTAGCCGTTAACAGGAGAACTCTAACGGCGTTTCTGGTACGGTTTAGATAGCACCATTTTTGAGGTGTACCGGGCAAGACGAGTTCCAACCGGGCAGACAGGGTGGGTAGATGGATATAACCCAAAAGCGTCAAAAGAGGTCTTTACGGGCCTGGTATATTACGCCTGCCACTGTCTGAAAATGGCTTTGTAATACACCCCGTAATATAATTTCGCTATAATAGTAAAGTAAAATCTCTCGGCGATATCCCGATTCGATAACAAAGGATAACTATAGTGCAAGAACCCAATCACGCTGATAATAAGTTCACTCAAAGGCCCGGCCAACTGCCGCAACCATACCAACCCTACTGCTATCCTCCTCCCTTCCCCGCCCGGCGAATTAGCCTTGCCTGGCTCTACTACCTGCTAACCGGCTTTGCCGGGATGATGATAGGCTATTTAATCGGTGAAGGGGTTGCCCGCCTGACGGGGTATAATTTGAAGAGTGAAGACGATTACTCAACCTTTGTAGGCTGGTTTTGTCTCATGGGGATTGCGTTGGGTGTCGCTGCCTGTTACTACTTCCGCAGCAATATGCCGCAAATCAAAGCTCCCCGGCTGGCCAGAAAGAAAAAACTGGCTCTGGCTCTCCAGGTGTATGCCGATGCCGGGCGCCGGGATGACGTGATCTGGCTGCTTAGAACTTACTTACCCAACTGGCGCATTTCGCATCTTTTAACCGAGGTGGTAAACGAAATTCTGCTGCTGACCGGTAGCGTCGAATACGCTGAAAAGCATGGAATTGCCGCTTCCCTGACTGACCCGGTAGCCGAGGAAGCCTACAAGGTTCTGCCAATGCTGTGGCACAAGGCGGAAAGCCTGGTAACAATCGCCGGTTATGCTGTGTCTTCTCCAGAGTTAGAGATCAAGCTGGCCTCTGAAGCGGCCAGCCTTCAGCGAATAGGCGAAACGGCGAAACAGGCCCGCTCCTGGCTGTCCGAACTGACCCTGGAAAACCAGTCTTCAACTTTTGTTATGGACGCTTCGCAGGATCTGGATAATAGTGAAATTCGCCTGAGAAGTTTTGTGGAGGCTGCCCGCTCCCTGGAAAAACTGTAGAGCCGAACGGGTCATCACCTGCGCTCTTCTCTCTTTTCCGCCATATTTGTATTTATGTAAAGTTATGTCCTGGCACATTGACCGGATGTAGCTGATTGGTCAGGGCGGATGAGTTAATTACCCGTGCATGGATAGCAATGCGCGCTGTAACCTCTGCGCGGCCTGTGTCAAGACCTGCCCGAACGACTCGATCAAACTGAAGTTGCGACCCCCCACCAAAGAACTCTGGTTCATCCGCAACCCTAAACTGGAAGAAGCTTTCCTGGCAGTAGTGATTATGGGTATCGTCTTTGTCCAGAACATCACCATGCTGGAGGTCTGGCAGTCGATGCTTTCGGGCCTGGAAGGTATAACCGGCACGCACAACTACTTCATCAACTTCACCCTGACCTTCCTTCTTGCCATGGCCTTCCCGGTAGGCCTGCTCACCCTGGCCGCGCTGGCAGCCCGCCGCTTTAACGGCGACTCGCTGGCCAAGAATTTCGCCCGGTTTGGCTACGCCATCATTCCGCTGGATGTAGCCGGGCATATTGCCCATAACCTCTTCCATTTACTGGCTGAGGGTAAGTCTGTGGTCTTTACCGGGTTAGAACTGGCCGGTCAGAAGGTCGATACCAGTTCGACCGCCCTGGTGAGCACCCCTGTGATCCAGGTATTGCAGTACATCCTGATCGGGCTGGGAGTAATCGGTTCGCTTTACGCGGTCTTCCGTATCGCCAAAAACCACTATGGACAGGGCAGAACCTGGACTACCTTCGTGCCTTACGCGCTGTTGATCGCGGTCTTCGGCGCCATCAACGTCTGGCTCTTCATCCTGCCGATGGCCATGCGAATGTGAAGTAATACAGTAATGAAATTGCCTATGAGCCGGTATGAAGCAGTCAGTGACTGCTTCATACCGGCTCTCCCTTTGCTGTCCAGTTTCTACTGGCTAATATCGTTTAAGGGACGCTATGGCTGAAATCCAGCTTTGCCGCGCCTATGGAGTAAACAAAACCCCCTTTTAATACCCGGTCGGGTGTTAAGGGGGGTTGGTAACTTCGATCCGCTAAAGTCAAGGCGCTTCGCTCTACAGGCAATTATCCGCCGTAATCCTGCATCAGAAGGAACTGGCCGTGCCAGGTGTGATACCAGACCTGCCCGGTATAGCCGTTCACGCTCAGCATTCCGCTGGTCTTGCCGTTAAGTTCTACCTCTATGGTGTAGTAACCGGGGAACTCGTCCGCTGTTGGGGCGACTTTTACGCCGGGATAGGCTTTATCCAGGTAGGTCTGGGCCAACTGTAAAGCTTTGTCCGCCGTCACCGGCATTTTACCCGGCTGGTAGTTAGAGCTATTTATCGCCCCGAGGCCGCCCATCATACCCGAAGCGCCACCCATCATGCCGCCCCGACCCATCATACCGTTATAACCTGTTCCGTTATAACCATTTCCTGACATATGCCCGTAGAGAAGGTTCCACATCATATTGGGGCCGTACTCCGGGAAAGCTACTTTTGTGACAGGATTGACCAGCAATTCAAAGGCTCCCACCCCGGTGCTGGTATCTTTGATAGCTACGTAGGCGTTGTTAGAGAAAATCATTATTTCGTCTATCGCCAGGTTGCTGTTTTTCAGACCCGCCAGGTAGTTTGTGGCGGCGGTTTTAGCTTCATCAACCGTCAGTGGCTGGCTATTGGCGGGGGTAGCAGCATAATTACCGTTCATCATACCGCCCGGCCCATAACCGTTGCCGCCGTTCATCATACCGCCCGGCCCGTAACCGTTGCCACTACCAGGGGTAACACTCGGACCATAGCCGTTGTTACCATTCATCATGCCGGAACCCGGTCCGTAACCGTTGCCACCGTTCATCATGCCGCCCGGCCCGTAACCGCCTCTGCCATTGTTAGAACCGGCTGACTGGGCAAAAACCGCGGCTGTCAGCCCGAAGCCCAACAACACTACCAGCGCCACACCGGCCAGCAACACAAGGATACGTTTGTTCATAATCTTTCTCTTTCTCTTTCCTCTTTCATATTTCGCTTTTAGCACTCTAACTCAGAGCCGGTACAGGTTTTGGACTGCCTGCTCATACTCGGCCCGGCTGATTTCACTTCGAGCGTAGCGCCTGTCGAGGATTTCGAGGGCCGTCAGTCGTTCATTTTCTCGCTGAGAATTTAATAAAGTAAAAAGTCCCCAGGCTATCAGGCCGAGCAGGAACAGGCAGAAAAGTAATCCCGCTACCATTCCCAGGCCACCCATACCATAAAAGCTCATCATAGTTACTGCCTCTTTCTTTTCGGGATCATTACTGGTTCCCGCATTCTCAGTATGCCACTCGAAGTTCAAGTTTACCTTGCGATAAGTTCAAGTTTTCCTCAAGAAAATATGAACTTCGAAGGCCTTCTACAGCGAAAGCTCCCTTATTAAGGGTATTTAAGACCTACAAAAATGGGTCTTCTCATCTTCAGGAAGGCTATTAGAATACTGTGGAAAGGGCAAAGGAACAGAAGTTGCGAAGTTTTCATTTTACCCTGTACAGTTTATAACCGGGCTTCAGTAAAAGCACCGGGTTATGTTATTATTCTCAAATCTAAATGGGAGTAATTCGGTAAGAATTGGGAACTGGAAATTGAAAATGAGGTTTAGGAATCGTTGGAAATTTTAGAAATTTTGAAAAACCTGGCCTTAAAACCTTTTCGGCGTGTGTTAACTGTGGCCGAAAGGTTTACCCGCCACAACTCTACCCTACGCAAAGCGAAAGTGCCGGCTTCCCACGAAAAGGCGGTTCGCCAGGGAAGCTGGTGGGAAAAAGAAGCTGCCTGGTTTGCCGGTGGTACCACTCCACGCTTGCATAACATTGTCACTCCGCTGGTCGATGGAGAGAATTTCTTCGGAGAATTGCATAAGCAGCTATGCCAGGCCCAGAGCTATGTCTTTATTGCCGGTTGGACTCTGACGCCATACTTTCCTGTTCAGCGTGATAACCTGGAAAAAATAATAGATAGCCGTCTTGTGGAAGTACTTTCCGAGATTTCTCAAAGAGTACCGGTTAGAATCTTACTATGGAATGGTGCCCCTCTACTGTTCGAGCCTACTACTCGCTACACTCAAGAGATAAAACAATTAATCGATCAGCAAGGGAAGGCTGACCTTGTCTGCTACCTGGATAAAAGTGCCAAACCAAGCCACTGCCATCATCAAAAGGCCATCGTGATTGACGGACAGGTAGCCTTTGTGGGAGGAATGGATTTAACCTCTTTTATGGGTGATCGCTTTGATAGCAGAGCCCATCCCTTGAGGGCCGGAATTAACTGGCACGATGTGCAACTTAAACTTGAAGGGGAAGTGGTAGGAGACGTTGAACACAATTTTCGACAGCGCTGGCAGGAAGCGGTTAAGAAACCGGAAGAACGGCTTTTGCCCCCTCATCGCGAACCGGGCTTTGACCCGAATTGGAATACGCCTGTTCAGATCGTTCGAACCATTCCCCGTAAAATCTATCGCTTTGCGCCGCGGGGCGAATTCGGGATTTTCCACGCTTATATCAGCTTAATCGAGCAAGCGCAACATTTTATTTACCTTGAAAACCAGTATATCTGGTCGCCTCATATCTTAGAGGCCCTCAGCAAAGCCATCCAGGCTCCCCATCCCGGTCCTTTTCGTGTAGTACTGGTGCTACCGGCAAAGGCCGAAGATGGCAAGTGGGATAACGATAACCACGTCGCGCGCCTAAGAGAGTTGGATGGAGGCCGGGGCATAGTTTCGGTTTATTCTCTCTACACCTCGGGACCAAACATCGGGAAGCATGCCTTTACTTACCGGGCAGTCTATGTTCACGCCAAGGTCGCCATAGTGGATGATGAATGGTTCATGGTTGGCTCAGCCAACCTGAATAATCGCGGGTTGATAACAGATAGCGAAATAAACGCTCTCGTACATAAACCGGAACAGGCCAAAGCGCTGCGAATCAGCCTGTGGGCGGAACACCTGGGAATACCTCCTGAAGAGGTGGCCGAAACCGATGCCATAACAGTAATCGATCAGACCTGGAAGGAACGGGCGAACGCTAACCGGGAAATTCTCAAAACCAGGAATGTGGCGCTGACTAATGGAGTATACCCGTATGCAATCGGCAAGATGCCCGGGTCATGGTTACTGGAGGAGGTAGAAGTCCTGACTCTTGAGCACTAGGCATACCGGCGGAAAGCAAGTTTTGGTTTCTCGATCCGGTTAGTTCATTAATCAGCCAGTCGAGGGTACCCTTAGCCAAAGCTAAAGGTACCCTCGATTTTCTTCTACCTGGGTTGGTAGGTGAGAAGCATTACACCCGTAGAAGTTTCTTTTGAACTTACCAGTTTCATTCTTTTCAGACTGCTCTCATTCTGGAAGAGGCGTTTTCCCTGGCCGGCTATAACAGGGTGAACCATCAGGATAAGCTCATCCAGCAGGTCATTTTGGAGCAGGGACTCCACCAGGCCGGGACTGCCGGTGACGGTAATATTGTTGCCGGGCTGTTCTTTCAGCCTGGCGATTTCTTCCGCCAGGTTGCCTTTAAGCAGGGTGGAATTTTGCCAATCGACTTTATCCAGGGTGGTTGAAACCACATATTTAGGCGTATTGTTGATAAAACTGGCAAAGGGTTCATCTGTTGAGGTAGGCCAGTATCCGGCCCATTCCTGGTAGGTTACCCGCCCCATCAGGACCGTATCGGTCCCCGCTATCATTTTACCCAGCTCTTGCATGATATCCTGGTCAAAGTTATCAAACTGCCACTCATTGGGCGCTTCGGTTACACCATCCAGGGTTATAAACAGGCCGGAAGTTACTTTTCGCATCTTTATGCTCCTTCTAAGCTTACTTCTCTTAATACAATCATACAAACAGGTCCATCCAGAACAAGCTATTACTGCTCAATTGTCTATACAGGCTATCTTACGCGCATCCTGAATTCCGTTGACGCTCCTGTAGAAACTCGATAAGTCTCGGAAAAACTAACTTCTAAATTCCTGGAAAGGTTGTACTGCTTATTTGTCTGATTTTAGCTGATATTATACACAATAACCATTCCATCATTTTGTAAACGTTTGCAGCTATTCATTCCTGATTTTTCGGGTTTTTGTTCAGAAATATAGCAAATAGCCTTATTACTGCTTTTCGTGTCTCAAAAATTACTAAATATAGCCAAAAAAAAGGATTTTCAGGTAATTTTCCCGGCTATAAATTGTTCTTTAAGCAATTAATCTGAAAAAACTTGACAAGATGCCAGGTCTGTGTTTTTATTACTTTGTAACCTTCTGTAAACGCTTGCAAGAACTCTGTGGAGTAATTTCTCTCTATGCCAGTAAGTAATCGCGGGCAAAACTCTGACCGGATCACTATCATAGACATCGGTAAAGAGGCCGGGGTTTCTTATGCAACCGTTTCCAGGGTGATTAATAACAAGGGGAATGTCAAGCCGGAAGCGCGCGAACGAGTTTTAAGAGCCATGACCAAATTAGGTTATGTCGCTAATATTCAGGCTCGCAGCCTGGCAGGCGGGCGTTCTTACCTGGTAGGGTTGCTGGTCCAGGACCTGGGAACCGGCTACATTGGCGAAATTATCCGGGGCATAGATGACGAATTAGCCAGAGTCCAGTACAACCTGATGCTCTATACCACCCACCGCCGCAAAGTTAAAGAATCGCTTTTTGTAACTACGCTCACCCAGGGCATAACGGATGGATTGCTGCTGGTTTTGCCGCGCAATGCCGAAGCCTATCTTGAATCACTCCGGCGGCGTAAGTTCCCCTACGTTCTAATAGATCACCAGAGCATGGATGAAGCAGGTCCGTCGGTAGGAGCGAGCAACTGGCAGGGCGCTTATGAAGCTACCAGTTACCTGATTGAGCTGGGCCACCGCCGGATAGGCTTTATTACCGGATCGCCCGAGGTAAGCTGCTCCCTGAAACGCCTTGAAGGTTATAAAGCGGCGTTGCTGGAGCATGGCTTGCCGGTAGACGAGGCCCTGATCCGGGAAGGCGATTTCTACCAGCCTGCCGGTTTCCATAAGGGCATGGAGCTATTAAAGTTAGCCGAGCGCCCTACCGCCATTTTCGCCTCGAACGATATCATGGCCTTTGGCGTTATGGAGGCTGCGCGCGAGCAGGGCTTAGCTATTCCCAGAGATATATCTATCATCGGTTTCGATGATATACCGCAAGCTTCCGGTGTCCACCCACGGCTGACTACCGTCCGGCAACCCCTGGAGAAAATGGGCCGGGTAGCTACTACTATGCTATTGGCAATGATAAACGACCCTGATCGCCCGCCGGAGAAAGTTGAACTAGCCACTGAATTGATAAGCGGAGGTACCTGCCAGGCTATCTCGCCTGCTCAATGACAGGGGACAACCGGAGCGGTAAGGCGGTTGGAATTTTAATTGTAAACGACAAAGTTTTCAGAGGAGAATGAAATTCATGACTGATGTTTTGAACAAACCGGTAGCTTACGAAGCTGCCAGCGATCAATATGCGCCCAGGAAAGAAGATAAATTCAGCTTTGGCCTGTGGACGGTGGGTAATAGAGGCCGCGATCCTTTCGGGGATTTCGTTCGCCCTGCCATTGATCCGCTCACCCAGGTTAAGAAACTCTCCGAACTGGGCGCCCGGGGTATTAACTTCCACGATAACGACCTGGTCCCTTTTGATGCTACCGCCTCTGAACGCGACACTATTGTAAGGGACTTCAAGCAGGCGCTCAACGATTACGGCATGGTAGTGCCGATGGCGACTACCAACCTCTTTTTTCACCCGGTATTCAAAGACGGCGCTTTTACGGCGGTAGACCCGGGAGTGCGGGCCTTCGCTCTGCAAAAGACCATGAATGCAATTGACCTGGGGGTAGAACTGGGCGCTGAAACCTACGTCTTCTGGGGCGGGCGCGAAGGAGTAGACGCCGAGGCTTCCAAAGACCCGACCGAAGCGGTCAAGCGCATGCGAGAAGCAATTAACTTCCTGTGCGAATATGTCAAAGACCAGGGATATAATCTGAAGTTTGCGCTTGAACCGAAACCGAACGAACCTCGCTCCGATACCTACCTGCCGACCGTCGGGCATATGCTCGGCTTTATCGCCACCCTTGACCATCCTGAAATGGTCGGTGTAAACCCGGAAGTTGCCCATGAGAACATGGCCGGCTTGAACTTTATGCACGGCGTAGCGCAAGCCCTGGAAGCCAACAAGCTTTTCCACATAGACCTGAACGATCAGAAGGGGCCGCGCTACGACCAGGATTTACGTTTCGGCAGCGAGAGCATCAAGAATACTTTCTTCCTGGTCAAGTTGCTGGAAGAAAAGGGATACAGCGGGCCAAGAGCTTTCGATGCGCATGCTTACCGCACAGAAGACGTAGATGGAGTATGGGACTTCGCGTCAGGCTGTATGCGGACCTATAACATGTTTAAAGAGAAAGCGAAACGGTTCGCGGCTGACCGCGAAATTCAGGCCTTGCTGGCGGAAATCCACGGCGGCGATCAGAGTTTTGGCGGCTTGCTGGGAAGCAAGTATAGCTCGGAAACTGCCCAGAAGCTGAAAGGCTACGATTTCGATCTTGAGAAGCTGGCCAATCGCGGCTACAAGTATGAAAAGCTGGATCAGCTTACCATTGAATTAATCCTCGGTGTGCGTTAATCGCTAAAGCAAGCAAAGGCCTGTTAGAGTGAAGCCAGGTGGTCTTCCTTTAACAGGCCTTTATTTATAGTCACAGGCAAAGCATCCTTTAGAGGACCAGCATCAACAGTTCGAAAAGGATACCCAGAGCAATACACACCGGCAGAGTCAGGACCCAGGCCCGGACAATACTGCCGACCATAGACCAGCGCACTGCGCTAATCCGCCCGCTGGCGCCCACTCCCATGATCGAGGCGCTGATGACGTGCGTAGTGCTGACCGGCAGGCCCAGGCGCGAAGCTGTTTCAATTACGGTAGCGGCGCTGGTTTCGGCTGCGAAGCCCTGAATGGGTACAAGGTCAATAATTTTGCTGCCCATAGTGCGGATGATGCGCCAGCCACCCGTGGCTGTACCCAGCGCCATCGCGGTAGCGGCCAGCAGGATAATCCAGATTGGGATATTAAACGAAGCATTCGAATTAACATTCCCGTGGCTTTCATAAGTCAGCACAGCCAGGGCCATAATACCCATGGTCTTCTGGGCATCGTTTCCGCCGTGGCTATAGGCCATAAAAGCCGCCGAAAAGAGTTGGAGCCGGCGAAACCATCTATTTACAAAGTGCGGAGTGGCTCTCACAAGTAACCAGCTTAACAAGACCATTACCAGGTAACCAATAATAAAACCCATAATCGGAGAAGTTACCAGGCCGACAATCACTTTCCAAACGCCATCACCCTTAATTACAGCCAGATTAAAGCCGTTTCCGGCCAGACCGGCGCCTATTAATCCGCCGATCAGGGCGTGGCTGCTACTGCTGGGCAGGCCAAAGTACCAGGTAACCAGGTTCCAGACGATAGCGGCTAACAGCGAAGCCAGTACAATAAACTGGGTACTGTTGGTAGGATCGAGAATATCCCTTCCTACTGTTTTGGCGACACTGGTTCCGGTCAAAGCGCCAACAAAGTTGAAAAAAGCAGCCATAAGCACAGCGGCAAAGGGACTCAAGACCCGCGTAGAGACTACCGTAGCGATAGCATTAGCGGTATCGTGGAAGCCATTGATGTAGTCGAAGACCACAGCAGTTATCAGTATCGCCAGCAACATTATGAGGCCGGGATCATCCATTTTTCTGTATAACCTCCTCTACGATTTCGGCTACCCGTTCTATGGCATCAATAGCATCTTCGATCTTCTCGTAAACTTCTTTCCATTTAATCGCATTTAACGCATCGCTACCTTCTTCAAAAAGGCTGGCAAAAGCCTCCTGCCAGAGATAGTCTGCCTGGTTTTCTAGCTCGTGAATGGCAATATACTGAGTTTTGCCATCACGCATGGTGCGTAGATTGGGCATGAGCGTATTAAGCTTGGCGGTAGCATCGAGGGCAATATTGGCCATTTTCACAGAGTAACTGGTGGGCTGGTTAACCTTACACAGCACCATTGTTACCCCGGCGGCCTCGATATTGTCCACGACATCATCAATAGCGAAGGCTAAGCGGTGAATATCCTCGCGGTCAAAAGGAGTAATAAAGTTTTTACTGAGCTGATTAACCATATCGTGGTTAATATTGTCAGCCTTCTTTTCGGCATCAGTCAGCAGTTGTAACTTTTCGGGCAGATTTGTGTAGTCGTTCAGCATGTCGCAGAACAGGCGAGCAGCTTCCACGGCTTGAGCAGTAGCCGCCTCCAGCAGGCTAAAAAAGACATCATTACGCGGAGTTATTTTAAAGCTAAACATTCTAAATTATCCACCTTCCCCGGGAGTCCCCATCCTACAGCAACAAAAGGCCTGGCTAAAGCCCGTTGCCTGTCTTAACAATTCTTACGATTTGTACCATTCTTACCGAATTGAGCATAACATGGGCCAGCTATGAGCGCCGGCTTCAGCTACAGAATAGTCGATACTATGAGGGTATAGTCTTCCCCGCTATACCCGGACTAATTGTACTTGATTAAGTCAATATAGTGGCAGCTTCTTTTGCCGATTTTATTATATTACGAACTGAGCTGATACGCTTGCCGGTAATAAGGGCCGGCTCTCTCAAATCAAGAAACGCAAAAAAGCCTGCATGCTAAACGTTGCATGCAGGCAGAGGTCATAAAATTAGGTAGCCTGGAATAGGCTGATTAAATTGCGAAGGCCTAATTGTCTGAGTTGCTTCTTCCTGATTTCCTACCTGGTTTCAGGCCTGGCAAGATCAGGGTCTAAGCGCCTTTCAGAAAATCGAGGGTTCGATTCCACGCCAGGCTTGCGGCCGCTTGATTGTAGGCCTCAACACGGTCCGGTTCAAAGAACCAGTGTCCGGTGCCCTGGTAGCGATAGAAAGTTACCGGACGCCCGGCGCTCTTGAGCGAGTCCTCCAATTCGCGGACGTTCGGCTCGGGCTCAAACTCATCCGACTCGGCGAAGTGACCGAGGTAGGCTGCTTGCGAAGCGCGGTAGTCGCCGGGCCGCGTTCCATAAAAGACGACCACAGTCCGGACCTTTTCGGGAAAGGCCACCGAGGCATCCAGCGCAAAAAAAGCACCCAGCGAAAAGCCAATCACCGCAAGACTCTGTCCGTTGGGGCCAGCAACTTCGCTGAGATATTTAGTGGCAGTTGTCACGTCAGCCCTGGCCTGCTCCTGATTTTCAAACAGTCTACCGCTGATGGTTTCAGCATCGGCAATGCTGTCTACGACCTGACCGTGATAGAAGTCTGGCGCAAAAGCGATAAAACCGGCTTCGGCCAGGCGCGTACAGATAGCTTTAATCGTATCGTTCAGACCCCACCAGGCGTGGAGGACCAGGACAGGCTTGCCCTTACCGCCAGCGGGAGTAGCCAGGTATCCATCGGGTTGAGTATTTGCCATTTGCGTCTCCTGATTTTGCTACACTAGAACCTGTTAATTGACAGAAAACCTTACAACCTGATCTTCAGGAGAGGCTATAAGTGCCATTCGAGATTAGTTTTTCTTTTTGCCGGTATTTAGAGCGGCTTTTTGCTGTCGACTTCGGTAATCAGATCATAACTGCTTTGGTATAATATTTAAAGTTTCTAAAGTAAACCCTGGCACGAAGAAACCGGTAAGACGGCAAGTTAGATAATCAGTTACGAAATAGTTTTGCTAAAGTATTTCCGTTTCTGGCAGCGAATTATCGTAAACAATCTGGCGAGTCTGCGAGCACAGTTCTTTCAGAGCGCACGACTCTCTATAAAGGATCTCTAAATCCGCGCGTTGCTGTTCAGAATAGGTGGAGCTTAACAATTGAAGTTCGAGGGTGGTGAGGATAATAGTAAGGTGTTGAGCTTCGTTATGAAGAAGAGAGCGAAGCTGCTGGATAGCCGTTGTTAACCCGGGGGAGTTATCATTTTCTTTCATTTTTGGCCTGTCTTTACGCTACTGGATACTACACTCATAGTATACTGGTTACTCTTATTATATAAGCTAAAATGTGAAGAGACGATTACAGAGCGGTAACGGTTGGGTGACATCCCTAACAGTATAGAAAAATAAGCCGAGGCTAAAGGAGAGATTGTCAGCCGGAATAGAATTTGATAAGAGTACTTGTAAAATCAGGTTGACTTTGACGAACGGTAAGCCTGGCAATGGATCTGCCAGCGCAATTGAAACGACCTGAATAAGCTTGAGTGATGGCTAAAACAATTAGAGGAGGATGATTAGTTAAACTATGCAGCACCAGAATAAAAAAGCTGATGTGGTTAGCGAAGGCAAAATAAGTGAAACCAGTAGAGAGGCTATAAGTGAAAAAATTGAGGACTTAAAACCTCTCCTGGCGCCGCTCACCACGACTCTACACTACAGCAAGCAACCAGAGCTGGAAGCCAAATATGGGCCACAGGCGCGGGCCAGATGCCAGGAAGAGGTAGAACAATACCTGGATAACCTCGCTGCCGCTGTGCTTCTGGATAAACCGGAAGTCTTTTCCAGTTTTATTGACTGGTCGAATAAGGTGCATCTTAGCCGGAATGTGCCTACCGCTATCCTGAGAGATAACCTGGAATGTATGGCCGAGGCTTTACGGCAATATCTGCCGGAGGACATGCAAAAAGTAGTTATCGCACATTATCTTTCGGCGGGACTGGATGTTGTGAAAAGCTAAGCCTGGCACCGGCTTAGAACAAATTGGGGGCCAGCTTTGCCCGTTAGCAGGGGTTGATCAAACTGAAATAGAACTCTTGAGAGAAAACCCTGTAGTAATCTGTGACGTTCGAATTCTTAAGTAAAGCCTCAATAAGGACCCGTTATGATTCTGGATCAGTTTCGATTGGATGGGCAAGTTGCCCTGGTGACAGGCGGTAATCGTGGATTAGGTCTCGGGATTGCCGGGGCCCTGGCAGAAGCCGGGGCGGATATAATCTCAATCCAGAGCTCTGAAAAAGCAACCGAATTGGAAGAGCGAGTAGCCAGAGCCGGCAGGCATCTTTTGCCCTTGCGCCTCGATCTTGCCAGCGGGCAGGCAGCGGAACAGGCTCTAAGCGAAGCAGTGCGCCGTTTTGGTCAGGTAGATATCCTGGTAAATAACGCCGGTATCCAGCGACGTGCCGCCTCGGTGGACTTTTCGTTGGCCGACTGGGATGCGGTTATCAACCTGAATCTACGGACGGTTTTCACCTTTTGCCAGGTCTTCGGACGGGAAATGGTCAGGCGCAAGCGCGGCAAAATAATCAATATCGCTTCGCTGCTTTCTTTTCAGGGAGGGTTAACCGTACCGGCTTATGCCGCCAGCAAGCACGCCGTAGCCGGGCTTACCAAAGCTTTGTGCAACGAATGGGCCAGCCAGGGGGTCAATGTCAATGCCATTGCGCCGGGCTACATGGATACCGAGATGAATGTGGCGTTACTGGCTGACCCGCAGCGCAACCGGGCGATCAGCGAAAGAATCCCCGCCGGGCGCTGGGGAAATCCTTCTGATCTCGCCGGAGCAGCCGTCTTTCTGGCTTCGGCGGCATCTGATTACATTCACGGGCAGGTGCTGGCGGTTGACGGTGGATGGATGGCCCGCTGAGAGCGACTTCAATTCCAGCGGAGCCATCCCCTTACTTTTTGCTTTTATCACAATAAGTTTCCACCTGTACCGATTAATGGTTTTCTGCCGAGCTAACTGAATTTTGTTTCTAACCGACTTAGTCAGCTTGAGATTTGCGGTGGTTATTTTATTAGGTCAGCCTGCAAGTGTTTAAGCTCAACAGGCAACCCGGCGAAGATCATAAAAACTTCATCGGCCAGGGCTGCTATTTGCTGGTTAACCCGGCCTAACATGTCGCGGTAAGCCCGGCCCATAGGATAAGGCGGTACCAGTCCCATACCCACCTCATTGGAGACCAGCAGCAAATCAGCTCCCTTTGAACGCACGGCTGTCACCAGTTTGGCTAACTCGTCCGTTACTTGCTGCTCAAGGCGAGCATAATCGGGCTGTCTTACCTGGCGGTGAACAGTCTTACGGGCCGCTTCTATCTCAGCCTGCAACTCGCTGGTAATGTTCTCTTCGCGGTCCGGTTCCAGGACGGAAGGTTGTACAAGAGGGTTTGAGGGGGCAGGGGCAGAAGGTAAAAGCTCTTCATATACTTCACCATGCTGAGTACTCGGCTCGCCGCTCTCTTGAAAGATACGGTTGCCTGCCCAGACGGTAAGGCAATCTACTAAGACTACTTTTTCAGTCTTCAGGGTCGCCTGCACGGCCTCAAAGAGCTTATAGGGAGCTTCCAGAGTGTGCCAGCTAGCGGGCCGGGCGTTTTGATGGTTCGCTACGCGTGTTTTAAGTTCATCATCGAAAGGAACCATAGTCGCTACATATAAAACTTCGCCCTGCTCTCCGGCGCGAACCTGGGCCATTTTCTCTGCCAGGGCGCTTTTACCGCTGCGGGCCCCACCCAGTATCAGCGTAACTTTTCCCTTATTTTCCGGCATACTCATTCGATTTCTCCACGTGCGCAGTATCGTTGAACAGCGACAGTATCGCCCCTTCCTTATAAATATCTACTATCGTAATTGAGCATGTATCGGTGCGCCATTGCCAGATACGGTTTAAATCCATGCCCATAAAGTGGCAGAGCAGAGTCCCGATTACACCGCCGTGAACCACCAGCAGGATATTTTGATCCTCACCCGGGTGATTCTCGATAATCTCGGCCAGGGCTTTGTTCAGGCGAGCCTGCACCTGTGTCAGATTTTCCCCACCGGGAGGGGCTATCTCAGCCCGATTAGCTCGCCACTCATGGGATTGCTGAGGGTACTTTTCAATAATTTCCTCCCAGATCAATCCTTCAAACTCGCCTCCGTTTACTTCGCGTAACAGGGGCGTAGGAGTGGCCTGCAACCCCGAAGGATGGGCTTGCAGGGCGATAGCAGCCGTCCGAGCGGCCCGCTGTAAATCGCTACAGTAGGCTGCGTCTAACTTCATGCTGGCCAGGCGGCGCCCTAAATCGGCCGCCTGTGCTAATCCGACAGTGTTAAGGGGAATGTCTGACTGGCCTTGATAGCGCCGTTCCGCATTAAAATCAGTCAGACCATGCCGGGTCAAAATTAATTTTGGCATAGTTAATCCAAATCTCTAACTAAAGACACTATAATCCGAAATAAAGATCCTATCACAACCAGGATTGTATCACACCCGCTCCGGCACCGATAACCAGCCATGTAAACAACTCGGTGAGTTCAGTAATCGCGCCATAGCTATCACCGGTCAATCCTGCCGGAAGCTTTCGCATAATCCATTTACCGATCAGCCATGTTAAACCAAGCGCCAGAATAACCAGCACTATTCCGGCAATACGCAAAATTAAACCTGCTAACAGTAAAACAACCAGAACCGCCAGCGCTAATTCCCTGCCTGTATTGTACTGCTTGTAAACCGTACCCAGGCCACTTTCGCGCCCGTAGGGGAAAATAACCACCGCCCCTACCAGGGCCCAGCGCCCGAGCAGCGGCGCGATAAGCAGGGCTTGCGGCAACAGGGCCGGGGGAACCTGGGTAAGCGCTACAAACTTCAAGGTCAGTAAGGCCCAACCACCGGCAACCGCGAAGCTTCCTACCCGGCTATCCCGCATGATTTCAAGCCGTCGCTCCACCGAGCGGTAACCAAACAAGCCATCGCAGCTATCCAGGAAGCCGTCAAAATGCAAAGCGCCTGTCAACATCAGCAGGGCAATCACCAGGAGCAACGCTACCAGGGGTGGAGAAACCCATAGAGCCAGTAGCCAGTGCAATCCCAGCAGGATAATACCTAACAAGACTCCCACTACCGGAAAATAGCGGACCGAACGGGCTACATCTACGCTTTGGACCTCACGCCACAAAGGTACCGGTAGAGTGGTAAGGAATTGTAATGCTGCCAGGAAACTGAACACCTTATCCTTCAATCTGGACCTCGCAGGCGGTCCCAATTCTAAAATTAGTAATCAAATTAAAGCTGAGCCGGAAAATTAAACTCTGGTATTAAGATAAAAAGGACTCCCTCTTCTACCAGCGTCTCATATCTATTTAACTGCTCTTCCAGGCCTGACTCCTCCATCTGAACCAGTTGCCCGGTTCTGACATCAAAGGGCCAGAAGTGCAGCGGGCATTCAATGACATAGCCGGTTAACGGGCCATAATTCAAATAGCCTCCAGCGTGGGGGCAGGTGTTTGATACGGCGTAAAATTCTCCTTCTACGTTAACTACTAAAACATTTTCCAGTTCAGTTTGAATCAGTTTTTTAGTACCAGGCGGAATTTCCTCTACCTTCCCAACCCTTACTTTCTTCTTAAGCACCTGTGCTGCATCTACTTTCATCTCTTTTTTATTCGCCAGCCTCTATTATAAACTACGCAACCCCTGATCCTGGGTGCATTCCAGGGCAGAATAGGTTTTACCTGATTACCAGGTTTCATCAAGATGCTGGCTATAAAACATAATGCCGCGTTTGAAATATTGAAGCTTTTCATCCGAGGTAGTTTCCAGCAGATTGTTTAAAACGATTTCCATGGCTTCCTTATAACTCTGAGTGTTATAAAGAGTTATCGCAAGAAAGACCTGCAAAGCGCGGTTCTCGGGAAACTCTTTGACACCCCGGCGCAAGGTTTCCTCCGCTTTATGATATTCTCCTAGTAAACGATAGGTGCTTCCCAACCCCAGGTAAGCTCTTTCGAGATCGGGCCGAGATAGCCCTAGAGCGAAAGCCTTTAAATAATAGGGTATCGATTCCCGTTCGAGTCCCAGGTTGTCATGGGCCACTGCTAGCTGAAAAGTAATTTCGGCATCATTCGGGTAAGCAGCTTCCAGCTCTAAAAGGAGCGAAAGAGCTTCTTGCAGAATAGCCTGATCTTGCCTGGCCCTGCCCAGTTCACGTAGTTGAATAGCTTCGCTTAAACGCTCTCGCTGCATCTCTTTTCGTTAATTTCCTTTCTTTGATGGCTTTATCCTTCTTACTCTATCATGGGCCAATTTTTCCGTCAAAATAATAATAATAACTCAAAGTTATAATTCATATGAGATTTATATATTGGAGTTATAAGTGTATTTCCTTTAATATAACATCATTGCTTTTCAGCAAAGCATAAACATAAGTTATAGGCTAGAAGTTAATGAGGAAGAGAAATGGCATTACCTGAGCGGGTAAGCGATTTAGAAGAAAAGGTAGAACCGGCCTTAAGAGTGGTAGAAGAACCGGTTAAACAATCATTTGATGTCAGGCCAAATAAGCCCAAATGGCGCAATTTTAGCCTGGGTGTCGGTCTGACAGCCTTAATCGGCCTGGCGGCTACGCTACTGGCCCCGCTGCCCGGTCTGGCGGCGATGGGCAGTTTGACGGTTGCCCTGCTGCTGGGCATTGGCTGGCGCAGCGGGCTGGGTTTAGAGCGTGCCTATGCCGGGGGAGTACAATTCTCCGCTAAAAAGTTATTGCGCTACGGGATTATTTTGACCGGTGTGCGGCTGAACTTTGGGCTGGTAGCCTCCAGCGGGTTACAGGTGCTACTGCTGGACTTACTGATGATTACCTTTGGCCTCTGCTGCATTCCCTGGCTGGGCCGCAAACTGGGCTTATCCAAAGGCTTAGCCCTGCTGCTGGGAGTAGGGCAGTCTATTTGCGGCGCTTCGGCGGTTGGAGCGATAGCGCCGCTCTCCCCGGATGTCAACGAGGATGATGTTTCTCTGGCAGTCGCTATTTGTGGTTTGATCGGTACGGTAGGCGTTTTATTTTATGTTTTCGCTGGCCAACTATTTCACATGCAGGCTAACTTTTATGGCCTGACCAGCGGCTCAACCCTGCATGAAATAGCCCAGGTGGTAGCGGCGGGACCGGCAGGAGGACAAAACGCGGCGGACCTGGCCATGGTGGTTAAACTAACCCGCGTCATGCTACTTGCGCCTGTGGCTCTGCTGCTGGCCTTCCTCTTTACTATGAAAGCTGAAAAGAAGGCTGAGAAAGCCGCCGGCGCGAAGCGTTTAGGCTGGAAACAGGTACCAATCCCCTGGTTTGTCTTCGGTTTTCTGGCTGTCGGCGTGATTAATTCGCTGGGCTGGCTTTCCAAAGACTTGAGTAATCTCATTTTACAGGCGAGTGTTTTCCTGATGGTCATGGCGATGGCCGGGATGGGTTTGCAGGTAGACCTGGCAGTGGTACGCCGGATGGGCTTAAAGGCCCTGGGAGTGGGGCTGTTGGCCTTCGCTCTTTTTGTAACGGTCGGCTTTACCCTGACCTTTATTCTTACCGGGTTTTAACTGTATAAAAGTGGAAGGCCGTAGCTGTGAACGCAGCTACGGCCTTTTAGTTTCAGTCAAAATCGAAGATATCCCCCAGAAATCCTTTGCGGCGCTGTCCAGAGGTTTTCCCTGCGCCCGCGTTGTAATCAAAAGCTTTGTTATCGGATTGCCAGGTGTTGTAATAGCCGCCATTGCGGGTTGTCTGGTACTCGTATTCTTCCGGTTGGCCCGCGCCCGGGGGTAAAGGCATGGCCAGCGACATGGAACGTTCGATAATCTTATCCAACTCGCCCCGATCAAGCCATACTCCCCGGCACTGTGCACAATAGTCTATCTCTACACCCTGGCGCTCACTCATCTTCAGATCAACGTTACAGACGGGACATTTCATTTTTCTACTCCTGCTTCGCTATCCTCTAATTTTCGCTATCCAACTGACAGCTTATAGTAGCAATCCAGATACCAGCAGAAAATGAAGCCCGAATTAGCCACACATTAAGGTTACTGAGCTATTTTAGCCTGCTCGCAGCGCACTTATCACTTCAGGTAATACCTGCAAAACATAGTCAATCTCTTGCATGGTAGTGCTGCGCCCGAGCGTAAAGCGGACCGCCGTATGAGCCAGTTCTTCTGACAGGCCAATCGCAGTCAGGACATGACTTGGTTCGGTTGATCCGGCAGCGCAGGCCGAACCACTGCTGCACAGGATGCCGCGTTCCTCTAAACCCAGCAAAATAGTCTCGCCCTCGACATTGCGAAAACAGAAAGAGGCGTGTCCGGGCAGGCGGTCGGGTGGCTCTGCCCCGGTAAGCATGGCTTCGGGCAAGGCTTCCCGTACCCCACTTATCATGTGATCGCGCAGTGCTTCAAACCGGGCCCGGTCATATTCAAGCCGTTCGGTAGCCAGTTTATAGGCTGCCACCATCCCGATAATACCTGGTAAGTTTTCCGTACCGGCCCGCCGGTTGCGTTCCTGGGCGCCACCCAGGGTTTGAGCCGCCAGGGGCGTGCCGCGCCTGACATACAGCAAACCCACCCCTTTTGGCCCATAAAACTTGTGAGCCGCCAGGGTAAGCAGGTCTATATTAAGCGCTTCTACATCTAAAGGAAGCTGCCCGGCAGCCTGCACCGCATCGGTATGGAAAGGAACGCCATGAGCGCGAGCGATTTTGCCGATTTCGGCTACAGGCTGGACCGTCCCGATTTCGTTATTAGCCAGCATGACGCTGATTAAGGCTGTTTGAGGGGTAATAGCCGCTGCCACATCGGCCGGGTTTACGCGGCCCGCGCCGTCTACCGGTAAAAATGTTACCCTGTAGCCTTTTTCAGCCAGGCGCCGGGCGGTGTACAGGTTGGCATGATGTTCAACCGGGGTGGTAATCAGGTGATTACGTTCCGGGTGGCCTAGTAGTTCCCAGCCTTCCAGCACCCCTTTTAGCGCCAGGTTATCGCCTTCGCTGCCGCCGCTGGTAAAAATTATCTCGGCAGGCCGGGCCTTTAACAGGTCTGCCACGATACCGCGAGCCGCTTCAAGGTCACGGCTATTGGCGATAGCCGGGGCGTAGCGGCTGGAAGCATTATAAAAACGCTCCGTAAAATAGGGAGACATTGCCGCCAGCACTGCCGGGTCAAGCGGCGTCGTGGCGGCGTTATCCAGGTAAATATAGTTATCCTGCATTTTATCCAACCTTTCCGGTTATAACCGGTTAAAGGTAAGCTTCTTAAACCAGATTGGGGGCTCTGAATTCAAAATCAAGCCCAATGTCAAGGGCCTGAGCCGAGTGCGTCAGGGCGCCTACCGAAATCATGTCCACGCCGCTTTCGGCAATCGCTCGCACAGTCTCAAGGTTAACCCCACCGGAAGCCTCGGTTAAAGCCTTACCACCGATTAATTCAACCGCCTGCCGCAACAAATCCGGCCCCATATTGTCCAGTAGAATAACGTCCGCGCCACCGGCAAGGGCGGCCGGAATCTGATCGAGGCGATCTACCTCAACTTCGATCTTTACCAGGTGAGGCAAACCTTCGCGGCCCTGCTGCAAAGCATCTTCCAGGGATATTCCAGCAGAGGCCAGCGCCGAAAGGTGATTGTCTTTCAGCATTACGCCATCGCTGAGATTTCGGCGATGATTAAAACCTCCCCCGCAGCGCACGGCATACTTCTCAAGGTCGCGCAAGAGGGGAGTAGTCTTGCGAGTATCTACAATCCTGGCTTTAGTGCCCTGCACGGTCTGGACATAGCGAGCGGTCAGGCTGGCAACTCCACTCAGTCTCTGCAAGAAATTGAGGGCTACGCGCTCGCCGCGCAGTACACTCCGGGCCGGGCCCTCTACTACAGCGATAGTCTGACCGGCCTGTAAAACAGCCCCATCTTGCGCCATTGGACGAAAACTAACTTTGCTATCAGTCGCCTGGTAAACTGCCGCCGCTACCTCTAACCCGGCCAGCACGCCTGCCTTACGAGCTACAAAAGCCCCGCGCGCCTGTAAGTTAGCCGGTACAAAGTAATCGCTGCTGAGATCCCCCCAGGCCAGGTCTTCCTCCAGGGCCGCTTCGGCCAGGCGCTGTAACTGTCCTTGCGTCATTTCAAGCTGCAAATTCGGCTCAAGCTTAAACATCGCTCGCTTTCCTTTCTACTGATACCAGTGAGGTGTTATTGTCATAATAACTATTACTCGAATTATAGCATACTATTGCAAATTTTCAGGGAAGATTTGGTTCAGGAATCTTATATATTGGATTATCGCTGATTAACAGTTAAAAGCCGGGATACGAGGGTTGCGCAACTCGGCTCTGAGGTACATCATGCGGCTACACTTCTAAAACAGGGTGTATCGATCTTCGATGCTGTGTACGAGGCGGGCTATAGTGATCAGGCTCACCTGACAAGAGCGCTAAAACATTTCATTGGTTATACACCGGTTGAAATTCTGAATACTCCCATTGTAGCTTTACATCCATCCCGGTAAATTGCGTTATTATTCAAGACTTTCTTCCCTTTCTGCACTACGATATACAAGTAATCCAATGGTCACTTGCCTTTTTTCAGGTAAGTTACAATATATGTGAAGGATAAGAGCATGGGAAATGTAACCACTGGAATGACAATGTCTCTTGATGGGTTTGTGAAGGACCGAGACCGTAATTTCGCGCTTCTATACTCTGCATGCGATGAGTTAATGAGTGAAGGTATTATCGTCTCGACAAGCGATTGTAAATTACAAGCAGGAGGAGTCACATGCTAAAGCAGGTCGCGGATGGTGTGCTGATCCAGCAGAGCGAATTCATGCAGAGCAACGCCGTTGTCGTGCAAGGCCGGGCCGGTGTGTTGCTCATCGACCCCGGGATACAGGGTGATGAAATGACCGCTCTCGCGAATGATCTTCGTGAACTGGGCCAACCCATTGTGGCAGGCTTCTCGACGCATCCTCATTGGGATCACCTGCTCTGGCACGCCAAACTCGGCGAAGCACCCCGTTACGGTACAGCCCGCTGCGCGGCTAATATCCGAGATCTACTCTCGAAAGCGGACTGGAAGACCCGTATAGCGAAAGTGTTACCGCCGGATATCTCCGAGGAAATACCGTTGGACCTGCTCGGCATCATTACCGCTCTACCCGCCGAAACTGCGCAGCTTCCCTGGGATGGCCCTGAAGTCCGGATTATCGAGCATCAGGCGCATGCCGCGGGGCATGCAGCGCTGTGGATCGAAGAACGCGGTGTTCTCATCGCCGGAGACATGCTTTCTGATATCCTGATTCCGTTCCTCGACATGGCTGCCCCAGACCCAATCGAGGATTATCTCGTTGCGCTGCGACTACTCGAAAGCGTGGCAGACGATGTCGCTGTCTTTATCCCGGGTCACGGGTCTGTCGGTGGGGCTGATCAGATACACGCCCGGATCGAACAGGATCGCGCATATGTGCAGGCCCTGCGGAACGGCGATGTTCCCGACGACCCACGGGTCGGCCCATCGGCCACCTTCGGCAAAGATTGGCTGCCCGGCGTACATAAATGGCAACTACAGCAGCTCGCCCAAAGAAGGGGGCACGACAGGACGCCCGGATAGAGACTCTTGTTCGACCAATTTCAAGGCTACTTTTGCTCCATTAAATGGCTGTGGTGGCACTTATTCCAATTGAATGGAGTAAATGCCACCACGGGATGAATTTACCCGAATACTCCAACCTACCGCATTTGTTTTAACAGGCTCTGTCTGCTATCATCCAGAGTGAACCTTTCAAAACCAGGCATAAGCATGACCAAAGATCCACTCAGTACATTCAAAAGTTCAACATAAGTATACGCAATAGCTTTCCCCTGGCTTCCCTGGAAAAACTCAATTGGAAGATCGCGCTTAAGCCGGTACTTCCCTTCACCCATTGAAATAATGAGTTAAGAGGAGCGCTTAATGTATTTGAAAAACCGCAAACCTTTCGACAATGCCCGGTTAAGCAGGATGCAGCTTTACATCGGCGAGGAAATGGTAGAGAAGTATCAGGCAAACCTGATTACCTGGCAGCAAATGCTGCGAAGCCTGGTCTTGATTGGAGGCAGCGCAGCAGCGGCGGCGGCAATTTTAGTTCTAAGCGGCGCTGATTTGCCCTCACCTCCACCCGGCGGCTCCCAGATACCGCAAATAGTTATTCAGCCACCCACAGGCCCGCTGGTGGTACCCGAGGATAACACCGAAGTGCAGGGTCAGATGCTAAGCTTTGAAAGTGACCGGTCCCTCAAAGGCTATCTGACTCGACCTGCTTCACCAGGCCAGTATCCGGGCATTATCGTAATACATGAAGCAAATGGCCTGAGCGACCATATCAAGGATGTGTCACGCCGCCTGGCAAAAGCCGGCTTTATCGCGTTCGCGCCTGACCTGCTCTCTCGCTGGGGTATCACACCCGAGATTCCCTTTGAAAAAATCTTTGGCCTTCTGGGGAATGCGCAGCCGGAGCAGTTGCTGACCGATCTTAATGCAGCCGTAGACTTTCTCACGCAGCAATCGGGGGTGACAGGTAAACTGGGAGTAGTGGGCTTTTGCTTTGGAGGCGGTTACACCTTGAGCCTGGCAGCCGCCAACCCTAAAATTAATGCGGCAGTCTGCTATTATGGCGTTACCCCTCAACCCGCAAGCCGGATGGTAAATACACAGGCGGCTGTGCTTTCGCACTATGGCGCTAAAGACCAGCGGGTAAATGCCACCGTGCCAGAACTGGAACAGGTGATGGCCGAAAACGGCAAGACTTTTGAACATTATTATTACGAGGGAGCCGGGCACGGTTTCAATAACGATACCGTCGCAACCTTCTTCAACCAGGAAGCGGCTGTGATGGCCTGGCAAAGAACGCTGGACTGGTTTAACCGCTATTTGAAGTGATCAGTCTACTCGGGCCGGCACTGCACATTTTTCAAGGGCGGCCAGGATTGGTCCCAGTTGTGGCTTGCCCTTAAAGAAAATCAACTGGTAGGGTGGTTCTTTTCCTTCAACCAGAAAGTGCTCCCGGCCTACGCGGGTTCTTTCACTTACCAGTACGATCAGGTCGCGCCGCCCGGCCCGGTTAAGTTTGGCTATCTTTCGCTCAAGATAGCTCCGCTCCCAGAAGCCCACTATTTCCAGTAAAGCCCTCCGCCCGTCCCGGTGCTGGAAGGCGAAATCTGGGATCATCACCGTGTCGAAAACCGGAATAATCCGGTCTTCCCGCTTAATTACCCAGCCCTGCCGCTCGCCTTCTACCTTCTTATGCTTACTTTTCCGCCTTACTTTTGCTGAGCCTGTTTCCGCTTCCACCTGATCCTTGCCGCCTCTCCCGCCTTCCTCTACTTCCACCTCTGCTTGCTGAACCATCCCAGGATTACTATCAATACTCTCTAAAGGCTGCTGAGGCTTTTGCACCCGGCTAGTAGCCTGAAAACGCTGCTCAAAGGCAGCCGCCAGATTTTCTTCGAGGAGGCTGTCAAACTCCCCGCTCCCTTTGAAATGAGTTCTCAGGTGAGGTTGAGGACCTAACTTGTAACTGGCCCGGAATACAGAGTTTCTTCGTTCCTGCCTCTGCTTGCCCTCCTGCGAAACACTCTGACCGGCAGCTATAGGAAAGACCAGTTCTGCCTCCAGTTGCCATTCAGCCTCGCATAAAAGCAGGGCCGGTAGAAACCTCGCAAACTGGATGCCGTAACGCCGGTCGGTCCGGGCCAGGAAAGGGGAAGAGGCTCCTTCCAGGATGATTTCATAACCGCCGATTTCCTTCTCGGCTAACCGGTCCGCCTCCCCATCCTTTCCTTCTTCTTCTCCGTTTCCATCATGAGATGTTCCACCTGCCTCAACAGAACTACCCACACCGGGTAAGTCTGGTGTTTGGAGTGGCAGTGGTTTTACTTCGTGCATGAGCCGGAAAAGTTTTATGTATTTGAACAGGTCTTTGTATTTATCTCTTACAACTATCCGTACCCTGGGAGCCAGGTAAAGTACCCCTCGCAGTAGCTCGACATTGTAGCGGTTGAGCAGGTTCTCAACATTTAATTCCGGGCTGAGGCTTACCAGCCGGTGGCGCTCCGGAACATCACCGAACAGCCAGTTACCGAGCTTACCCGGTTCAACGGGAGCGGTCTTTTCCAGCTCATAGCCGCAAATTTCAGCCGTGCGTTGCACAAGGGCCCTTCGCTGCTCTTCCGGAAGGAGATTTGCCAGGAGGTTTTCATCATGGAAGGTAGCCGCTCTGCGCAGGCTTTTAAGACCCGGCTTTAAGGCGACAGTCAGCCCGGCTTTGTGGAAAGGACTGAACTCGGGCCGGGCGGCTTCCCGCCATAGGGCCAGCCGAAAAGTTCCGAGAGTGGTAGTGGCTGCCCGGCCTGAATCAGCCTCCCCTTCGTTTGCCCTCTCATTCTCCTCTGCCGGTTCAAGATCCTCCAGAACTTCTACCACCTCCCCTTTAGCAGCAGGGTTTGCGATAGTCCAGGCAGAAGAAAGGGGGAGATGCTCCGCTTCAAAGGTACAAAAACTATCACAGATAACTTTGGCCAGCCCGTCTATTTCCCGGTAGTCCAACCTGCTACCAGAATAAGCCGCCAGTTTCTCATAGAGCTTTTCACGGGTCAGCCGGCTGACCACACCTTCTTGAAAAATGGCTATTACATCCAGGGCCCGCTGATTGTCCACCGGATCGGCGGCATTCATCTGATTTACGCTGGCCTGTCCTTTAGTTATATTGAGGCGGGCCTGCACATGCGCCAGTTTGAGCATTACGAGAACTTCCTTTCCTGAGACTGCTTCTATCTGAGCCGGAGAAACGGACCTTTATTTGCCCCCCCTACACAGGGTTATTCACCCTTGTCAGGCAGGTTCTTTTCGCTCTTTTCAATCCCAGATAGTTGGTAAAGTTGAGCCGGACTGTGGTAGCGTCTCTTTTTTAACCTGGCGCCTGCGACTTGAGACACCCTCTTCCAGGGTACCCTTGACAATTAGCTCATACAGAAAAGCTCTGGCACCGCCCTGCCTGCGCAGAATTCGGCCCAATCGCTGGATGTATTCGGTCGAGGAAGCGCCCCCACCCACAATCACGGCTACTTTGGCGGTTGGCAGATCCACTCCCTCATTAAGTACCTTTGCCGTTACTATAGCCGGAAATTCTCCCGACCGGAAACCGTCCAGAATGGCTTTGCGTTCACGGGCCGGGGTATGGTGGGTGATAGCGGGAATCAGAAAGAGTTCGGACAACTCATACACTACCCGATTGCTCTCGGTAAAGATAATGGCGCTCTGGCCCCGGTGCAAAGCCAAAATACGGGCCAGCGTCAAGCGCTTCGAACTGGCCTGCTCAATCAGCTCTTCCATCCTGGCTTTATAAAGCAGGGCCTGCCGGTACTCCTGCTGGCGATTCTGATGGCGCATAAGCTGCTGGTACCAGCCCCGGCCATATAGCCTGTACATGCGCTGAGCCAGGGGGCGGTAGAATTCCTTTAACTGCTCATACTGACTGGCTTCCTGTGGGGTAAAGTCCACCCTTACCCGCACGGTCTGGTATTCGGCCAGGTACTCCCCGGCCAGGTCTGAAGGAGTTTTGTAATAGCAGGGCGGACCGATTAACTCCTGCAAAAGCAGGTGATCCTCGAAATCGGAGGGGTAGGTAGCGGTGAGGGCCAGTCGCCTGGGAGCAATCGAGAGTTTGGCGGCGTGCTGCCAGGTAGCGCCGGTCAAATGGTGGACTTCATCACAGATGAGCAGGTAAAAGCGGTTGCCCAGCTCTGCGAGGTGAGAAGAGGCACTCACATAGGTGGTAACCGTGATGGGCTTGATCTCCTTTTTCTCCCCGAAATAGACTCCGATATTCTCCTGGCCGTAGGTTCGACTTAAATTCTCGTACCACTGGTGGAGAAGATCAAGCTGGGGCACCACAACCAGAGTCGGGGCTTTAACGGCATCAATAGCCAGGGTAGCCACCAGACTCTTACCGGCGCCGGTCGGAAGTACAATGCTGCCGCGCCCTTCCAGTGCCAGCCAGCTTGCGATAGCCTCTTCCTGGTAAGGGCGCGGGCTAAATTCTGAGTCCGAACGAGTTGCAGAGACAGCCCCACCGGCTTCCTGAGGATCTCCTTCTTGACCAGGCGTGGTTTGATAGCCAGGATTTTCTTCGGCGACATACCGGGCAGGTTTAGCAGCCGGAGCAGGTAGGTTAGTATAGAGAAAAGGTTCGTACAATGACCCGGTTTGATCTTGCTGTGGATCTCTGTCCGCTTTCTTCTCGCTTAATCCTGAAGAAAGTAAAGATCTTACAGGGGTGGTAACGGTTTTGCTGATTAAGCCGTCCAGCCGTTCGAAACGAAACGAGGACTGAGGCGGGTAGGCATAACGGGGTATATTATTTATGATTGGCGGGCCCTGGCGATCAGCCAGCCATTGTTTGAGCTCGGCATAGCGGTAGGCCGGGGCAACCCAGTGACCGGCATGCCAGACAAAGTAGGACGGAAGGCCTCTGGCCTCCTTTCTGACCGCTTTAAGGACGAGAGCACCATCCTCAAAGACCAGGCGAGGGCGCTCGTAGCGGTCAGGGACGAGGTCCATTCGCAACTGTTGCTGTTCTGCACCCAGGGTAAAGTCAGTTGCTGGTTGTTTGTCAGTACGAGGGCGTTTTTGATTGTGATCAGTGCTTTGAGAATGCTTCAAAGCGTTGGCTCTTCCTAGTATGCAAAAGAGATTTTACCTGCGAAATTACTTATCCTGTTTCAAAGTATATAAATATGATCCTGATTTTTCAAATTAAGTGTTACGCTACGATTCTAATCCGGTGGACCTAAATCTCTGGGCGCTCGCTGCCGTGACCGAGAGCCAACCACCCACGGCGGACTGGGTGGGCTACAAAGTCATTAAAGATAAGCTGAACATTAACCTCAAGTTTACCATTTTACCCGCAGGTACTGACGGAGAAACCAAACTGAGCGTCGCTGCCGCCGGTAATAGCCTGCCCGGCATAACCGATGGCGGTACGTTAGACCTGTTCTACAAGTGGGTTGACCAGGGTTTGCTGAACCCGGTGGAGAGCCTGTTACCCATGATGCCGGAACGGACCAGGTAACGTTACAGCGATCCTAACCTGAACAAGCTGGTACCAGTCAACGGCAAGAGGTAAGAACGCCTGTTGTTGAAAATACTGAGCCGGGCTAGAGCAAACATGCTGCCTGAAGATGCGGTAAAAGTGGGGATAGCTTCCAAAACCGGCTTGAAAAGCAGCTTGCAGTAACGAATTGGACTGATCTAATTCATATAATTCTAAAAAATGGCGAAGACAGCGTAAAAAACCAGAATCTAATCAAAATTGCGTGAAATAATGAGTTAAACTTTCCGATGATGGGGATAAGCAGCTTTTTGAAATACTCTATGATGGGCTGCGTGTTTTCTCTAGCTCCTGGTTGCAACTGGCAGGAATGCCATATATTGAAAATCTTACCCTGGAAAAACCTCCACTATCTCCTCTGGCTTCTAAGTGTAGCAGGGAGCTAGCAACTATAAGGAGGATCACCGGTCCCTCCTCCTTCCGTTACCACTACCTGCCTGGCAGCCTGAGTAACGACCGGCAGATAGGTGGCCACAGCACGATTGGTCACCAGAATGAGAGACTTCAGTAAAAGCTTGTTACGTCTGGGTTGAGCTAGAAACATTTCATTCTCCATCTTTCTTGTCAGAAGTTTTTTTGGTTCGCAGGTGAATAGCGCTGAGCACTCAGACCGGTCCGGAGAAAACTATTTCATCTTCCCAGACATTTCACTTCCCACTGGTTAAATAGCGGTCTCGCACGAAGACCGGGTTAGCTCCCTGGAACCGGGCAGCCTTAAATAACCTTTAAGGCTTTCCTCGTTAAGGCTCTGAACTGCCCGGGACAACACTCTCACTGTGAATGTGTTTGGAAAAGCAGGAAGGTCTACTTACTGGCCAGCCGAGATTTATAACCTACTGTGTCAGGATATATAAATTTACTTGCAAAACCTAGAGATTTTGGGGGAGCTTACACTCCACTTTTTACAAGCTAAACCGGAAATAGTTTCCAGCAAAAGCAAAAGTTGCTAAAATTTGCAAATAGCACAAAAGTTGCTAAAATTTGCAAATAGCAAAGGTGATGAAATCAAAAGAGGAGATTCAAAACTACCTGCCAACCATCGGCAACCGAAAGCGGTCAAGGCTGTGCGCTTAAGCAGGTGGGTATAACTCCTAGACCACAGGTAAGGTTATGTGGATAACCCTTAAGATTTTGCTCCTGAGGTTAAAGCAGGGTAGTTTGTAGGGTGTATTAACTTGAGGCTTTTTGATTGAGATTTTCGAAGGGTTTAGTAATAAGGGGGAAGGGTTATGGAGAGCGATGTTTGAGTCAAAAGGAAATCCAGGCCGAATTGGCCACCAGACAGGCTTTGCGCCTCTGGCCGAGGAGTTGCGCGAAATAATGGGGGTTCGCAAGAGCGCTCTCAAGCGGGATGGGGATCTCACTTACTACAGTAAACTCCATAACGGGCATAGAGTACCCGGCTGGGGAGAGGAGCAGGTGGTCCGCGTCGAGGCTAACCGCCTGAACGAGATTAGTCCGGTGAACCGGGGACGCAACGAGATTAAAAATTACATCAAGACTTTGCTTCAAAAAAGCTCGACAACCATCCAAAATAGGGAAGAGCAAGGGATGCTTTCCGCTCAGAAGGTAATCGAGCTGGCTAACCGCCTGCTGGAAGCAGCCGAATACCTGCCCCTCAGCCCGGAGCGGCCGGACGACGGCTACTTGCTGGATCTCATCCAGAGGAAATACCCCTCGGAAGCCGGTCCTGCCAGCCTGTCAGAGGAACTGGAGACGGTGGGAACCGAGCTTAAAACCATTCTGAGCCGCCAGATAGAACGGCTGGTGGAAGAGGCCCGCTTAAAATACAGTGAGGGTGCCACCAGGACCGGCAAAGCCGAAATTGTCCTGTTTAAGACAGGGGTACCGCGCAGCGAATGGCACCAGCGGATCAGTACTGTGGAGAACCGGCTGGAAGGTTCCAGGCTTTACTACGGCTCCTATCTGACTGTCTTTGCCACACCCCCGGGTGTGCGCGAAGAGTTTACCCGAAAAGAGGGCTGGAACACTTCCCAGACCCAGCTTTACCTGTCAAGCCGCCAGGAGCGCCAGGCGGTCTGGCAGAACCAGCTTGGCCGTCACCTGCACCGCGATCTGTACGATATGGAAAGCCTGGGACAGGAACTGAAGGAGCGCAAGTTCAGGAGCCTGACCCTGAGCAAAGAGCAGATGGAGGAGCGGGTGCGCCGGGTGTGCGCCTACCTGGACCAGTTCGATAACTTTGAGATCGGCCTGTCGCGTCACAAGCTGAATTTCCACTTTCAGGTCAAGGCCGAGCAGGTGGTTCTGATGGAGGGTCGCCGGATGTACCCCGTCCCGGCCGACTTCTACAGCTACCTCTACGGTATCCAGTTCAACGGGCCGGAGTATGTAAGCCGTTTCAAGGAGCTCTTTTACGAATTATGGCAGGATGCCATGACGGATAAACGGCAGGTCCAGGCCTGGTTGAAAGAGCAGGTGGGCATAAGATGAGATACAGCTCTTCAAATAGGGTGTCTGTATACTCTAATCTACCGTATTTGTTTTTCAAAAGGAACTACTAATTATGTCGCTTACCCGCCTTGTTATCAAAGAGCATTTTCCCCAGGGTCGTCTCAACATGTTTGAAGTACGCCAACACTGGTATTTTGTTAAATTTTCTGGCACTGCATCCTCCCGCCAGGCGATAAAACAACTCGAAACCAGAGATGAACAGGTCACGATATTTGAGGTGAACGACCTGGAACTGGAGGCCCGCTTTTTTGTGATAAAGGGAGATCCGATTGAACCGGTGGTCGAGGCGATTCGAAGCGGGGTCGAAGTCTACAGTTCGAGTGAAATTGAGAATATGCTAAGAGCAGTAGAAGAGGAAACCGATCCGCAAAGAGTGGTGAGGGTAGGGCTGGCTTCTCCCAGAAGTTATGACCCCTTTTATTTTAGCTTTCTGGAATCGGCTCTTGCCAGTAAAGACCGGCATGTTTGTCAAAAGGCGGTGCTGGTTTGTCAGGTGGTGGGCTGGCCCGAATTAAAACCGCTGCTGCAAACCGTGCAGGCCACCAGTCTCGACCCGCAACTGCAAGCATTGACACAGCAAGCCCTGGCTAATTTCGGTCAGTTCCGGCTGTAGCACTGACCTTGAAGAGCAAGCTGGAAGCTGCGCACGGATAAATCCAGCGGGATCTATTCTTTGATAGCGCCTTTGCCTTTTAGGCTTTCTCCCTCCGTAAGCAGTGCTTTTACTGCAAATGAGGGTAGTAGCGCGTCAAACTCCACAGGAAGTAGCCAGTGAGATGATACCGCTGGAAATGGTTATGCGGGTAGCCAGTTTAAACCAGAAAAGATCAGGAAAATATCACTGCGAAACGCCCAGTTCCAGTCCAGAGGCAATCGCTGCCCTGTACTGCTCGACCAGCGGTGTTTCTACCCGGCTGAAGGTCCCGTCGAAGCCCATTTTCAGGCTCCACAAGCCCATGGGAGCCAGGTAGGCTTCCAGCGGCAATTGCTCCAGGCTATTCCAGCCCATCGCCTCCAGCATCCCTGCCACCTGCCGGCTATCGAGCAGCGGCGGTCCCATGCGGGCTACAAAGTCCTCCACCGGGCGCGCTCCTGCCCGGTAGGACCAGTCAACCAGGTCAAAGAGCGGCCACCAGGTATACCCTACCAGCGGTACTCCCTCCCGGCGCAGCCTGGGTATAGCCGCCAGCGAGTCCCGCAGCCACTCACCCCTCCCGGTAACCGTGCTGTTGGTGCTCGTCTCGGTTATCGCCACCGGCTTTCCGTAGCGCCCGGCAAAGGCTTTGACCGCTCGCTCCATCCCGGCCGCCCCGGCCCACACCCGCTCGGTGGTCAGGCTGCCCCGGTACTCCTTGAGGGTGTGTACCGACATCTCCGGGTAATAATTTACCCCGATTACATCCAGTTCTACCGCGTTTTCAGCATGCCAGGCCAGATCGGCTTCGCTCAGCCCGTTACTCAACAACCAGTCATACAAGAGATGGTTCTGGTCAACTTTACCTACTACCAGGTCGGTCGCCACAAAAGTGCGTTCGGTCCATCGCCGCGCTTCCTCGGCCAGTTCTTTTGAAGAAGGTAAGATCTCGCCGGCTGCATCCACCTGCACGATCACTGCCCGGGAGTCAGCCTCTCGGATGGCCCGGGTGGTCAGGACCATCCCGCGAGCGATGGCGCGAAGGATTTTAACCGCCCCATCCTCGCCTCTCAGGTAGGGTGGCCAGATCCCACGCCTGCCACAGAAATCCACTGTTATCAGCGGCTCATTGAGGGGGGTGTAATGCGAGAGAAGCTGGCTATAGCGCCGGGCAAACTCGGCGGCATAGAGGGCTACTCGCTCCGGGTAGGAGTGATTTAAAAAGCCGTTATCCAGCCAGAGGGGAGTGCCATAGTGCATCAGGTCGGCAATGATCTCAATCTTTAGGGACGCCGCATATTCCAGCACCCGGTCAAGCCAATCCCACTCGAAATGGCCCGGTTGTGGTTCTACCTTGTACCAGGGAATGCCGTAGCGCATGGCCCTCACTCCCAGGCTGGCGGCCCGGTCCAGGTCTTCTTTCCAGTAGAGGTAATGATGGGTGAGAGCATATTCGTCCAGGGGGCGCTCGCCCACCCGCTCGGTCTGGACTACGAAGGTATCCTCGATCCCGGTCGCCCAGGCAAAACCGCCGGGAGCCAGGCTGAAGAGCGGCTCAGTTACACCGTGCTTATCAGGATGCTCATTTCTGGCTGTATGGTTGGAACTGCCGTTACCGTTAAAGTTGTCGAAAGGCATAAGAGGCTCACTCCTTCAGTCCACTCAGGGCAATACCCTGGACAAAATATTTCTGGGCAAATAGAAAAGCGATAAACAGGGGGGCCAGGGCCAGGCTGGCTCCGGCCATTACCACCCCGTACTCTACCACGTGCTGGCCTACAAAGAGGGCTAGCCCGGCCGGCAGGGTCCGCATCTCGGTGGTCGAGGTAATCAGGAGCGGCCACAAAAAATCGTTCCAGTTGTACATAAAATGGAAGATCGCCAGTGTCGCCAGGGCCGGGGTGGAAAGCGGCAGAATCAGCCGCCAGTAGATGTAGAATTCGCCTGCACCGTCCACCCGGGCGGCATCATCCAGCTCAGCCGGCAGGGTGGAAAAGAACTGGCGCAGCATAAAGATGCCGAAGGCGTTGGTAGCGCGCGGGATAATCAGGCCCCCAAAGCTGTTGAGAAGGCCAAAAGCCTGGACCGTCACGTATACCGGGATGAAGGTCACCTGGAAGGGCAACATCAGGGCGATCAATATGGCTACGAATATAAAATCGCGTCCCGGAAAACGCAAGCGGCTCAGGGCATAGGCCGTCAGGGAGTCGAGAAAAAGGGAGACCAGGGTCACGCCCCCCGCTAAGATGAAACTGTTGAGAAAAAAGCGCCCGAAAGGCACTCGCTGCCAGATATTGGTGTAATTGTCGAGGGTCCAGTGTTCCGGCCAGAGATGGGGTGGGAACTTGACTATTTCGTTTTCCGGCTTAAAGGAAGTCAGGACCATCCAGACAAAGGGAAAGACCACCGCCAGGGCCAGGAGCACCAGAAGAACAAACCGGAGGATGTCTCGCGCCACCTGCCCGCCCCGCCCTCTATAAAAGGGGCTGGCCAGGCTGCTTGCCACTACCAGCGCCGGAGGCCCTGCCCGATTGTTATCAGAATTAGATTCAATCATTGTAAACGTCCGCAATTTTTGTGAGTATTCACGACTCTTAAGACTGCTGTAAATCTACCCGTCCGCTTAATCCGAATCACGGTAGCGCAGCACCCTTAGCTGCAACAGGGTAAGGGCAAAGACGATCAAAAACAGCACCACCCCGATACTGGCGGCATAACTGATGTCCACGAGCTCGATACCCTGGTGGTAGATGTAGGTCACCACCGTTTCGGTGCTAAAGAGCGGCCCGCCGTGAGGGGTCATGACATAGACCGGGTCAAAGACCTGGAAAGCCCCGATCACCGAGACCACCAGCACAAAGAGGGCCGTTGGCCTGAGGAGTGGCAGGGTTATTTTCCAGAAGCGGCTCCAACTGCTGGCTCCGTCAATTGCCGCCGCCTCGTAGTAAGAGGGCGAGATGCCCTGCAAACCTGCCAGGAAAATTACCATGTTAAAGCCCAGGTTTTTCCAGACGCTAACCGCGATCACGGCCGGCATGGCCCAGGTAGGGTCGCGCAGCCAGTTGGCCACCGGTATATTCATGACGGCCAGCCAGTAAGAGAGCAGGCCGATATCGGGGTCGAGCAGGAATGTCCAGATAATCGCCACAATCGCAAAAGAGCCGATCACAGGCAGGAAAAAAGCTGACCTTAAAAGAGCCCGGCCAGGCAAGCGCCGGTTCAGCGCCAGGGCCAGGGCCAGCGGCACTGCCAGGCTGAGCGGCACGCTCAGGGCTGTATAATAGAGAGTGTTGCGAAAAGCGCCCCACACCCGCTCGTCACCCAGAAGGCGGTTGTAGTTGTCCAGCCCGGCCCACTCCTGGCTATCACTACCGAAACGCCAGTGTTCCAGGCTCAAGATTACCGACTGCACAATCGGCCAGAAGACAAAGACCGCCAGGATCACGAGACTGGGCAAAATAAACAGGTAGCCGGCCCGGGCCTGCCGGGTAGTCATATCGTGACGCAGACCGGCCAGGCGCACGCGCCATGGTCGCACCCGAGTCGGGGATGAAGCGCTAGTACCGGTTTTTAACACTTAATTTCTCCTAATTGCCAGTTGCCCTTGGTTAAGCCCCACTTTCAACCCGCAAAAGATAGCCGGGTGGCCGGCCATCCTTCCTCCAGCCGGGTTGAAAGTGGAACGTGCGCCGGGAAAGCGGTAGAACAGTCCCGGCTTACTTCAGCAGGGCGCTCAACTTCTGGTCGGCTTCTTTGGTGGCGTCCTCAACCGACTTCTGTCCCAGGGTAATCGACTGGATCATCGGAGTGAAAACGTCACTGTCGATCTGGGCGAACTTCTCCTGCCCGCCCAGGTAGAAACGGGCCTGGGCTGCCACCGAGGCAAACCTGGGCGACCAGGGGTTCTTGGCGAGTTCCGGGCTGTTGGCCAGGTCCAGGCGGGCGGGTGGGAAACCGGTCTGGGTCGCCAGGTAGAGCTGGGCCTCCTTGGAGTTCCAGTATTTGACAAAGTTGATGGCGGCATCGGCGTTTTTGGAGGACTTGTTGACCATCAGAATAACGGTGTCACCCAGGGTCAGGGGTCCTGCCGAGCCCGCCGGCACTGGCGCCACGCCGTAGTTAATGCCGGCTTCGGTAAAGCCGTTGGTCATCCAGGGGCCGGTCACTTCCATGGCGGCCTTCTGGGTCTGGAAGAGCTTATCGGCTTCCGCCCCACTCAGCCCGACCGGACTGATCTTGTTGGTTTTTACCAGGTCGGACCAGGTTTTAAGAGCCTGCACCGTCTTGGGATCGGTCAGGTCGGATTTGCCGTCCTTGATCACATCACCCCCGTTGCCCCACAGAAAGAGCGGCCAGTTGGGGATGGTATCGTGCTCTCCGATGGATAGGCCATACTGGCTGGCCCCACCGTTTTGCTTGCTGAGCTTTTTGATGGCGTCGATCCAGTCGTTCCAGTTGGTAGGCGGCTTTTCAGGATCAAGGCCGGCCGCTTTGAACATGTCTTTGTTGTAGTAGAGCATCAGAGTGGCAAAGTTCATGGGAGCGGCGTAGAACTTGCCGTTGTACTTGAGCAAGTCTACCAGGGCCGGCGGCCAGTTGGCCGGGTCAAGGTCGGTTCCCGCCTGCACAGCCGGGCTCAGATCCATGATATAGCCGCTTTTGGCGTACTGGGGCAGGTACTGGAAGTGGATAGCTACTACATCCGGTCCCTGGCCGGTAGACATGGTACTGAGCAGCTTTTGCATGAGGCTGTCCCAGGGTGAAATGTCCATATTGACCGTGACATTAGGGTTGGCCTGGCCAAAGCGTTTGGTGATCTCTTCCACCGCCGCCCGGTCCGGTCCGGTAAATCCGTTCCAGAAAGAGATAGTGGCTTTCTGGCCGCCTGTGCTGGCCGCCGCCGTCGTGGCGCTGGTGGTAGCGGCAGTCCCGGCAGCCGTGGTAGCAGCGCCATTACCGGTGCTGGCAGCCGTGGTAGCGGCGCCGCTCGTGGCAGTTGGCGTGCTATCCCCGCAGCCCGCCAGGAGCGGTAGCGCGCATAGCACCATGACCACTAAAATAGCCAGACGTCTCCGCAATGAGAACATAGTTTCCTCCTTTTTGGGTACAGCAAACAGACCTTGAGACTGCCCCAGGCACACACTCAAGCCAGAGTCGGCTGTATTAACCTCTCTTGTCAAAAGAAATAGACGAGCTTATTTGCCAGGTAATTTGGCTCTATTAACCGGATAGAGATCGTAGATGAAGTAAATGAGCCGGAATAAGAGGGAGCAAGCTCTTTCCTCTCCGGTTATTTGTTCTCTAAAGTGTCCTCTTTCCTGGCCTCCTTTGTTTTACCGGTTGTTTAGTGAAAGAGCTCTCCCGCCGCCGCAGCCGGATAGAAGCGAATCTAGGAACAGCCGCAGGAACGGCGCACTACCAGTTCGGTGGCCAGCTCGGTTTGAACCTGGTCAGGCTGATGGCCCTGAATGATTTCGAGCAACATCCTGGTAGCCAGGCTGCCCAGTTGGCGCATAGGCTGGCGGACAGTGGTCAGGCTTGGGCAGGCGTGACGGGCCAGAAGGACATCGTCAAAACCCACTACCGGGAAAGCCTTTCCCGGTTCAATCCCACTCTCGCGCAGCACCTCTATCGCTCCCAGGGCGGTTTCGTCATTGGCGGCAAAGAGAGCCGTAGGCGGTTCGGCCAGGTTGAGTAAATGGCGCATTCCGGCCCGCCCGGCCTCCTCACTGTAATCCCCTTCGAAAGAATATTCAGGACGCGGCGTAATACGTGCTCCAATCAGGCTGGTCTTGTAGCCCATGAAGCGGTCGAGGGCCGAGAGATGGTGCAGGGGGCCGCTGATATGAGCGATCCTGGAATGGCCGTGACTGAGCAAATGCTGGACAGCCAGGCAGGCTCCCCCCTGGTCATCAATCCCCACAGCGGGCAAAGCCGGGTCCAGGGGGTAACGGCCAATGAAGACAAAAGGGTAGGGGCTTTGCTTGAGCCGGGCGATATTGGCATCGTGCAAAGCGGCCGAGGCCAGCACTACTCCATCCACTCTCTGGGAGTGCAGGATCTTAAGATAGGCTTCCTCGGTCTGCTCGGATTCGTACTCGGCGGTCGAGAGCACCAGGGTCATATCGGCCTGGTTGAGGATTTCGCTCACCCCCGAGAGCACTTCCATAAAATAGAGATGGCCGAAAACATGCTGCCCGCTGTGCGGCACCACCAGCCCGACTGCATTCGCTTTTCGGGACTGCAAGGCTCTCCCGGCGGCGCTAGGACTGTAGTTGAGGCGGTTGGCAATCTCTCGCACCCGTTTTTTGGTCGCCTTGGCGACGGCAGGATTGTCCGATAAGGCCAGCGAAACGGTTCCGGTGGAGACGCCTGCCTCCCTGGCGACATCATGAATGGTAGCTCTACGGCCTTCCTGGCTATCGGTAAGTGCTATCTTATTATCTTCACTCATATTGCATTTCTGAATAGGGATTGATTTTAAACGTTTTAATTAAAACGTTTAAAATCATCTTAGCAGATGTTTGGAGATTGTCAAGAAGGAAAATTGGAGGTAAGATTTGAGCCAAAAGAAGGGGATTAGCGGCTCGAAAAGGACTGTGTTGCGGGTAAGAGTCAGATATCAGGCAGGGGTAGCCAGTACCTCGCATAACTTTGTTGCGAATGCCCGGGGATGAGTTAAATAGCCGTTATGATTTGACGGAAATTCCACTGCCTCTGTTCCCAATCTTTGGGCTATGGCAAGCGCCCCTCTGTAGCCTGCCCCCTCAGAGCCAGCGCTTCCTCGGGCCAGCACTATGCGATTAGCCACTCTCTTTAGTGCCTCAAAGTCCAGACGATAGTTCCGGACTGCCAGGAAGGTGTATTTGAAGAGAGCCTCGGCATTAGCCGCTCCCATCGGGCTAACTTCCGGCAATTCTACTCCCGCTTCCCGGCGCTCAAAGTTCAGACCGGCTACACCAGCATACTGCCGCAGGGCCGCAAGACCACCCTCTCGCTTAAAGGTTTCCAGCACCGCTTCAGGATTATCATTATCACCCTCCAACAGGTAATGGGCCGGGGGTTCGTGAGCCAACAGCTTGCGTACAAGCTGAGGGTAGCGGGAGACCAGGTCCAGCCCGATCAGAGCACCGGCACTGGTGCCGAAAATATAAGCCGGTTCTTGAGTAAGGGCGGTGAGTAGCAGGGAGGCATCGTCAGTATGGGTTTGGAGAGGTATAGCTTCGACAGGTTGGTCAAGCGGGCTATTCAAAGCCCCTCTACGGTCATAGGTAACAACCGTGTAAGAGCCGCTCAAATTATTAACAAAGCCGTTCCAGTCACCGCTACCACCTCCTCCTCCTCCAGCAATCAAAAGTAGCAAGGGGCCAGAGCCGCGCACCTCATAGTAGAGGCTGGCCCCGAGTACACTTAATCTACCGCTTTTGATGAGACTCATTTGCTTTTCCTCCTGTTGCAAAAAAGCACGCTATAAGCCAGGCTAGGGCTTGAGCATCCGTAGAAAGATTTGGGCATCCGGGAAGTGCTCGTCATAATCCTCTGGGTAGTAGTGAGCCAGCCTGACCAGGCCATCCAGACAGGCCAGGATTGCGCGCAGTAGTTGATCCGGGTCGCCTGCTGCTACTTCTCCGGCTGCCTGACCTTCGATAATCAATTGTCGTAAGATCCCTTGTAGGGCGTGGGCGCGCCGGTCAAGACTGGTTCGTAGCTCCTGCGGCGTGAGCTGGGAGTGGTGAAGATTATCGAGGAACTGAATAAACTCTGGATGGCGCCTCATTTCGACGAGAGCCGTAACCACTCGATGCAGGCGTTCTGCCGGAGATAAAGGCAACTTTTCAATAGCCTCCAGATTCTGAGGAAGGGCTTGAAAGGCCTGTTCGGTCAGGGTAGCCAGTAAGGCCTCTTTGCTGGGGAAGTAGCGGTAGGTCAGCCCGTGACTAACCTGTGCTTCAGTGGAAATATCGTCGATTGTGGCTGAGAGGCCTTTTCGGGCAAAGACTCGGATAGCCGTTTCCAGGATATGGGAGCGCTGCTCTTCTCGTATTCGCTGGTTTGCCTGTGGAGTGCGCGGAATACTCTACCTCCTGCTATCTTATAATGACTGACTATATCAGTCATTATAACGGATTCTGGTTGTTTGTCAATCCTGCATAAAGAAACGGGCTAATAGCTTAGCTTAATTAGCTGTATATATGATATAATGTTATGCTGTTTCTAAACCTATTCACCCAAACCACTTGAGCTCTTTGCTACTATGTTAAAAAACCGGTCTAATCTGGAACTTTAACTGTTAAATCCATCTATCTTTCAACCTGTATTAGCCGGACTGTTTAACAGGTTAAAGTAGACCTGAAAAGAGTTAATCAGAAAGGGAGGAAAAAGTTGAGGCAAACGGAGGTCCAGGTGCCAGGAAAGCCTAACTCGACCTTGAGGCAACCTGTCATTCAGGTACAGGGCCTTAATAAGAGCTTTAGGGTTTACAAGGGACGGCCCGGGATTCTGGGAGCCCTGCGCAACCTGGTGTCCACCGACTTCAAGCTGGTGCAGGCTGTCACCGATGTTTCATTCGAGGTAAGCCAGGGTGAAATTCTGGGCTATATCGGACCAAACGGGGCAGGCAAATCCACCACCATCAAGATGCTGACAGGCATCTTAACTCCCAGCGGCGGGCAGGTGCTGGTTAAGGGTATTGATCCTAACCGCCAGCGCACTCAAAACGCTCGCCAGATCGGAGTCGTCTTTGGCCAGCGCACCCAGCTCTGGTGGGATTTACCGCTGATTGATTCCTTCGACCTCTTACGTTATATCTATAAAATCCCGCAGGATCGCTACATTAAAAATCTGGCCCTTTTTCGTGAATTACTCGATCTGGATAGTTTTATCCAGACTCCTGTCAGGCAGCTTTCTCTCGGACAGCGTATGCGGGGTGACATTGCCGCCGCCTTGCTTCACAACCCTGACATCCTCTACCTGGACGAGCCAACCATTGGCCTGGACGTTGTGGCAAAGGAACGATTGCGCGGGTTTATCCGGGCAATCAACCAGGAGCAGGGCGTAACCGTCCTCCTGACCACCCACGATATGAGCGATATTGAGCAGCTCTGCCAGCGCCTGCTCATTATTGATAAAGGCCGCCTGCTTTATGACGGCGGGATAGAGGAAATCCGGCAGCGCTACGGCAAGCAGCGCACTCTGGTAGTAGATCTCGAAGCGGGTTCCGCCGGGAGTGAACCGCTGGCAGTGCCGGGAGCAGTTGAACTAAAAGCGACCGGCCTTCGACGCTGGCTGGGCTTTAACCGGGACGAGGTGAGCGCCGCCCAACTGATCAGCCGGCTCGCGGAGCGCTACCCCGTACAGGATTTGAGCATTGAGGAGCCGGAGATCGAGGGAATTATCCGGCGGATTTACCAGGAAGGACTGGATTAGAATGCGGCTTTACTACGAAGTAGCTATTAAAGCTTTTCAGCGTAGCAGCATTTACAGGCTGGCGACCCTGACCGGTATAGTGGTAAATGCCTTTTTTGGCGCCATTATCTGCTATGTCTACCTGGCTGTTTACGGCCAGAATCCCGGTGCAAAGGTAGGCGGTTATGATCTGCCGGCGATCCTCAGCTATATGTGGCTTTCCCAGGCTCTCATAGTTCCGACCCAGATCTGGTTCGATAAGGAGATTTCCAAAACTATTCTGAGCGGCGATGTGGTGAGTGATTTTTCCAAACCTTTTGATTACCAGGCTTTCTGGCTGAGCCGCTTTATTGGCAACAGCCTCTTCGGGTTTTTATTCCGCACGATCCCCACCTATCTCTTTGGCATGCTCTTTTTCGGAGCACAATTGCCCCAAAAACCGCTAACAACGGCACCGCTTTTCTTTGCAAGTCTCGTGCTTTCGATAGGAGTCAGCTTTCTGATCGGCTACATGGTCAACCTGAGTGCCTTCTGGACCATTAACGCCAGCGGCACCTTTACCCTGATGGCTACCGTGCAAATGTTTTTCTCCGGCTTTACAGTGCCCCTGGCTTTTATGCCCGATTGGCTAGGTGGATTATGCCGGGTGCTGCCTTTTCAAACCATCATTTACAGCCCGAGCCAAATCTGGCTGGAACAGGGTTCGGCCTGGCTTCTACTGCCCCAACTGCTCTGGCTCTTAATTTTGTGGTGGCTGGCCCGCCATCTGACCAGAGTGGCTCGTTTAAAAGTAACTATCCAGGGAGGATAGCTCAGAGAAGCTTGAATCAAGGAGTAAAAGTGTGAGGGAAGCAATTGCGCTATATTTGCGACTGATAAGCGCTCAAATAAAGAGCAAGCTGCAATACCGGGCAAGTTTTGTGATGGAGATAACCGGCGAATTTCTGATTACCTTTCTGGATTTTTTGACAATTGCCGTTATTCTGAGCCGCTTTACATCCATCAAGGGCTGGAGTTTGAGCGAAGTGGGTTTTCTCTATGCTACAGCTTCCCTGGCGTTCAGCCTGGCCCAACTGATCTCGCGCGGTTTTGAGATTTTTGAGCGGTATATCCAGATGGGCGAACTGGACCGGGTGCTTACCCGCCCGCTAAGCCCCTTTTTCCAGGTGCTGGCAGCGGAGGTAGCCCTTCGCCGGACCGGCAGAATAGGCCAGGCCCTGGTGATCCTGGTGATCAGCCTGGCCGGGTTGAGAGTAGCATGGGATGCTGCCAGGATCGGGCTTTTCCTATCCAGCCTGGCAGCCGGCGTAGTTATCTACCTGGCGATCTTTGTGATAGGGGCGGTCACGACCATCTGGACGGTTTCGACGACCGAATTTACCAATATTTTTACGAACGGGGGTGCTTTCCTGACCAGTTACCCCCTGACCATTTACGAGGAATGGTTTCGTAACTTCTTTGTCTTTATCGTGCCGCTGGGGTTTATCAATTTCCTGCCGGCCCTGATCATCCTGGATAAACCGGCTATGGTCGGCTTGCCGGTATGGCTGGGCTGGTTGGCGCTCCCGGTGGCGCTGGTCTTTTTTGGAGTGGCGCTACTGCTATGGAGCTGGGGGTTAAGAAAGTACCAGAGTACAGGCACTTAACTGGGGAAAAGCTTTACTCGACTGTATTGGGAGTGAGAAACATAACCGGAAAGAAGCGACTTTTTAAAGAAATAGAAAGGCTGGAAGAGGTAACAACATGGATGAGAACATCAAGAGTTATCACCTGGCACAGATCAATATTGCCCGGATGCGCGCACCTTTAGAAGATCCCCTCATGGCCGGTTTTGTATCAAAGCTGGATGAGATTAACGCCCTGGCCGAAAAAAGCTCCGGCTTCATCTGGCGGCTCCAGACACCGGACGGTAATGCTACGGCCATTAAAGCTTTCGAAGGCCAAATGATTATCGTAAATCTGACCGTATGGGAAACGCTGGAAAGTTTGCATCATTACGTCTACCGCAGCCAGCATAGTCAGATATTCCGCAATCGCAAGGAGTGGTTTGAACCTCTTTCCACGCCAGCACTAGCGCTATGGTGGGTACCGGCCGGAGAGCTTCCCACCGTCGAGGAAGGCAAGTACAGGCTCCAGCTTCTGGCTGAGAAAGGGCCCACTCCCCTGGCTTTTACTTTCAAAGCCAGTTTTGCGCCGCCGGACGCGGTTCCGGCAGAGTTTGGCCACTAGTCAGCCTGGCATCTCTGGCTGGATGCTATAACAGGGCGTAACTGAGGAACTTGACCAGAGCCGCCTGATGGCCTATACCTCGGTAAGTGAACGCGCGACCCATCACCACGCCTTAATGAAAGTCTTTGCCGAAAGCGAGGGGCGCGCTAAGCTAGTCTAGATTACTGAAGTGTTGACTGATGAAATGGTCGGGCCTATCGGTGAGTTAATGCAAGAGGGGTCCCGTATTATAAAAGAGACCCTTGAGGCTTGATTGCTCCATCTCCTTAACCACCGCGCCTATCATAGAAGTTCGGTACTATGTTTGTTTCGTTTCGGACTATTGGTTTCGCTTTTTATAGAATAGAGGTAAGTTTTGACTGTTACCGGTAATTAGTAGCAGTCAAAGCTTACCTCTAAGAGTTAAAAGAATAGCGGCTGTTCTTGCCAGTTTTGGTCAAAAATTGCCTGGTTCAGGGACTAAAGCCCCTGCCAGTAAGCCCCAGAAATGAACTCAAAATAACTTTTGATACCCGGCTAAATAAGTTTTGCGTCTATTCTGGCTGAATATTTTCTAGGCTCGTTTGCCGCGCGAAATCAGGATTAACAGACTCAATCCACTTATAGCCAGAACGCTAAGCGCCAGCACCAGGGATAGCGGGAATGCCGTCCCTGTATGGGCTTGATTACCCTCACCGGTATAGGGCATTGCCACTACAACCGGTGATACATTGCTAACCCTGTCCACTTTGATAGCCGGTTCGCTTACCGGAGGTAGCGGGTCATGTTCAGCGCTTTCCACTGCTGTGGGAAACGGAGTGCTGGTAGCCGGAGTCGAAGGAGGCGTAGTGACTGGCAAACACTCAACCGATAACGTAAGAGGAGTAACAATGTCAGGACCGCTAAAGGTATACTGGCCATTGCCTAACCCGCTGAGAGTACCACTCCAGATAGCAGTGCTTCCGTTGTAATGACTAAACGGTACATTGACTACTTGAACTATGCTATTGCCGGTAACAGTCACGACTGTTATGCTCTTTTCTAATCCTACCGAGGCATTTTCCTGCTCGACATTTATAGTAGAACACGTCGCACTGACAATCCGTTTTGGACCAGTTTTGCTTGACGAAGTGGTGATCGTAGGCGGTGTCTTTTCGTTTGGTGGAGTGGTAGTGCTTGGAGGCGTTGTAATGCTCGGCGGAGGCGTAGTACTGGGCGGCGTAGTGGGAATATGCGGCGTCGTGGTATTTGGCGGTGTTGTAGTGCTGGGTGGAGTGGTAGTGCTCGGCGGCGTAGTCGTGCTGGGCGGAGTTTTATTACAGTAGTTACTACCACCTAACTGTGCTGAGTCAATTAAACGTTCCCCGTAGCGCTGCCCGTCCAGGGAGGTCAGGACATCGCCATAGAAGAGATCTACCTGGGCGGCACAATTAGGCGTACCTACCGACATATTTAGTGTTTGGTTTGGGCCGATTTTCGTGGTTGTAGAGGCATAGAGAGATTGATCCCCGATATATTCATTATACTTTTTATACGAAGCCATCCCCAGTGAATAAGAACAACTGCTAGAGCTGTTAGTTACCTTACCTCCAGTGCCGTGTACGCTACCTGAAAGATCTTTTTTATAATCACACTTAACGGCAACGACAGTCGTAGTTGCCGGAGTAGTATTTAAAGGCGTAGTGCTAGCGGCTGGAGTGGTACCGGAAGCATTGGTACTGGTGGCAGTAGTAGAACTTATAGTTGTACTGGTTGCACCGGTTGTGGAAGATGCTGGTGTTGTACTTGAGACTTTTGAAGTTTGACTATCACTGGCGGCAGAAGCCTGTGGTGCCGTGATAATAATCAAAGCAATTAGAAATGAAGTGCTGAAGCTTAATAGCCCTGCTAATATTTTTGTTCCCCGTTTTATTTTGATCATCATTACCACCTTTCAAATTTTTACAGGGCGGTCACTTGCTGCTCACTTTGGTTGATTTGAGGGTATAGGAAAGAAGCTATGGAAAGAAGGTTGCTCCGACAGGAATTACCTCTCTCATAGTGAGGAGATGCTGCTGGTACTCTTATTTGAACGTGGTTTTGTTAGAAGTTCGCTCTAAAGTGATTTAGCCCTTATCCCTACTATAGTTGCCTGGCTTACAATCCTTTTATAATAGGGCCCACCTCTGATTAACAACCTTTCATGTGCATAAACTCATAAAAATTACAAATTGGCAAGGTAAAAAGGTGAGCTATATCACTTATGACCAAAATCGTTTAGTGTTGGGTGAATCACTAGCAAGAGGAAAAGTAATGATGGGAGTAATAAAGATTCTGGGCGCTACAAATTCTATCAAAACCTCTTTACATTTGTATTAATCGGTGACATTAAAGAATAGCATATTAACAAAGCTACGCTTTCTAGATTGCCGCTCACCGGATCTGCCCGACTTTTCAAGAAAAGAGCTTCTCCAGAACGCACCGTAGGGTCTTTCATCCACATTGCCGCTTACCCTGGCTTCTTTTTGTTATACCTAACATAGTACTGGGCTACAGCAAGATACTGTGAACTTGCTATACTGTTAGGTTACACCACTTTCAATTCTCATCCGCAAAAGGAGCTTTTATGCCCAGGTATGCCACCCACCAGCACCGCTGGTCTGAAAAGGCCCAGGCCTATCTTCTCAGCACTAACGGTGAGCGCTTGCCCGCAGCCGGCTGGTTGGCTCAAATCAGCTCCTTTTCCTTTCATAGTCGTTCCGGGATGCAATTTACCGCCCGCAAGCAGCGGGTGCAGCGGGGGAGCCTTTTGTGGTACGTCTACCGCCGCCTGGAAAAGCACTCTCTTGGTAGAACCGAAGATTTCTCTCTACTAAGGCATGAAGAAGCGGCCTCACTCCTGGAAAGTAAGGCCGCTGCCAGTGCAGTAATTAACTTTATACCCGGTTGCACCCGGTGTCATAACCCAGTTGACTGTTACCTGTCCACTACTGGTGACCGGATCGGTTTGAGCAGGAGCGTCCGGGATTACTCCGTTACCTATTTTAAGGTAGGCCTTTTTCTTGAAAGTGCCTAAACCATAGGAAGCTGTAATATTATCGTTTGTTGCTACCTGAAGCAGGTTGTCAGCAGGATTGGGGCTGCCACTGGCCAGCGTGACTGTCCATCGGAAATAAAGGCTGCTGGACGAGCTTTCACTTACCTGTAATTTTAAAGAATCACCGCCAGCCGTAATCAGATTAATCGTGCCGGTTTCTACCGCGCTGTAATTAAAGTTGAGAGGCGCTTTAAGCTGAATACCAATGGTAGTGCCCGCTGAGCCCGTACTGATTCCGTTGGTGAAGTTCTGATGAAAGATCTTTTTATTCTCTTCATATACCTAATTTTCGGGTACACGAAACTAGCGGTAACTAGCACTGGGAAGGTAGTTACCGGCTTATTCTGCTTATTTCAAATACCGTAAAGTTGAAGTTGATAAAGTGATGGTAGCCGTGAGCAGCCCTTGTTGTCAATCTGTAGGAACAAAGTTGCAAAAGATTTTCAGCCCTTAACCGCCCGGCTCCGCCAGAGTCCAGGCCAGAAATTCTAGATCGGATAGCATTTTTTGCCGGTATACCGAGGCTATCTTATCTCTCCGGTTGGATAAGATAGCCTCAGTCAAGCTTAACTTTAGTTGAAGGAGTTGAGCTAACCAGTTGGAAATATGACTATTTAGCCGGGTTTTGGTTCAGTCAGGTTGCCAGCAACGTTCGGCAATCCAGCTTGCAAAAGAATGAAAGACTATTTCAGGGTAGGTCTTATGTAGAGCAGATATGTCTATATGCAACCCTACCTTCTGAAAGTAACCAAACATGCTGGCAAGATCGGGCGAGTAAGCTTCTGCCCTCTCTAAAGGTACCTCTTCGTAAGCTATAGTTTGACCGTAAGCTTTCGAAAAGAGCTTTGCCAGGTTTTCGCCGGTCAGCTCATCTCCGGCAATATCAACTCGCTGGCCGTTAAAACGCTCCGAATGGTCAAGCGCCAGCGCTGCGAACTCGCCGATATCTTCGCTGCAAATAAATTGGAGGGGCGTTTTGGGCGGCATGACCAGTTGGAGTTTACCATGATCCAGCGAATGTCTATACCAGCCGCTTTCAAAATCGTCCATAAAGGCGGCAGGCGCTATAACGGTCCAGCTCATACCCGCACCAGCCAGGTAGCGTTCGATCAGATACTTGCTTTCAAAATGAGGAATACCAGTGCCAAGATTAGCCTGGGCGGCCGAGGAAAAGACAAAGTGGTTTACCTTGTTGGCTCTGGCAGCGTCAATGAGGTTACAACCGTAAACAGTTTCTGACTCGACACTGGTACCAAAAGGGGTTGTAACCCCAAATACTGCCGTGACGCTTTCAAGAACCTTATTCAGTGAGGCTGGATCAGCTAAATCGCCATACACTACCTCGGCGCCAAGTTGCGCTAAGAGCCTGGCCGGGATAGAGCCTGGTTGGCGGGTGAAGGCCCGTACCTTATAACCGCGCTTAATAAGGGCGCGTGCAACGGCACCACCCTGTTTACCGGTTGCGCCGGCGACTGCGATTGTTGATGATTTTTGGGTAATCAAAATGGGCTCCTTTCTTAAAGAAGTTAATAATAGGATTAGTATTATCGACTCTCCAGAAGGAGGCCCGGTCCATTGCGAGGTGCAACGACTTACTATACTGTTGCTTACTATATCACAATTTTGTGAATCTTCAAATCGAGCAAATATTGAAGGCTTTTAGCATATTATCCTTTTTCTCCGCTGTTTCAGGTCAGCCTGGCTGTGGGCTCCGCTGCAAAAGGATAAGGCTGAACGAAGCGAGAAAAGAACTGATCGACCGGGTAATGGAAGATCCTTACCGCTATTCAAATATTGCCTGTGGGCCAAGTAGCGCCTCCCGGAAACGGTTCTTCAGATAAGTTCCATCCCTGGGAGGCAGCACCAGCGGATCGCTAGTAATGGCTATTTTCACTACCGCCATCAGTAACTCGCGGCTTGAATAAAGTTCTTCCCGCAGCTTGCTTACCTCGGCAGAGGTAGCAATCGTGCGCGCCCGGGGAAAGCCGCATGCCAGGGCTACCGCCGCCAGATCCACTCCTCCAGCCGTATGAGTCAGTTGCTGGCCGGTTTCGCCGTAGCGTTCATTATCAAGCACCACCAGGCGTAAATTTGCCGGTTTCTGCACGGCAATGGTGGCCAGGCTGCCCAGGCCCATAAGTTGTTCGCCGTCACCGGTCAGGACCAGTACTCTTTTCTCTGGTTGAGCCAACGCCAGGCCCAGACCGACCATAGCCGCTCCTCCCATCGCACCCCACAAAGGAAAATCCAGCGAATTGTTACCGCTTGCCGCTACATCCCAGCTTGAAGCGCCCAGACCGGATACCACCAGTAAATCGTGCCGGTCACTAAGAAGCTGCCGGACTACTTCCCGGCGTTGTAAAGTAAACTCAGCCATATTCTTGCCCTATTTCCTCCCAAAAGTCTTGGCGCCGAGCAAATCCTGTGAGAGCAGCACTGCCACCGGAGCATAGGCGTTAAAAGCCATTTTAAGCGCGGCCTGGATGGTTGGACCTACCAGTACCTCGTTCGAGACAGTTTTGACAATCAGCCCGGAGGTTTCGAGAACCGCCGGGGCATTTTGGCCCATTGGCAATTGCCAGGGATTGAATTCGCCCGCATCTCCGCGCATGGTTACAATGGTCAGGAAGGGAAACATACAGGTTTTGAGCAAAGAGAACATATTAATGCAGTTACCCACCCCGCTCGACTGCATCAGCAAGACCGCTCTTTTACCCCCCAGGTAAGCTCCGGCGGCAAGCGCTACACCTTCCTCCTCGGTGGTTAGAGCGACTGCTCGAATTTGAGGATCAGCCTGGCACAACTCTATCAGTTTGAGATGCCCGGCATCGGGAACATAAGAAACTATCGAAATGTGGTTTTCCTTGAAAATCTCAAATATTTCGGCTGACCAGTGGCTATCAGGATTTGCCGAAGAAGAGGTTGTTTTTAGATCCATCCTATAATGTCTGCTTTCTTTAGCTCAGATTGAAGATCAGCATAACCGCAACTATGTTAGCATAAATAGCTTTTATCCCCTAGCTCTACCGCCGACTTTTACTCATCTTTTTGCTAAATTACTTTTTAAATTAGAAAAGCCTTTGGATGGTAACAACTGAAGTCAGCCATGAGTTATGACCTGGTTAACCCGCAACAATCTCCGGTTAGTCTTTGGACCTATATTTGTAGTTATGTTAAGACTACTTCTGGTAAGCTATTCACTGCATGAAAAAGAAGAGTTATAATAACTTTGATCAAACAAAGGCTATAAACTTACCAAACAGAATTTACTCGATGCCGGAGTAGATATTGCCACGGTTCAGAAATTGGACGCTCCAGCCGATGTCCAGACTACCACTCGTTACTACCGGCGGGGAGAAGCAACTAAAAACAAGCTGCCGGTAAGTTTACTTGCCTTGTAATAGGAAAAGAAACGAGTGTAAGCAGAAGAAATAAGCTATGTCTTCCCCCCTGTTAACCACCAAACTTTATTTCCCTCCACCTCCTCCGAAAGGAGTGCAGCGCCATCGTTTAATTGAGCGTCTAAACGAGGGCTTGCATTATAACCGTAAGCTGACCCTTATCTCAGCCCCGGCCGGTTTTGGTAAAACCAGCCTGGTCAGCGAATGGCTCACCGGGTGCGACTGGCAGGTAGCCTGGCTGTCGCTGGATGAAGGGGATAGCGATCCTGTTCGCTTTTTGACTTACCTGATCGCTGCTTTGCAGAAAATTGCCCCGCATATTGGAGATGAGGTACTGGGTATACTTCAATCGCCTCAACCACCACCAATCGAAACAATTCTGACGGCTTTGATCAATGAGATTGCCATTATCCAGGACAATTTTCTCCTGGTCCTTGACGACTACCATGTTATTGATGCCAGGCAGGTTGACGATGCCCTCACTTTTCTACTCGAACACCTGCCGCCTCAGATGCGCCTGGTCATCACCACCCGTGAAGATCCACAGCTTCCTCTGGCCCGGATGCGCGTCCGAGGCCAATTGAACGAATTTCGGGCCAACGACCTGCGTTTTACCACGGCCGAATGCGCCGAATTTCTCGGAGTGATGGGCCTAAACCTTTCGGCAGAAAATGTCGCCGCCCTGGAGGATCGCACAGAGGGCTGGATTGCCGGCCTCCAATTAGCGGCCCTTTCCATGCAGGATAATCAGGATGTGGCCGGGTTCATCCGGGCCTTCGCCGGGGACCACCGCTACATCGTGGACTACCTTGTCGAAGAGGTGCTGCACCGTCAGCCCGAACCAGTTCGCAACTTCTTACTCCAGACTTCCATTCTCGACCGGTTGAATGCCTCGCTATGCGAGGCCGTCACCGGACAGGAGCAAGGCCAGGCCCAGTTGGAAGCGCTAGAGCGAGGTAATTTCTTTATCGTACCACTGGATGATAAACGCCAGTGGTATCGCTACCACCATCTCTTTGCCGATGTTCTCCTGGCTCATTTGAGAACGGAGCAGCCCGAACAGATTGTTATTTTGCACCGGCGGGCCAGCGAGTGGTACGAGCATAATGGTTCGACGGCCAATGCCATTCGCCATGCCCTGGCGGCCAGAGATTTTGAACGAGCAGCGACCCTGGCTGAGATAGCCGTGCCTGAAATACGCAAAAATAGACAGGAAGCCACTATGCTGGTCTGGCTTAAGGTGCTACCAGATGAAATAATCCGCCGAAGGCCCGTACTCAGTGTTCATTATGCCGGGATATTACTGGCTAACGGCGAACTCAAAGGTGTTGAGACTTGGCTCCAGGATGCCGAACGATGGCTGGCTACAGGCGCGAATGAGGGCGAGGAACTACTATCTTCATCATCGGAGATGGTTGTCGTAGATTCTGAGGAATTTCGCAATTTACCGGGTTTGATAGCCATTTATCGTGCCGGAAGTGCCCTGGCAACAGGCGATGTAGCCCGAACCGTAAAATACGCCGGTCAGGCCCTGGAACTCTTACCTGAAGAAGATCAACTTGGACGAGGAGCGGCAGCGGGGCTTCTCGGCCTGGTTTATTGGACCGTTGGTGATCTCGATGGGGCGCACCGCTCCTATACCGACAGTATGGCGAGGCTACAGAAGGCCGGACATATCTCTGATGTAATGGGTCTGGCAATTGCCCTCGCTGAAATACAGATTGCCCAGGGCCGGCTCCACGAGGCGATGCATACATACGAGCAGGCCCTCCAACTTGCCATGGAGCAAGGTATGCGCGGAACGGCCGACATGTATGTGGGGATGAGCGAGCTATATCTTGAGTTTAACAAACTGGATACCGCCACCCAGCACTTACTCAGAAGTCAGGCGCTGGGTGAGTTTGCGGGATTACCCCAAAACCCGTACCGCTGGCGCGTGGCAATGGCTCGCATAAGGCAGGCTCAGGGTGACCTGGACGGTGCCCTCGAAATGCTTCACGAGGCGCAGCGAGTATATGTTGGAGATTTTTTCCCGTATGTGCGTCCTATCGCGGCGTTGAAAGCACGAATATGGGTCGCGCAGGGCAGGTTGAGTGAAGCGCTCGGCTGGGCGCGTGAGCAAGGTCTGTCAACCGGTGACGACCTGAGTTACCTGCATGAGTTCGAGCATATCACTCTGGCAAGGATGCTCCTGGCCCAGGCCCGCTATAGCAGCGCAAGGGATAGAACAGAAGAAGCTACCCTTGTTGAGGCAAAGGGACTGCTGGACCGCCTCCTTCAAGCCGCCGAAGCGGGCGGAAGGAGGCGATCTCTCATTGAAATCCTGGTGTTACTTTCTCTCATGCACACGGCACAAGGAGATATGCCGGCTGCTCTTGGGGCGCTGGAACGCTCCCTGACGATGGCTGAACCGGATGGCTTCGTAAGAATATTTACTGATGAAGGCCCACCGGTGGCTCAACTTCTACAAGAGGCCGCCAGGCATAAAATTGCTCCGGCCTATGTCCGGCAACTGCTCTCGGCCCTGGGACAAGCTGAAGAGATAACACCGGTCAAACAGGTTCTGATTGAGCCCCTCTCAGAACGTGAGCTCCAGGTGTTACGGCTGCTTGGCAGCGATTTGAGCGGCCCTGAAATAGCCCACCAACTGATGGTGTCGCTAAATACCCTCAATACCCATATCAAAAATATCTACACCAAGCTTGGGGTCAACAACCGCCGGGCAGCGGTCCACCGGGCGGACGAACTCCACCTGTCATAACCCCTGACCTCAAATTAACCCCCAAACCTGGCCTGCCAGGCTTGCCAACACCTGGCGGGCCAGCTTGTTTTTGTTCCTCGCCGCTTTCCCGGCCAACAAATCACCATATCAATCACCACGTCTGGTGATGCCTGCTCACTATATTGACTGCTAAAGTGTTATCGAAGACAAGAACGCATTCAGAGGGAATGCCAGACCTTGATTGACCCGGATCATATTAGCCATATATAAAAGGAGACAAACAAATGAGCAGCATTATTCGCCAGACTGCAATTAATAAAGAGGACAAGCGTGCGAACGAGACCATCAAACCTACTCTCATCCGTTGGGCCGGTTTAGCGGCCGTCGGGGCAGGGATCATTTTCGCGGGCATTCAGCCGATCCATCCACCGGACGTTGTTGCTTCAGTAACCACCACCGAATGGGCTATCATCACCACCCTGAAGACTGTTATGTGTTTCCTTTTCCTGGCCGGCATCGCCGGGATTTACGCCAGGCAAGCGAATAAAGCCGGGTGGCTCGGTGTGGCCGGCTTTCTCCTGTTTAGCCTCTCCTGGTGGCTACAGACGGCCTATGTCTTCGCCGAAACCTTTATGTTCCCGATGCTGGCAAACAGGGATCCACAGTTTGTAGATGGCATGCTGGCGTATATCAGTGGACGGCCCGGCGAGATTACTGTTGACCTGGGAGCTCTCCCATCTATTTATTCGCTGTTAGGGATACTGTATATGCTGGGCGGTGTGCTGCTTGGCATCGCTTCCTTCCGTGCCAACATCCTGCCTCGCCCGGCATCCGGTTTAATGGCCATAACAGCCCTGTTGACTCCCCTGGCAGCCCTGCTCCCGCACCAGATCCAGCGGTTTGCGGCTGTGCCAATGGGCTTAGCGGTAGCCTGGCTGGGAATTGCACTCTTGTTTGAACGGCGCTCTCGCTCAGCCGAACCTGTAACTGGCAGCACCCAGTTCCGTCAGACCGCAGCCGAGTAAGTTCGTTTGAGACTCTATAGCTGAGACTCGTGGCCCTACTCCACGGGTCTCCGCCGGAATACGCTATCTCCACATGGTCCGGTGTCTCTCCAAAATACTAAACTACCAAACAATCCTTCCAGGGAGTTAAAAATGAAAGCAAATGTCTACGATGAAAGTCGATCTACCTCTGCGCCTCAATTGAATGGGGCCAGGGAACCCAGGCCTCCAAAAACCACAGCAACGGCAAAAGCCGGTTCGGCAAAGTGGCTCATTGTCGCGCTGCTTATCCTGAGCGCCATTCCGCTCACTGCCGGGGCTTTCCGCCTTATCGAGTTATTCGGCGGCGCGGAAATCACCCCGGCCAACGCGCGGTTCTTTATGTCGCCCTTGCCGGTGGTGCTGCACATCTTGGGCGCCGCCGTCTATGCAATCCTGGGCGCGTTCCAGTTCGCCACCCGCTTCCGGCGTCGTCGGCCCGGCTGGCACCGCCGGGCCGGTCGGCTCCTGGTTGGTTGTGGATTAGTGGTAGGAGGTTCAGCCCTCTGGATGACCCTGTTCTACCCCCACCCGGCTGGCGATGGGGAATTGCTTTTTGTCTTCCGGCTGGTCTTTGGGTCGGCTATGATCGGTGCCATCGTGCTCGGCTTTGCCGCAATCCGGCGAGGAGAAGTGGCCCGGCACAAGGCCTGGATGATGCGCGCCTACGCCATCGGGCTTGGCGCAGGTACTCAGGTGTTTACCCTGATGATCGGGGAAATAATTACAGGCCGGCCGAATGAAACGAGCCGGGCGCTCCTGATGGGGGCGGCCTGGGTGATTAACCTGGCCGTGGCCGAATGGGCTATCCGCAATCCCAAACGGCAGGTCACATCAAACCGCGCAACAGCTTAATTTTTTACGGAAATCTGTTATTCAACTGAAATAAGAAAGGCAAAACTAAAATGAAAGCAATTGTAGCCACAAAATATGGTCCGCCGGAAGTTCTTAAGCTAACAGAAGTTGCTAAACCTGTACCCAAAGACCATGAACTACTGGTAAAGGTGTATGCAACCTCCGTAAATGCCGGGGATTATAGAATGCGCAGTTTTGACGTTCCGCCTATGCTCTGGCTTCCCAGTCGCCTTGCCCTGGGTTTCACAAAACCAAAAAACCCCGTATTCGGTATGGAACTGGCCGGGGAAGTTGAAGCAGTTGGTCGGGCTGTAACCCGCTTCAAACCAGGCGATCAGGTTTTTGCTTCGACCCTTGAGGCGGGCTTCGGTGCTCACTCCGAATATAAGTGCCTGAACGAAGGGGGAGCGGTAGTAACAAAACCCGCCAATATGACCTATGAGGAAGCCGCCACTCTTCCAATTGGAGCCAATACCGCCCTGTTGTACCTTAGAAAAGGCAATATCCAACCCGGACAGAAAGTCCTCATCAATGGCGCCTCCGGCGCGGTTGGCACTGCGGCGGTCCAGCTTGCCAGATACTTCGGGGCAGAGGTTACCGGGGTTTGCAGCACTTCGAATGTCGAAATGGTGAAATCGCTGGGTGCTAATCAGGTTATTGATTACACCAGCGAGGACTTTACCAAAAACGGCCAGACCTATGACATTATTTTTGATACGGTCGGCAAGCTTTCCTTCGCAAATTGTAAAGGTTCACTGGCCTCAAGCGGAGTCTTTCTGACCACCTTGTTTTCGCTACCGGTTATTGTGCAAGCCCTGTGGGCTTCTCTAGTGGGCAATGGCAAGAAACAAAAGATATGGTTTGGGGATATCGGTAGGCGGCCAGCCAGCGAAAGGGCCAAAGATTTACTTTTCCTCAAAGAACTCTTTGAGGCAGGAAAGTTTAAAGCAGTAATTGACCGGTGCTACCCGTTGGAACAGGTGGCAGAGGCGCATCGTTATGTCGAAACCGGCCACAAACGAGGCAATGTCGTGATCAGGGTCAGGCAGCAACCTGCTTATCAAACCAGGGAGCGAAGTGAGTATTATCAAGGTTGCTGACAACAGGTACAATATTATGTCAAACAAATTAGACACAACAAACGAACCGAATCAACCGGTGATCTATCAAATCAGGCTCAAAGGGCATCTCAGTTCTCTATGGCGAGACTGGTTTGATGGCCTGACCATTACCCTGGAAGATAATGGTGATACATTATTAACCGGCCCGGTAGTCGATCAAGCCGCCTTGCACGGGCTACTGAAAAGAGTGCGCGATTTAGGTATGCCCTTGCTTTCGATTAATCCAGTTTCCAGCTAAAAGGATGCACCACACCCTTCCAATCTGGGTCTTTAGCCGGGCCGGTTAAGACCTTCGTCCTATTTTGAGGGCAAAACCGGGCATTGAGATTAGGTCTTGTACTTTTCTTATTTTTGGTTAGAGTTATATTTGCTAACATTTTTAATTACCTCTGAATAGCTTAGAGATGGACGGGATACTCTGTGCGCCCTGCTTTCAATTTTTTAAGCCGCGAGAAGCTTTATGATTGGTTTTACCTCTCTCCGGTAAACCGCATTCTGTTGCATACCGATCCTGATGGTACAAAAGAAGTTATAGCCGTCTACCAGAACGGAAAGCGGCTTACCCTTCTAAAAATGAAGGTAGATGCTGAACCTATAAAAGTCCGCCGTAAAGCCAGACGCATTGCGCTTAATATGGGACTCTCCCTTATTGAAGACTAACCCTCTTGAAGCTTAACCGAAAGGTTCTGGATGATGGAATGGCCTCAATTTCTTCGGTAATTGCAAAACTGAGAGCCTATCGCTACCTGGTAGCTCTGGTGATGGCGTTCCTCGAACTACTGATCGGGCTTGGTGATTATTCCATCAGTAACGATGTCCCGATTACGCAGCTCCATTTCGTAATTATCAGCCTGGCGGCCATTATTGCTGGCTGGCCCGGGATGGTGCTATTAAGTGCGGCGGCCACAGGCTCTTATTATCTTTCCAACTTCCTGTTACCGGGTAAACCGCTCCACGCCGCGGCTATCCCCGGCACTGCCCTGACCCTGCTAATTTTTCTCCTGATCGGGGCGGCGGTTCTTTTGATTATCCATCTCCTGGCCTCCTTGCAGCAAACCAACCAGGTTTTAAGTGAAAAGGTAAATCAGATTCAGGCCACCAACCTGCGCCTGGAACTCTTGACCAGAGAACGCGAACGCAACCGCCTGGCCCGCGCACTGCACCAGGGGGTCATCAAAACTTTGCTGGGAGTGGAATATACCGCTTCTTATTTGGGCAGGATTGTTCCAGCCGACAACCTTGCTGCCCAAAAGCAGGCTCGCTTTATTCAGACCATTGCCCATTCGGAAAGCGAAAAGGTCCGAGATATAATCTTGAACCTGAGAACAAGCCTGAAAACCCCGCTTTTCCAGCTTGTTAATACCTACCTGGAGCGCTGGGAGCAAAGTTACGGTATAGCAGGCTTCTTATCTTTATCAGGCGGTGATGAACACCTGGAACCGGCATTGGTCTATGAGGTAATGGCGATAGTTGAAGAAGCCCTCGAAAACATTGCTCGCCATAGCGCAGCGACCGAAGCCCGGATAAGCCTGGAATGTACCGGGCCGGAATTGAGGCTTGTAGTAGAGGACAATGGCCAGGGTCTGACCGGGGAAGTGCTGGAGTATTTGCAGCCCGGTTCTAAAGGCGGAACAGCCCAGGAAGGTCTGCTTAATTTTTATCGCGACTCAATGGGCCGGCTGCACTTTGGACTTAGGGGTATGTGTGAGCGAGCCGAGGCTCTTGGCGGTACTTTTCAAACAGGCAGCAGTGCCGAAGGCGGCTTAAGAATAACTGTAACGGTACCGGTTACAGCTCTTCTGTTGAAGTAAGGGGAGATCCTTCAAGCAAGCAGGAATTAAGGGCGGCATACAGTCAACCAGATACCTAAAGGTAATCCAAACCTCATCAGGATTTAGCATTATGGGCGATACGGGAAGTGAACTTAGTGGCTTACTCATTCTAATTCTAGCCGGCTTTGCCCTGCTCTGGTTTGCCGGTAATAAGCTTATTGATAAGATCGAAGCCCGGCGCAAAAAGGCAGAGACGACTACGGTTACAGCCGGCTCAATCTCTTCTATCAAAGCGAAAAAGAGCTTTAAACTTAGGAATTGCATAAAATATTCACAAAGTTAGGCAGCAATGCACTTTAACAACTCATCAAGTGGCAAATCGGCTTTGGCCTCGGCATACACCCATTCAACCTGGGCGCGATGAGCCTCTCTTTTATGCCACTTCACTAC
>DATAKM010000006.1:0-18155 GCA_036261665.1 Chloroflexia bacterium
TAGGCCTGGCTTTTGAAGAAGCCGCGCGTCTGATAGCCGGGAGAGAAGCCTGCCTTTCGCTGGCTGGTAGCAACAGTCCCTCTACCACTGTTTTATCGGGCGACCCGGACGCTATTAACGCCCTGGTAAGCGAACTGGAAAGCCAGGGAGTCTTTTGCCGGATATTGCCCGAGGTAGACGTGGCTTTCCACAGCTACCAGATGGAACCGCTGGTCGAACCGCTCAAAGCCGCCCTGCAAGACCTGCGGCCTCGCTCCACCCGCTACCCGCTCTACTCCTCCGTCACGGGCGAGCTTATTGCCGGAGAGGAACTGGATAGTTCTTACTGGGGGCGCAACCTGCGCCGGCCTTTCCTCTTTGCCAGGACGGCAGAACGGCTCTTGCAGGATGGCTTTACCCACTTCCTGGAAGTCAGCCCGCACCCGGTTTTGACCGGGGCTATCGCGCAGACCATGAAGCAGGCGGAAGCCTCAGGACTGCTGCTCGGCTCGCTCAGCCGCGAGAAGCCGGAACTGGCGGCACTCTACGCCACGTTAGGCCAGCTATACACCTCCGGCTACCCGCTAAACTGGCCTGCTATCTTCCCGGTAGGCCGCTTTGTGGAGGATTTACCGCTCTATCCCTGGCAGCGCGAGCGCTACTGGTTCGACCAGTTGCCCGGTTTGGGCGTGGTTCTCAACATTTTGAATGGCAAGACCCTGCGGGTAGATTACACCAGCAACCGCCAGTTGGCGGATGGTCGGCCGGAACTCCATCCCTTGCTGGGCCACGAAATAGCGCTCTCACTGCCCGGCGCTGGTCAGCTTTTCCAGGTACTGCTTTCCGCTTCCAGCCCGGACTACCTGGAAGACCATAAAGTCCAGCAGAAAGTCTGGCTGCCGGGAGCGGCCTATCTTGAAATGGCCCTGGCTGCATCGCACCTGCTTAATCCCGGTCAGGCTGTGCTGGAAGACAGTCGTTTCCACCAGGGTTTGCTCCTTTCCGCCAGCGAACCAACCACAGTTCAGGTCGCTCTGCTTCCTGAGAGTGACGAGCGGTTGCGCTACCGCATAGCGAGCAAGACTCTAACGAGCGACGTAGGTGCGACCGATTGGACGCTTCATGCCAGCGGCACTATTCTGCGGCACCCGGCGGAACAGGCTGCGCGCTCGGCTAACCTGGGGCAAATCAAGGCGCGTTGTACGGAAGAGGTCAGCGGCGAGGCTCACTATGCGGCGATGGCCGGGCGGGGCTTGCACTATGGCCCGGCTTTTCAGACTATCCAGCGTATCCGCAGGCGCAAAGGCGAAGCCCTGGGACTGATCGAACTCTCTTCCAAACTGAAGAAAGACACGGCCAGCTACCGGGCCCACCCGGCCCTGCTGGATGCCGCTTTCCAACTGGTCGCGGCGGCTTTGCCGGGCGAAAATGCCGCTGGGGCAGTGGCTGCGACATACCTGCCTGAAAGCATCCACGAATTGCGCCTGTACCGTCCTCTACCTGAGCGGCTGTGGTGCAGGGTCGTTCTCAACGCCTCGCCCGACGAAGATGAGGAGGAGAGCAGCGACTACCTTTCGGCCAATTTCTATCTTTATACCGAGGATGGGCAGTTGGCCGCCAGCGGGCATGGCTTTAATCTCAAACGGGTCCGCCCGTTGCAAGCGCCCGCCCAGGCCCAAAATAAAGCCGAACAGAACTGGCATGAGTGGCTCTACTGCTATGAGTGGGAAGCGGCAGAAATACCGGCAGAACTCCTCCCGGCCCTGAGCGAACAGCGTGGAAGCTGGCTGATTTTCAGCGATCAGGATGCCGTAGGCCTGACTCTCGCTGGCCTGCTGGAAGGGCGGGGCGACTCAGCCTTTTTGATTTTCCAGGCGGCTGGCTACAGTTTTGACAGTGCCGCCGGACGGGCCTATCTGAACCCGGCCTGCCCGCAAGATTTTATGCACCTGCTTGACGATCTCCGCGCTGCCACCGCTGCCGAAAAGCTGAATTTGCAGGGGGCGGTCTACCTGTGGGGCGGCGAAATAAAGGCCGCGCCGGAAACCGGCGAGGTTAGCTGGGAAGAAAGCCTGGCAACCGGTTGCTACGGCCTGACCGGGTTGGTGCAGGCCCTGGTGAAAGGGCAGGCCAGCCTGGCGCGATTGTGCCTGGTAACCGCCGGTTCGCAACCGGTCGAAACTGTGCCGGATAACCTGGCGCTGGCCCAGGCGGCAGTCTGGGGGTTGGGCGGATCGATTGCCAACGAACACCTTGAGTTCAACTGCCTTCGAGTAGATTTGAGCCGCTCGCCGGGCCAGGATGAAATCGAGGGCCTTTTTGCCGAATTGATCGCGGCTAATTCGGGCGAACAGGTTGTTTTGAGGCAGGCCAAGCGCTACCAGTTACGCTTAACGCCTTATCTACCTGTTGCATCCCAACAGGAAGAATATAGTTGCGACCCGGATGGCGCCTATCTCATCACGGGCGGGCTTGGTGGCCTGGGTCTGGTGATGGCCGAACACCTTATTCAAGGGGGAGCGCGGCATCTTGTGCTAACAGGCCGCAGCGAACCTTCTGAGGAAGCGGCGGCGAGGCTGACGCAGTGGCAGTCTGATGGACTGGACGTGCGCTATGCCCGGGCTGACGCCGCCAGTCCTGAACAACTCCAGGCTGTACTGGATGAGCTAAAAGCGGCTGATTTACCGCTGCGCGGCCTGATCCACTCGGCCCTGGTGCTCGATGATGCTATGGTGGTAAACCTGACGCCCGAACATTATCAGAAAGTGCTTGCCTCCAAGCTCTACGGTTCCTGGAATTTACACCGCCTCACCCTGGAAGAACCGCTCGATTTCTTCCTGCTCTTTTCCTCGGTGGCGACCGTGATTGGCTCGCCGGGGCAGGGTAACTATGTGGCTGGTAACGCTTTTGTGGATGAACTGGCTCACTACCGCCAGGCGCTCGGCCTACCGGCTACAGCGATAAGCTGGCCAGCCTGGGAAGAGGTTGGATTCGCCGCTCGTTCGGGCGCGGCTTCCCGCCTGGAAAACGTTGGTATGTTGAGTATCAAACCCCAGCAGGGCCTGGAGGTGGTAGACCTTGTCCTGCGGGAAGACCCGGCCCACCTGATCGTTATCAATGCCCGCTGGGAAAGAGTCAGCAAAGGTAACCTGATCGGGGCAGTGCTCTCGGCTAACCTGCGCCAGTCCAGCAGCGAGCAGGTCATTATCCAGCCTGAAAGCTCCAAAACCATGCTGGCGAAACTCGACCGTCAGGGGCAGCAGGGCTTCTTTGAAAAATACCTGATCCGCATGCTTTCCGAAATTCTGAATTGCCCGGCGGAGCGCCTGGATACCAGCATGACACTTTACAACCTGGGCCTGGATTCGCTGATCGCCGTTTCGATGAAAAACGAGCTGGAAAACGACCTGAAAGTCAGCGTCCCGATGGAGACTATTATGCAAGGGCCAAGTATCGGTGAACTGGCCGGGCAACTGGTCAAACTGCTGGGAGACTCGGGCAAGAAAGCAGGTGTCAATTGAGCCTTCTACCTCTCAACCCCTTAACGGAAGCCAATTCGCGGCCCTACCCGCCCGGTTGCCAGGAGGTTGATTTCCCGCCCGAACCGCCCGAGTTGAGCAGCGAAAACAGTCAACTCAAGATGGTTATCAGTAATCCCTGGGAGGAACAACTGGCCCCGGTAGTGGATGGCTTTATCTGCCAGGCCTTGCGCGAGCTTGGGGCCTTCCGGCTTAAAGGGGAAGCGCACAGCTCTGCCAGCCTGATTTTACGTTACGGCGTTTTGCCGGTTTACCGGTCGCTGCTACAGGAATGGCTCGACCGCCTGGCTGAACTTAAATTGCTGGCGCGCAAAGGGCCTTTTTTCTCCAATCCTGAACCGCTGCCGGACCTTCAACCCGAACTGATCCTGGCCGAATTTAAGGATAGACTGCCGCAGTACACTCCGGTCTTTGAATTTATCGAGCGATCCGGGAAGTCCCTGGCGGAGGTGGTGCGCGGAAATATCAACCCGGTTCAGCTTCTTTTCCCGGATGGCTCTTTTGAAACCGCCGAGGCTATTTACAAAGACCTGCCCTTCACGCTCTACTTTAACCAGTTGATGCGCTGGGCCTTTGACAATTTGCTGCAAGATGCCCCGGCGGAGCAGCCTTTAGTCATACTGGAAATAGGAGCGGGTTCCGGAAGCACGACCGAAGTACTGCTTCCCATTCTGGCCGAGCATAAGGTAGAATACTGTTACACCGACCTGTCGAATATCTTTCTACGGCGCGGCAAGCAGAAATTTGAAAAATATCCTTTTGTACGGTTCGAGCAACTGGACATCTCTCGCCCGGTCGAGGAGCAGGGTTTCGAGCCTGTCTCTTATGACTTTATCGTGGCGACCAATGTTATGCATGTCACACCGGATGTTAAAGAAGCCCTCCGGCAGGTCCGTCGTTTGTTGAAGCCCGGCGGGTGGTTTTTGTTGAACGAGACTACTTTAAGGCTGGTCTGGCTGGATATGACTATGGCGCTCTTTCCAGAGTGGCAGGTAGCCAGTCACGACCCGGCCCGCAGCGGCCATCCTTTTGTAAAAGCGGCCCGCTGGACGGAATTGCTAGCCGAAGCGGGTTTCAACCGGCTGAAAATTTTACCGGATTTTGATGCCGGGCCGGAGCAACTGCGCCAGCACCTTTTGCTGGCTTCTTACGATTAATCAAACAGGCTAAATCCGTTGGAGCTTAAAGAGACCTCAATCCAGGCCTGGCTGCCCGGTTATAATCCAGATGAGGGTAAAACAGACCAGCCTACTGCCTTCAATCTGTACTGTTTGCCCTATGCCGGAGGGGGAGCCTCACTCTTCCGAAGGTGGGGCGAAGCTCTTTCCGGGGTAAGCCGGGTTTACCCGGTGCAGTTGCCGGGCCGTGAAACGCGCCGCTTTGAAGCGGCTTACGACAACCTGGAAGGGCTGGTCGAAAGATTGGCCCAGGCTCTTGAGAAAAGTCTGTCGGAAGCCCCGGCCTTTGGCTTTTTCGGCTACAGCATGGGTGGCCTGATCGCTTTCGAGCTGACCCGCTACCTGGCAAAACACAGCGCTCTGCAACCGGCGGTTTTATTTATCGCCGCCTGCCGGGCGCCCGAACTGATCAACAGCGGCAGTCCGATCTACCAACTGCCGGACCGCGAGTTTATACAGGGCTTGCAAGAGCGCTTTGGCGGTTTGCCCGAAGAAGTGCTGGCCGAGCCGGAATTGCTCGACCTTTATACCGGGCTACTGCGGGCAGATATGACTGTGGTAGAATCATATAACTACCGTCCCGGCCCGCCGCTGGCCTGTCCGATTGCCGCTTTTGGCGGACAGGATGATTATGCCGTCAGTTACGCTGAGCTGAAAGGCTGGAGCCGCCAGACCGAAGTAGGCTTCAGCCTGCGTATGTTGCCGGGCGGGCACCTTTTTATTCGTTCGGCGGAAGATCAGCTTTTGAATCATCTACGCGCCGACCTGGCACGTCTGCAACAGATTTAGCCGTTAATCTCAATTAAAGCATTTAGCGTTTATTGAAGTATAATAGAAATATAGCACCTCTCTTTTTTCATTATTCAGGACTAGCATTGGGGAAGTTTAATGGCCAAGCAAAATGAAGTTTTCCGCCAGTCAGCCCTTGCCAAGCTGGCTGCTCCCGAAGAACTCGATCAAACAGTCCAGATCACCAACCGGCGAGGCTGGATTGCGCTGATAGGTGGCCTGGCAGTGGTAGTGGCCGCAGTGGTCTGGTCTTTTCTGGGTTCGGTTCCGGTCCAGCTTCAAACCACCGGCATTTTATTCAGGCAGGACGGTATCCAGGAGGTGCGGACTTCGCAGGCCGGGCGGCTTACCGACTTGAGTGTCAAACCGGGTGATGTGCTTAAACAGGGCCAGGTTATCGGCAAATTGCAGACGGATAACGGTGAGCAGATTGACTTAAAAGCTCCGGCCAATGGGACAGCCCTGGAAGTGCCGGTAGAGAAGGGCAGCGCTGTAGACCAGGGCGCCCTGGTTGCCAGCCTGGAGCAACCCGACAAACCTTTGAAGGCTTTGCTCTTTGTGCCGCTGACTCAGAGTAAACAGCTTACTCCCGGCCTGAAAGTGCAGCTTTCACCCTCCTATCTTCGTCCCGAAGAGTCGGGCTATCTCCTGGGCACGGTCAGCTTTGTCTCATCGCTACCCGAGTCGCCGGAAAGCCTTTACCTGCAAATTCGCAATAAAACCCTGGTGACAGCCCTCAGTTCCAATGCCCTGAATGTACCGGTTGAAGTTACTCTCGAACCGGATGCCAACAGCTATACCGGCTACCGCTGGACTACTCCCAGGGGCCCACGCACCACCCTTTCCACCGGAACGCTTTGCCTGGCCGACCTTGAACTGAGCCAGCAGCGCCCCATCAGCCTGTTATTACCAATTCTACGGGGAGACGACAAGTAACATGCTGACTAAAGAAAAGCCGGCTGCTTCACCTTCTCCGGTGAAAGCGCCCGAAAAAGGCAGCGGCAAACGGGTCAAAACCCCTACCGTTTTGCAGATGGAAGCCGTAGAATGTGGCGCCGCGGCCCTGGGTATTATCCTGGCCCACTATGGCCGCTATATGCCGCTGGAAGAACTGCGGGTCGCCTGCGGCGTTTCACGAGATGGCAGCAAAGCGCTCAACATCGTGAAAGCCGCCCGCGAACTGGGCTTCAACGCCAAGGGTGTCAAGCGCGAGCCGAGTTCTTTACGGCAAATGCCGATGCCCCTCATTATCCACTGGAACTTCAACCACTTCCTGGTGCTGGAAGGTTTCGACAAGGATAAGGTTTACCTGAACGACCCTGCTTCCGGCCCGCGCACCGTAACCTACAAGGAATTCGACGGTTCGTTTACCGGGGTGGCGCTGACTCTCGAACCTGGCCCTGATTTTGTCAAAAGCGGCAAACCCTTTAACACCGTTGCCTCGCTGCGCAAACGGCTGGTAGGGGCTAAAAAGGCCCTCTTTTACGTCATTCTGGCGGGGCTGGGGTTGGTATTGCCGGGATTGGTAATTCCAACCTTTATCCGGGTTTTTGTAGACTTTTACCTGGTGCGCCGCCTAGATTCCTGGCTCTTACCCCTGCTTATAGCCATGGGCATTACGGCCCTGCTGCGCGGCCTTCTGACGGCCCTGCGCGAAATCTACCTGTTGCGGCTCGAAACCTGGCTCTCGGCCAATATGTCCAGCAAGTTTTTGTGGCATGTCCTGAACCTGCCGCTGGTCTACTTTTCCCAGCGCTTCCCGGGTGACGTGAGCAGCCGGGTAGCCATAAACGATACCGTGGCTGAACTGCTGACGGGCAGGCTGGCCGCCACGGTCCTCGACATGGTCAGTATCGTCTTCTTTGCCATCCTGATGTTCCTTTACGACCCGGTTTTAACTGCTGTCGGGATATTTTTCGCCGCGCTAAACTTGCTGGCTCTGCGGTACGTGTCGCGCCGCCGGGTGGACCTGAACCAGCACCTGTTGCAGGAAAGCGGCAGCTTGATCGGCGTATCGGTCTCCGGACTGAGCACCATCGAGACTCTCAAGGCAATTGGGCGCGAGTCCGATTTCTTCTCGCGCTGGGCCGGGTACCAGGCGCGCGTGGCCCGGGCGCAGCAAAAGCTGGGCGTTTCTACCCAGTACCTGACGGCGGTGCCGCCTTTGCTGAACGCTCTGGGGATTGCTTTTATCCTGACTATCGGTAGCTTCCGAGTGATGGACGGCCAGCTAACCGTCGGTATGCTGGCAGCCTTCCAGAGCCTCATGCTCAGTTTCCTCGAACCGGTCAATAAAATGGTCGAACTGGGTTCTACTTTGCAGGAGGTCGAGGGCAGCCTCAAACGGTTGGATGATGTGCTGCTAAACAAGCCAGACCCGTTGCTGGTAAATACCGGCGTTACCGATTCGAGTTTGAGCATTCCCAAGCTAAACGGCCATCTTGAACTGCGCAACGTCTCCTTCGGCTACAGTCGCCTGGAACCGCCCCTGATTGAAAACTTTAACCTGACCCTGCGTCCGGGCAACCGGGTAGCCCTGGTAGGCAGTAGCGGCAGCGGTAAAACCACCGTTGCCAAGCTGGTCGCGGGCCTCTATGACCCCTGGCAGGGCCAGATTTTATTCGATGGCAAGACCCGCCAGGAAATTCCGCGCCCTGCCCTCAATAACTCTCTGGCGGTGGTAGACCAGGAAATTTTCCTGTTTGAAGGTACGGTCCGGGATAACCTGACCCTCTGGAACCCGACTCTCAACGAGAACCAGTTGATCGCCGCCGCCAGCGATGCCTGTATTCATGATGATATCGCCGCCCGCCCCAACGGCTACAACAGCCACGTGGCGGAAGAGGGTACTAACTTCAGCGGGGGACAGCGCCAGCGCCTGGAAATCGCCCGTTCGCTCACCACCAATCCTACCTTGCTGGTGCTGGACGAAGCCACCAGCGCCCTGGATGCCCTGACCGAGAAAATAATAGATGAAAACCTGCGCCGGCGCGGCTGCACCTGCCTGATTATTGCCCACCGCCTGAGCACTATCCGAGACTGTGATGAAATAATAGTACTGGACAAAGGCCAAATTGTGCAGCGCGGCACACACGATGAGCTAAAAAATCAAGAAGGACTTTACGCTGAGCTTATAGCCAACTAAACAGAACTATGGAAAAATCAACCGTATCCCGCTCCGAAACCCGCTTACCTTCCCAGCCTTATTTGCTGGTGGTAAGCGGGCCGCAGACCAACTCGATAATTGAACTCGATTTTAACCGCCTGGCCGACCATCCGCTCGTCCTGGGCAGGCTTAGCGGGCAGGCCGATGTGGTGCTGCAAAGCCCTACCGGTCGCATTTCTCGCCGTCACCTGCTGGTCTATTACCGTCCCGATGATAAAATGCTGGTAGCAGCCGATGCCGGTTCCTCAAATGGCACCCGCTTGAATGGCTCGCTGATGATTGCGCCCGTTCCGCTGCTGCCCGGAGATATGCTTGAAGTGGGCGACGTGCAATTAAAGTTTTTGCTTTCCGGGGCAGCGGCTATCGAAGACCTGCCGCAAGGCCAGTACCGCGAGGATAAATTTCCCGGCTTTGCCCGCCTGGAAGTAGTAGAAACGGGCGTACCCGGTATCGAGGTAGGCACCTTTGGCCGTCTCACTCCCGGCCATCCCTTCACTTTTGGCCGCCATTCTTCCTGCGATCTGCGCATCCTGGAAACCCGCGAAGAAGGCTATACGGTTAGCCGCCACCAGGCCGAAATTCGCCAGGGCAGCGGAAAGTATGTGCTGCGCGATACCGGGGCCACCAACCCGACCCGGATTAACCGCTTGCCTCTGCAAGAACCGCACGTACTCTCGGAAGGCGATCTGATTCAAATCGGCTCGGTAGTTATGCGCTACCGGGCGCCTCGCCTGCCGCTCACCAGCCCGGCAGTCACTACACCTCCCTCTGGAACCGGCCCGCAGGTGCGCAGCCAGCCCCTCCTGCAACCGCGCGCTATTCTACGTTATGCCGCTCTCTGGGCCTTGCATAGCGGGCCTGCTACCATGGTGCTGCCGCTAAATAAGCCGGTAAAAGTCGGGCGCGGCAAAGACTGTGAACTGCGCCTGAATGATCCCTCCGTTTCGCGCCATCACGCTATCTTTGAACTGGATAGCAACCTGAATTACAGTGTGACCGATCTTGGTTCGACCAACGGCACTCAGCTTAATGGTCAGAGTATTAAAGGGAAACACCCCCTCAGGCCCGGCGACCGGCTGACCTTTGGCGAATTCGAGTTCCTGTACGAGCGCGTAGAAGGCCTGGCCCTGGCTGCCGATGGCCTGCCGAAAGAGAATTCGGTACTGCTTTCCGGCCCGGTTACGCTGACCTTAACCCTCGACCATAACGGCAACCTTTTAACCGAACAGCAGCGCGAACAGACGCAGGCCAGCATGGAAGTCTCTAAGGTCTTTAAATCCGGCGACCTGGGAGATCTGCGCTGGCTCGAATCTCTGGCGCTTCCTACCGAGCTTGCTCCGCCCGTTAGACCGGGCCTTACAGCCGATGAAAGTTCAAAGCGACTGGCCGATTTGCTCCAGGGGCCGGGACTGGAACTGAGCCTGGAACAGATCGTAGCCATGACTGGCTTTCCGGTCCCGGCAGGAGGGAACCGGCCTTTCCTGCTCGAAGAACGCAATACTGCCTGGATGGTGAGGGCCGGCCGGGTAGAAGTCTTTGCCGTACAGGTGCAGGAAGGTCAGGCCATCAATGCCCGCCATCACGTCTGCACGGTTCCGGCAGGCAGCGTCATGATCTGCGAAGACCCCGATATGGATAATAACGGCCTGGGACTGCTGGCGGTAGCACAGGCCGCTACGGAACTGATCAAGTTACCGCTGACTGATCTGCGCTATATGGCTCGCCAGTCTCACCTGCGCGATTCGGTCAAGACCCTGGTGGACGACTGGCTTAACCGCCTGAGTGAGAATATTATCCAGAGCACCACCAGTCAGGATGCCTTGCTGGAAGCGGGCAGCGAAATCGAAGTAACGGCCAATCAAAAGGTCATCAGCCGCCGGGAAGGGGTGTGGGCCAGGGTAAATCGCGGGCAATTTCTCTCGCTCGGCGCGGAAGATCTTTCTTACTCCGCCCAGGAAATCTATTTCCCGCTCTATGGTAATGTCTGGCTACAGGCTCTCGTTCCAGCTAAAATCCGGGCTTACCGTACCGAAGAATTGATTGACAGCGATGAGCTCTGGACCGGTTTGCAGGAATTTTACGATCTATTCTTCCGGCTCAAGTATGCCGCTATCCGCCTTTCGACCGAAGCTGAAATAAACCGCCTCAAGCAGTCCAACGAATACGATAGCCTGCTCAAGCGCCACACCCAGACCCGCCTGGCCTCTATCCTGGAAAAAGAGGAACCGGCCGAACCGGTTGGAACGCCCGGCGCGCCCAGGGATATTCTGATGGCGGCATGCAACCTGGTGGCGGAGGTCCAGGGTATTACCCTGAACAAGGATATTATTCTGCCGGAGAAAGAAGGCCGCACTGACCGTTTGCGCGATATTATGCGGGTCTCCCGGATTAGAATGCGCCAGATCAAGTTGGAGACAAACTGGTGGATGGAGGAACAGGGGCCCTTTGTAGCCTATGTTTATCCCGGTAAAAAGCCGGTAGCGCTCTTGCCGGTGGCCCGTAAAAAGGGCAGTCGTTACGAGATAGTCGACCCGGAAGATGGTTCCCGGCGGCCTGTTACGGCTGAAATCGCGGCTACTCTGAACGATACGGGCTATGTTTTCTACCGTCCCCTGCCCCAGCACGCCTTAAGAGCGCGTGAGTTGCTGCGCTTTGGCTTCCGAGGTTCGCGCAAAGATATTTACGTAACTATCTTGCTGGGTATCCTGGGTGGCTTGCTCGGCCTCTTTGTCCCGGTGATGACCGGTTATGTTTTCGATACAGTCATCCCCTTCTCCCGCCGCGATGCCGCCTGGCAGGTCTTAATCGGGCTGGTAATAGCCGGATTTGCCATTATCACGTTCCAGATTACTCGCAGCATTACCTTGCTGCGCCTGGAAACGCGCCTCGATGTCGGGCTGCAAGCGGCCCTGTGGGATCGCCTGCTGGAACTGCCGGCGACATTCTTCAGAAAGTACTCCACCGGCGACCTGGCGAACCGCACTTTAAGCATTGACGCCATGCGCCAGATTCTGAGCGCCAGCCTGGTTACTACTATCCTGAGCAGCACCTTCTCAATCTTCAACTTTGCTCTGCTCTTTTACTATGATGTCGGACTGGCCCTTATGGCGCTGGGCATTACCCTGGTTAGCGTGGGTGTAATTGTAGCAATTAGCCTGTGGCAGTTGCGCCACCAGCGCCGCCTGACTTTCCAGCAAGGACGTTTGGCCAGCCTTGTCTTGCAACTGGTGAGCGGCATTGCCAAACTCAGAGTAGCCGGGGCGGAAATCAGGGCTTATTATGTCTGGGTGAAGGAGTTTACGGCGCAACGCCGGATTGCTTACAAAGCGCGCACTATCGGCTACTACCTGACGATCTTTAACGCCATCTGGCCGGTGATTTCTTTCATAATAATCTTCGGCTCGGTCAGCTTCCTGAACGCCCGTAATTTCAGCACAGGCACTTTCCTTTCTTTTATCTCGGCTTACGGCCAGTTTCTGACCGCCAGTATTGCCATGGCCGTAGCCTTCATTACCGCTCTGCATGTAGTGCCAATCTACGAACGCGCTAAACCGCTCTTTGAGGAAATGCCCGAAATTAGCGGAGATAAGGTTGATCCCGGCGAACTGACCGGGGCTATCGAGCTTAACCACATCAGTTTCCGCTACAGCCCCGAATCGCCCCTGGTCCTGAATGATATTTCGCTCAAGGTCAGGCCGGGCGAATTCGTAGCAATTGTCGGCCCTTCCGGCTCGGGCAAATCTTCGCTCTTCCGTCTCTTGCTGGGCTTTGAAAGGCCTGAGGCCGGTTCAATTTATTACGATAACCAGGACTTGAAAGGGCTGGATGTGCAGTCGGTGCGGCGCCAGATGGGGGTAGTCACCCAGAACGGCAAGCTGATGGCCGGCGATATTTTCAGCAATATAGTCGGTTCGGCCGGCTTTACCCACGAAGACGCCTGGGAAGCCGCCCGTTTAGCCGGGCTGGACAAGGATATAGAAGAAATGCCCATGGGCATGTTCACGGTCATTTCCGATAACGGCTCGGCCCTTTCGGGCGGGCAGCGCCAGCGCCTGATGATCGCCCGGGCCATCATTTCGCGCCCGCGTATCCTGCTTTTTGATGAAGCTACCAGCGCTCTCGATAATCGCACCCAGGCTATCGTCAGCGAGAGTCTCGAAAAGCTCCAGGCTACCCGCCTGGTAATCGCCCATCGCCTCTCCACTATCATTAACGCGGACTTTATCTACGTGGTAATCGGTGGGAATATTGTGCAATCAGGCACTTATAACGAACTGATCGAAAAGGAAGGGCCTTTCCAGGAACTGGTCAAACGCCAGACGGTTTAACCGGAATAGCTGGCAAGCGTACGGCAAAGGGTTAGCTACAAAAGGGCCGTTGGCCCATTGCCACCCTGGAATAATCGAGAGGCTTTTTCTGGCAGTGAAAAAATTATCCCCGGCGCAGGCGCGGGACCAGGAAACTGACGGTGGTGCCTTTGCCGGGCTCGCTTTCCACTTTTAGCTGGTAATCCTCCCCGAAGATTTTCTGGAGGCGCTCCCGGATATTCGGCAGGGCCATACCAAGACCCTTCGACTTTGAAGTCTTTTCGGAGAAGAGGCGCGGCAGCAATTCCGGCTCGATGCCCAGGCCATTATCTGAGACGCTTACCAGTACGTCCCCGTCCATAGCGACGGTTTTAATCACCACTTTGCCGCCACCGATTTTAGGGGCGATGCCGTGATTAATGGCGTTTTCGACCAGTGGTTGAAGGGTCAGGACAGGCAGCACTACACCCTCGGTGCCGGGTGCAACATCATATTCTACCTCCAGGTGTTTGCCGAAGCGCACCTGCTCAAAACGCACATAATGCTTGACATAATCTAATTCTTCGGCCAGCGTCACGAATTCACCGTGATGTTTGAGAGTGCGGCGAAAGAAGGAGGCGAAATCCACGATCAGTTCGCGAGCCTGGTCTGCATCCAGGCGCACCAGGGCGGCTATGCTATTCAGGGTGTTGAAGAGAAAGTGAGGTGAAATCTGGGCACGCAAGGCCTTCAGTTCGGCTTCGGCCAGTTGCCGGGCCGAACCGCGCAGCCGGCCAATTTCGAGATTGGCGCTGGCCTCGGTGCTTACCCAGCGCGATAGATCAATATCCACCGGGGAGAGCGGGTGAAGGCGCGAGCCATAGACTTCCATTACACCAATCACTTCTTCCTCGTTTTCGAGTGGGATTGCTACCAGCGAGTGTAAGTTTGTCTCGTCATCTTCCAGGTCTCGCCAGCATGGGTTTAAAAGATTGTCTTCATTGTGGCTGCGGCAGGTCTGAACCTTACCAGAATCGAGACAGAGTTGGACTGCCGGGCAAAGGCGGTCCGCATGAGGTGGTTCCCCATCCGGCGAGGGACCGACAAAGGCCAGGGTGGTTTGCCAGTTGGAGACTGTCACGCCCGCCAGGTTTGCCGAGGCGTAGAGGGTGCGGGCCAGGTTAAGAGCCGCGGCAGGTGTCAGACCTTTGCGAAAGAGGCGGCAGACTGCGCTTATTTTCTGCAAAGCTTCTATCTCATCGCTCTTCCAGACGGTCCGGGGCGGTGGAAAGAAACTTGAAATATTCAGTTCAGGCGGCCAGTCGGGTAAGTTACTCAAAATTTCGCTCCTAAAATGATCCAACTGGCTTAATTATATGCCAGGAACTATTTTTGGGCAATAAAATAAAGGCCTCACCCTGAGATAGTTCAAGGTGAGGTCCTTTATTTTGCCACAATCGTTAGAAGGTCAGTTAATTGTTACATATTGCTGCGGCGAGAGCGCCGGAATCCTATAAAGGAAGCCCCGGTTACAACCAGTAGCCCGGCCAGCAACAGGCCCAGACCGAGCAGGCTGTTGTCGTCCTGACCTCCACCAAAGCCGGTGCTGGGCGCGTTAGGAGCGCCACCCTGACCGCCAGCGTTGTAGGTCGATTCACCGGCAACTGCTGTCGGTCCGCTATTGGAGGCAGCCGTGGTAGCGGCGGCAGTTGTAGGGGCGGCGGTGGTTGTAGCGGCAGTAGTTGCAGCAGCCGTGGTAGCGGCGGCAGTCGTAGCTGCCGGAGTAGTGGCAGCGGCCGTAGTCGCGGCGGCGGTAGTGGCAGCCGCATTATTACTGGATACAACTGCTAACAGGTTCTGGAAATTGGAGCCAGAAGCGGGCAACAGGAAACCAACCGGTAAACCGTTGGTATTGGCGTTACCCTGGACAGTGCCAGTGCCATAAGCGGACTGCGGTGAGCTTTCGGTAATATTGGTCACGGTCAGGTTGCTGACAGCCGAAGCGTCCCCGGAAGGAGCATTACCGGCATTGTTCACGATCTCCTGGGCAATCGTGGTGCCTTTGTTGAGGGTATCGTGGAAAGGCTGATTATCCTGTAATTGCCACATAGCCAGTTGCACCTGGTAGGGATCGCTGGTCACATAGCCTTTAGTCAAAGCGTAGTTAAGACCGCCTCGAAGCTTATCATTGGCCAGGCCCTGGGCCTTGATAGTCTGACCTGCCGGGAAAGTTTTCCCAAAGTCCAGGCAGAAGACATAGATGGTGGAGCCGCTCTGAGGATTGGTCCCCGCGGCGGTAGTAGCGGCCGCTGTGGTATCAGCAGCAGTGGTAGCAGCGGCTGTAGTGGATGTCTGCGCCGAAGCCTGCCCAGCGCTCATAAAAAGGCCCAGACCAAGAGCGGCCATCATAAGGCCTACCATGGTCAGTCCAAGCAGGGCAATCCTTGTTTGCCTCGTACTCTTATTTACCGGCATTCTAATTCCTTTCTCACTAATCAACCAGTATTTTTGCCATTATTGTAATGGTTATTAAATGTACCTAGTATAATGCTAAATTTAAGCCTACAAAAAAGTAGCAACTTCTATGCCAGCTACAGAGTGGTCATTACTTGCCTCAGGTACCGCACAAAAAGTGAAGCCAGGTAGATTCCTGGCTTCAGCAAAAGTTATTTACGATGATAATTTTATGAAGTAAGCAAATCTCGAATGGTGCTTTAACTCGCGAAAAGTTGCCCTACAGGCAGTACAAAGTGAAAAGTGCTGCCCTGATTTTCACCGGAACTTTCAACCCACATCCGGCCATTATGCAGCATTACTATTTGCTGGCTGATATGCAGCCCCAGCCCTATACCCGGCACTCCGCTGCTCCGGCTATTCGGCGCCCGGTAAAACCGGGTGAAAAGTTGTCCCTGCTGATCTTCAGGAATACCGATTCCCTGATCAGAGATCGAAAAATGCACTACATCTTCTGCTGCTTCTACGCCGGTAGATGACACGCTACCTGAAGTCAGCCGTTCTCGTTCCAGGCGAAGCTCGATCTGACCACCCTTTGGAGAATATTTGATGGCGTTGGAAAGCAAATTACTTATAACCTGGCTCAAACGGTCTTGATCCCAGTAACCGGTAAAAGGCGTGTGGTCAGTAATAGCTGCAAGATTATATTTTATGGAATGCAGAGGTGAACTCTGGCGGAAGTTTTCAGCAATATTATTGATCAGTTCTGCCAGGTCAGTTTTCTTCATAACCAGCTCAATATGACCCGCCTCGATGCGTTCGGAGTCCAGCAAATCTTCTACCAGGCGGTTCATGCGGGCGGTCTGGGCAAGAATAGTATCAAAATAGCGTAACTGGTTAGCAGAAAGCCCGGCTTTACCTAGCTGGCGCATACCCAGTTGAGCGTTCCCTCTTATTGTAGTCAGGGGATTGCGTAACTCGTGGGCTACCAGCGACATAAATTCGTCCTTCAAGCGATTAGCTTCGCGCAGCACCGCCGTTTCACGGGCGCGTTGAACCAGGCGTACATTGGCTATGGCAATCGCCACCAGGCGAGCCATACCTTCCAGCACCCGGCACTCACGAGGGGTAAAGGTATGGTAATGGGTGGCGTGGTCGAGTGTGATCATGCCAAGCAGTTCACCCTGGTGCGAAAGCGGCAGCACCAGCATGTTTTTGACGTTGTAAGGGTTTGGTATTTCCACTCCCTGCGCTCGCGAGGCCTCCACCAGCGCCCCAAAGTCAACTTCCAGCAGCTTGTGCTCTTCAAAGATTTGCGCATCATAAGGTGAAGAGCGGTCGCGCTTGCCTTTGGTTGCTTTCCATTCAGGAACACCGGCAGGGTCTATCCCGTAAACGGCGGCGGGAGTCAATTCTTCGCTTTCGGCATCGTAAAGGGTAATGCCCAGGCGGTCGCATCCGCTTACTACCGGCATAATCTGGACGATTCGCTCCAGCAGTTCATCCAGGTCTGTAATACCTGCCACTGCCGCCGATAATTCTAATAAAGCTTCCTGGGTTTCCTCGGCGGTGCGGTGGGCTTCTTCTAGCTGGTGGCGGCGTTGTTCCTCTACGGTAACATCACTGAAGAGCGCTACGCTGCCAATGATCTCCTGCTGTTCACTATAAACAGGCGAGCCGTTGCAAGAAATAACATGATCAATGCCGGTGGCATCGCTGACCACGTAACGAAAATTTCTGAAAGTTTCGTTTCGCAGCAGGCGCGCGCTGGTGCTTTCTTCTGGTGGAATAGGTTTACCATCGAGGTAACGGCGATTGGAAATATCGGGCGCTTCTTTATATAGATTGGTGCCGAGGAGCGGGCGCTTCATAATCTCGTCCGCCATTGAGTTCGAGATTACCACCGTACCATCGGGGTCCATAACCACCACGCCATCATTAATGCTGCTCAGAATAGCGTGCAGGCGGCTGTTACTTCGGCTGTCCATGCCATCCATTAAGCTTGAAGTAACCTCAGGACCTTCGCCCGTTTTCTCGGCCACTACCACCAGCCCTTCCGGCTCATCATTATCAGACATGACAGGCGCTATATGTAAATTCCAGCGGTGGGCTGTGCCATCCGTAAAGTGAGGCGTAGTATATTTGAGCACCAGTCCTTCCGCAACGAAGGGCTTCCGAGTCTGTACAACTGCTTCAAATACAGGCCGAAGTTGTTTTTCTAATTGAGGCTGCTGGTAAAAAGGAGTTTTTCCAATAAGCTCTTCCGCATCAACCCCCGCCAGTTCAGCCATTTTCTGGCTTATCAGGGTATAGCGAAACTGGCTATCAAGGTAGCCAACCAGTAACGGTGAATTATCCAGGATGGTAACCAGTAGAGCTTTTGCCTGCGAGTCATCAAGATTCTTTAAAGCCCTGAATAGTCTGCTATTGGCGAGAAAGGCATTTTGCCCTATGGATATATCGGAACGAAAGTTTTGCATGGCAAATGGTCCACTATATATTGTATCTATTTTTTGTCATTATTATATCGGAGAAATCAACTCTAGCCGTTATTAGCGTCATAGTGTATACCATTTTACATCTTTTAAGCGAAACTGCAAATAAGGTTCAATCTATCTTTTATTCTTAGGAATTGCATAAAATATTCACAAAGTTAGGCAGCAATGCACTTTAACAACTCATCAAGTGGCAAATCGGCTTTGGCCTCGGCATACACCCATTCAACCTGGGCGCGATGAGCCTCTCTTTTATGCCACTTCACTAC
>DATAKM010000013.1:0-91166 GCA_036261665.1 Chloroflexia bacterium
GCCTCGGCCATATGCCTGATGGTAGTTCCATCGTAGCCCTTTTGGGCAAAACAGTAGAGGGCGGCTTCTAAAATTTTATTTTCTTGACTCGGTCTGGGCATACCAATTTCCTGTTAAGTTAAATAAATAAGCCTTTACTTACTTAAGCTAATTATACCTCGAAATTCTTCTTTATTTTCCCTTGACACACCATTATTTTCTTGTTATATTGTATTTGTAAGTATTTGTTTACTTACAAATACAATATAACAACTAATTACGGGATTCGCAAATACTGGAAAGAAAATACTGCTACTATCAAAAGCGATAATAAAGACCTTTATTTATTATTTTTATTGATTATCAAGGAGAGAAAATTGGCTAATCTAATAGATGCGAACCAAATGACCGGGCGAACTGTACTGATTACGGGCGCCACGAGCGGTATTGGTAAGGCTACCGCGATGGGCCTGGCAGCGTTGGGCGCAAATCTTTTAATTGTGGGACGCGACCGTACCCGCACTGAAGCTACTGCCCGGGAAATAAAACTCGCTTTTCCCGGCGTTTCAGTGGATTTAATGCTGGCTGATCTGGCCTCGCTCAAAGCGGTGCGACAGCTTGCCGAGCAGGTCAATCAAAATTTCTCACAACTGCACGTACTGATCAATAACGCAGGCACCTTAAACATCACACGCAAGGTGACAGTGGATGGTTTTGAAGAAACTTTCCAGGTAGATTATTTAGCCTCCTTTTTGCTGACCAATTTGCTGCTCCCACTGCTCCAAAAAAGCGGCAAAGCTCGTATCGTCACCGTTTCCTCTGGAATCCACCAAACAGCAACTATGCGCTGGGACGACTTGCAAGGGGAGAAACAGTACGGGGAGTATAAGGCCTATGCCCAGGCAAACCTGGCTCGTATCCTCTTTAGCTACGAATTGGCCCGCCGCTTGAAAGACAGTGATATGACCGCTAACTGTTTACACCCCGGAGGAGTTGCTACCAATATGGGTTCTAGCAACAAATCACTCATGAGCAGTCTTTTCAGGCTCGCTGCGCCGTTTCTAAAAAAACCAGAGGAGGGAGCGCGGACCTCAATTTATCTGGCTTCTTCGCCAGAGGTTGAGGGAGTAAGCGGAAAATATTTTGTGAACTGCAAAGAGCGCAAGTCTTCAAAATTATCTTATAGCGAAACTGATGCCCAACGCCTTTGGAAAATCAGCGAGGAGCTAGTTGGTTTGGGAGTAGGCGCACGCTAACTCTGCCATACCTCTGAGAAAGCATGGTGTGGGAAGCTGAAGAACAGCGTAGACGGGCTAAACCGGAGAATAGGGCGGAACGCGGTGCTGTTCAGGGCGACAGGCCTCAAGCGAGCCTGGAATTTGATAGCATTGTTTTCTGCCCGAATAATTGCGAAATCCCTCTTTGATCGCTGCCTCCATCAGACCTGTGTGCGATAGCCAAGATAGACCCATCCATTACTAAAACGGCGCTCGTCCAGGAGATCCAGCTTTAGACCTGTGTTGCTTGGCAAAACTCGCTTGCCGCCGCCAAGCATAACTGGTATGACGAGCAGGTGATACTCGTCAACGAGTCCTGCCTGGATCGCCTGTGAGGCCAGGTTCGGGCCAGCCACCGAAATATCGTGAGGCAGTTGAGCCTTCAGGTCGCGAATCGCAGGCGGTTCGAATTCCCGTTCGAGCCGCGTCTTCGGTGTAGAGACGGTTTCCAGCGATTTGGAATAGACGATCTTATCAGCCGCTTGCCAGATCTGCCCGAAGTCCATCATGGCCGGCGTCAGACCAGGAAGGACCTCTGGAGTTTGCCAGACTGTCATCGTCTGATAATTCTTGCGTCCATAGAGATATGTGCCGATGGGGCGGTGTAGATTGTTGATGAAAGTTAATATCTCCTCGTCCGGTGCCGCCCAATCCAGGTTGTCGGTTTCACCCGCGATAAATCCATTCAAAGACATACCCATAAAGTATATCAGTTTAGACATCGTACAGCCTCCATATCGTATTACTAGGGTTAACTATATCAACGATTTCTTGAGAGCGATTAAAGCCCCAGGTAAGTACGACACCCATGCTGTGAAAGCAGCTTTAGAAGGGCTTCTAAATTACCCAATTATTTAAAATGCTCTACCTGTCCCATTAATTTGCCCTTATCTACAGAGTTTACTTTTCCACAGCCAGGCAGGAAAGCTGACTATTACCATTGCTGGCAGAAATTTGTGGCCCGCTAAAACCTTTTATACGCAGGCCATTGATAATATTATTCCCATTCAGAACTATACCGGACGAACCGGCCCCTTGCAATGTGATGCTCGGCCCGTTATGACATTTAGCATTGAAAATTACACCATTCGAGAGGTTCGACAATTTTGAGGAAAGTTTGATAGTGTTATTAGTGTCAGAGGAAAGCTTGAAAAGAATGATCTGGGTTTCAGCAGCGTTAGCGAGAGCATCCCGGAGAGTACCTGGACCGCTGTCCTCGGCACTTGTGACAGTTGTACTGTTAATCCGGGCAAGAATGGTCGCGGACTGCCCGGCGGCATAGCAGGCATAGATGCCGGGACAGTTGATGGCGTCTAACTGGTTAGACGTACCGGAGTTACTAATGCTCCAAATTCCATCAATATAACTTATCAGGTTGATATCCTGGCCCTGCCCTGCTACAAAGCAGCGCGTAACTGCCGGGCAACTAATGCTCACCGGATAGCTGTTGGCCGGAAGGCTGGAGCTACTCCAGGCATTACCATTATAATTGAGCACAACATTGCTGCCGCCTACCGCGAAGCAGTTACTAATGGTAGGGCAATCAATGCCATAAAGCCAGCTACTTGCAGGAGAGCCAACTTGTGTCCAATTTTGGCCGTCGTAAGCCAGGATAAGACCGCCCTGCCCGACCACAAAACAACGATTGGAGGCAGGACAACTAATGCCTTCAAGGCTGCTCGATGCCAGGCTGTTAACCTTAGACCAGCCAGTACCGTCATACTTAACAATCGTACCGTTCTCCCCCACTGCAAAGCAGGCCCGGGTATTTGCGCAGCTAACCGCGTGTAATGAGTCAAAAGTGGGTGAAGTTGGGTAGATCTTCCATCCCTGGCCGCTATAACTGAGAATGGTGCCATTTTCACCTACCGCAAAACACCGGTTTACGGTAGGGCATGCCAGGCTAGTAAGCGTAACACCGGTAGTTGAGATTAAGAGATTCCAATCGTAGCCATCGTAAGCCATTAAAGTACCGTTATCTCCGGCGGCAAAACATGTGATTGGATTTGGACAAGCAATAGCATGCAGATTCTTGTCCGACTGGCTGGCGGTCAGGCTTGTCCAGTTTGTTCCGTCGAAATAAACTAAAGCTCCTCTTTCTCCGGCTGCCAGGCACTTTGAGTTAGAGCAAACAAGCCCGTGCAAGGTCCGCTCACTGATTGCACTGGTTGCGCTTTGCCAGTTGTTACCATCAAAACTGACTAGCCTGCCGTTTGTGCCTACCGCGTAACAGCTTGTGGCACTGAAGCAGTATAGATTGTAAAGAGTGCCAGTTGGATCAACTCCGGCCTGAAATTCCTGCCAGCCTATGCCATCAAAGTGCCAGATAGAGCCGCTGCCGCCCACTGCCCAGCATTCACCGGCGGCAGGGCAATTGATATTAAAGAGGGCAAGCTCGTCAAATTGAGCTACGGTATCCCAGGTGGCTCCCTGAAAAGAGAGAATAACTTCAAAGCCTGACACATAACAACTATTTACATTCAAACAGGTAATACCGTAAAGGTCAGGTGTCCCGGTGTGGTGGCTGGGAACTATTTTTGTCGGGCTGACAGGCAGCGCTGGCAAAGAAACCTGCGCCCAGCTTGAGCCATCCCAGGTCAGGATAGTTTTAGCATCCCCAACAGCATAGCAGCGGTTGTCAGCAGGGCAGGCGATTGCATTGAGAGTGTTGGTACCAGGTAGATTAGGGACCAGCGACCACTTTGAGCCGGTACCGCTCACAATCACCCCATCCTGGCCAACGGCAAAACAAATTGCTACTGTACAGGCCACGCTATGCAGAGTTTTGCCGGTTGGGGAAACGGCAAGTAGTCTCCAACTCTCCCCACTATTTGACATAATTAAACCGCTTTCGCCAACGGCGTAACAATTTCCTGCCGGGTAGCTGCCATTGACACAACTAAGGCCATAAATATTGTTGCCCTGTGGCAAGGGATGTTGCCAACTCCAGGACGGTTCCACCGGCGTAACAGCTATCGCTACCGGCTGCTGGTCCCAGGCTCCCAAAAAAATCAGGTTGAATAATACGATCAACAAAAATCCGCTTATTCGCGCAAAATAGTGCCGCTCAGTTGCATGAAAGTAGGGCATCGCAGTTTCTAAATATTCTATGGTTGAAGTATTTTGACGTTATAAGGGTAGTAGAGTCATAGAGCCAATAATCAAACCCAAGTCTTATCCTCTCAAATCATAGCGAGAAACCGGCGGGCAAACCAGCTAACTTACCCTTACCTTTCTCCTGTTAAGGTACTTAGTACCTTGTGCCTGCCACTTTCATCGTTAAAAATAAATGCTATATGCCTCTGGTTTAGTACGGAGGGCGAAACAAGCCATTATGGTAATAAGTAAATAACACTCGGTCTTAGCTAAACATTTGTAGATAGGTCATTGAATCATTTTGTCAGGGAGTAATTAGGCAGGGTAAATTAAGGCGCCTTTACCGGTTGCCTCATGCCCGAAACCTCCCGGTAGGAGCTACATGATGCATCGTTCTGCTACTTCTCGACTCGTGGCGGTTTTGTCGTGCTGCGGCCTGCTGTTATCACTGCTGCCCGGCCAGCTAGCCCAGCCGGTACTGGGCGCCACTTCCCCTGGCGTATTAACCCGCAGCTATGACAGCAGCCGTAGCGGGGCCAATCTTAATGAAGACTTGCTCACCACTGCTAATGTTAATTCTTCTACGTTTGGCAAGCTTTTTTCTCGAACGGTTGACGGTCAGATTTATGCCCAGCCGCTTTATGTGCCAAATTTGACTATTCCCGGGCAGGGTCTTCACAATGTAGTTTTTGTAGCGACCCAGCATAATAGCCTTTATGCTTTTGATGCCGATGATCCTGCCGCCAGTGACCCGCTCTGGCAGGTCAATCTCGGTCCTTCCGCGCCTACTCCTAATTCTGATTTTGGCAACCGCTACGGCGCTTATCACGATATCTATCCGGAAGTGGGCATTACCAGCACACCCGTAATTGATTTAAGCACGAATACTATTTATGTGGTGGCTTTCGTCAAGAAAAATGGCGGCTACCTGCACCGCTTGCATGCCCTGGATTTGCTTAGTGGCCAGGATAAACCGGGTAGTCCGGTGACTATTCATGCTTCTGTGCCGGGGACAGGCACAGATGGCAATATTGACGGCGACCCTAACAGGGTAACTTTTGATAGCAAGCAACATTTACAGCGTTCCGGGCTGCTGCTTGCCAATAATGTCCTGTACATCGGTTTTGCCGGGTACGCCGATACCGACCCTTATCACGGCTGGCTGATGGCCTATGATGCGACCAGTTTGCAACAACTGGCGGTTTTCAATGACACGCCCAACGGTGGGCCGCCGGAGGTGAATGGCGGAGAGGGCGGGATCTGGATGTCCGGGCAGGCTCCCGCGCTGGATGACCAGGGCAATATTTATATCGTCACCGGCAACGGCACTTATAGCGCCAATGCCGGCGGCAACGATTACGGCAATACGGTATTGAAGTTTAGCCTGGACCGCAGCAAGGCTACCCCGGCTTTTGCAGTACAAAGCTGGTTCACCCCTTATAACTACCAGGCGCTCAACCAGGCCGACAACGATTTGGGAGTGGGCGGCGTTGTACTGCTGCCCGTAAGCGGGCCTACCGGACAACCTCTGGCCTTAACCGGCAGCAAAGAGGGCAAGTTTTACCTGCTGGACCGCAATAACATGGGCGGTTTTTGCTCCACCTGTACCAGCACCACAGGTGACACCAACGCTATACAATCTTTCCTGGCTAACCCTGCCGGCGGTTCAAAACATATCCACGGCTCGCCGGTCTTCTGGAATGGGCCACAAAATCCTTATGTCTATGTCTGGGGCGAGAACGACCGTTTGAGGCAATTCCGTTTCGATACCACAACCGGTTTATTCAATACCACTGCGGTTTACACCAGTACCATGACCGTTCCCAGCGGCATGCCGGGTGGTATTCTCGCCGTTTCCGCTAACGGTAATCAGGCCGGGAGCGGGATAGTGTGGGCTTTGCATCCATATGTGGGCGACGCCAACCCTACTACCCGCCCCGGTATTCTGCGCGCTTTTGACGCCTCAAATGTCAGCGTAGAACTGTGGAATAGTGAACAAAATTCGGCCCGAGACTCGCTTGGCTATCTCGCCAAGTTTAATAACCCGATGATTGCCAATGGCAAAGTTTATATCGGCACTTTTTCCAACCAGTTAGTGGTTTATGGCCTGCTGCGTTCAGTCGTTACCAAACCGCAGGACGATGGAGCTTTTGGCTCATTAAGTTACGCCCTTGCAAATGTCCGGCCTAATGAAGTTATTCAATTCCGGTTGAGCAGCGGGAACCAGGTAAGCGCAGGCAATACTCTGACCGTGCCGAATGGCGTCAGGATTAGTGGCAGTTGTGGCCCGACCGGTCCGGCTTTGGCTATCGTTCCTTCTAATGCCCCTCCTGGAACAGATGGCCTGGTTTTGAGCGGAAACAATAATCTTTATGGCCTGCTGGTAAACGGCTTTCCCGCCAGGCAAATCGTAAGCAGTGCTACCGGCACACATAACACCCTTAAATGCGTCAGAGCTATAAAGTAAGGCCTGCTGGCTTAGCGGAGACTTGTAATGCTTAATTTCTTTTGCCGTTTTTTACTGCCTCGCAGGCTTTTCTCTGCGGCTGTGGTGCTGGTTGTAACTGGGCTAGTATTCACCCTTTTTTCCGATGCGGCAGGTGCTGCGCAGTCACCCCTGGCAACTGCCGAGCCCGTAAATGTACCATCTTCTGACCCGGAAGCCGCCCAGCAGTGGTTATCTAACCTGCGCCGGGATGAAAAAGGCGAAATCCCGGCTTCCGGTCTTACCCAGGCGCTCGAACACGTAAAAGCCATGCCGAAAGCCTCGTCTCCTTCAGGCAGCGGTTTCCAACCGGCTTCTGCCGGAGTCTATCCGGGTGGCTGGTCGTGGTTGGGTCCGGCTAACCTGGGAGGGCGGGTGCGTACCCTGGTGATTCACCCGGCCAACAGCAACATAATGTGGGCGGGCGCTGCCGCCGGGGGCGTCTGGAAAACTACTGACGGCGGCGGTTCCTGGTTTCCGCTCGATGATTTTATGCCCAATCTGGCCGTCTCTACTATTATAATTGACCCTACCAATCCAAATATCCTTTATGCGGGGACCGGCGAGGGCTTCTTTAATAGCGATGCCATACAGGGGGCTGGTATTTTTAAAACTACCAACGGCGGGCAGAACTGGAGCCAGTTGGCTAACACCGCTCCCTCGGTCAGTACAAATTTTCTTTACGTCAATCGCCTGGCAATTTCGCCGGACGCCTCCGCTATTCTGGCCGCAACCCGCACCGGCATCTTTCGCTCGACCGACGGCGGGCAGAACTGGACCCAGGTTTTATCCTCGGGCACAGCCAGCGTGATGGATATTCAATTTGACCCTACTCCCGGCGTGGCGATATCCAGTCGAAAAGCGATAGCAGGCGGTGATTCCGGCAAAGCCTGGTATTCGACTAATGGTGGTGTAAGCTGGACGCAGGCCACCACCAGCGGGGTCAGCACCGACTCGCGGGTGCGCATTGAAGTGGCTTATGCCGCCCGGCAACCTGCTATCGTCTACGCCTCGGTTAACCAGTATTACGGCCAGTACAAGCAATATAACGGCGAAATCTGGAAAAGCACCAACGGCGGCCAGACTTACACTCCGGTTAACCAGGGCAATGTTTTTTTACAGACTCAGGGACGTTACAGTAACGCTCTCTGGGTAGACCCCTCGGATAGCGCCGGGAATACTCTAATTGTAGGTGGCCCTTACTTATGGCGCAGCACTGACGGCGGCGTGACGCTCACCCAGATAAGCCAGAACGCTACCGGGCTATCCACTCCGCAATTAAATCAGCATTTTATTGTAGAGAATGCCGGTTTCAATGGCACAAGCAACAAAAGGGTCTTTTTTACCAACGATGGCGGCATCTATAAGACGGATGATGTTTATAATGTGATACCCACCCAGGGCTGGCAGGCTGTCAATAACCAGCTAGGTATTACTCAGTTCTTCGGAGGAGCGGGTAATCCGGCTACGGGAGTAATTCTGGGCGGTAGCCAGGGCCAGGGGGGATTACGCTATAGCGGAGATGCTAACAACTGGAGTAAAATGCAGGGCAGCGGAAGCAGCACCGGAGATAACGGGTTTGTGGCCGCCGATCCAACAGACCCCAATTATTTTTATGGTGAGTACTCTCAATTAGCGCTCTACCGCAGCAGCGATGGCGGCGCGACTACCAGCTACATTTTCACCGGCATTACCGACGCTTTGAGCGGTAATACCAGTTACCTCGCGCCCTTTACTCTCGACCCCAATAATCCGAATCTAATGCTGGCGGGTGGACAGAGTTTGTGGCGTACTACCAACCTTAAAGATACTATTCCCAACTGGACCAGTATTAAAGGCAGTATCGGCAGTTGTTCAGGTGGTTGTATTAGCGCTATTGCCATTGCAAAGGGCAATTCTAACCTTATCTGGGTGGGGTATAACAACGGGCAGGTCTTTAAAACGACTAACGGCACGGCCGCCTCGCCTTCCTGGACCGCAGTTGACAACAACGCTGCCACCAATCCTCTGCCAAACCGCACCGTTACTCATATTACGCTGGACCCGGCCAATCCGAATAACGTTTATATCAGCTTCGGCGGATATGCCACCAATAATATCATGCATTCAACCGATGGCGGCACTACCTGGGCGGATGTCACGGGGAGCGGGGCAAGCGGCCTGCCGGATGTACCGGTTTATACCCTGGTGCAGCATCCCAATATTGCAAGCTGGCTTTACGCCGGAACAGATGTGGGGATCTTCGCCAGTGAGGACGGTGGTGCTACCTGGAAAACTGGCCCGAATGATGGCCCCGGCAACGCACCGGTTTTTGATATGTTCTGGCTCAATACCTCCCTGGTAATTGTCACGCATGGACGAGGGATGTACAGGTCCGAGATTCCCGGAAACCGCCCTCTCTTGAAAGCCCAGCCTGCCAGCTTTAGCGATAGTTACGGCAACAATAACGGCATTATAGACCCCGGCGAGTATATTTCGGTGCAAATTCCCCTCCGAAACGACGGTTCGCAATCAGCCAGCCAGATCAATAGCAGCCTGGCAGTCACCAGCGGTAACGCCACAGTGCTTAACTCAGCCGTTTATCCTGCTATCAGCAGTTATGGCGGTACGGCTACTGCGAGCTTTACCATTGTGGCCGGTAGCGCGCTCAGTTGTGGCGAAAAGATTTCTTTCCAGCAGACCGTAAATTATAACGGCAGCTATAGCTACACAAATAACTTCAGCTTTGCAAGCGGCCTGGCTTCCAATGGGCCTTCTACAACCTATACCTATAACGGCAATCCGGTAGCCATACCTGATGGTGATTTGAACGGGGTGGATATTCCTGTTACGATTGCAGCGCCCGGCCAGTTAGGAAAGCTAAAAGTTAATTTCTCAATCACCCATCCCTGGGACGGCGACCTGGCGCTTAGCCTGATAGCGCCCGATGGCACAACCTTACCCCTGGTTACAAACCGAGGCGGCAGTGGCGCTAACTTCACGGCTACTACCCTGGATGATGGCGCGACGGCTAATATTTACAGCGCTACCGCTCCTTTCAGTGGCAGTTTCCGGCCAGAAGAACCCCTCTCTTCCCTGGTAGGTGTTGCAATCAATGGAGTCTGGAAATTGCATATTGTGGACGGCTCTGCGGGCGATAGCGGGCAACTGAACGCTTTTTCGCTGGAGGTTCAACCGGTGAACTACCAGTGCAGCGCAGTGAGCGCAGGAAACCCTCCGCCTGTCGTCAGCGCTTTGCTTCCGGCTTCTACCGTGGTTAACGGCCCAGCCTTTACCCTTGCGGTATATGGCGATAATTTTGTCAGTGGTTCGGTAATTCAGTGGAATGGTACAAACCTGCCAACTACCTTTGTAAATAGCGCTGAGCTAGTAGCCCAGGTAAACGCCACTTCTCTGACTGCTGCCGGTTTTGTTGGCGTGACAGTTTCTAACCAAGGCGCTGGCGGAGCTGTTTCCAATTCCCAGACCTTCAATATTACGGCTGCCTGTGACCCCCTGGTAGTCACGCGTACGGATGATAGCGCCAACTGCGGCACCTTACGTAAGGCACTTACCCAGGCCAATAGCGTTCCCAATAGCACGATCAGTTTTGCCCTTGCTTTACCGGTGACGCTGACAATTAGCGCCGGTCCCATTCCGGCGCTGGCAAATCCTACTACTATCAAAAGTGGTTGTTTGCCAGGTGGGCCGGGCGTCATTATTGATGGCAACGGCACGAGCGGAAATGGCCTGACCATTAATAGCCCTGTTAAATTGAGTGGCCTGTGGGTCAGAAATTTTAACGGTAAACAGCTATTAGTCTCGCAGGGACAGAGCCTTCAATTAAGTTGTACCAGAACTTCTCGAAATTGAGTCGAATTTGAATAGAATGGTCTGAAATGTATCTAAAATAGTATTCTTATCTTCATATTTGCTTTATTTTCCCCAATAGGATAGCATAAAAGAACACTCCTGTTATTTCAAGCCGCCCAACCCGGAACACGAGAGGATAATTGATGTTACAAGTCTCGTCCACCCAACCTGCCGCCCTACTTCGCCGGGCACGCCTTGCTGTAATCGTGTTTTTCATGCTGCACGGCCTGCTGTTTGCCAGTTGGATTGTCCGTATCCCCGATGTCAAAGCTCACCTCGGCCTCTCCAATGGCGAGTTAGGCCTGGCCTTATTGGGCGCACCGGTAGGCGCGATTGCCGGTCAATTTCTGGTCGGTTGGTTGCTCGGCAAATACGGCAGCAAGCCAATCACGGTGGTGATGGCTGTAACCTGGTGTTTCCTTTTCCCACTACTGGGTCTGGCTCCCCACATGCTAGTGCTGCTGGTGGTGCTGTTCTTTTATGGTCTACTAAGTGGTGGTATGGACGTAGCAATGAATGCTCAGGCCGCCAGTGTCGAGAAACGCTATGGCCGCCCGATTATGGCCAGTTTCCACGGGACCTGGAGCATCGCTAGCCTGAGTGCTGCCGGCATTGGAGGCTTCCTGGCCGGGCAGCGTGTAGCTGTAGAGCTGCATTTTGTGGTTGTGGCTCTCCTGGTACTGCTTGGAGTAGGTTTCGCCCAACGCTGGCTGATCAGGGAGGGACAACTCTCAGCAGGAGTGGGAAACTCCTTCGGAGTACTACCACGTTCCCTTTTCGCGCTTGGGATGCTCGCCTTCTGTGTACTGCTCGTCGAGGGCGCTATTAGTGATTGGAGCGCGGTCTATCTCCGAGAAGCCTTTGGCAGCCCGCCCACAGAAGCTGCCGCTGCCTTTGTAGCCTTCAGCCTTCTGATGACTATTGGGCGCCTGACCGGCGACTACCTGACGCTGCGCTTCGGTCCTGCCCGGATTGTGCAAGGTGGCGGTCTTTTGGCCCTGGCGGGTCTACTCCTCTTCGTGCTCAGTCCGCTTCCGTTTGTGGCAATTGCAGGCTGCGCTCTGATTGGTGCCGGGATTGCCTGTCCTTTCCCGCTGGTGATCAGCGCAGCGGCCCGCAACAGCACACTTGCTCCTGGTCGGGCCATCTCGGCCATGGCGACTGTGGGTTACTGCGGCACCTTACTGGGGCCGCCCCTGATCGGTACTCTGGCCGAGCTATTCAGCTTGCGAGGTGCCTTAACCCTGCTTTGTCTGGCTGCCCTGAGTCTGCTCCTGGCCGGTGGCCAAGTCGAGCCCCAGGATGCAGCTAAATTGGCCATTAAAGCCTGATCTCAACAGAGTTCACTTCTGATGGTTATCTTTTATCATTTTAACTTGCAGGGCTTCTTCCATAGCGTGCAAGCCCGTAAACCCTATTATCGCCCGTCAATAGTGTATACTGTTTAACCTTACTGGTTAATTTTCGCACTGGCTGTCATACTAACTTTTTTGAAAAAATCTCACCCGGGGAGAATTATGTTAGAAGACCTGACTGGTTTACTATCACAACTTGTTGAAATAGATTCGGTTAATCCCAGTCTTGTTCCTGGAGGGGCAGGTGAACAACCCATTGCCCGGTTTGTAGCCGGCTGGCTGGAGAAAGCCGGCCTCGAAGTTACGATTGAAGAAATTGCCTCCGGCCGCTGCAATGTCATTGCAATTGCCAGAGGGTACCACAAAACTGGTGGTAAAAGTCGTAGCCTGTTGCTAAACGCGCATCTTGATACGGTAGGCACCGGTAGTATGCTTTCGCCGTTTAAGGCTGATGTGTCAGACGGGCGGCTCTATGGCCGGGGAGCACTCGACACCAAAGGTGGCCTGGCCGCCTTCATGATGGCTGCCGCCCAGGCTAAAAAACTAAATCTGCCAGGTGATATTATCCTGGCTGCCGTAGCCGATGAAGAATATGCCAGTTTAGGGACCGAAGCCCTGGTTGCCCGGTGGCAGGCTGATGCGGCTCTGGTAGCCGAACCAACCGATTTAAACATTGTCTCGACTCATAAAGGTTTTGTCTGGATTGAAATAGAAACTTTTGGAGTGGCAGCCCACGGCTCAAAACCGGAAGTGGGGGTGGATGCTATTGCTAAAATGGGTAAGGTGCTGATTGAAATTGAGAAGCTGGGAAAAAAGCTGGCTCAGAAAACTCCTCATCCTTTGCTGGGAGCCCCTTCAATTCATGCTTCCCTGATAACCGGCGGCCAGGAATGGTCAACCTATCCGGACCGGTGCCACCTCTCGGTGGAGCGAAGAACCCTTCCGGGTGAAACAGAATTGAGCGTTGAAGCCGAGATAAATGAGATTATTTCAAACATTTATAAGGACGACCCTGATTTCAAAGCTACCTATAAATTGACTTTCTCGCGCGAACCTCTTGAGGTTGATCCACAAAGCCTTATTCTTCAAAGTATTGTCGCCCAGTCCAAACGGATAAGGGGACAGGCTGACGTTGTAGGTTTTAGTGGTTGGACCGACGCAGCACTCTTAAATGCCGCCAATATACCGGCCCTGGTATTTGGACCCTCCGGGGAAGGCTTACATGGCGCAGTCGAGTGGGTAGATCTGGCCTCAGTGGAAAAATGTTACGAAATAGTGCTGGCCGTGGTGCAGGACTTCTGTGTTTGATACCCAAATTTTTATAAGCACCACCGGGAACCGCTAAGAAATAGTAACGGGTTTAAAAACGGCCTGCCTCCGGCTTTTTATCGCACACGTTATTTCAATTACTTTCCCAGATTGACTCAATCGTCCAAATATCCAGCGATTTTAACTTAACAACACCCTCCAGGCCGTTAAGATTAACTCCCAGGCTATCCCCCCGTGTGGGGTAAATCCGGCTTGCCAGACAACTTCGATAATTAACAAATACTTCTACCACTGACCGGTCCAGGAAAATGTGTAACTTCAAAGTTTCACCCGGTTCTAATTTGACCGGGGCTGTGCCAGCAGCCCTGTCTACCGCCGGGTTTAAGCTGGACTTTTCTCTATCCAGCACTATTTGCTGCCCGGTACTCCGGTATATTAGACGAGTTTCTTCTTCGCCGTTGGGCGAGCAGCGCAGCTTAAACTCAAACCGGTCCAGTTGATCAGGTTCAAACTCAGCTACTATCTCCAGGCAGTCGCCCCCGATTCCCCTCAGAAAGTTCGACTCTCCGGGGGTGATTTCCAGGTTCTCATAGCGCCTGTGTGCTCTGCGCAAGTGGGTCAACTCTGGGGCCGGCTCAAGCTTCAAATTATCGCCAGGCTCCAGCGAGATTACAATTGGTAGACTCATTACACCCGCCCAGCCTGCCTCATCAACAGCCCTCTGTTCCCGGCCCTCCCTGATCCAGCCCCACATTAGATAGCGGCCCTGCTCGTCCCGCATTACCTGCGGAGCATAGAAATAGTCACCGTAAACCAGGATTCCCTCTAGCCTGGGAGTAAAATGCCGGTCCTGGTAATCGCCCACAAAATACAGGGTATGGAGCAGTTCATTTGAAGCAGCCTGGATGGAAATAAGAAGCACCCGGCGATCTCCAAAAATCAGAAAATTAGGACATTCCCACATTGTTCCTGTCCAGAGCGGTTCTTGCCGGTGAAGATCTCCGGCCATCAGAGGATGTAAATACTCCCAGTGAATGAGGTTGGACGAACAGTAAAGCAGGGTAAGGCCGCCTACCCCTTCCTGTTTCGTCCCCATCAACATGTACCAGTAGCCGTCTTCTTCCTCTTTCCAGACGAACGGATCGCGGAAGTGACCTCCGGTCTGCTCAGCTATTTCAAGCGGAGGGCCCTTAATAACCGGGTTGCCGCTGTAAGATTGCCAGCTTACAAGGTCATCACTACCGGTTGCCATGCAAACCACCTGTGGATGTACCCCGGTGTAAAGCAAAGTGGGTACCCCATTATTATCGACAGCACAGCCGGACCAGCAGCCCTCCGCATCAGAACCGTCTGGTGCCGGGGTTAAGGCTACCGGCAGGTCGGTCCAGTGAACCAGATCTCTACTAACAGCATGCCCCCAGTGTATCCTGGCGTGTATGGGCCCATACGGGTTGTACTGGTAGAAGAGGTGATACTCCCCCTTCCACTGAATCAGCCCGTTTGGATCGTTCATCCAATTAGCCGGGGGCAAATAATGGTACCTGGGGCGATCAAGATCGCCTTCTAACTGGTCTCGTCGTTGCATATTAACGCGTCTTGCGTTATTCATTGGGCTATCCTGTCTATCTGAATATGGCTAATGTTCCTCTTAAGCGGATGCCATTTTAGCCTTTGACGCCGCTAGAAGTAATACTCTGGACAAAAGAACGCTGGAAGGCCAGGAAGAGGGCCAATACCGGCAGTGTTACCATGGTGGCATAGGCCATCACTTCACCCCACTGGGTGTTCTGCTGGTTAAAATATTGCATCCCGACCATCACCGGGCGAATATCCTCGCTCTGCACCACCATGGTAGGCCACAGGAAGGAATTCCAGCTACCCAGGAAAGTAAAGATCGCCACTGTGGCTATTACCGGGCCGGAGTTCGGCAGGATGATATGGCGGTAGATGGTAAATTTACCCGCCCCATCCACCAGGGCCGCCTCGTCCAACTCTACCGGTATCTCTCTGAAAAACTGGTAAAACAGGAAGATCGAAAAGGCGCTACACACGAAAGGTATAATCTGAACCTGGTAAGTATTCAACCAGCCCTGGGTAAAAGCCCATCCTTCACTCGTCAGACCAAAGTCAGGCAGTTTAGTGACCAGGAGCAGGAGCGGAATTACAATAGTCTCAAAGGGAATGATCAGGGTCGCGATGATTATTGCCAGAACAAGATTTTGACCTTTCCACTTCAGCCGGGATAAAGCGTAGGCCGCCATGCTGTTGATGAAAATCCCCAGACCGACAGCTATCGCCGCCATAAAGACTGAATTGAACAGGAAGCGTCCAAACTGGCTCTTGGTAAAAACAGAACGATAATTATCTAAGGTCAGATCCCCGACCGGTAGAAAGGCCCGGAATGAGCGTAGATCTGAAAAGATTGCGTCATTGCTGGGTTTGAAGGAAGATACGATCATAAACAGAATCGGGAAGATAAAGACGAAGACCAGCACGATATTCACAGTATATTGTACTACAAGCTTTATAATCCGCCGCTGCCGTTTAGAGCGGGCCAGCGCGATATTGGTAAGCTCTTGATTCGTTACAGTCATGATTTTTTCACCTTCACTTTCCCCTCCTGTGAACGAGTTAGATAGCGCTGCACCAGGGAAATAGCCAGGATAAACAGGAAGAAAATTACCGAAATGGCTGAAGCATAAGCAATGTCCTGTTCACGGAAGCCTTTCTGGACCATTTCAAAGGCGACAGTAGAGGTTGCCCCATTGGGACCACCATTAGTCATTACGAATACCTGGGTAAATAACTGGAAAGCGGCAATAGTAATTGTAATCAGGATGAAAACCGTCACGCTACTGAGGCCGGGCCAGGTAATATAGCGAAACTTCTGCAAGGGGTTGGCTCCATCGATATCGGCGGCCTCGTATAACTGATCAGGTATTTGCTGCAAACCGGCCAGGAAGAGGATCATTTGTAAGCCCACCCCTTGCCAGACCGACATGATAATGATGGCCCACATGGCGGTGTTAGGATCGCCCAGCCAGTCCACCGGTCCAAGACTGCCAAAGGAGAGCGTTTTGAGGAACTGGTTCATCAACCCGACGTTCTTTTCGTAAAGGAAGGTCCATACGATTGAAATGACCACCATTGAGGTAACCACCGGGCTGAAATAGATCGTGCGGAAAAAGTTTCTACCTCTCAATTTCTGGTTAACCAGCAGGGCCAACAATAACCCCAATCCAGCCTGGACCGGTACCACTACGATCGCAAAGAAAATATTGTTAATGATCGAGTGTAAAAAAGTTGGATCGCCGGCCAGTACCACATAACGGTGGTTACCAAAGTCCACTGAAAACCATTCTGTCAGACCGAAATACTGCGGGAACTTCTGCTCGTCGCGGGTAAATTCCCGTGAACGTGGATACTGGATCTGTCCATTTACATCCTTCTGGGGTTGTTTCGTGGCAGGATCAACCACCGGATCGAGCGTCAGGACGGCCATTTGCAACAGGCGACTGTAATTTCTCGTCCCAACGAATTCGGCTGGTTTCGGCGAAACCAGGCGTTGATCGGTAAAGCTAAACCAGATACCCAGAAAGAAGGGGCCAATCAGGAAAACCAGCAACAGAATAAAAGCCGGGCCACCCAGGATTAATGCCGCACCTAAATCACTCTTGCGGGCTTTACGCCTGGATCTGGCTACCTCCCTGGTAGCACTGCCAATTGCAGACATACTCAAATACCTCCGCTACAGCTATGTAGAAGCCGGAAAGAGGATTTTATGGCTCCTCTTTCCAGCATTGACTAACCTTTAGATTACCTGGGAGCGTAGTTGTTATGATCCTTAATGTCGCGGTTGATGGCGTCTACAGCGTCATCTAAAGCGTTCTGCACATTGCCACCGTCCCTGATCGCAAGGCCAGCCTTCTCAAACTGGCTGGAGATGATTAGGTAACCGGGTGTGGGTGGGCGGAGGACGGCGAACTTGTTAGCCATATCGAAGAAGATGCGGTATTTGCCACCCGGAGCATAATCCGGCACCAGGGCGGCCCCGGCGGTAGTAGTCGGGATAAGGCTGTTCGTATTCGAATATAGGGCGACGTTCTCGGGCTGCATAATGTATTTGATGAATTGCCAGGCTCCCTCGGCCTGCTGGCACTTGGCACTGATACCCCATTGCCAGGAAGCGCCGCCAATCTTTGGTCCTTTCCCGAAGTCGGGAGGCGGCAGGAAAAGAGCGTCATCGCCATACTTTTTCACCACATCCGCCGTGCCCCAGCTACCGTTGTAGGCCAGGGCGGCCCGCCCCTGCAAAAAAGCCTGATCGTCGGCCGGAGTAGGGTTGGCATAACCTTTCTTAAACAGATCCTGGAACCACTGACCCCACTTGACCGCTTCAGGGCCGTTAAGCACGCCTTCGGCCGTCGTGTAGGTCTTACGATCAATCAGATCGCCTCCGAAACTTTGTAACATCGGCGAATAAGCGTAAGGCCACCATTCCCCTTTACCCTGAGTGCCCAGATCAATAGCATAGTCAAATCCGCCCGCGCTCTTTAATTTGGCCAGAGCGGCGTTGAATTCGTCCAGGGTCCATGGTTTATCTATAGTCGGGATGCGAATACCATTTTTGTCCAGGATTGACTTGCGACCAAAGATGAGCAAAGCCACGTCAAACTGGCCGAGCGAGTAAATTTTACCGTTGTAGCTGCCTACTGCCGATGGAATGATCCCCATTGCCTTAACATCGGCATCGGTAATAGGGAGCGGCTGGATATAATTGGACCAGGCAAAGTTAGGCACAGTAGGGCCATCCATGTCCATAATACAGGGCAGGTTTCCGGCTACAGAAGCCGCAGCTATCGAGTCGTTATAGGAGGCCTGGGGGAAAGACTCAATCGTAACCTCGTATTTATTCTGGCTGCTATTGAAAGCTGGAACCTCCTTGCCCAGAACTTCCATCTCGCCCTTATTACCCGCCGAGTGAGTCCACATAGTGACTTTAATCTTGCTACCTGAGCCGGAACTGGCACCGGCCGCGCCAGCAGCGGTAGTAGCACCGGCGGTTGTGGCAGTGCCAGCAGCCGTGGTGGCGGCTGCACTCGCAGCCGTAGTAGCACCGGCTGCTGTAGTAGCGGCGCTGGTGGTGGCCCCGGCTGCCGTGGTAGCCTGGGACGCGGTAGCCGGGGTGGTCGTTACCGTGTTATCACCGCAAGCTGCCAGTAGCCCGGTCAGGATCAGCATTAGTACGACCAGACTATAAATCTTAGTTGTAGGTCTCATCAAATTCCTCCTCATGGAGCTTTTATATACTCCACTACTAAAAAGAACTATGTAAGATTTCCATCCTCCCGGAGGTCTTACCAGATTTTGGCCAAACTAAAGAAAGGGTCATCGAGGCGAGATTACTCCCCGATACTCTATTCAGGCGCGAAGGGTAGACAAAACCAGGGGTAGCCCGGTTGAAAGACTCCCGTTCGCTTCTTCTGTTTTTAGATTAAGTGCAGATCAGTCAGATACTTTTGAAGATGATAGCAAGTCAGTTAGTACTTTATACACAGGTTACCGGTTGTAGGTGCCTCAGGCTAATCCCTCCTCTTGATTAAGAGCAGACCTAAATTGAGGCACGCTCAATATAGGGACATTCAAGGGTTTGCTGGACGAGAGGAAGCTTTTCTCCAGCGTGTTCAAGTAAGAATTGTACGGCCCATTCGCCCATCTGGGCGTGCGGCAGTTCCATAGTCGAAAGCGGCGGATAAAGTTGAGAAGCTATCAACTCATGGTTGTCAAAGCCCATCACTGCCACGTCCTCAGGAATAGAAAGGCCCAGTTTGCGTAGAGCATCGTAGGTTCCCATGGCCATAAAATCGGAAAAACAGAAAATAGCGCTAGGTGGCTCGCTTAGCTGCATCAACTCCATGGTCCCCTGATAACCACCGGCAGAGCTACTTTTCTGATAACTTACTAACCGCTCATCGAAATTAATGCCATTAGAGATCAAAGCCTGTTTGTAGCCTTCCAGGCGGCCCGCGCTGGCTGGAATCTGGTCAAGATTGTTAATAAAGCCGATGCGCCGGTGTCCTTTAGCCAGTAAAACCTCGGTAGCTGTCCGGCCCCCCTGTACCTCATCCGGTACTACCGAAGGCAGGGAGCGATTTGTACTAAAGCAGTCGAGCAGCACCGCCGGTGCTTCGTAGATATTGGCAGGTAATTCAACCGCCTGGTGGTACATTGCGGCGTAGATCAGGCCTTCCACCTGCCGTTCTAGCATCATCTCGATAGCCGCTTCTTTGATTGCCAGGTTGGAACCACAATTAACTATCAAAAGCAGCTTACCATCCGACCAGGCTCGATTCTGAGCACCTTTAATGATGTTGACCGCGTGAGGAGTAGTCGCTATTTCATCGGTGATAAAACCAATAGTATGGGTCTGGCTGGTGCGTAAAGTTTTTGCGGCCAGGTTAGGGCGATAAGAAAGTTTTTTAGCCGCTTCCTGAATACGTTCTTTAGTTTCCTCTGGAATACTGGCGGAAATGTCGTTATTGTTAAGAACAAAAGACACTGTGGTCCTCGATACTCCCGCCAGGCGAGCTACATCGGACATGGTAGGTAAACGTTTTGATCCTTTAGGGTTCACCGTTCCGGTCTCCTCAAGAGTAATGGTGTGAATCTAATGAGTAAGTTTAAGTTCATTTTAGAAACTTGATTAGACCATTTTCTCTGTGGCTCGTCAATAGTTGTTGCTACTGTTGTTTGGAGATTATTAACCAGCAAGCTCCAGGTACAAAGCCGGAGTGGGATTGCCGGTTTAATAAGCGTGTTTGATTAGAATAGTAGCACTTTCTCTTACTAACACGTGTTAGTAACTCGATTTAACCATAATTTTTAAAGACTGTCAAGAGGAGCTGTAATCCAATTTAACGATCTTACAAAAAAGGTTTTTATTAACTCAAAATGTATGAGGGTGATTTGTAATATATCTTATATGGCATATAAACTCTGCATTCTCTTTAGAGTAGGTAAATTACCCATGGATGCGGTCTGGCGGAAAAATTTGCCTGTCGTTTACCTTATTTTAGCTTCCTTTTGAGCTTCCTCGGATACCCTTATGTTAGGAAAACATTCCCGGCAATTTTATTTCCGAGAAATTGAAGGGCGGCATCCTCTTCAACAACCGGGCATTCCCGCAGAGGGAGTATAGCGGCTACTTCAACAGGAATAAGAGGCTCAAGCAATGACAGTCCGAACCGGTCAGGAAAAAGCAAAAGAATATCCACCCGTAGAAGATCGCTTTCAGTTGAAGCCGGTCAAGCCGGTGGAAACTTGTGTACCTGCGCCTGGTGGTGTCCTGCTCCCTCGTTCTAAGATCGAAGTACGCAAGCTCAACTTTTACTACGGTTCGTTTCAGGTCCTGCGCGATATCAATATGGATATCCCGGCCCTGCGAATTACGGCGATTATCGGGCCGAGCGGCACAGGCAAATCCACCTTTTTGCGCCTGTTTAACCGCCTGAGTGACCTTGTACCGGGGGCGCGGGTGGAAGGCCGGATTATGCTGGATGGTCAGGATATTTTTAGCAGCGAAGTTGACCCGGTGGTCTTACGCAAAAGGGTCGGCATGGTTTTCCAGATTCCCAACCCCTTCCCAAAATCGATCTATGATAACGTAGCCTACGGCCCCAGGATACACGGTTTGAGAGACAAGAAAAACCTTGATGAGCTGGTCGAGCGCTGTTTACGCCAGGCCTACCTGTGGGATGAGGTCAAGAATCAGCTTGAGTTATCGGCAATGGCGCTCAGCGGCGGTCAAAAGCAACGCCTGTGTATCGCTCGCACTCTGTCGGTTGAACCGGAAGTAATTTTAATGGACGAACCCTGCTCGGCTTTAGACCCGATCTCAACCTTGAAGATCGAAGAACTGATGGTCAATTTGCGAGAAAAGTACACCATCGTGATCGTAACTCACAACATGCAGCAGGCCGCCAGGGTGAGCGATTACACCGGGGTCTTTATGATGGCTCCCGACCACGCCGGGGAGCTGGTGGAGTTCGGCCCGACCGGCGAAATCTTTACCAATCCCCGGGATGAACGCACTGAAGCCTATCTTACCGGGCGGGTGGGTTAACTCCAACCGGCCTCTTTCGCAGACCAGACGAAATTTCTGGCATACTGAAAATGTTTGGGAGGTTAAATAAAAATGAACCTACGCGCGCATTTTGCCACCGAGTTAGCGCAATTACAGACCGGCTTGATCGACCTGGGCGACCTGGTCTCGCAGGCCATTCAACAGGCGGTGCATGCTTTGCTTGAGCGCGACCAGGCCCTGGCCCGGCAGGTAATAGAGGGTGACGAGCAAATAAACCGGCGGCGCTTCGACTGGGAAGAACGCGCCCTGGAACTCCTGGCGACCCAGAGCCCGGTAGCGAGCGACCTGCGCCTGATGGCTGCCGGAATGCACCTGGTGGACGAACTGGAACGCATGGGAGATCACGCTAAAGGCATTGCTCGGATTAGCCTGCTGATTGGCGAAACCCCCTTGATTTATCCCGAGATACCACTGGCCCCCATGGCGGAGCAAACCTGTAGCCTGCTCAGCCAGGCCCTGGCTTCTTTTATCAACCGGGACGCTAAACTGGCGGAGCAGGTGGGACTGCGCGATGACGAAATTGACCTGCTTTACAACCGGATAGCCTCGGCGCTATTCGAGCTGATGTTTAGCGACCGCAACAATATTGAACAGGCTAACCGGTTATTATGGGCCGCTCACAATCTGGAACGCATTGGCGACCGCATCACCAATATTTGTGAACGCGTAATTTTTGTTTGCACCGGTAAACTGGTTGAGATTTCAGGTATGGCGGCACGCGAGCAGCCTCGCCTTGAGTAACTCAATACTCTTTCCTGTAAGCGGTTGGACGGTTGCGATACTATCAGCCCCATTTATAGGGGTTTGTTACACTGAGGCGCGAATTGATTCCAGCGCTAATGGAGAATTTATTATGATACTTAGCCTGACCAGCCCTGCTTTTTCGCATGGTCAGCCTATCCCGGTCAGATATAGTTGCCAGGGGCAGGACCTCTCGCCTGAATTTAACTGGGGCGATCCGCCTGAGGGAACTCTAAGCCTGGCCTTGATCGTGGATGATCCTGATGCGCCCAACGGTAATTGGGTTCACTGGGTGCTCTACAACCTTCCCGGTCAGTGCCGGGGTTTACCGGAGGGAGTACCGGCAGTCCCGCAGGGCCCTGACGGCAGCCAACAGGGCAAGAATAGCTGGCAAAAATGGGGCTATGGCGGACCATGCCCTCCTGCTGGTACTCATCGTTACTTCTTCAAGCTTTACGCGCTCGACACCACTTTGAGCCTGAAACAGGGCGTAACCAAAGAACAACTTCTTAAAGCTATGCAGGGACATGTGCTTGCTCACGTTGAATTGATGGGAACGTACCACAAACGCTAGAAATCATGCCTGAGCCGGGATTTCACTTTACAGGGTAGCAGGGGCTATTCTTACCTGATATTTATCGAAATAAACGCCAAAATTCACTGGCCGGTGTTATTGTGGAATTGGAGAAAAGTATATAAGTAGATGCTTATCATTTTGCGCCGAAATGGGTACGGTAGTCGAAAATCAGGCTGGCGGATTAATAATCAATTGTGCCATTTAACCGGAAAGGGGAAGAATATATGACAGTTACAAGTTTTCCCGTCCAAATAACCTGGCGCGATATGGAAGCTGCTGAAGCGGTCGAAAAATATATTCACAAGAAAGCCACAAAACTGAATACTTTCTACAGCCATATTATTGCCTGCCAGGTATTTGTGGCTCCATATGACCAGCACCGCCTGGAAGGAAAGCTTTATCATGTTCGGATTGACCTGGAAGTGCCAGGCGAAGTCCTGATGGTTAACCGTGGGCCAGAATTGCATAGTTCCCACAAAGATCTTTATGTTGCCATTCGAGACGCATTTGAGGAGATCCAGCGCCAGTTACAGGTCTATGCCGACCGACAGCACCACGAGGTGAAGTTCCACCCCACACAGGCAAAAGGAGTGGTTAGCAAGTTATTCCCGCAGGAAGGCTATGGTTTTATTAAAGTACCTGACGGCCGAGAAATATATTTCCATGCCCACAGTCTTCTGGATGTAGCCTTTGACAAACTGGAGATCGGAACAGAGTTATCCTTTGTAGAAACCTCTGGCGAAAATGGACCGCAAGCCAGTACGGTCAGGCTGGCAGAATAGAATCCTATCCAGTTCACTTAACATAACTCTAGATTCGGGGAGATGTAACAGGTGCTTCCGAAGGGGCGGCAGATTAGCATTGATGGCATGCTGTGATAATGCCCGCCTGCAGTATCTGGATAATACCGGGAGAAAACCAATGAATAGAACAAGTAATGAGCCGAAAGAGGGCATTCCTAACGAAGGGTTGCCGCGAAACCCGGTTATCAGATTTCACTTCCGCTTTCCTATATTCGATTTCTTTTTTCAGTGGCTATTAGGAGCCCAGACGCACGGCGGTTCAGAAACAGGCGAAGCCTTCTATGTTGCTTCAAAAATCAGAAACGCGGACGCTGAGAGCTGGATTCAGGAATGGCAGGCGCTGGCCCGGCGGGTAGAAGCGCGGGCGGAAACCTCTTTTAAGCAGGCCCACTACGTAAGCGCCCGCGAAGCTTACCTGCGCGCCTACACCTATAATAGGGCTCCTCTGGCTTTTATGAGCCCTTACAGGGATAGCCTCAGATATCAAAGCTGTTACAGGAAAGCCCAGGCCTGCTTCCGCCAGGCGGTAGCCTTATTGAACCCACCCGGTGAGATAATCGAAATACCTTTCGAGGGCAGGAATCTGCCCGGTTATTTCTTCACCCCGGATGCATCTCCCACAAGGCGTAAAACGCTTATTATGATTGGAGGGGCTGATACCTTCGTGGAAGATCTTTACGCTTATATTGGCCCGGCGGCTCTAAAAAGGAGTTACAATCTTTTGATTGTGGATCTACCAGGCCAGGGTAACTTACCTTTTGCAGGATTAGTCTGGCGAACCGATGCGGAAGCGCCCATGAAGGCTGTAGTTGATTACGCGCTGAGCCGTCCAGAAGTAGACCCGGAGAGACTGGCGGCCTATGGTATCAGCGCGGGCGGCTATCTAGTACCCAGGGCCGCCAGTTACGAAAAGCGCTTGAAAGCCTGTGTGGTCTGTAGCGCCATCCTCGACTTCAGCGGCATCTGGCCTTCCAGAACTCGTAATATTGAAAATTCCAGGCTGTACAAATTCATAATGGCTCTCCCACTACGCTCGGTGAAAACCAGGTTAGCGCTTTTTGATACTTACGAATGGAGATGGGGTGCGCACTCCATGCGCGAGCTTTATGAGCTATGTACCAAAATGACAGTTGATCCCAGGCTAATTACCTGCCCCTTCTTGAACCTTATAGCCGAACAAGAGTATACCCGCTTTGGGATGAGCAGGGAATGGGCGGGAAAATGTATGGCAGAGGTCGCCAATCCTGAAAAGAAAGTGATCGTTACACCGGCTAACGAAGGAGCGGACAGTCACTCGGCTGGCACTAACCTGAGCCTTGTAAGCGAGCTTGTTTTTGATTGGCTGGATGAGCTCTTCAGAACGGGTCCAGATCGGCTCATTGCTACAGTTGGCGGAGAAGAGTCAGACTATTTTACGGTTGATATGCATACTGGCCAGTCGCCCAGGCAAAACTAATGGCCAGGAGAGCCACTGATATAGCTTCTGATTGGCTTTCATATTCATACTATCGTTTTTAGAAACGACTTTTCGACCGGTCTGTTCCAACTTTTTAGTCATGCGACGGTAACCATACCCCGGCTGCTTTACGACTCATGATCTGTCATTCACAAAACTGTTCCAGTCTTAGCCTATTAACTGGGCTCGATCTACTGTTTTTGACGGGAAATAGTTTTGCCTGATCTTATATAACGATTAGCTCTGAAAAATAGCCGTTAATCTATCATATTTACTCTTCCAGGATAAGCGGTAGAAAAGCCGGAGCGGTAGCGGAAGAGTACTGTAAAGCTTACGAAATTCGGCCTCATCCAGTGCACTCAAAATCCAGGGAAGCGCCAGGGCCAGGTGCTGGCGAGGCGTGGTTTTTTGCAGTTGTTTTTCAAAATCCTGCTGCTCCTTCTCCGAAAGACGGGCTGCTACCACCGGCAGCATCATTTCCTCTTCCCGCTGTAAGTGGGTTAACAGCTTCTCTCGAAAACGGCCCGTCAAGTTGGTCAGCCGGTGCCCCAGGACCAGCCGCTCGTCAAACGAGTTTTTAAAATCCAGCAGCTCTCGGAAGAGCCGCACAAGACTATCCACCATAGAGTGCAGTTCGTTATGGTCCATTTCCAACAGGCGCATCTTTTCTCCGAAATCGAGATCGCGTTGCACCAGGATGGGGAAAAAGACTTTATCTTCGGTTTCATGATGCGCCACTACCATGTCCCAGTAGAAATGAAACCAGCGTTCCATCCGGGCCACGGTGGCACTATCGGGTTTGTGGAAATCAATTTGCTTTATGGCTTCGTCCAGCGCCACAATCTCTTTGCGCATGGCTTTGTGTATCGCCAGGAAGCCATCCATTTTGAATCTGGTGGGACGGCTAAAGGTCATATTATTATCCAGCATAAAGTTTCTCCTGATGAATTAGATTTCCTGCTGTTTTTCAGATGTGACAGGACTGCGAAGTGCGGCTCGCTAGCACAGGGTTTCCAGCGCGGCAAGCTGCCAAATTTCAGACAGGCTGTTGAAGTGATTCAGTTTGCACTGTTCCTAATCCTGAACCACTCTGGCGTTGTTGCAGTACCATGCGAATGGGAAACTTTGGCCGCAGAGTTAGTTTTGGGTTTAGCTCCAGAGACTGGCTCGGCACCAGGCGCATCTGCCAGCCTTGCGCCAGGATTGCCAGCACCAGCACTCCTTCCATCATGGCAAACGACTCTCCAATGCAAAGACGCGGGCCGCCTCCAAAGGGGAAATAGGCCATTTTGGGCAGGGTCGCCTTGAACTCGGGCGTCCAGCGTTCCGGTTTGAACTGCTCCGGTTCCTCGTAAAAACGCGGGTCGCGGTGAGTCAAATAAGGGCTGACCAGCACCAGAGAACCGCTCGGAATGGTATAACCACCTAACCGGCAGGGACGGAGGGCGTAACGCGGGATAGCGTAGGCGGGAGGGTAGAGTCTCAGGGCCTCGCTGAAAACTTGCCCGGTGTATGGAAGGCGTGGTAGGCTTTCCAGGTTGGGAGGCCCACCGGCCAGTTCGTTTTCCAGCTCGCGGTGCAGTTTTGCTTCCGCTGCGGGGTGCTGGCTGAGCAAGCACCAGGCCCACATGAGAGCCAGGGCCGTGGTTTCGTGTCCCGCCAGAAAGAAGGTTAGAAGCTCCTCTCTGATCTGGCTGGTTGAAAGTTTGCCTTCCGAACCGGTCTGGACGTTCTCTGTCTCGGCTGATTCCAGCAGCAGGGATAGCAGGTCTCCGCGCTCTAAACCCTCGGCCCGGCGCTGTCGCACCAGTGCGTCCATGGTGGTATCCAGGTAAAGTTTGGCCGCTTTGAATTTTCGGTTACTTGCCAGGGGTAATTTATTCACCAGCCGGGCCAGCGGCACGGGTAGCAGGAAACGAGCAGCCCAGGTGTGCAGGGCATTCAGAGCGTCTCCCAGTTCCGGCTGATCTACCGCTACATCCAGATCAAACAAAGTCCTGGTGACGATGGCCAGGGTCAGTTGTTTCATCTCTTCCGTCAGGTCAATTTCACTGCGGTTTTGCCAGGTAAGTTGTTTGCGGGTGGTGTAATCAACCATAATCTGAGCGAATGCCGCCAGGCGCTCTTTGTGAAAACCGGGTTGCAACATCCGGCGGCGGCGTAAATGCTCAGCCCCATCACCGGTAAAGACTCCTTCTCCCAACAATTCTTTCAGCAGCGCCACGCTCTGGCCTTTGACAAAGTTGCGCTGCTGGGTGACCAGCACTTCCCGGGCATAATCAGGGTGGTTTACCAGGTAAACGTCATTCAGTCCAGCTTTATAGCGTACCAGGTCGCCGTACTGCGCCATCCGGCTTAAAAAGCCGAGAGGGTCGCTTGCCATACCAAGTACCTGCTTCAGGCCAAAGGGGAGGCTATTTTCTGGCCCCGGAGGGCGCAAAAGATCGTTTTTAGACAAGAGGAAATACTCCTTTCCTGTAAATAGGCAAGGCTGAGGGGAATCGGACTGACTTGCATGAGGGAAGAAAGATGGTTGATTCAGTCCCTGTAAAATTAGGCTGCTTGCTCTAGCTCATAGTTGATAGTATCAATCGTCGCTCTGGTACTTTTACGCCGGTTTTAAAAGACCGGATTAATGCAATGAATAAATCAGATAATAACCTTTAAGGAACTTAATTGCTCCAGGGCTGCTTAACTGACCGTTACCGGCGCGGCTTGCTTCCACCACTCAGTGGCCAGGCGCTGCCGCAGTATTTCTACGCCAGCACCTTCAAGTTTTTCCAGGGGTTCGCGCCGGCCGGTCAGGGCCAGTATCAGGTTCTGCGTCTCCCCTTTTATTTCTGAACCTTCTCCCCACTGCCAGTCAATATCGGTTGCCTTGATGCTCAATCCTTTGACAAAACGCCTGACCGGGGCTATGCCGGTCTTGCCGGCGGTCTCTACGATGGCATCAAGCGCCGCCAGCTTGCGCTCCGGTGGTAGCTGGCGGGGCCGTCCCATAGGTATAGTGATGTCCCAGTGATGAATGACGTGATCCAGAAAATGTTCTTCCATTGGCCCTATCGTAGCCATGCCCGTATGTTTTTTAGCCTGTGTCCAGCGGTCGAACTCGGTCAGCAGTTTTTCCGGGCTGTGCTCTTCCCCATAACGGGTAGAAATTTCGTGAGCCGCTCTGGGCAAGTTAAAGTGGTACTGAAATGCCAGAATCCACAAAACCTTTGGCAACGGCAGCGAGTAACCTACCACAAAATGACCGACAATGTGCCTGACCCGCCAACCCTCACACAGAGTAGGTTCTTCCCACTCGGCCTTATTCAAGGTATGCAAAAAGTGGCTCAGATCAAGTAATTCGGCCCGGACCAACTGCCTGTAGTCATAGTTCTGAGTTGCCATTTAATACCTCTCTTTGATTTTATTATTTATTCTTTTCTACTTTTTTCTACTCTACTTTTTCCTGCTTAACATACTAAATCACGTCTGACTTTGAGGTACATTTTGCTTTAAAACCGCTGCGATGAGGGTGAGAAGCCGGTTAAAATAACCGCCCGGCTTTTTCAGGCTTTGAGCTGGCTACCTGTAGCGGTCTGCCACTCGAAAACCAGTTCATTGTGGGTCGCTTCGAAATCAGGACAGCCAGGCTCAAAGCCATGAAGCTCGGCTAACTGTTCCAGCAACCAGCGGTCGAAAGGCTGGGAGGAATTGGCCAGCACGCCAAAGAGCTGACCGGGTGAAACACCTTCCAGGTAGTAGATTACCATTTCTCCCTCAGGGGTAGCTTGCAACCAGGCATACTCCCGGGTAATACCCAGGCGCTCCCGGCTGGCCCGGTATTCTTCCTGGTAAATTCCCAGCAACTCCTGGCAAAAACGCCGCCAGTGTTCCAGCTTGCCGGGTAAGATTGGTAAGGCGTACCCCAGCATTGGCATAGTTAACTTTTCCTCTAACCGAAACATTCTAAAATTACAAATGGTATAGTCTAGCTAAAAGGCTGCTATAATAAGTTTATATTCCTAGCTGACATTCAAAAGATAATCTACAGGCGTTGTAAAACCGTGATAAGGTGGATGCCATGAGCAAACTTGAGTTTCGCTTACTTGGAATACCCCTGGTACAGTTAGACGGGCAGGCTTTAAAGTTCCCTTCACGTAAAACCCTGGCTCTCGTCCTCTATCTCCTGATGGAAAAAGGGCCGCATTATCGTGAGAAATTAATTGCCCTCTTCTGGCCGGAGAGCGATTCTTCCAGTGCCCGGGCCAACTTACGGCGCACTCTGGCTTACGCGCGCGAAACGCTGGGCGAAGAGTTGAGTGAGACTATCCTGACCGGGCGAGACCAGCTTGAGTTTAACCGTGGAGTAGATTTTTATCTTGATCTTGACGAATTTGAGAAGCTGCTTTTAAAACATATTACAACGCTTGCAGCCGGATTGCCAGCCCCCCTTTCTTTTCAGGCCCGGAAAGATAACTCGCAGGAACTCGGGCAAGCTATTAAACTCTACCGGGGCGAGTTTCTCGAAGGTTTTTCCCTGGAAGATGCGCCCGAGTTTGAAGCCTGGCTCACCCGCCAGCGTGAGAAATGGCATGCTTTGCTGGAAGATTCTCTGGAAAGATATTCTGGCTGGTTAATGGAACAGGGCGCCAACCAGCAAGCCCTGGAAGTAGCCCGGACCTGGCTTTACCACGCACCGCTAAGCGAGAGCGCCTGCGAACGAGTAATGCAACTATTTTTATTGCTAAACGAGCCCGCCAGTGCCGCACAGGTTTACCGAAACTATCAACAACACCTGTGGGAAGAATTAAAATTAAGCCCTTCCCCGCAGTTGGCCGCCCTTGCGGGTAAAAAGCCTGTTTCCGGCCCCAAAGAGAAGATTTATCCGGCTTCATCCCCGGGGTCTATCCGCCCTACTCCGGCTCAGCTAGAGGTAAAGATGGTCGGGCGTAGCCTGGAATTTAACCGGCTAAGCCGGGTTTTCCAGCAGGTAACCCGTGGCCAGTTAGGCGTAGCCCTGCTTTTGGGGGAGGCCGGGATCGGTAAAACCCGACTGGCCACCGAATTTGTTAGCTGGTGCGGGTCGCAAGGCGCGGAACTGGTTACCGGCCAGACCTTTGAGGTTAGCAGCTATTTACCCTACCAACCGCTGGTCGAAGCCTTCCGAAACCGGCTGGAACAGGAAAATGCCCTGGACGACCTGCTCTCCGATGTCTGGCTGGCCGAACTCTCTCGCCTCTTACCAGAATTGCGGGAACGCTTGCCTGACCTGCCGCTTCCGGCTGTCGCCAGCGAGGAAGAGGCTAAAATCCGGCTTTTCGAAGCTTTTGCCATACTGGGCCAGGCCCTCTCCCGCAAAAGCCCGCTGCTCCTTTTTATCGACGACTGGCAGTGGGCCGATCAGGCTTCGCTGGATCTTTTGCAGTATCTGGTGCGGCGCTGGCATAACCGCCAACTGCCGGTAATGGTTCTGCTCAATCTGCGGGCCGAATCGCTCGCAACCTCGCGCCAGCTAAGTAACTGGCTGGCTACTCTTGAGCGTAACCTGAGCGTGAACCGCCTGGAACTGGGTCAGCTCAGCCAGGCAGAGACGGCGCAATTGGTCATAGGCCTGGCGGGAAGTGAAAGTGAGCAGACTCCTGACCAGGAGGCTTTTGTAAGCTGGTTGCTTAAAGAGACTACCGGGCGGCCTTTTTATATTGTCGAGACCATTAAAACCCTGCTGGAAGAGGGTCTGCTCGCTTTTCTACCGGCGAGCGAGGGTCGCTGGCGGCTGGACTACAGGGCTGCGCTTGAACGCCAGGCCGAGTTGCAGGGGTTTTTGCCGCGAGGAGTGCGGGAAATTATTCGAGTACGCCTGGCTCGGCTGAGTCAGGCGGCAGGCGCATTACTGGGGGCCGGAGCCGTGCTGGGCCGGGGTTTTAGCTTTAGCCAGCTTTGCGACCTGAGCGGGCTGGAGGAAAGCGAAGGGCTGGAAGGACTGGAAGAATTACTGGCCGGTGGGCTACTTGTAGAAGAGAGCCGAGAATGGGAAGAGAGCCGTTACTTCTTCGCTCACGATAAAATCAGAGATGTAGCCTATACAGAGGCGGGTGATAACCGGCGCCGCCACTTTCACCGTAAGGCCCTGACACTTCTGGAAGGCCAAAAAACCAGCCCGGCTGAGCTGGCCTACCATGCCTATGCCGCCCACCTGGCTCTGCCCGCCTTTCACTATAGCCTGCTCGCAGGAAATGAGGCGATGAAGCTATTTGCCGTAAAAGATGCCCGCAACCACTACCAGCGCGCTTACAGGCTGATACCCCAGCTTGAAGGCAGCCAACAACTGGCCGCAACCGAACTTTACCAGCTCTTAGAGCAACTTGGGCGAACCTATGAGTTAACTAACGAAGTGGCCCAGGCCCGTGAGGTCTATCAAAGATTGCTGGAACGGGCCGAAGTGAATAACAACTCGTCAGTTATGTGTATAGCGCTCAACCAGATGGTTAGCCTGGTAAGTTACTCTCTGCAAGAGGTAGAGGAGGTTCCGGCACTGCTGGCGCGAGCGATTGCGGAAGCTGAAAAAGGCGGGGACAAAGCCGGGCTGGCTCTCAGCAGAAGTAACATGGCCCGATATTACCTTCTCAAGGATGTTGAAATTGCGCGAAAGAACGCCTGGGAAGCGTTTCAACTGGCACAGGAGGCCGGTTTAGCGGAGCGGGAAGCCTTTAGCCTGAATATTTTGTCCTACACCGAGGTCGAATTAAATCTGTGCAACGAGGCGGAAGCCCACGCCGAGGCCGCTCGCCAGAGTTATCTTGCCCGGGGGAACCGGGCGATGGTTGCCGATTGCCTCTCTATTATCTCAAATGCACGCCTGCGCCGGGGGCAGGTAGTCGGCGCAATCGAAGCGGCCAGGACTGCTTATGCTCTCTATACAGAGATCGAGAATAGCTGGGGACAGGCTGGAGCCAGTTATTTCCTGGCAATGGCTCTCCTGGAGCACGGCCAGTACCGGGAGGCCCTGGCAACCAGCGAACAGGGTCTGGCTATTGCCAGAGCCATAAATATTAATTTCCTCCTGATTTTTAACATGGCGGCGCTCGGTTTAGCTCTATACTCGCTGGGGGAAATTGAGAAAGGTCGCCGGGCGCACCTGGAGGCGCTGGAGCTTAGCGAGCAATTGCCCGCAAAGCCGTTTATAAAGTTAATCTGGTCCGGGCTTGCGATTGGCTATGTGCTGGAGGGAGCATGGGAAGAAGCGGCGGAATATGCCCGCAAAATCTTCCTTTCCGGTAATCAGGGTTTTATTCCCTACTTATTACCCTATTCGGCACTGGTCAAGGCCCTGATAAAGCAGGGAGAAGTCTCGCTGGCCCGTGAGGAAGTGCAAAAACTGGCCGGGAAAATAAACGCCAACCCTCGACTGCAAATCGCCCACCTGAGAGCTAACGGCTGGTTGGCCTACTTTGATTATGGGGAGACCGCGGTAGAGGCTTATTTTGCAGAGGCTTCCGCCCTGGCTCGAAGCCTCGAATTACCCTACCTGCTAGAACAAATCGAGCTGGATCGGGTTCAGTTTTAGATATGCAAAGAAGCAAAGTTCTGTATTTAGCCAAAAATCCTCTCAGGCAACAGCTCACTTGATTAAATCCCCGGTAAAAGTCTAAACGTCCTCAGTTTACGCTGCCGCGAAATAATCTTTCTCGCTGCTAAAGTACAACTTTTTATCACGATGCTTATCACGCCCATGTCACGGGCCCTCGTTAAATTTAAGAGAGTAAAGTTCTAGTTAAGATGCACTTTCATTCTACCCTCTTTAGCATGTTACAAAGTTTTATTTTCTATGCCTACCTTTCTTCGGGCTCTTTTGCCCGCACTCGCAGTTTCCTCTAAACATCCCTTCCTTGCGGATCTAATCGGGATGGCCTGGTGTACCGGTCTTTAATTCCAATTTTGAATATCAAAGTAATTTATCAGGGGTGAAGTATTCTATGACAGAGTTTTCTAAACGAAAAATAGGTGAACTGGCTAACCAGATACGTAAAAATTCTCTTAAACAAATACCAGTGTCTCAATTTAGTACCTTATGCCTGGATTTTGATGTAAGTATTCCGGCTACCAGTGAGTATGGACGAGTTATTAAAGTTATTCAATTGCTCTCTACCAGGAGAGACCCCAGAACTGTCAAACTGGCTATTATCTGGCTTGATACCAAAGGCTTTGGTGATAAATCCATGCAATGGTTAGTCGGAATGATTCTTAGAGAAACCCGCTCGACGTGCCAGTGAGTTTTCACCCTGATCTTAATCTCTTTTTCGTGTATCTGGACAATTACTGTAAAATGGAACTGGCTGATGAACTGAAATCTATTCCCCTCCCGAACTACTTGCAAAAAAAGCAGCTCTTTATTCATTTTACGCTGCGGCTTTAGCAGTCCAAGAGGGGAAGAAAGCGAAAGAGGGATTTTGAACAAGGTTTCAATGCCCGAAATGACTGCTGTCTCCATCCCGACCTCAACCAGTGCAGACACCCGCCTGTCCGGGAGACCACTTGTGGTTGCCAGATACGGGTGGGTCCTGCTGATGCTCTTCTACTCAGCACTCTACGTGCTGGCAGTGCTGGTGTATAGTTTTCAGTTTCATGGTTACCAGGAAGGTATTTATGCTCAACTGATGTCTTCGCCAGGAGAGGTCAGTGGTTACGACAGTATCACCTCCCTCTACCTGCTTTTCACAGGCCCTTATACCACCCTCGCCCTCACACTCATCTCCCCGTGCTGGTTCGCGGTCAGTCTGCTCATTTTCTGGCGCCGGCCTGATGACTGGATGGCACTCTTTGTGTCCCTGTTTCTGGTTATGCTGGCAACAAATCTTTCTCCCGCTTTCCCGGCGCTTACACACATAGTAGGCTATTCGTCTCCTCTAGGAATCTGTATCACTCTCTTGCACCTGCTGACCTGGAGTTCTATCGCTTTCTTTTTCGCCCTCTTCCCTGACGGGCGTTTCGTACCCGGCTGGACACGCTGGCTGACCCTTACCTACCTGGCCTGGCAGGTAGCCTTCTGCCTGCCCTCCAGTGCGCCTTTCTCAATTGTAAACTGGCCTCCCCTGCTGGTCGCCACCCTTTTCCTCAGTCTGATTGGAGCCTTTTGCTGGGCGCAACTTTACCGATACAGGCATGTTTCCAGCCAGGTGCAGCGCCAGCAGACCAAATGGATCGTTTTCGGCATGCTTTTAGGCACCTTCGTGGACGCGGCTAACCTCCTGCCTCTGCTCGTCTTTCCCGCGCTTACCCGGGCGAGTGTTGCTCACTCCTTCTATGCCAGCCTGAGTGATGTTATCTTGCCACTTGTTTCTCTCTTCGTTCCGGGGACTATAGGGCTGGCCGTTTTGCGCTACCGGTTGTGGGATATTGATCTGCTCATCAACCGGACCCTGGTTTATGGCTTGTTGACCACGAGCACCCTCGCCCTGTACCTCCTGGTGGTGGTTGGCCTCGGTGAAATCTTCTCGGCTCTGGGAAACCTGTTCCTGTCTCTCTTTGCCACCGGTCTGGTGGCAGTGCTGTTTCAACCCCTACGCCAGCGCCTGCAACAGGCGGTCAACCGCCTGATGTTTGGAGAACGTGACGATCCCAATCGCCTGCTATCGCGCCTGGGTAGCCGCCTGGAAGACACTCTCTCCGCCGACGCCCTCCTACCTACAATCGTGCAATCAGTTGCCCAGGCGCTCAAGCTACCCTATGTTGCTATAACCTACAGGCAACCGGGGAAGGAAGTACTTGCGACTTATGCCGGTATACACCATCCGCAGGACAAACTGATTCACATCCCGCTGGTGGCCCAGGGCGAGCAGGTAGGCGAATTCCTGCTGACAGCGCGAGGACCAGGAGATCATTTAACTTCCCCTGATCTGCGGCTCCTGCATGGACTGGCCCCTCAGATGGCTGTGGCGATTAAATCCGTGCTTCTTACGGCAGAGCTGAAGCAACTGACTGGCGATCTCCAGCAATCCCGCGCACGCCTGATCACCTCACGCGAAGAGGAGCGCCGTAGACTGCGCCGCGACCTGCACGACGGACTCGGGCCGACCCTGGCTAGCCTGACCTTCAAAATTGATGCTGCTCGTAATCTGCTCAAGCAAGAGCCTGCGCGGGCAGATCAACTGCTGGAAGGCGTGCGCCAACAGACCCAGGAAACTCTCGACCAGATCCGCCGGTTGGTCTATATCCTGCGCCCTCCCGCTCTCGATGAACTGGGCCTCCTCGGAGCCCTGCGCGAGCAGGCTGCCATCTACCAGTACCAGGGGTTGCGGGTGGTGATCGATGCTCCAGAGAAGATTGCGCCGCTTCCGGCAGCAGTTGAAGTCGCAGCTTACCGTATAGCCCGGGAAGCCATCACCAATGTTGTTCGCCATGCCGCTGCTCAGCAGTGTTACGTACGTTTAAACCTGCGAGACGGAACCCTGGCGCTTGAGATAAGCGATGATGGCAAAGGCCTTCCCGACGACCACCGGACAGGAGTTGGATTACTCGCCATGCAGGAACGAGCAGTTGAACTGGGAGGAAGCTGTATAATTAAGGCTGGCGATTCTGGCGGCACGACAATTCAGGTCAGCCTGCCACTAGAGGTGCCAGCGGATTCATCCCCATCAGTATTATAGGATTATAAGGCAGAAGCACCCGACCTCATCCATCTTTCAGCTATCAACCGGCACACTTTGAGATAAAACAGGCCAGATTCCCATTATCGCTAAAATTTCCCCCTCCTTATGATTCCCCCTCTTTTTGGGTCGCCGGATTCGACCAGAGCTACTTGCTGTTGCCTGTTAATACAATACTATCGGGACACTGATCGGGACAAAACCGGGACACTGCCTCAAGACAACGGGACACCCACTTGCCTATACTTAAAAATATATAAGGATTGATAAAAAACAAGGAGTGGCAAATGACAGAACCCGTGCTGGAAGCTAAAAAACTTTACAAATCATACGGAAAACACAAGGTCTTAACGGGAGTGAGTTTCCAGGTTCTCCCTGGTAGCCTGGTGGGTATTGTCGGTGAAAACGGTGCCGGCAAATCTACACTACTAAAAATTCTGGCCGGAGAGTTGCGGCCCAACCGGGGAGAGATCTTCCAGGGCGACAAAATCGGCTATTGTCCTCAGAACCCGCTCCTCAACGAGGCCCTGACGGTTGAACAACATCTTGACTATTTCCGGGCTGCTTACAACATTAGCAGCCTGGCTTATGCCAGGGAATTGCTTGAAAAACTGGGCTTTGAGAAATATCGCCATACCCGTGTAAACAACCTGAGCGGCGGTACCAAGCAAAAACTTAATCTTACTCTGGCTTTGATGCACCGGCCCGCTGTCCTGTTACTGGACGAGCCTTACCAGGGTTTTGATTGGGAAACCTATCTGCGTTTCTGGGAACTCGCTAGCGAATTGCGCAACCAGGGCTGCGCAGTCCTGGTCATCTCCCACATGTTCTTTGAGCAGAAGCGCTTTGACCGGATTTACCGTTTACACGAAGGCCAGGCGCTGCCTGTCACAACCAGTAATTAATCAGAGGAGAAATCGCTATGTCTAATTCCTTTCTTCAGCGCTACCTGATCGCAACTCGCTACACCCTCCTGGAACAGTTCCGCAATCGCTTTGCTTTTATACTTCTGTTAGTGTTTGTGCCACTCTGGTCGTACCTGCTTGGCGAGATCACTCCAGACGCTCCTCTCGAATTCAAGTTCTTTGCCACCAACACCTTTTTACACGCGAACGGGCATGATCTTATCTTGATCACCAGCGGTTTGAATGCGATCAGCCTGATTGTGGGCTTCATACTCTTTACCTCCACTCGCAAAAATACTTCCTTTGATCACCGCTTGATCCTGAGCGGCTACCCTCAGCCTATCCTGATACTGGCAAAGCTGACTTCGCTAGCGGTAGTTGCCTCGCTGGTAGCCCTTTACGCCAGCCTGGTCCTTTTTGCCTTCTGGCAACCGGCATCCCTGGTTTGGGTCGGACTGGGTTTTTTAAGTATCGGGCTGATTTATGGAGGGCTGGGACTATTGTTAGGAGTTCTCTTAAAAGGCGAGTTAGAAGGATTCTTTCTGGTGATAATGGTCAGCCTGATAGATACCTCGCTACAAAATCCCCTGGGCAATCCGGTTGCCAACCAGGATTTTCTGAAGTGGTTTCCCTCCTTTTCCGCCATGCAAATCTCGGTAGCCGGTGGGTTCACCAGCGAGAGACCCTGGCTGTATCTGGGCTTTTCCTTGCTCTGGCTGGCCGGATTTGTACTGTTGGGTCTGGCCGTTTTCACCTGGAAAACGCGCGCTCATAGCATCCATATTTCCCCTTCAAACACATCTCCGGCTACCCCGGAAACGGTTAGTTCCAGCTAAGCCAGGTTTTAAGAAGCCTGCTGCTTCCTCCTTCAGGAAATATGCAGACCAAAATAGACTAAAGAAGAAATTTGTCTGTATCAAGCAGGGTACCAAACTATTCTATTTGGTACTTTACGCTATAATGTTTTTAACCGGCTATAATAAACTCCCTGTTTCAACCAGCAGAAAGGCTGCTCTTTTTTACACCCTGCCAGTTAACCCGATTGAAGGAGTGAAATTTAAATGGAGCGGATAAGTGTACTATTAGCGGATGATCACCCTTTATTTCGGGATGGGCTACGGACCTTGCTGGAGTCAGTGCCGGATATGGAGGTTGCTGGAGAAGCTGACAGCGGAGAGGAAGCGCTGCGCCAGGTAGAGGAGCTTGCCCCGGATGTTGTCCTGATGGATATTAAAATGCCCGGTATCAACGGGATTGAAACCACCCGCCGGCTGATTCAGCTCTATCCCCAGCTTAAAGTACTGATCATAACCATGTTTGAGGATGACGACTCGGTCTTTGCGGCGATGCGAGCCGGTGCGAGGGGTTATATCTTAAAGGGAGCGGCACAAAGTGAAACTTTAAGGGCAATTAGAGCGGTAGCCGAAGGAGAAGCGATCTTCGGCTCTGCCCTCGCCGAGCGGCTCGTGCACTATTTCCAGGCCGCTAGCCCTACCAGCTCTACTCAGTCACACCTCCTGGCCGGTTTGACTGACCGGGAGTACGAAATCCTCAAGCTAATAGCCCAACACCTCTCCAACGGGGAAATTGCCACCAGGCTGGTTTTAAGTCCCAAGACTGTACGTAACCATGTCTCCAACATTTTAAGCAAGTTACAGGTAGCTGACCGGGCCGAAGCGATGCGGGCTGCCTGGACAGCCGGTTTAGGCCAGGGGCAATCAGGCACAGTCGAAGGCAGAAGCGGCAGAGGAACCACTTGAAGCAATCAGCCTTAGATAACCTGTCCATCCGTACCACAGTTAGATGAACCTCTTCTTATCGGCCATGCACATGAGGTGAAATATGAGTGATAAACCCGAGGGGATTAACTTTGATACCAGTCCGCCCTTGCAAGTTGTTCAGTATGACAATACAGTCAGTAAGTTTGTGCCAGGTTATGAGGCCATCTTCCAGATGGCTCTGGCTTACCTGAGGACAATAGTAGCTGCTAGCGGAGAGGTGCTGATTGTAGGCGCCGGTAGCGGCAAAGAACTGCTAACTTTCGGTCAGGCAATGCCAGGCTGGTTATTAACCGGGGTAGATCCTTCGGCCCATATGTTAGCTATCGCCCGCGAGAAGCTAGTTCAGCATAATCTGACGGAACGAGTAAATCTGCAGCAGGGGGTCGTAGAGGATTTAGGGGTTTCCAGAAAGTTCCAGGCGGCCACCTGTATCCTGGTAATGCATTTCCTGCCGGATAATGGAGAGAAGCTGAGCCTCCTGTCAGCGATTGCCTCCCGTCTTAATCCTGGTTCACCTTTGATACTTGTAGATATTTACGGTGGACCGGAATTTGTGAAAGAGTTTGGGCCAGCCTGGATCAAGCATGGTCACCAGATGGGATTACCTCTGGAGCAAATGCAACAGCTTGAAAAGTCACACGGCACTTTTTACCCAATTGATGAGGCGCGTACCCTGGCTCTTTTAGAGCAGGCCGGTTTTGAACAGATACGGAGATTCTACAGCGCTTTAGTTTACGGGGGCTGGATTGCCCAGCGCAAAGCTCTATAGAAGTTACTCGCTTCCGAAAAGGATATTTTGATAATCTAGAGACTTTCCGGGCAGTAATGCTCGACCAGCTCAATCAAATGACCGAGATCGAAAGGTTTGGCCAGGAAGCCGTCGGCCTGTACCTGGGCCGCGAAGGCTGCTGCATCGGTAGCGGCAGTCAGTACAACCAGAGGCGCTTTAGGACCGCTTAACTGGCGATAAGCTCTGGCAAAAGCCCAGCCATCCATTACCGGCATGCGCATATCCAGTAGAATGACACAGGGCGATACGGAATTCAGTTGTTGTAAGGCATCTACGCCGTGAACAGCAGTTACTACCTGATAACCTTCATCCAACAAGGTTAGACTTACTAACTCACGAATACTGGCTTCGTCATCAACTACGAGCACGGTTCCGGTTTTTACTGTTACCTCTGTTGTCATTTATTTCATACCCTATATTTATTCTTTTACCAGTCCCCGGGGAAATTTTACTATGAATTTAGTACTTCCAGAAGCCGGAAAATCAACTTTTATTTCTCCGTGGTGGAGTTCTACAATTTGCCGGGTTATATGTAAACCCAGGCCCATACCTCCCAGGTATGCTCCAAGATGCGCTTGGTAAAAGCGGTCAAAAATCCGCTCGCGATGTTCGGGTGCTATGCCCAGGCCCCAATCGGTAACACTTAAATTAACGATATTATTCTCATCCAGCGCCAGTTCTACTTCCACCGGACCTCCCTCTGGGCTATACTTAATAGCGTTATCTACCAGGTTAGTTATCACCTGCTCAATACGCAGTGGGTCTACCCTGGCTACCAGCGATTCCGATGGCGCCAGTACTACCAGAGTATGCCTGTTAGTCTGGGCCTGCTCTACTTCCACCGTCTGTTCTACTATCTGTTTAAGGTCAACCTCTTTTGGTTCCAGCACCAGGCGGCCTGCTTCAATTCTGGAAACATCTAACAACTGCCCAATCAAACGAGTTAGCTTGTCGGATTGCTCCTGGATAGACTGAAGTGCCTGTGTCAGCCGTTTCGGGTCAATACCCTCTTTACGGTTCAACTGGCGAGAAAGCAACTGGGCGAAACCGCGCATGCCGGTGATCGGAGTTTTAAGTTCGTGCGCGGCTACTGAAAGGAAAGTCTCCCGGTCCGCAATCGCCTCTTGCGCTTCCCGGTAGAGCCTGGCGTTGTCCACAGCCAGGGCTACCCGTTGAGCCAGTTCTTCCGCCAGGGCCTTATCTTCCTCGTTATAAATCCTGCCCGATTCCGCTGTTGAAAGAGTTAAAATCCCGATACCCTGCTCTCTATTTACCAGAGGTACAAGAATCGAAGATTTTATGCCTAAATGCAACAGATATTCGAGCGCTCTACTGTCACCCGCAATATCGGCCAGGGTTTCTTCATCCACCTGCCGGACCAATCGCGTATTTCGAGAACGAAGCAAATTATTCATACCGTTAGCGGAATTTGGATTAAAAGGATAGAAGCGGTCGTACTCTTCATTCCTTTTAAGCTTTTCAGGGTCTGAATGGTACCGCGCAACTCGTCGAATCTTTCCTTCCTGCTCGATTACGTCTACCGTACACCAATCGGCAATTGCCGGTACAGTCAGGCGGGCCAGGCTTTGCAGGACCGTTTCATAGTCCAGTGATGACGATAAGACTCTGCTGGCTTCTGCCAGAAAACGTTGAATTTCTTCACTCCGGCGCAAACGTTTTTCCGCTTCTTTGCGCTCGCTAATGTCTTTAACTACGCCTAACATGCGCAAGGGCAGCCCATTCTCACTGTAGATTATCCTTGCCTGGGCACTAACCCAGACAGGGCTACCGTTTTTACGTGCCACCCGAAATTCAAGATCATAATCGCAATGACTTTGAATCGCTTTTTCCAGGGCAGCATTAACCAGCGGTAGATCTTCAGAATAGATCATATCGAGGAAAGCTTCATGAGTCCCCCCGAATTCCCCCGGATGTATACCCAGCATCTCAGGAAGCCCCACCGACCACTTAACCTCGCCGGTTTGAATGTTCCATTCCCAGGTAGACAAACCGCCCGCCTCAGAAGCCAGGCGTAGTCTTTCTTCACTTTCTCGCAGGGCCTCTTCGGCTCGTTTCTGCTCGGTTACATCTCGCACTACTACCATTGAAGCCGGCTTACCCCTGTAATTGACCGGTATGGAAACTACTTCCACGTCAATGGGTCTACCATCCAGACGTAAAAATTTCTCCCGGACCAGTTCGCCCATTTTGCCCTGCTGTTGGGTGCGCTGCACTCGCGCTATTACCAGTTCTCTGTAATCGGGGTGTACTAAATCGAGCAGCGTCTTACCTACCAGTTCTTCGGGCGAAGTTGCACCGACCAGTTCCGCGCCTGCCGCGTTTACAAAGACCAGTAGCCCATTCTGATGAATAGCGATTGCTTCGGGAGTAAGAGCCAGCAGGCGGCGGTAACTCTCTTCTTCTTCGCTGAATATGCGCTGCTGAGCTTCTTCTATTTCTATTTCGTTCGCAGATTTGCCAGCCATTTGCCTGTAACTTCCGTTTTATTTTCTGGTTTACGCGGGTACAACCACATCCTGGTTAGCCTGTCTGTTTCTTAAGAAAACTATCAGGCCTGTCTTATCTAAATGATTCGTTAAATTAACAGTTGCTCATACCAACTCTGGCTATGTTCGGATATGCCAGGCCGTAAGAAAATTCGATATTCAATTTTATTGCTCGCTCAGGGGTAGTTCTACAAGAGGCAATTTTAATACTATGAATATAAACCAATACATTTAGCTGTGTCAATAGTGATAGATGCGTGCTCAGGGCGTTTCAGAGAATAATAAATAGAAACTCCAAAGGGAGATACTTGCTTAAGCCGGCGAGTGCAAACTCCCCAGGTATTAGCAACGCTTAATAATGCGGTATTAGGGCTAATGAATTACTTGAAGGTTAAGAATGTTCCAGCCCGGGTGGCTAAAAATTTGAAGCATAACCCTCCCTGGCGCTCCTGCTTTTATTCGCTAATATTATTTTCTGAAATGCCCTGGGCTGGTTTAAAAATCCTTTGCGCCTGCCCGGTCCGTGGTGTATAATCTTTAGGCTAAAAAGCTTTTTATCATAAACTAGAGAAACCGGAAAACAGGTAGTGACAGAACTTAGCAGGATACGCAATTTTTGTATTATAGCTCATATTGACCACGGTAAATCTACCCTGGCAGACCGTTTGCTGGAAGTTACCGGAACTGTTTCGCAGCGCGAAATGCAGGAACAGTTGCTCGACTCGATGGATCTGGAGCGCGAGAAAGGTATTACCATCAAGGCCCGCGCCGTCCGCATGAATTACCGGGCGAAGGACGGGAATGAGTACGAGTTGAATTTGATTGACACTCCCGGCCACGTAGACTTTACTTACGAGGTTAGCCGCAGTTTGTCCGCCTGCGAAGGTGCTATCCTGGTGGTAGATGCTACCCAGGGTATTGAAGCGCAAACTCTGGCGAACCTTTATATGGCGGTTGAGCAAGACCTGACTATTATTCCGGTTATCAATAAAATAGACTTACCCGCCGCCCAACCAGAGGTAGTAGCGGCTGAAATTGAGAAAACTATCGGCCTCTTTCGGGAAGAAATAATCGAAGCTTCCGCCAAAATGGGTACCGGTATTACCGACATTCTGGAGGCGGTAGTCCAGCGCATTCCGCCGCCTAAAGGTAATCCTGACAAACCGTTACGCGCCCTGATTTTCGATAGCCATTATGATGCCTATAAGGGAGTGATTGCCTATTGCCGCGTGTTCGATGGCAAGGTCACTTCCGAGGATGTTATCAAAATGATGGCAACCGAAAAAAGTGCTGATATCCTGGAAGTAGGTGTCTTCAGACCGCATCCAACCCCTATCAGGGAAATCAACACCGGTGAAACCGGCTACATCGCAACAGGCCTTAAAGTAGTGGCTGATTGCCAGGTGGGTGACACTATTACCCTGGCCAGTCATCCTGCGACCGAAGCCCTGCCCGGTTACCGCCCGGCTAAACCGATGGTCTTTGCCGGAATCTATCCGATCAATAGCGACGATTACTCCGAACTGCGTGACGCTCTTGAGAAACTTAAGCTCAACGACGCTTCCCTGGTTTACGAACCGGAAACTTCTGCCGCGCTGGGTTTCGGCTTCCGCTGCGGCTTTTTGGGCCTGCTGCATATGGAAATTATCCAGGAGCGCCTGGAACGCGAGTATAACCTTGAATTACTCGCCACGGCGCCCAGCGTGGAGTATCGCGTCATGAGAACCAACGGGGATCTTATCACGGTCGATAACCCCAGTGATATGCCCAACCCTGGTGAGATTGCGGCTATCGAAGAACCCTGGATGACTATTTCGATCATCACACCGACTCGCTATATCGGCCCGATTATGGAACTGGTCACTACCCGGCGAGGTGTATATACTAAAATGGAATACCTGGACGAGTCACGGGTGTTACTCAACTATGATATGCCGCTGGCTGAATTGATTGTAGATTTTTACGATCAGTTAAAGTCACGTACCCAGGGCTATGCTTCGCTCGATTATTCTTTCAATGCTTATAAAGAAGCTGACCTGGTCAAGCTGGATATCCTGGTGGCCGGACAGCCTGTGGATGCTTTATCGCTTATTACACACCGCGATAAAGCCTTCAGCCAGGGCCGCGCCCTGACTACCAAATTGCGCGGCCTGATTCCGCGCCAGTTGTTTGAAGTCCCCATCCAGGCGGCTATCGGCTCTAAAGTAGTGGCCCGCGAAACGATCAGCGCCATGCGCAAGAACGTGCTGGCGAAGTGTTATGGCGGTGACATTACACGTAAGCGCAAGCTGCTGGAAAAGCAGAAAGAGGGTAAAGCCCGCATGAAGATGGTGGGTAATGTTGAAATCCCCCAGGAAGCTTTTATGGCTGTTCTCAGCCTTGAGGACGATAGCCAGGGCCGCAGCAAGTAAAGGCGCTTAGAACTCTAAAACCCCGGTTATGCCGGGGTTTTTTATTTCATAGTAGCGGCTGTTTTTGCCTGTATAAAGACATAAAACCGTTCACTGGCCCGTATATTGCAACGAACCAGAAGGTGAATTATTTCATATTACTTAAATTGTACTTTTCTCAGAAAGTATTGTTGCACTAATCATCAGGAAGTGAGGCCCTGGAAGTCTATGCGAACTCCATCAGGCAAAGTAACCGAACATGATTTTACTATACAGATAGTACTTGTGCCTGAAGACCCGGGACAGCCCGGCAGTAGCCAGGTTGAAGAAGTGGAAAAGAGCGTAATGAGTTCGCTGCGCCACGATGGCTATAAGGTGAAACCAGCCAAATACTGGCAGCGTGGTGGTACTTTAATTGAGCTACTGGTTCAAGTAGCGCAGAACGCCGTAAATAATAAAGAATTGCTCATGGCTCTCTTTGGGGCGGCTGCCCCGGCTGCAAAGTATTTGCTGAACGAACAGCAACGGCGGGCTGCCAGAGAGAAAGCCCCGCAAGCTGAACAGGAGAATGATAGACCTGTTACATTGATCATGGAACTGGACGGTGCCTCTATAAAGCTGGAAGCCGAAGATGTGGAGAGCGCGGAAAAGATTTACGAGAAATTTCATGCTGCTCATCCCGAAGTCGCCAGCGGTGTAACGGCGGAGAGCAAGCTCAAACTGACTGCCAGTATTCCCAAAGAGCAGGAGCAACTAGCCGAGTAGACTGCTTATACCGTCAAGACTGGCAGAGAAATTTTAACGAGATAGCCCGGAAAGTAATTTTCCGGGCTATTCTTATACTGGCACAATATCGAAAGACTGAAAAGCTCTGTTATTGGCCGCTCCTGCTTAAAACTCCCTACTTATCCTGGCGGTATGCAGCTACCAGCACTTCCGCCACTTCAGGCCGGGTAAACTCGACCGGGGGATATTGCCCATCGGCCAGCATCTGGCGCACTCTGGTGCCGCTCAGGCTCAAGTGGTCTTCAGGCGAATGAGGGCAGGTCTTGGCGGAGGCCATATTGCCACAGCGTTTGCAGAAGAAGCTGTTCTCAAAAAAGAGGGGGGTAATCCCCAGTTCCTCCGGCTCGAACTGGCTAAAAATCAGTTGCGCATCGTAGGTGCCGTAGTAATTGCCTACCCCAGCGTGGTCACGACCGATAATAATATGGCTGCAACCGAAGTTCTTGCGTACCAGGGCGTGGAAGATCGCTTCCCGCGGCCCAGCGTAGCGCATCGCCGCCGGGAAAACGGCCAGTTGCACGCGGTTCGCCGGATAGTATTTTTCCAGCAAAACCTCATAACAGCGCATCCGCACTTCTGCCGGGATGTCATCGCTCTTGGTTTCGCCCACCAGCGGGTGCAGCAACAGACCATCCACTACTTCAAGGGCGGTTTTCTGAATGTATTCATGGGCACGATGGACCGGGTTACGGGTCTGGAAAGCTACCACTCTACGCCAGCCCTTTTCCGCAAAAATCTGGCGGGTCTGGGCCGGTTCGAGGTAGTGCCGGGCAAAGTTGGCGGGTCGCTCCGGACGATGAAATACTTCTACTGGACCTCCTAAAAGCACCTCACCCTGGGCATACAAAGCCGCCACGCCGGGGTGAGCAGATTCTGTGGTGCGGTAAACCAGCCGGGCTTCTTTTTCCCGGTCGTAGCCATACTTTTCTTGCAGGTAGAGAAATCCGGCAGGCTGACCATCAGCCAGAGTTAACAGAATTTTATCGCCCGGTTTTAAGTCTGCCGCTTCTTCCGCAGATACTGCCAGGGTAATCGGCAAGCTCCAGGGCAGGCCGTTATCCAGGTGTAAGGTTTCAACTACGCCCTGATAATCGGCCTGGTTGAAGAAGCCGGTAATGGGGCTATAGGCTCCGTTAGCAATTAATTCAAGGTCTGCCGCCGCCCGGCTATTCAAGCGAACCTGCTTCAAACTCGCCAAATCTGCCTGGTCAGGGCGCTCTATATAACGGTTAACAAGCAACCCCCCGTGCGGCTCGATCAGTCCAGTAAGTTCCCTGTTACCTATTGTTAAGGTCATGAATATAGTTCCTTTTCTTATGACTTTTTTACCGGGCTACCGCCAGGGATTCAAGATAATCAAGTTCTTCCAGCCGAGCCAGAATCTTGTTAACACTCTCTTCTACCGTCTCAAATTCCGAATCGACAATTACTTCCGGGTTAAGCGGCTCTTCATAAGGATCAGAAACGCCCGTAAAGTTGGCGATTTCGCCCCGGATAGCTTTGGCGTATAACCCTTTAACGTCACGTCTCACCAGTTCATCCAGCGAGCAGCGCACGTAAACCTCTACGAAGCGCCCAATCTGCTGGCGAGCCTGATCTCGAATATCGCGGTAAGGTGAAATCGCAGCGGTAATGACGGTAACGCCGTTGCGGGAGAGCAGGTTTGCCACAAAGGCAATCCGCAGAATATTGGTATCACGGTCCTCTTTACTGAATCCCAGCCCTTTGCTCAGATTAGTTCTCACCACATCACCGTCCAGCACCTCAACTTTCTGCCCGCGCTCTCGCAAAATCTGCTCCAGCCGTTCGGTCAGAGTAGTTTTGCCTGCGCCGCTCAGGCCGGTAAACCAGATAGTGTAACCTTGATCTGCCAAAAGAAAACTCCTTTCAAATCTAACTCAAACTCATATACTCTTAAAAACTAACGATGAAGTCCACATTCGGTCTTGGCAAAATTGCTCCAACGCCCGGCGCGAGAGTCTTCGCCTTCTGAAACTGCTCTGGTACAGTGAGTACAGCCCAGACTGGGATAGCCCTGGCTGTGCAGGGGATTGTAAGGAACGTCATGGTCGTGAATGTACTGCCATACTTCCAGTTCGCTCCAATTCCACAGCGGGCTAACTTTGTAAAGGTTAAACTTGGCATCCCACTCCAGCGGCCGAACCTGCCGCCGAGTGGCGCTCTGGTCGCGCCGCAGGCCGGTAATCCAGGCTTTTAAGCCACTTAAAGCCCGGCGATTGGGTTCTACTTTGCGGATAGCGCAGCACTGGTCCGGGTCGCGCTGCCAGAGCGCCTCGCCGTACTGCCTGGCCTGCTCTTCCGGGGTTAGTTTTGGGTGATAGGCCAGGGGTTTGATATTGTAGCGTCTAGAGACTTCTTCCTTTAAAGCGTAGGTTTCTGGAAAGAGAAAAGCGGTATCCAGGTAGAAAACCCGAACATCAGGGTTTATTTTAACTGCCATATCCAGCAGAGCCATGCCGCTAATGCCACCAAAACTGCAAGCCAGGCCAATCTCTGAGCCAAATTGCTCGATAGCCCACTCCAGAATTTTTTGAGGGTTAAGCCTCATTAGTTCAAAGTTAAGCTGCTCTAATTCTTCAGCGGAGAGTTCCCCTTCAAGTACAACCTCAGAACCGATTCTTACCGTCATGGCTAACCCTTTCCTGCTAGTTATGTTGCGCCAGTCCGTAGCGCAAGCTAATCGCCCGTTCGACCTTATTCAAAACCAGTTGGTCTACCGCCAGCCCTAAAGTGATTATTACGACCATAACAGCCATTACCAGCGGCATATCGGTAAGGTCGCGTCCCTGGTTCAGTAGATTTCCCAGTCCTATCCCGGCGGTCAACAACTCACCGGCCAACAACGAGCGCCAGGCGAAACTCCAACCCTGCCGCGCGCCGCCCAGGATGGCGGGGAGGGCCGCCGGTAACACCACTCGCCAGAAAAGACCCCAACCTTTGACCCCCATGTTATGAGCCGCTCTTAACTGAAGGGGCGAGATCAGTTTAGTGCCATCATAGGTGGCAATCGTGACTGAAAAGACTGAGCCCATCACGACCACGAAAATAATCGAGCGCTCGTTAAGCCCGAACCATAATATCGCCAGTGGTAGCCAGCAGATTCTCGGTAGCGCCTGGAAGCCCAGCACCAGCGGCCCTACAGCCTTTTTAAACCAACCCTTGCCGCTAAGTCCCAGACCCATCAAGACTCCTAGAGGCAATGAAATACCAAACCCAATCAGCAAGCGGTTGAAGCTGGCAAATGTAGCGCGGGGTAGAGTTCCGTCTGCCAGGTGATCGGCGATAGCGGTTAGTACCTCCAGGGGTGACGGAAAGAGCGCGGCTACCCAGACCTGGAACCACTGCACCATTATCAGATAAACCAGTTCCCAGATAAGCCCGACTGCCAGAGCATAAATGGCTACTTTGACGAGGGTGCGAGAAAAAGTGCCTGCCAGTTTCAAGGCTGCCTGCCCATGCTCACCGGAGGGTTTAAGATTATCCCTGGTTATTTCCTGCGTTATGCTCATACGCGTTTTTATACCTTCAGTTTTAATTGCCGTACTCAGCCGCCAGGGCCAGGTTTACTTCCGTTTTGAGAGTAGCTGTAATTTCTCGCACCAGCGAAATGGCTCCATCGTCCTCGATATGGCGAGGACGCGGCAGGTGTGTAGTCGAAAACTCCTGCTTGATACGGCCCGGACGGTAGGTGAAAACCACTACCCGCTCTCCCAGAGTTACCGCTTCTCGCACATTGTGAGTGACAAAAAGAATAGTCTTGCCGGTTTCCAGCCAGAGCTGCTGCAATTCCTGGTGCAAGATGTCGCGGGTCTGGGCATCCAGGGCAGTGAAAGGCTCATCCATCAGCAGCACTGCCGGGTCTATCGCCAGCGCGCGGGCTATCGCCACTCTCTGGCGCATCCCGCCAGATAGCTGATGTATCCTGAAATGAGCGAACTTTTCCAGGTTGACCATCTTCAGGTAGCGCATAGCCCGCTCTTGCCGCTCCCTTGATGGAACACCCACTGATTTAAGGCCAAACTCAATATTGGCCAGTACATTCAGCCAGGGAAAGAGCGCCGCTTCCTGAAAAAGCAGGATGCGATCTGGCCCTGTTCCTGTTACCGGTTGGCCTGCTGCCAGTACCAGGCCATGATCGGGCCTGTCCAGGCCTGCAACCAGGTTCAAGATGGTACTCTTCCCGCAGCCACTTGGACCCACCAGACAGACAAACTCACCTTTTTTAATCTCCAGGTTGATATTTTCCAGGGCAGTAAGAGTACTATTCCCGCTGCGGAAGCTCTTGCCCACACCATGCAGGCTTAATTGAATATCTGACCCGGACTGAGCTTGAGTTTGCCTTTCGAGATCGGCAGAAACAAAAGACATGATTGGTTACTCCTTAAGGATTGACGGTCTTTAACCCCTTTTCCTGTAGCAAACTGTTCAGGATAGTGAGGTCGTATAGCCCATCTAACTGGGGTTTGGTTTTACCCAGGAAACCGGCATCAAAGGCGCTATCGGCCGATTTGAGCAGGGTGCTTTTGAGCGGGTCAAGCACGATATCCAGCTTGCTGAAGCTCTGGTTCAGGATTTCATCCGGTAAGGCTTTACCGGTCAGGCTTTTAAGCTGGTCGTTAATAACCTTTTTGGCGCTCTCCGGGTCGCGTTGAATGTCCTGAGTGACCTGGATATGAGCGTCCAGGAAGGCTCGCACTATCTCCGGGTTTTGTTTGAGATACTTGTTGCTGACCAGAATATGAGTAATCACGAATTTACCGTCAGGCCAGAGGCTGCGCTCATCCAGCAGCACTTTGCCTTTCTGCTCAACTACCAGCCGGGTAGCCCAGGGTTCGGGAACCCAGGCCCCATCAATCTGTTTGTTCTGAAAAAGTTGCAGGATATTGGAATTATCGGTCGGCACAACCTGAACATTCCCGCCTTTTTCAGTAGTTTCGAGGCCGGCCTGTTTGATGTAGGCGCGCAGGGCCACATCCTGGGTATTACCCAGTTGAGGGGAAGCAATCTTCTTCCCGGCCAGGTCTTTGGCGCTATTAATGCCCGCATCCGGCCTGACTACAAAGGAGACTCCGCCGCTGGCCGCGCCCGCGATAACGCGGACTCCGTTCCCCTGAGTTTTGGTGTAAGCGGTAATGGCGGGGTTTGGTCCTATATAGGTCATATCAATATCGCCTGCCAGGAGAGCTTCAACCGCAGCAGGCCCGGCATTGAAGGGCTTCGTTTCCAGCTTCACTCCGCTTCCCAGCACTCTGGCAAAAGTACCGTTGCCAATACCCACTAAAGCCTGGGCGTGGGTCAGGTTAGGGAAGAAGCCTAATCTCAAAGTTCCCTGGAGCGGTTTACTGGCAGCCGTGGTGTTACTGCCAGCAGAAGCAGTTGTAGCGACGGCGGTGACAGCGCTGGCGACCGTTGAACTGGCAGGGGCCACTGTACTGGCATTGTCACCGCAAGCCGATAATAACAATGTAGCGATGAAGAGGAGACTTAAAATCAACCCCAAGCGTGTGAAAGAGAAAAAGTTCGTTTTTCTCGTCATTTCTAATCGCATCTCTACTCCCTTATCCTTGATAAAGCCAACTTTTAAGGGTACAAGAAATAAACCCTGCTGTCTCGGCGTAAGCAGGGGCAAATTGCCCCTACCTACGCAGACAAGCGGTACTGCTTGAATATGTGATTTATTAAGAGACTAAGGTCAGGTTGCGGTTAGAACAGCCGGAAAGAGCTAGGAGAGCGCTTCCAACTCTTCAAGAGTGTGACGGTTTACGAATTGGGTAAAGGTTTCGCCATTCTGGCGCTCGGCATCGAAGCGTTTGAGCAGGCGAACAATGTATTCTTTGGCTTCTTCGGCAGGTACACGGCGTTTCAGGTGATGGCCCAGTTGCATGTCGCGACCAAGCTTGCCACCCAGGTAGATCTGGAAAACTTCTTCTTTTTCCCCTTTGGGGTTTCCATCCTGGCGCACCAGCGAGCCTAGCAGACCGATGTCGGCAGTCTGATAACGGGTGCAGCTATTGGGGCAGCCTGTAATGTTGATGCTAATCTGGTGCGGATAGCCGGGTAATTCCTGATCCAGGGACTCAATGATACCGGCAGCACGGTCTTTGGTTTCGGCTACGGCCAGCTTGCAGAACTGGATACCGGTGCAGGCGATAGTGCCGCGCCGGAAATTACTGGTTTCGGCAGGCAAGCCAATCGTGGCGGCTTCCCGCTTGACCGTCTCGACGTGTTCGGGCGCGATATCGAGCAGCACTACATTTTGCAGAGTAGTGGCTCGCAGGCGTCCACTGCCGTACTGATCCGCCATGTCAGCCAGGGCGAAAAGCTGGTCGGCATTCACTCTGCCGCGCAGGGTGGCCAGACCAATAGCGTAACGGCCATCTTTCTGCCGGTAAACCCCTACATGGTCGCGATAAGAGCTGGCGGGTGACTGGTAATCGGCCGGGGCGTCTTCCAGGCGATAACCCAGGCGTTCCTCAAGCACCTGCCTGAACTTCTCGACACCCCAGTCTTCGACCAGAAACTTAAGGCGAGCATGCGCGCGGTTTTTGCGATAACCAAAGTCGCGGAAGATGGTGGTGACATAGTAGCTGACATCCAGCACCTGATCCGGCCGGATAAAGACACCTAGCCTTTTTGCCAGGTGTGGCTGCGATCCCAGGCCACCGCCTACCCAGGCCTCAAAACCGGCCTCTCCGTTCTTGATCACCCCTACCAGGCCCAGATCATTGATTTCAGGGTGGGCGCACTGCTCGACACAGCCGCTAACCGAGATTTTGTACTTGCGCGGCAAATCGCTGAACTCAGGATTGCCTGCCAGCGCCCGGTTAATCGCATCGGCGAACGGCCAGCCATCAATAATTTCGGTATGATCTACTCCGGCCAGCGGGCAGCCGATTACATTACGGACGGTATCACCGCAAGCCCCTTTAATCGAAAGGCCTACCTCTTCCAACTCCCGGTTGATGGTGGGCATATTTTCAATTCTTAGCCAGTGAAGCTGAATATTCTGGCGGTCGGTAATATCGGCCAGGCCCTGTCCAAAGCGGCGTGAATGACCGGCAATCACGCGCCACTGTTTAGAGGTAGCATCACCATTAGGCAACTTAACCCTTAGCATCAGGTAGCCGTCACTCTGGGGGCGCTGGGTATAGATACCATACCACTTAAAACGATCCAGGTCATCGGGGTCTATACTCTCGAACCCTGTCAGGGCGTAGCGTTCGATATCCTGCCACACTTCGAACGGATTTTTTTCTTTTTTAATCCGTTCCATGCGGTTCAGTTTTACGCCACTGGTTTCCTGAGTTAAAACACTCATGCCGTCCCTCTCCTCTCGCCAGGCTGCTTAATATACTTATGGTCTGCTAAGAGATTTACCTTATCAGCTATTAAAAAAGGCTCGACCAAAGCAGCTTAACGCCACGTTTTGGACGAACCTCCGGTTGTCCGGTCAGTTCAACGGAACTTTCTTAAGTTGTAAAACTTTTTGTGGCAGGTTACTTCCGATTGAGACGGTGTTTTTCCGTACAATCTATTTGAACAACCTGAGCATCCTGGATAGTGACCTGGATATAACCGTATTTTATCTGCCGGATGGCCTGTAAAATGCGGTTAAGTACTTCAGCTTCTTCCGGGCTTATATCCTGCCGTTTTAAACCAGGAATTGTCTCTTCTTTTTCACTCACCATTTGGTTCTCCCGGCTCAAAGACTGATTAAAAAATTCACTATCCTGATATTGGACCTAATTTAACTTACTTAATAAACTTTGTCAAGACCTTTTGCAAAAACTATTGACTTTGTTTATCAACTATGTAAAATAGGTCTAAGTTTGGAAAAAGAATGCTTTCCTGTGGGCTTGCTGCTTTACCGGTATTCGTAAACTTAATTTAATATGGAAAAAGAGATGCAAAATAAGGAAATTCTACCTGACCGATTGAACCGAGGGGTATCCAACGGAAAGGTTTACCTGATTGGAGCCGGTCCAGGAGACCCGGGTTTACTGACCCTGAAAGGACGCGAAGTCTTGAGCCGGGTAGATACCATTGTTTATGACTACCTGGTAAATCCGGTTCTCTTAAATTACGCCCGGACAGGCGCGAAGCTCATATACGCCGGAAAACGGGCGGGCCAGGCCTGCCTGAGCCAGGACGAGATTAACGAGCTTCTGGTGGGCCTGGGACAAGAAGGCAAGCAGGTAGCGCGCCTCAAAGGCGGCGACCCCTTTGTATTCGGGCGAGGCGGCGAAGAAGCCGAAGCACTAAAAGAAGCGGGTATTTCTTTTGAGATCGTTCCGGGCATTTCCAGCGCAGTCGCCGTTGCAGCCTATGCCGGGATTCCGGTGACCCACCGCGATTACACCAGCAGCTTTACGGTAGTAACAGGCCATGAAGATCAGAATCGAGCAGAGAGCGAAAGCCGCCTGGATTGGGAGGCGCTGGCCAGAACCGGCGGGACTTTAGTATTTTTGATGGGTGTCGGCAAACTGGGCGATATAACCAACCGCCTGATAGAGGCCGGGCTTTCACCCTTGACTCCTGCCGCCGTGATCCATCGCGGGACACTCTGGCAGCAGCAGGTGGTTAGCGGCAGCCTTGTTAATATCGCTTCTGCTGCCCGGCAGGCCGGAATTAAGCCTCCTGCTATTACTATAATCGGGCAGGTAGCAGGGCTGCGTGAGCAGTTGCGCTGGTACGACCTGCCAGAGTTACGTCCGCTCCTGGGAAAGCGGATTATTGTGGCTAACAACAGTCCGAGCTCAAAAGAATTTGCCGCAAGCCTTGCGGAACTGGGCGTGCACGCTTTCAATTTCCCGGAAGCGCAAGCAGTCCCGGTGGCCGGTTTTGAGGCTCTGGATCAGGCTATAACCGATCTATCCTACTATGACTGGTTATTTTTCTCATCACAGGATGACGTTGATTACTTCTGGCAGCGCCTGGCTGTCGTTCGCAAAGATAGCCGTGCTTTAGCTCATCTTAAGTTAGGTGTATTCAGTGCCGCTACCGCGCAAGCCCTTGAACAGAAAGGCATACTACCTGATGTAGTTATCGCTGATTCTCTGAACCGTACGCAGGCATTCAGCCAGGAGTTTAAAGGTGCGAAGGTCTTACTGACCGGCAATACTCGCTCCGGTAGCTCTTCAGGCTCATTCCTTGAGTCGCACGGGGCAGAAGTTGAATATCTGGCTATTACCGAGCTTTCGTACGCTGTCGAAGATCAGTTACCGGGTTCGCCAAAACCGGTCGAAGTGGCCCGCTGGTTAGAAACAGGCGAAGTTGACCTGCTGGTGCTCTCTTCACCGGAGGAACTTGAGCAGTTGCTTGGTACTCTGAGCCATTCCAATCGTAAACAGTCCATCCAGTTGCTCAACAATGCCAGTGTTATCTGCTTTGGCGCCGCTACTGCCAACGCAGCCCGCGAGCATGGCCTGGCCTATATAGAATCCTTGCCCGAGGTTATCGGTAATGCTGAAAAGCTGGAATTAATCCTCGAATATTTTACTGAAGAGGAGGCTGCCGAGCGCTCGGCTTGACATTTGAGATAAAGACTGGTAAAAGAACTCTCTTATGACAGCATCATCAACCGCCATCCTTCTGCTGGGACATGGTAGTCGGGCCCCGGAAGCTAACACTGGCATGTACCAGGTCGCAGCCGACTTACAGGAAACCGGTAACTATCTTAAAGTCGAATGCGCCTTTCTGGAGTTGAACAGCCCGGACATTCCGCAGGGTTTAACGAACTGCCGGGAGGCAGGCGCGCAAGAAATTATTGTGATTCCCTTCTTTTTACATCTCGGCAGGCATGTCAAGGAAGACTTACCGCGGATTATCGGAGAGTGGCAGCGTAGCGCGCCCGGTGTAAAGGTAATTACCGGGCAACCCTTTGGCTACAGCCGAAAACTCGTAGAACTGGTAGAGGAACGCATCGCCGAAGCGCTTACAGACCGCGCCCGGTAGAGAAAGAAACGATGAAACAAGATCACGATTTTTTTGATATGGCACCCGAACACAAACCCTGGGTTATTTTGATCCTGGTGGTGTTCGCCCTCATGATGATCTGGGAATCCTTCCAGCTACCCTGGGACGACGATACCGATACTAAAACCTACACCCCCACTCCTGCCAATCATACCACCCAACCGGCCGGGGAAATTAACAACCGGCCCAGTATTGTATATACTACGCCGGTTGTTATCACCCCTGTTCGCTAATGCCCGGCCGTTACAGGCTTAGAGAAATGACTCTTGAGGCACAGGCGCGTTTTCAGCCAGCAAACCTTCTCTTTTCAGATCATCCCACAGGCCCTGGGGTAAGGGCTGTTTCAAGAATTCAAAGTTAGCGGCTATTTCATCTTTTGATTGCGCTCCTACAATCAGGGCGCTTGCTGCCGGGTGCGCGGCGGGAAACTGTAGAGCCGCTACATTGAGAGGCACTCCATATCGGGCGCAGATCGCTTCAATCCGGCTGACTCGCTCCAGAATCTCCGGCGGGGCTGGTTCGTAATTATAGCGGGCACCCGGGATGGCCCCGGTTGCCAGGATACCACTGTTCAAGATACCGCCCATAAAGACGCCGATGCCCTTTTGCTGGCAGAGCGGCAGAAACTCGTCCAGGGCTTTCTGTTCCAGCAAAGTGTAACGGCCCGCCAGCAAGAAGCAATCGAAATCAGCCTGCCGCGCAAAATCCGCCAGCATCTCCCACTGGTTCATACCTGCCCCTACAGCGCTGATTACTCCCTGGCTACGTAACTCGTCCAGCACCGGGTAGCCGTTTTCTAAGGCTTCCCGGTAAAAATCATCCGGGTCATGCAGAAGCAGAATATCTACCCGGTCGAGTTGCAGGCGCTTCAAGCTCTCTTCGAAGCTTCTCAAAATTCCATCCCGGCTGTAATCAAAGACTACAGTGCCATCATCTTTTACCAGCCTCCCCACTTTGGTCGAGAGTACAAAACTATCGCGCGGCACTTGCGAAAGAATTCTGCCCAGGCGTATTTCAGCCTGTCCTGCGCCGTAAAGAGGAGCAGTATCGAAAAAGCGAATGCCTTCCTCTAAGGCATATTCGACTGCCTCAAGCGCCTGCCTCTCAGGCACGCTTACAAATGGACCGGCCAGAAAAGCGCTTCCTAACCCCAGGCGTGGTACTGTTAACCCTGTCTTGCCAAGCTTAACCTCCGGAATGGTCTCCATATCTCTCCCTTTCCTGATCGAATAAGGCGTAGTTACACCGCTGCTAAACTTTACTCTATTATAGCAGGCAAAAGATTGTTGTATAATGTACAAGTCTTACCTGTAGGAGTCTTTTTTTACCTCTAGTTACTAAAGTAAGCCGGATTATTACTACATGACTGAATATACTAAACTTTATGAGCTCCATCGCCAGTTGATGCTGCTAAATGATATTTTGGAAGATGAAGCAGGCCAACTTTTCGTAGAACTATTGCAACTGCTCTCAGACTCAAGCGCTAAAAATGCGCTGCTTTCTGCTACTTATGCCCGCTTTTTCAGATTGCTGGCGGAGGAAGCCGAGCTTTATCCCGCTCAGATGGTCGGGAATGCCTGGCAGAACCACTTGCTTGACCGCTTGCTGGATAGCGATAATGTGCTGGCCCGCAAAGCTCGCCAGTCACAGGCTACCCCTGGCACAGCGCTAGAAACGGCTGCCCGCTATGATCTGGCCCGACTACAACTTTTGTGTGGCGCAGACTTGAGTGGCATTACTACAGCGGTACGGGTGCGCCTGCAAGACGAAACTCTGCCTGGGCTCGAAGGGTTTACAGATTTAGGCAGCACAGGGCTTTCTGCTTTTGAAGCTTCTCGCCAGGAGATAAAGCAGGTTTTTCTGGCGGCGGAGAACTGGCAAATACTTCTCTCTCAACTACTGGAATATTACAGGTCACACGATAACAGTATCTTTGCCCGTTACAATGCTTTCCGCTGGCGCAGTGAAGTTAACCAGCCGGGCGGAGGCCATTTCGAGCCGGTTGAATATGTGGATGAGCAACGCTTTGAAAACCTGATCGGCTATGACAAAGAGCGGGCGGTAGTAATCGCCAATACCGAGCAATTTCTGGCCGGGTTGAGCGCCAACCACGTCCTGCTTTATGGCGCCAGGGGAACAGGCAAGAGTTCGAGCGTTAAAGCCTTACTGCCACGCTATGCTGAAAAAGGTTTGCGCCTGATAGAGGTACACAAGAGCGAGCTAGGCGACTATCCTTTAATCGCGGAGGCTTTGCGCAAGCGGCCTGAAAAGTTTATCCTCTTTGTAGACGACCTCTCTTTTGAAGCGGAGGAAATTTCTTACAAAGATTTAAAGGCTTTGCTGGAAGGTAGCCTGGAAGCCCGGCCCTCTAACCTGCTGATTTACGCAACCAGCAACCGGCGGCACCTCGTTAAAGAGCAGTTCAGCGATAACGCTCGTCCCGGTGATGAGGAAGTAAACGCCTGGGATACGGTTGAGGAAAAGCTTTCGCTCTCCGACCGCTTCGGCCTGATAATTACTTTCCTGGCCCCCAACCAGCAGCAGTACCTGGCGATTGTGGACGGTTTAGCTCGCCAGGCCGGTATCGAAATGGATGCAGAAGATTTACACCGCCGAGCCTTACGCTGGGAATTGAGCCACAGCGGGCGCAGCGGGCGCACCGCTCGCCAGTTCGTGGACCAGTTAGCAGGCGAATTACACCTGAGTCGGATTTCCAATTAGTTTTTGGTTGAAGGCAAGAGTGACTGTACAAATACGGGCCAAAGTTGATAATATTTTGAAGGCTTTTTTATCAAAAAGGCCACTTACACCCAATCAGCAAAGCAGCTTTGTTTGTGCTCTTGAACGTCTTGCCTTTAACCTGACTGCCCATTCCCCCGATGAAAGTGAGCTTAAACAGAGCAACCCTTTAAATCCTCCCAGGCAAATGTTACCTTCAGCTTTCGAAAAAGCAAAAACCCTGGCCGCATTGTTCCGAGGTTTCCCGCAACTTAATCAGTTACAACAATATCAGGTCTCTACGGATGAAGAAAAAAAAGGGAAGATTATATTAGGGTGGGCTGAAACAGCGGGGTTTTTAGTGAGTACTGAAAAGTTAGTATTTTTTAGAGATGCTGCTTTTCAGACCTATTTTTGTGTAAGCTACTGCCGTAAACAAACCCTGAGTCCTTTATTTCTAAAAAAAATTGCACCTGGACAACGCTTTAAAAATGTCTGGAAATTGTGGGCAGCGTTAGACCCACTTTTAATTCCTAAGTTGGTTGAGATTTCAAAATTAGATCCAGGCTATACTGCACGAGCGCTCGCTTTTATAGGAACACCGGATACCTTTAATCCCCTGCTCCAAATTCTTTTTGACAAAAGTCTGGATAAGTCTGCCCGGCTACATGTACTTTCAGTGTTCGAGCAATTTATTGAAAAGGTAGATTTACCGGTTGCGGAAGCTTTCTATAATCTTATTATAGATGTGGAACAACATCCACATATTCGTGGCAGCGCGGCGCATACTCTGGGTAAGTACAGTGATGTTGCCCTACCTTATTTGATTGCAGCTTTTAGATCTGAAAATGAAGAAACTAGGGTTTATGCCGTAGAGGGATTGGGCAAGCTTTCTCCGAACCAATCCCTTGAATATCTTTTTGCAGCACTTAAAGATGAATGTGTAAAAGTAAGAAAATATGCTATCAGTTATTTGGCGTTCTACACTGATACCAACAAGCTTTCACCTCAAATGCTTGAACAATACCGGGAAAATTTCTTAAAAGCAGAACAAGATAGTGATGAAACAGTGAGACTATACGCTCTTGAAATTTTGGCCCAAATTAATCATAAACCTGCAATTCAAACCCTGTGCGATTTAATACTAAAAGAGAGAAAACCAAGTTCCTGTTTTGAGATACTTGAAGTACTGGCACTAATAAACGAACCGGAAGTAGTTCCAACTCTCATCAAGCTTTTAAGTTGCCCGGAGCGGCAAGTAGCGGCAGAAGTTGCCCGGATACTGAAGTTACGAAACGAAAAGCAGGCTATCCAACCCTTGCTGCTTGAGTTAAACGAGTCCTTCAACAGCTTTGTAAAGAGTGAGGAGGAGGCCGATTTCCGATATGCAGCTACTTATACGCTAATTTCTTTTGGTGTGCCTGAAATATTGGATTTGCTGCTTGCAGCTTATCATCAAGGTAAAATAGATATAGGCTTGAAGATGCATTTGGCTACTGCCCTGGTTAAATTTAACCATCCCCAGGCTTTTACTATCCTTAATACTTTATTTTATGATGAAACAAGAAACGTTTGTATTAAAGCGGCAGAAGCTTTAGTAGATTTGAAAGGGGCTGAAATTCTTCCTTTTTTCTGCGGCATAATAAATGAGAATAAAGGTAGCTTAAATCAACAAGAAGCCGCCATATATGGATTAGCCAGGTTAGGAAATGAGGAAGCAACAGCCATATTGCTACCTGCGCTTAAAAGTGACAATAAACAATTACGGTTTGCGGCAATAGTAGGGTTAAGAAAAATTAAATGCCAGGAAGCTATACCTGCTCTAGAATGGATAAAATGGAACGAAGAATACGGCGGAACTTTTGACCTGAGATATAGAGCAGCAGAAGCTATAGATTATATTTTAGGAACGGTTTAAGCAATTCCATTAAACCGGATAGAAGAAATTGTGGCTTAGATAAGTCAACTTAAAGACTTTTAGAGGAATTTACTTAATATGGCAACTGGTGAAAGCCAGATTTTACCTCTTAAGGTAAGTCAGGCTGGTGGTGAAACCGAACAAATAGAGCTTGTTTTTGGGCGTGAAGGCCTGGTGCCTGCCGTGATACAGGAAGATGGCACTAACGAAGTATTGCTGGTAGCTTTTATGAACCGGGAAGCGTTTGAGCTAACACGGCAGAGCGGGTTAGCCCATTTCTGGAGTCGCTCACGCCAGAAGCTGTGGCTTAAAGGCGAAACCAGTGGTGACTATTTGCTGGTGCAGTCTATCTTTGTAAACTGCGAAGATAACTCGGTGCTGGTGAAAGTTAAGCTGGCCGGAAAAGCGGCCTGCCATACCGGTAATAAAAGCTGCTATTATCGCGAAGTCCAGGATGTTACTAATAAAGATTCCCTGTAGCCCGGCACTTTTTCATTTTTTAGGGATAAGGAAGAAAAGTATCCTATTAGTGTGAGACTTTAGACTGGCAGTTATAACTATGGACGCGCTTGATAAGTTAAGCCTGCTGGGAGAGGGAGCGCAATTTGAAGTAGCTTCCTCATCAGCCGGGTCTGCAAAAAAGAAAAGTTTAGGACCGGACGCGGCGGCCCTCTGTAGCGCCAGGGAAACGAGCGGTGGCAAAGCCACGCGCTTGCTGCGCGTCTTGCAGACTAACCGCTGCGACCGGGGTTGTTCCTACTGCCCACTGCGAGCCCAGAACGATAATGTACGGCGCACTCGCTTTGAACCGGAAGAACTGGCTAAACTTTATCTTCAGTTCGATAGCCGCCGGATGGTGGATGGTCTTTTCCTTTCCAGCGGCAGCGATAATAGCCCGGATAATTCAATGGAGCAAGTGGTAAAGACCGCGGCTGTCTTGCGTGAGAAATACCATTATGCCGGTTATATTCATCTTAAAGTGCTGCCGGGCACCTCTTTCAGCCTGGTGGAAGAAGCTGCTCGCCTGGCGAATCGTCTCTCGATCAACCTGGAAGCCCCCAGCGCCGAGCGGTTGGGCGCTATCTCTGAAGAGAAGAATTTCTTTAAGGACATCGTGATGCGGATGGAGTGGATTAGCAGGATGCGCGAGGAACGCGGCTGGCTTCCCTCCGGCCAGAGTACTCAAATGATTGTAGGCGCGGGTGACGAAACCGACCGGGAAGTTTTGAAAACCTCAAGCTGGCTCTATCGCGACCTGGGGCTTAACCGGGTTTATTATGCCGCCTTTGCGCCGGTAGCCGGAACTCCTCTTGAAGACCAGGCAGCCGCCTCGCCTCGCCGCCAGCAACGGCTCTACCAGAGCGATTGGCTGTTGTCAGAATACGGCTTCGGCTTTGAGGAATTACCCTTCAGAGTGGACGGCGGTCTACCCCTCGGCATGGACCCTAAAGTCGCCTGGGCGCTGCTCAATCCGGCCCGCTTCCCGGTGGAAATTAATTTCGCAGAGCCGGAAGAACTGCTGCGGGTTCCCGGTATTGGCCCTTTGAGCGCCTCTCGGATTGTAGCCTTACGCGGCAGTTTTCCCTTCAAAACCCTCGAAAGCCTCAAGCAGACCGGGGCGGTCGTCTCACGCGCTCGCGATTTTATCACTATCAACGGGCGTTACTTTGGCGCGCCTGCCGAACTACTGCTGAAAGCCGGTCAGGAGGCCATGAAGCTTAAACCGGAAGGGCGAAAGAAACGCGATCAAAACTTTTCAGGCCTGACTCAACTGACCCTGCCTTTTGAGTGGAGCAAAGAAACTATTCTTCCCTCTCGCCAGACCACCGCGCTTACTGACCTGGCTTTTGACTAGCCATGCTAAAGCAGCAAGTAATCCTTACTCTGATGAGTTTACCCGGCTATAGCCGGTTTAAAACGCGCACCTTCCTCAATTATCTCACTGCTTACCCGGTCAATATCGAAGAACTGTGCGAACAACTCAGGGTCTTTAACGGTAGTGGCGAAAAAATTCTCATTCCAACCTTTGCGGATTTACAGCAAGCTTCCGACAATGCTCGCAGACAGCTTGAATTAGCTGTTGATAACGGTTTGCGCCTTCTGGTGCAGGGTGAAGCCGGATTTCCCGCTCGACTCACAGCAATAGCTGATCCGCCCCTTTTGCTCTTTGCCAGGGGCAACCTTGATATTCTTGCGCAGAAAGGGCTTGCCCTGGTAGGAACCCGTACTCCAACCCCTTTTGCTACAAATGCGGCGGAAAAGCTGGGGCGTAAAAGTGCCGAACTGGGTTTGATTGTAGTGAGCGGACTGGCCCTGGGATGCGATACTGCTGCCCACCGGGGCTGCCTAGCAGGTCAGGGGCGAACCGTAGCGACTTTGCCGGGCGGGTTTAACAACATCTACCCACCGGAAAACCGGGAATTGGCCGAGGAGATAGTGGCGCAGGGCGGCTGTCTTCTCAGCGAATATCTGCCAGAAGCGCAGCCGCAGGCTGCTTATTTTGTAGAACGCGACCGCTTGCAGGTCGCACTGAGCGAGGCGGTACTGGTAATCGAAACCGAAAAAACGGGAGGAACCATGCATACCGCCCGGTTTTGCCTTGAACAGGCTAAACCGCTTGCCTGCATAGTTCCTCCTTCTGATTTAGCTTCTCATCCGAACGCCGAAGGTAACAGGCTTCTCATTGAACAGGGCGCTATTGCGCTCAAAACAGTGGAAGAAGCCGAAGCTTTTATCGGGCAGTGCCTTGAGCCTGATGATAAAATCTCGGCTTGAGCGGATCTTTACTGGAAACTGGGATCCAGACAAATCTTAGTTCTATGCTTGCATATCCAGCAGAACTTTAATATTGCCTTTGCCAAAAGCGGCATCGAAGGCGGCCAATCCTTCATTTAGACTGAACTCAGCAGATATAAGTGGCTCCACCTGAATCAGACCGCGCTCGAGCAGGCGCACCGCCGGGGCGAACGGCCCACAGCGCGAGCCAACAATGTTAATTTCGTCCACCACATATATGCTTAGCGGTATGCTCGGCTCTCCGTGATAGGTGCTTTTTAAGACCAGGGTACCACGAGGTCTTAACAGGCTTTTAGCTCTTTCCAGGCCTGCCGCATTTCCGGTACACTCTACCACCACATCACAACCGGTTAATTCTAGCCGGGGCTGCATGTAGTATTTTACGCCCAGCTTTGCGACAATCTCCCCTTTTTCAGGGTGATGACCCAGCATACCTACTTCTGCCCCGGTAAGGCGCAAAACCTGGCTCACCAGCAGACCCAGTTTGCCATCTCCAACCACCATCACCCGGTCGGTAGGATGAACATGAATCTGCTGTAAAATCTCACAGGCTGCCGCCAGCGGCTCGACAAAAACGGCCTGCCGGTCGGGGACGCTATCCGGTACGGCTACCAGATTGCGAACAGGCAGGCGCAGGTAATCGGCAAAAGCCCCATCATGCTGAAAAATGCCGAGGGTTGTCCGGTTTGGGCAATGGGTAGGGCGATTGGCTCGACAGGTTTCGCACTCACCGCAGGCGGCATTGATGTCGCCGACCACTCGCTTACCAATCCACTGCGCGTCCTCGGGAGAACCTACTTCCCTGACAGTTCCTACAAATTCGTGACCAAGTACCCCCTGGAAAGCCATATACCCACGGGTGATTTCCAGGTCTGTGTTACATATACCTGCCCGGCGTACAGCAATCAGGGCTTCACCCGGTCTTATGCTGGGTGATTGATAATTATTTTCTAGATTTAATTTTCCATCAAAGAGTAACGCTCTCACCTGTACTCAACCTTCTATCCAATTGAAATCTGTATCATCTCTTAAAGAGAGTAGTAAGCCAATTTCAGAAAAAGTGGGTCAGGGCGAACTACATCTCCCGTACCCACACCCTGATTATTTTATATTTCTCTATCCGCTTTTACTTTAAGCCCCTCAAAAAAGTCTCGGCAGCCTGATTGAGGAAATCAGGATTTTCCAGAGAGGCCATATGCCCGGCGTGAGGCACCACCGAAAGTTGCCAGTCCGGTATAGCTTGCGCCATTTTCCTGGCGCTATCCGCCGGTATCAACATGTCGTCCTTCCCGGCTACTACCAGGGTAGGCACTTTTATGTGTTCAAGCGTAGCTTTCGAGTCAGGTCTTTCGGCCATACCGGCGGCAGCGGCAATTATCCCGGCAGGGTTGGTCCGTTCGATCAGGCCCGCCACCTGGGCCACCAGGTCTGGCCGCAGGTTATAGGTATCCGGCGCAAAGAGTTTCGGAATATTGGCATCGGCGGCGGCAGTCGCACCGCGAGTTTTAACCTGCTCAATCAGGTTGTAGCGAGCCTGGCGCGCTTCAGCAGTATCGGCTTCACTTTTGGTATTACACAGTATTAACGCCCGTACGCGTTGCGGATAGCGCCGGTAAAAGGCAAAAGCGACGTAACCGCCCATGGAATGGCCGCCCAGTACTACGTTTTCCAGCCCCAGGAGATCTATCAAAGCCAGCAAATCGGCGGCATACTGGTCCATAGTAGTAATCCCACGTTCGGATGCGCCGTTAGCGCTTTCTCCGAAACCGCGCAAATCCGGGGCAATCACACGATAATGCCGCTTAAATTCCTCAATTTGCGGATTCCAGATGGCGCTGGAAAGCGGAAAACCATGCGCTAACAGGACCGGATACCCGTTACCCTCGTCCTGGTAAGCCATCTCAAAGCCGTTTACTACTGCCCTTTTCATTTTTCCTCTCCTGTTCGTATGCCCGGACCAGAAAAAGCAGAAAGTGACGCTTACAACCGCATTGTAATATAATTACATGACCATAGTACCATATCTGCTACCCGTTTACATAACGGGCGGCTTTGTCAAAACATAAATAGATTGGTAACACATAATTATGCAAGAGACATCTAACGGGCTGGAACGGTATATCAGGCAAACAATCTTCAGGGGTGTTGGCGTAGAAGGCCAGCGCAAATTGCTAGCGGCTCACGCCCTGATTGTCGGTTGTGGAGCGCTGGGCACGGCTATCGCCAACCTGGTAGCCCGGGCAGGCATCGGCCATATAACAATAATAGACCGTGACTTTATTGAACTTAATAATCTTCAACGCCAGACGCTCTACGATGAAGCTGATTTAGAACAAAATTTACCTAAAGCAGTAGCAGCGGCTCAAAAACTCAGGTTGATTAATTCTGAAATTACGGTTGAGGCTATAGTCGAAGACCTTAATTATGAAAATGTTGAAAAGCTGGTAGCGGCTGCCGATATTGTGCTGGATGGCACCGACAACTTTGAAACTCGTTACTTGCTGAATGATGTATGCGTTAAGCTGAATAAACCCTGGATTTACAGCGGCGTAATTGCTTCTTATGGCGTGAGTAGCACTATCATACCGGGCGAATCTCCCTGCTACCGCTGTCTCTTCCCGGAAGCCCCTCCTCCCGGCACTACCCCTACCTGCGATACTGCCGGAATTGTAGGGCCGATTGTCGGGATGATGGGGGCTATGGCTGCCGGAGAAGCTATCAAGCTGATAACGGGCCAGGGGAAGCTCAACCGGGGCCTGCTCTCGATTGACCTGTGGCAACTGACTTTCGACCGCCTACCTGTCGAAACCCGCCAACCAGATTGCCCGTGCTGTGCCCAGCGTAACTTTGAATATCTGGAAGCGGCCGGTGATATTGGGAGCAGAGCGGCTTCGCTTTGCGGTCGTAACGCGGTACAGGTGACGGTCCGGCCTATTCCGGAATTGAATATAGCAGAGGTTGCCCGGCGTATGGCGTCTGCCGGGGCGCAAGAGTTGCAGGAAAACGAGTATTTGTTGCGCTTCAAGCTAGATGGTTATGATTGGACGCTATTTCCGGATGCGCGGGCCATCATCAAAGGAACCGATGATTTGAACGCGGCCAAAACTCTTTACGCCCGTTACGTTGGTATTTAGGGCCGGGCATTTTGCCTTGTAAAGAAACCTTTGCACAAATTTACTCATTTTCTTATCCTTAAATGTTACAATCCAGTCCAGATTAAAACGTGACCTATGCTATCTAACTTTCTAAGGAGTTAATAAGAGAATGACTGCCAAAGGCCTTATTAAAGGTGCAATAGCTCTAGCTATTATCGTGGCCGGAGCGCTTATCGGGTGGGCGCTTGCAACTTCAACCAATCCAAATAATCAAACTGCCAGTAGCGCCAATACTCCGGCGGTAGCTGCTGCCGCCACCCGGCCTACTCCGCTGCCGACCTTTACCCCTATCGGTGGTGCCTCAGCTTCCGGCGCTAATAACGCTCAAGCTGGAACGAATGCCGGAACAAATACCAATGGTTCTACCCAGACCGGCGCAAATGCGAACGGCTCTGCCCAGACCGGCGCCAATAGCCAGGCTGGAAGTGGCGCACGTAACGGCGGCTTTGCAGGGCGCGCCAGTGCGGTAACCGCTACTATTGATAGTTACGATGATAGCGCCAAAGTCCTAACTGTAAAAGACAGTACGGGTAAAACCGATAAATATGGCACTTCTAATGCCAGAATAACCAAAAGTGAAAAAATTACCCAGGATGCTTTCAGTAAACTACTCAGCGGAAACGGAATAGTTATCGTTACCGGAGAGAAGAGTAGCGATGGTAGTATCAACGCTACGGCTTTGACAGTCACGGAGAATAACGGCTTTGGCGGTGGTCAGGGTCGTGCTGCCGGTGGAAATGGCGCTCAGGGCCAGGCAGGCGGCACACCGGGTCAGGGCCGGGCTAATGCCACGGGTACACCGGGCCAGGGCCGGGCTGCCGGTAACGGTGGCGGCTTTTTCGGTGGCCAGGGTGGTGCCAACGCCCCTACAGTCATTCGTGGCGCTACTATCCAGGGCAATAAATTGACCGGGACAAGCTTTACCGGCGAAAATGTTACGGTCAATCTGAGCGATACCACCACTTATGAGCAACAGGTGGCCGGCACTACCGCTGATCTTAAAGTCGGTCAGGGTGTAACCATTACGGCTCGCGCTGCTCAGGCTGATGCGCCCGCCGAGGCAGTCAATATTACTCTGATGCCCGAGGCGAAGAGCTAGTTTCAAGGCGCTTTTTAACAAAAAAGGTTTTGAGTCAAGTAAAGGACTCAAAACCTTTTTTAGTTTCTTTAACCCGCTTAAATAGTGTGCAGGTAGCGCTGGATCATGAAAGCGGCCATAGTGCCTTCTCCGGCAGCGGTAGGCACTTGCTTGATGTTGCCGCTGCGAACATCACCCGCCGCAAAAACGCCCTGCATACTGGTTTCCAGGTTTGGCCCGGTAATAATAAAACCGCCGGCGTCTTTACTGACTTTCCCGGTAACGAATTCAGCGTTGGGCACCAGGCCGATGAAGATAAAGACGCCATCCGCCTTGATCTCATATTTGTCGTCGGTTAGGTTGTTCTCTACCGTCACCGACTCCAGTTTACCCTGGCCGTTAAAACTACGCGCTTCCGTATTGTAAAGTACTTCTATTTTAGGATGTTCCAGCACTTTCTGCTGCACCAGTTTAGAAGCGGTCATGGTGTCTTTCCAGACCAGCATGGTAACTTTAGAAGCGAATTTGGCTAAAAAGAGGCTTTCTTCGGCGGCGCTGTTCCCGCCTCCTACCACGATTATTTCTTTATCCCGGTAGAAAGGAGCATCGCAGGTTGAGCAGTAATGCACGCCTGCTCCATTCAGTTCCCACTCGCCCGGTATATTGAGTCTACGGTAATTTGACCCGGTAGCAATCAAGACCGCGTGGGTTCGATATTCATCTCCGTTGGAAGTGCGAACCACCTTATAACGGCCATCCACGTCCAGGTTTGTGACCATCTGGGCCGATAGCATCTCGATCTCGAAACGCTTACCCTGTAATACCAGGCGCTGGGCAAATTCCTCTCCGGTTAATCCTTCCGGGAAGCCCGGGTAATTATCCAGTCGTTCAGTTAAGCCGGCCTGACCGCCAAGCCCCGCTCCTTCGATCACCAGGCAACTGATTTGCTCCTGGGCGCAGAAAAGAGCAGCGGTAAGCCCGGCAGGGCCGCCGCCTATAATGATAAGTTCGTAGAAGGGCCGCGCCGCTTTAACCTGCAAACCCAGCGCTTCAGCCAGTTCAAGGTTCGAGGGATTAGGATAGACTTCCGAGTCAATGGTCAGGGTAGGCACAATGATTTTGCCTTTGTTAAGACGTTCGATGTAAAAAAGCCCACTGGCTTCGCGCTCAATATCCACAAAGTCATAGTGTACTTTTTGTTCGCCCAGGAACTTACGCACTCTTTTGCAGTCTTCGCACCACACTGTGGCGTAGACTTTTACGCTATGTCCCATCACACAACCTCTTTTCCTATGCTGATTCGTCTTTGAGTTTTTCAGCAGCTTTATAACAGCAATTCCATCCGAGATAAATTTCTAATGTAGAGCTATTATTGCAAAAAGGCGGGCAAAATAAAACAGGGCGATGTGATTGCCCTGTTAATATTGATATAAAGTTCTGTGAAGAAAAAGAATTGCTAATCTTCGTTGTTGGGTTTACCCAGGTCATCCAGGTCCAGGCTATTGATAAAATCGCGGAAGACCGCTAACTTTTCATCCTCAACCTTATTGCGCTCGGTTTTTGGCCCGGTTTTATTTTGATTGGCAGGAGTAGTATTACCTTCGCCATCCAGTAATACACCCGCTTTGTCCATTACTGCGTCATCTACGAAAATAGGTGCTTTCACTCGCACTGCCAGGGCCAGCGCATCGCTGGGACGGCTATCAACTTCCACGTACCGGCCATTTACATCCATTACAATCCGGGCGAAGAAAGTATCATCGTGCAAATCGTTTACCAGGATACTTTGAACAGTAGCGCCCAGTTCTCCTATCACTGAACGAAGCAGATCATGCGTAAGAGGTCTTGAGACAGAAACATCCTGTAACTCTACTGCAATGGCATCTGCTTCATACGCTCCAATCCAGATTGGCAGGTAGCGTTCAGCATTTACTTCTTTTAATATTACTACGCGGTGCTGAGTCACCAGACTCATGCGAATACTATGTATTTTTGCCTCAATCATTTTGGTTCTCCTGACAAACTGGAACCGGAGAATACTTTTGTTCCATACTACTAAGTATATCACCTCTAACCCAGCCTGCAAGTAAAATCGTTGCAAAAGTGGGGCCAAGATAGTGACAACATTATTTTCGATCAGTATTTAACTTCTGGCACCGGTCCCCATTTGTCACCGATTGGCCAGTATACCAGCAATGCCTTCCCAACAATCTCGTCTACCGGAAGCATCCCAAATGAACGTGAATCTCGACTGGCATTGCGGTTGTCGCCCATCACAAAGAGGTGGTTGGGCGGGACTTTAGTTGCGTTGAAAGGGCTAAAGGGCGCTTCACGTATATAAGGTTCGTCCAGCGGCACGTTATTAACATAAACCTTGCCACCTTTGATTTCCACCGTGTCACCCGGTAGCCCTATCACGCGCTTGATATAGTCTTCGTCAAGAGCATCCGGTGGTTGGAAGATAACCACATCTCCTCGATGCGGTCCGCCAAACATCCAGACCACATTTTCTCCATTCGGATGGACTCCTGGAACCAGACGTAACCAACTATTGACATCGAAGTGAAAATAAGATGCTTTATTGACCAGTACCAGTTGGTTGGTATGGAAACTAGGTTCCATGCTACTTCCCTGGATGCGGAAGTTAGCTACTACCCCCTTAACCAGAAAGAAAATCATTATAGTGAGAAGGACTGTTTCCAGAACTTCTCGCCAGAAACTTTTTACATGGCGGTGTGCCTTGCTCGCTTCGACTTTTTCTGGAGAAGCTTCTTCCTCGACGACATCAGTACTGGCATCTGCGGCAGGCATTATTACGTTCGAAGTATTATTACCTGAATACGCATTGATTGCAGCACCAGAACTGACTTCAGTTTCATTGCCGCTCTTACTATTCGCACCATTGTCTGGTGTAGGCGAAACTATGTGGTCAGGAACTTCCTGTGGACTGGAAGATAAATTGGGTTGGTCATGTTCAACTTTGTCGGACACTAAAGGCTCCTACAGACTAAGCTGTTCGGTACTATTCCGCAAATAAAAAACAGGTCTAGGAGAAAACTCCTGCCACAAGCGGATAAAAACTTCATGCACATTACGACTCATTATAATACAAGCGCTTAAAATTGGAAACCCCATAGCTTTTGCTGATAGCGCTACCTACCCGCTCTCGATTCTCTTGGAGAGGCTGTAAGCCTGAAGTAACCGGTAACTTTCCTGACCGAGCTCTTAGAAATCTTTTAGTAATCTCTTATGTTATTGCGCAAGCCGGTAAGCGGTGCTATACTATATCTGGTTATACTTGTCATAATGTAACTATATATAGTTTTTAGTATTTGTGCAAAGCGCAAGGGGAGAAGGTTCAAGTGACCTTGCAATTGCTGCCAGGCTCGCAAGAGCGAGTCGAAAAGAATTCTGTTTCAGGCTACAGGGTCAGTAAAATTAAAGGGCTTAATTCCAGGGTTGGGCGAAGCTGGCTTAAACCAAAGCGACGAGCTTCTCTGGCAAATACCCGTTTCGCTCACCCGATTGAAGCCGAATTTGCCAGGGTACTGACTTTTTACAGAATTCGCTGGCAATATGAGCCCCACCAGTTCCCGCTCGAATGGCACCCTGATGGTTCTATCGCCCGTATGTTCTCCCCCGATTTTTACCTTCCGGACTTTGACCTCTATGCTGAATTGACCACTCAAAAACAGGACCTTGTTACTCGCAAAAATGCCAAGTTGCGCCGTCTGCGCGAACTATATCCCGAAATCAATATCAGGCTATTTTACCGAAAGGATTTGCAACGGGTTTTGGGCCGGTTTGGCATTCCGGTAGTATCCCAGACCACTACTCCCCCTGGCGGATTGCGCGGATGAGCCAGTTGATTATCCCACCTGCCAGAGGCCCTTCTAAACCTCTTTTCCCTGACGCTTTTATAGATCGAATTCTTTACACTCAACAAGATTTGGCCCGGCGTGTACAGGAACTGGGTCGCCAGATAACAGAAGATTATGCCCCGGTGGGACGGGATTTAGTCACTTTTGGTATCCTCAAAGGTGTTTTGCCTTTTCAAGCGGATTTACTGCGTGCGATTGATCTACCTCTCCGCGCCGATGTGATGACTATAACCGGTTATAAACCCGCTCTACAACATGCCACTGAGGCCCGACCTCCCGGGGCAGTGCGCATTACTAAAGACCTGGATGTTTCAGTAGTGGAGCGACATGTGCTGATAATAGAGGATATGGTAGATACGGGTTTGACGCTCAATTTTATTATTAAAATGATTCGCCAGCGCCGGCCCGCATCCCTGGCGGTAGTTACTCTCTTTAACCGGGAAGCCACGCGCCTGGCTCCAAATATTCCCGTGCGTTACACCGGGTTTGAAGCCCCGGCCGATTTCCTGGTTGGTTATGGTCTTGACTATAAAGAGCAGTACCGCCAGTTACCCTATGTGGCTGTTCTTAAACCGGAAGCGCTGGTCTGATTAAGAAGTCTGATTGTGAATGCTAAAGCTGCGGGCTGCGCTAAATCCGGCTACCAGGGTAGCGAGCGCCATTACGGCTACAATAGCTACCCAGCCTGCTAAATTGCCCGCAAAGACTTGTGGCAAGGCTTCTCCGGCACTTATTCCCCACCATACAATTCCTCCTACCACCAGGGCCATAGCAGCCGTAGTAATAATCCCCGGATAACGCGCAAATTTAAACAGGCTAATCCCCACGGCGCTGCGGGTGATAGCAAGGCAAGTTCCTGCTACACTGACCACCGCTGCTATTATGAAGCTGATCGACCAGATTGAAACAATTAGCTGTGTTCCGGATTGGGGCAGATGACTGCCTCCCATGAGGAGGATTATCAGGATTGTGCCTCCATAGATCACTATAAGGCTTACCAGCGCGAATAAGGGTAGCGCGAGTAAGAGTAAAAGATCTTTGCGTTTTTCTTTAAAAGCCTGGCGTAAAGCAACCAGTACAATAGGGACTCCTCCTGCGAGCATCGCCAGTAGAGTCAGGCCGGCTAAATCAGCCGTAATATTCCAGGCCCAGTGCAAAGAACCTCCCTGGTGCATAACTTTGAGATATGGACTGTCATCCACCATGCCATAAAAAGCCATACCTGCCAGTACGAATACGATGTAAGCGCAGAATCCGGCGAGAAGGGGAGCGCGATAAGGATTTTTTCCAGGTATGTATTGCGGTCCCGAAAACTCCGGGTGCAAATGCGCATCGAGTACGCACATTATGACATCCAGCAGAACAAAAGGGCCAAGCCGCTGTTGCAAAAGAAGCTCTGTAAACTCTTCCTCGTAGCGCATGCGCCACGCAGAAGGAAACAACCTCAATAACCACTGCACTCTTTCTTGTTTAGTCATGATGCGGCCAGCCTCCGTAATCCGGTAGTGGTAAATTGTTCAAGGTTGTTAAGCTGCATTTGCAGGAATTCTCGTCCGGCTTCGGTCAAGCGGTAAGGCTGGCGACGATCCTCAGAAGGTAACGGCTCGATCAAGTTGCGCTGTTCCAACCTGGCGATAGCCCCGTAAAGAGTGCCCGGCCCCAGCTTTACTCCACTGATGTGTGTGATGTCTTCCATCATAGAATAGCCGTGTTTGGCTCCGCCCGCCAGGCTGACCAGAATTAGCAAAGCCGGCTCTGAAAATCGCCCCAGGCCTAAATCAAAGGTTGGCAAAATAAGATCCTTTACTATTACACTTTACGTTATATCACTAAACGTAATAGTAAAACTAACTCCATAGTTTGTCAACGATAAAAAACCGCCAGAGCGAATGGCGGTTTTTAGGTGCGCTTGCAAAAGAATAAAATTAGGGGTTTTAAAGAAAGTTCGATACGAAGGTCTAGATTGAAATTAAGACGCTTTGCCAATTTCTTAAAAAACTACGCGCCAGCGCAAAGAGCCAGCGCGCAGGCTTGTGGCAAAAGTATTAAGGTGTGTACTTTCATAATAGCAGACAAACTCGCTACTGCCCCTATACTATTGGCTAATCCTTTGGTCTAACCTTACTATTAAAATCTAATAATAGTGTTCAAAGGGAACACCAAAATACTAAAATGGAGATATATTATTTATAGCAAATATCTGAGCTTTAAAAAAGCTAAACTATTATACATTTAACTCTTTTTCGGCCATTTTGCTATTCCTAAAATCTAAACTAATTTAGCCCAAAATTCTGAGTACAGTATATCTTAACTACTAATCCATTCTGTGGCCTTCCAGGCGTACAGAAGGTTAAATTAAGGTTGACTTGAATAGATCATTTATACTAAAGAGATCAAGCAAATTCTACTGAAAAAGTACTAAACTTTTCACATTTAATAATATAGTACTGATTTCCCGTCTTATGCTATTGCAAGTTATATTTTTTGTGGTATTATTTTGTATATAAATGTGACAACATCATTAGCACATTTACTCTGGGCCACTGAGGATTATTTATATGCTAGTTAGTTATAAGAGGTTGTTATGAAGCAGCGCGGTACTTCGGATATGAACGACTACATTGAAGACTATGAGCAGGCCATGAATGATTACAACAACATGGGGCCGCTCTGGGCGGAGATGGTTTTTGGTGACGACTTCGAAGCCATGAAAGCTCTTTATGGAAATAACGCCAAAGGTAATCGGAATAACAATACCAATCATGAAGAGTATGGTTACGACCGGAAGAAAAGCCGCCGCTAATCATCTGAAATAAAACTACACATCATCCACAGGGGTAGGTTAGAAGGAGCAGTCTTGACGTGAGGCTGCTCCTTTTCTATATTTATATAGCTTCTGTAAACTTTTTGAGACCGGTACAAGGAAAGGTGGCTCCCTATGGCGTACAAGGAGGAAATAGAGAAAAAGTTTCTGGTGCAGAAAGACAAGCTCCCTGAATTATCCGAAGGGAGTCATTTGCAGCAAGGTTATCTCGGCTTCAAGCCTACTATAAGGGTTCGCACGGAAGAAGGGCCGGGAGAACAGCGCAAAGCTTATATAACTATCAAAGGTTCCGGTATGGCCGGGCGCGACGAATTTGAATATGACATACCTTTTGATGAAGCGCGTCAATTGCTGAAACTGGCCCAGGCTTCGCTGGTTAACAAGACCCGCTACCGGTTACCCCTGCAATCTAACCCCGAACTTGAGTGGGAAATCGATATATACGAAGGTGAGAATGAAGGACTGGTAACCGCTGAACTGGAAATGCCTTCGTTGGATTACCAGTTTGAGCATCCCGACTGGCTTGACCAGGATGTTACCGAAGATCCGTCCTACAAGAATGCCGCCCTGGCCCAGCGCCCTTTCAGGTCAAGAACGGCTGACAATAGTGATGAACAGTCCTAGTTTGAACTGATATCATCTCGAATTTTGAGCGATGACTCTGATTAGATGAAGGCAGTGAGCTTCCCTGAACGGCTCACTGCCTCGCGCAAACAATAAAAAGTATATTCAATTGCCGCTATTGCCGGATTAAGTTAATTTTACTAATCTGCAACCCTCATATACCCGGTCGTATACCTTTTTTCGATAGGATAAATTTGAGTGAAACTCACTTGAATTTTGGGCCTCATCGGCTTTGGTGAGTAAAGGCAAGTAAATAAAGGAGACGACCGTGGCGAATGTAAACCGCAAGATTACCATCCAGGCTCCTGCTGAGCGCATCTGGGCGATACTGGAAGATCCTAAATTGCAGAGCGAGCTGAACCCCGACCTACGGCTTTTAACCAATACTCCTTCTACGGTGGGTGGTTTCGACAATACCTGGGAATACAACATGTACGGAATGATGTTTCATGGCAGCACTTCAATCAAGGTGTTTGACCAGCCACAACATATGGTCTACGAAACTACGGGCGGTATTCCTTCTACCTGGGACTGGCAACTGTCCGAACAGGCGGACGGAACGGTAGTAGTAGTCCGCCTCAACTATGGCCTTCCCGGCCTTTTCGGCACAATTTTCTTGCGGCCTGTCGTTGAGCTCCAGAATCAGAATACCGTTGAACGCGAGCTGCGGAACTTGAAGCGGATGTCGGAAGTCAAATAAGCTTATTTACCGGGTAGGGTAATGGAATAGCTAATAGGTTTATCCCGGTTATTTTCGACCCTGATGATTCTGATAAATCGGGTAGTTTTGCAGGCAGGCATCAGCTTCAGTATGCCTGCCTGTTCCTCGGTCCCTTCTTTCAGACTTTTCTTCCAACCATTCTTTAAATCTATTCTCTCAGCCAGGCACCTCAACTCTCCGAGTTGCTACAGGCTTTCGACTCTTGACGAGTTATGACTATCCGCCCTGCCGGTCACCGGCCGAAGGTTTTAGATTACCGCCCTTGCTATTGCGGCATAAATTAGCCGGCAACTCAAATGCCTCTCTGCATCATTACAAAGGCTAAATTTAGTAACCTCCTGGTCCAGCCACATCCCAAAACCGGGATGAGCACAGATTAGCCAGTCAGGGCAAAAAGCTTTTAGGATGAGAAAGGCCCCCTGTTTAGTATATAATTTTCCCTCGACTCCAATAAGTAAGAATTATTGAGGAAGATTTATAGAATACAGGTACAGGAGTTAGAGCATGGCTGAACCGTTTGAAATACTACCCTTTGACGGCCAGAGTATCGAGGGTTATAAGTTTGTGGTGCGCCTGCCAGTGCATTTTCGCGATATTGATATGCGCGGCCATATAAATAACGCCGCTTATTTTTCTTATCTGGAAACCGTCAGATTGGAATACCTGATCAGAGTGATGGAGATTGAGCGGATTGATAACTTTGAACAAGATTTGCCGGTGGTAATGGCCAGCCAGACTATGCATTATCGCAACCCGGCCCACTACCGTGATATTCTGCTGGTCGGTGTGCGGAACAGTTGGATCAAGCGCAGCAGTATGGGTTTTGAATTTGAAATGCGTGACGAACCCACTAAAAGACTGATTAGTGACGGTAGTTATGTTCACGTCATGTACAACAATGAAACCGGGCGTTCGATGCCGGTTTTTCCCGAATGGATCGAGCGGTTTGAGAACTTTGAGGAGCGCAGATTACGAAAAGAATAATTTTAGAGCAGGTAATCTACGCCAGATTTTTAGCCGCAGCCCGGCCTGCTACCCGACCTGAGAAAAGACATCCTCCCAGGAAAGTTCCTTCTAGCGAGCGGTAGCCGTGTACCCCACCTCCGCCGAATCCGGCCACTTCGCCGGCGGCATACAGGCCGCCCACCGGTTCGCCATTACTTCTCAGCACCTGGCCGGAAAGATTTGTCTCCAACCCTCCCAGCGTTTTTCTGGTAAGGATGTGTAGTTTGACCGCAATAAGCGGCCCGGCTTTCGGGTCTAGCAACTTGTGAGGTTTGGCGGCACGAATAAGTTTATCACCCAGGTAATTACGGGCCCCTCGAATTGCGGTAATTTGTAGATCCTTGCTAAAAGGATTGTCAATTTCCCTATCGCGGGCGACTATTTCTCGCTCTAACGCTCCCGGATCAAGCCGGGGTTCCTCGGTTAAAGCATTCATCCCTTTGACTAAATCGGCCAGGTTGTCTTTTACCACAAAGTCCACCCCGTGCTTCTTGAAGGCTTCTACCGGTCCCGGCGCGCCCGGTAAAACCCGTCCTGCTACCTGGCGAATACTTTTGTTAGTCAGATCAGGATTCTGTTCGGAACCGGATAGCGCAAATTCCTTCTCGATTATTTTTTGATCCAGGACAAACCAGGTGTAATCGTAGCCGGTTTGCATAATGTGCTGAAGAGTGCCTAAAGTATCAAAGCCGGGAAAGAGCGGTACGGGCAGACGCCGCCCCTCGGCATCGAACCACATCGAAGAGGGACCGGGCAGAATGCGAATACCATGCAGTTTCCAGATGGGATTCCAGTTCTGAATACCTTCAGTGTAATGCCACATCCGGTCAGGATTAATGATACGGCCTCCAGCGGCCTGTGTAATCTGGAGCATCCTTCCATCTACATGTTCCGGTACCCCCGAAAGCATATTTTCAGGGGGATTACCCAGCCTTTTGGGCCAGTTCTGCCGCACCAGGTCGTGGTTAGCGCCGATACCGCCTGAAGTAACAATTACCGCCTGGGCCTCAAAGCTAAAATCCCCAATCCCAATTCTGGAACTGGCCTCACCTCGCCTGGCCGAAGTTGGTTCGAGAATAGTACCGCTCACTCCATTCACGACCCCGCCGCTGACATTCAGCGCATCTACCCGGTGGCGAAATTTAAAGGTGATCAGGCCGCGTGCCTCCGCTTCCCTGACCCTGCGCTCAAAGGGCTCGACAACTCCCGGACCGGTACCCCAGGTAACATGAAAGCGCGGGACAGAATTCCCATGCCCGATTGCTCCATAACCACCGCGCTCGGCCCAGCCTACTACCGGGAAGAACCTTACTCCCATATCGTGGAGCCAGCTACGTTTTTCGCCCGCCGCAAAGGCTACATAAGCTTCGGCCCATTTGCGCGGCCAATAATCTTCCGCACGATCAAAACCCGCTGTGCCCATCCAGTCTTGAAGGGCCAGTTCATAGGAGTCCTGAATGCCTAACCGCCTTTGCTCAGGTGAGTTAACCAGGAACAGGCCCCCAAACGACCAGAAAGCCTGCCCGCCCATATTCTGTTCGCCTTCCTGGTCAACCAGGATTACCCTCCTCCCGGCATCGGCCAGTTCTGCCGCTGCCACCAGGCCCGCCAACCCTGCGCCTACTACAACTACATCGGTCTTTTCACTCATAGTCATACTTTTTCTCTTTCCCTTTCCCCTCTCTTTTTAGTGTGACAGAGACTCCCGTGCTGGCTCGTCATGGTTTCCTGCTACCTACGCCTTAGTTTACTGGTTCCAGCTCTGTTCAGGCAAATTTATTATAACCCTGATAGAGAATCTACTCAGCTTAAAGAGAATGACACTCAGTATTATTAAAGTATCCGGCAAAGGGAATAGATTGTACCGGCACTGTGCTGGGGAGAGGCTGTTCTAGCTACGGTTTATATTTCTGTAGCGGTTTTTGCAGGTGATGATAGAGTGTGTCTGGAGAAAAATTGAGGCAAAACTGCCTGGCCGTAATGGTAATTAAAAGGCCGAGCTATTCCAGGCGGTAATTTGCCCCGAGAAGCGGAGAATTATTGGGCCGCCTACCACTGTAACCTGGCAAGCGGCCCAATATCACGCGATTAATCAAACCTCTAGCAGCGGTTTACGAGGTAGCAGCCGTTAAAAGAGGGCGGTTCGCCAGGGCATAAGCCAGGCTTTGCTGAGTCTGGGCTAACTCGCTGCCGGTCAATTCCAGGCGGGGCGGGCGCACTCTGGCGCTGCCTTTTCCAACCGTTTCCTGGGCCAGTTTGATCATCTGGACAAATTTCGGACCGTTATCCATTCTCAAGAGAGGTAAGAACCAGTAGTAAAGTTTTTCCAGACTGGCGCGGTCGCCGTTACCTTCGCGCACCGCGATAGCCTGGTTGAAAAGCTCCACCGACTCTTGCGGAAAGGCGTTAACAAGCCCGGCAATCCAACCGTTAGCCCCGGCCATGATCCCTTCTACAATCGCGTCATCTACCCCCACCAGGATATTCAAACGGTCTCCCAGTAAAGCCCGGATAGCGCTGACCCGGCGTACGTCTGCGCTCGACTCTTTGACAGCTACAAAGTTGGAGAATTCTCCGGCCAGTTCAGCCATGTGTTCAGGCAGGAAGTCAGTGACATAAGCGGGAGGATTGTTATAAAGCATAACCGGCAATTGAGTTGCCCCCATAACCGCCGCCACGTGTGCTTTCATCTCCCGCCAGTCCGTCGAATAAACATAAGGTGGCAGAACCATCAGGCCGCTGCAACCAAGCTTTTCGGCGGTTTGCGCCAGACGGATTGCCTCGGCGGTCGAAAGGGAAGCGATGCCGGGAATAACCGGCACACGATCACCCACGGCTTTTAGCAGGGTTTCGATTATTCTTACTTTTTCGTCAAATGTGAGGGTAGCACCTTCACCCAGCGAGCCCAGCGGTACCAGTCCGGTGCAACCGGACTCAACAAGCCACCTGCCATGTTCGGCCACAAAATTGTAATCAATGCTGAAATCGCTGTTGAATCTGGTAGTAATCGCCGGAATTACACCCTTCCAGGAAACGTTCATCGGTACCTCCTCTTTCTTCAAGGCAGTTTATATCTCTTAAAGATATTCTAGATTAGCAATAGCAGAGAATGTCTGAAAACCCATTTTATTTTTCATAGTTTATACCGTAGCGGAAGGGGTCGTTTTCGTCAATCAGCAAGTTGCTCTCCGCCGTGATGTAGGCCCGCCCGGTAATACTGGGCCAGACCTGCCCTTCTTCCAGCCGGTAACTTGCTTCAAACCGGCTGCCCACGATGCTTTCCTGTACCCAGACTTCGCCCGGCGCGAGTTTTCCATCGGCGGCCATGCAGGCCACTTTCGCGCTGGTGCCTGTTCCGCAGGGCGAGCGGTCGTAAGCTTTGCCGGGACATAGTACAAAATTCCGGCTATTCGCCCCGTTTTTACCCGGTTCGTACAGGATAACGTGTTCGACCGGAGCGCCGCCTGCTCCGCTGTATCCGGCTTTTTCCAGTTCCAGGCGCAGCCGCCATGTAAAATCGGTCAGGCGATCAATATTTTCAAATTCGAGGGACTGGCCGTGATTTTCAACCAGGTAAAACCAGTTGCCGCCCCAGGCAATATCCCCCTTGATTTCCCCATATTCGGGTAGTTCCACGGCCACATCCTTAGCATGGCGGAAAGCCGGGACATTATGCACGGTAACACGTCCGTCTTCGTGTAAACGGGTTGTAACCGTACCGACCGGTGTTTCCAGCCTGTGGTCGCCCGGTTTAATCCGTCCGAGGTATCCCAGGGAGGTTATTACGCCAATCGTGCCGTGCCCGCACATATCGAGGAAAGCGGCGTTATCAAAATAAATCACGCCCGCTGCAGATGATTCTTCAGACGGCTCGCACAACAAAGCTCCCACAATCACATCGGAGCCACGCGGTTCATTAATCACCGCCGAGCGAAAATAGTCATATTGCTCTTTAAAAAGCTGTTTTCGCTCGGCCATTGAACCTCGACCCAGGTCAGGGCCACCTGCCAGGACCAGCCGGGTAGGTTCGCCCCCGGTATGTGAATCCAGTATTTGTATTTTACGCATAAAGCTGTTAATCTCCCAAAATTTAACCTGACGCCAGGAACAGATTATAACTCTAACTTAATTATTTTCAGGTGCTTTGACTTGTAGAGGTATTGTAGCTGGAAAAGGCCTGTTTTGTCTTGTAAAATAGTACCATAAGTAATGACGATTTTTGCACAATCCCCATAATGTGGCTGCCAGGAGGCTAATTGGAAACGGCACCTTTAACAAATTTCCAGAATCTGGCTGATCCGTTTTACGCACAGCTTTTATTTGATAAGCTTGATGATATGGTCTTTGTAGTTAAAGATCGCGAAGCCCGCTATGTCGCGCTAAATATGGCGCTGGTGCGGAGATGCGGACTGCGGCATAAGCATGAAATTATTGGCCGGTCCGCCTGGGATATTTTCCCGGCTTCCCTGGCCGCGAGCTATATAGAGCAGGACCGTTTTGTGACCGACCGCAATCAGCCCATTCTCGACCGCCTGGAATTGCACTTTTATGATAACCAGAAGTCCGGCTGGTGCCTGACCGACAAATTTCCGCTTACGAATTCGGCTGGTGAGGTGGTCGGTTTAGTTGGCTTATCGCGGGATTTGCTTACCCCGGACCAGAAACACCCGGTATATCAGCGTATTGGAACCGCCGTAAATTACATCTACGAAAATTTCTCTACGATTTTGACGGTCGAAAAGCTGTCTGGTATGACTAATTGTTCGGTAGCCCAGTTCGAGCGCTATATCAAGCGGATTTTTAAATTGACTCCAAAGCAACTTATCATAAAAATCCGGATGGAAGAGGCAACCAGACTCCTTGAAGAAACTTCCAATATCGCGGAAATCGCCCATGCTTGCGGCTACAATGATCATAGCGCTTTTTCACGCCAATTTAAAGCTGTGGTCGGGCTCTCGCCACAGGCTTACCGTGAATTAAAATTTCGCTAGAGTTAATCAGGCTGAAAATCGAAATTTTGCAATAATTAAGGTTCAAAGCCCTGGCTTAGGACCTTTATAGCTCTTTTATCCCGGCAGGTACTAGTGCAAACATTCCTATCTTTACATTAAAATATTTATTATATTTAAGGTTAACGTGGCATGGTTTGGGTTTAAGAACTGGAATTTTTAAGTTCGTAAGGTTGTGCCTAGCTTTAGCGCTGTCTTCACTGCCTTAATACAGGTGGAAACAGCCTAACTGATTCCTCTAACATTAACACCTGCCAGGTTTACCTGAAAATTAGAATAGTTTTCTCTCTGCTTGTGTTCAGTTCTGCTTCTGTTGTTATCAAGCTTTTAATATGTGAGGAGATGTTCTCTGTTATGAGTACATACTTTCCACTAAGCTCAGGTGGGATAGCAATGCAGCGCCGCTTGAGCTTTTGGCTGGTACTGCTGGTTTTTTCGTCTTTACTACTTTCTGGTGCGAGTTTTAGTCCTCCAACTATCCGACTGCAACCAGAACTGGCCCAAATAGCCAGACAAACCCCTAACCAACCGGTGAGTATCATTGTGCAGAAAAGCGTTGGAGAAGAGAGCATTGAAAGCCAGGTAGCCAGCCTTGGAGGGGTAGTTACTAAAGAATTACCGATCATCAATGCTTTTTCAGCTACCCTGCCGGCCAGCCAGCTAAGCACTCTGGGACAGACGCCGGGCGTTAAGTGGATTTCCTTAGATGCCCCGGTACATCGTACCGGTACTACCTGCCTGACCTGCATTGATACTTCTGATTTAGAAAACATCTATACTTTATCTACTAATGCTAGCGAAGTCTGGAACAATTCTGCTGGAACGGCGGGATGGCTACAGGGGCAGGGTATTGGCGTAGCTGTTGTTGATAGCGGCGTTAATTCCAACGTCAAAGATTTTCTAGTTTCTAAACAGCCTGGTGTGACGCGTGTAGCTGTAAACGTCAACTTTAATACCAATACCAGTAACATAAGTGACGGTTACGGTCATGGTACACTGGTGGCAGGCGTAATTGCGGGTAATGGTTTCCTCTCGCACGGAAAGTACATTGGCATTGCCCCTGCCTCTAATATCATCAGCGTTAAAGTGACCGATGACCAGGGTCTTTCGACCGCTTCGGATGTGGTGAATGGTCTGCAATGGGTGCTCAATAATAAAGACAGGTACAACATCAGAGTGGTCAACCTGTCACTCAACAGCAGCCTTGCGCAGTCCTACAACCAGGACCCCCTGGACGCGGCTGCGGAAATCCTCTGGTTCAACGGGATTGTGGTAGTGGTATCCGCCGGCAATAATGCCACTACTGACGGAACGGCTCCTACTCTTTATCCTCCGGCCAACGACCCCTTTGTGATTACGGTGGGGGCCGTTGACAACGTTACTCCTACCAGCATCTCAAATGCCAGCGTGGCATCCTTTTCAGCTTATAACCTGGATGAAACCGGCAATGTTAAACCCGACCTGGTTGCGCCCGGCAGAGATATTATAAGTACTATTCCGACTGCTAAGATCCAGATTGTAAAAGATCACCCTGGTTTCCAGGTGGATAAACATTACATGCGGGTATCCGGTACTTCCTTTGCGGCTCCCCAGGTGGCAGGTGCGGCAGCTTTGTTACTGCAAGCAGAGCCTGGTCTAAATCCCGATCAGGTGAAAACTCGCTTGAAAGCTACGGCGCTTCAGAACTTGCCCAGGGGTAGCTGGGATAAGCGAAATCCCTGGCTTGGGTATGCTTCGAACAAAGCAGGAGCAGGCTTTTTAGATATCTATGCGGCTGTAACCCAACCCCTGGCTAGCTCCGCTTACCCGCAGGCGAACTACAATCTGCCGGCCAGCCAGTTACTCTGGTCTGGCAGTAGCCCCGTAACCTGGGGTAGCGTCAATTGGAGTAGCGTCAATTGGAGCAGCGTCAACTGGAGCAGTGTGAACTGGAGCAGTGTGAACTGGAGCAGCGATTACTGGGGCAAATAATGCTGCGCTAGAATAATGGCCAGACTTTTATCAACCTGCGAGGGGGTAAAAGTCTGGCTTTTCTACCTTTAGTTGGTAGGAAAAAGTAAGCCTTTATTCAACCAGTTAACCGGGTTTTTGAAGAGGAGCTTTTTTTGGAGTGCCTGGCAGCGCTCGATTGCCGGACAATCAGGTTTCCCTGCAAAATAACTTTTCGTGCTGGTCGGTTCGGGTCTGCTATACGCTGAAATAACAGTTCTGTAGCGGTTTTGCCAATTTCGTCAGTAGGTTGAGCGATCACTGTAAGGGCTGGCTGCACCAGGCTGGCCCAGGTGGTTTCATCAAAACTCACCAGAGCGACATCCTCCGGTATCGCCAGATTACATTCTCTAATAGCCATAAGCGCACCCGCCCCCAGCAGGCTGTTTGAAGTAAGAATGGCATCTGGCGGCTGATTCAGCTTTAACATTTTAAGGGAAGTGGCATAGCCTGCTTCAATTTTTGGATCGACAAACTTCACCAGTTCCTGAGCCGGTACGAGCCCGTGAGCCTGCATAGCTTCCTCATAACCCTGCCTGCGCTCTATACCGGTACTGCTTTCGGTACCCAGAATAGCGGCTATGCGCCGGTAACCGTTTGTGATCAAATGGTTGGTCAGTTGATATCCGGCTGCGATATTATCCAGCAAAACTAGATCAACGTTGCCGTTTTTAATGGAGCGGTCGATTATGACAAGGGGAAATTCATAATTGCTGGCATTAAACCGGGCAGCCGTTTGCCAGGTTGGTGAGAGTAAAACGCCTGCTACATTTTCATCCTGCATTAAGTTGAGGTACATGGCTTCTTTTTCAGGATTTTCGTCAGTATTGCACAGCACTACCCTAAAACCTTGCTCATAAGCTGTATCCTCAACGGCCCGGCTGACCGAGGTAAAAAAAGGATTGCGAATATCGGAAACAATCAGCCCGATGGTGCTGGTTTGTTGTGAACGCAGACTACGGGCGAGCAGGTTAGGCCGGTAGTTTAGTTTATTTACGGCCTCCATTACCCGTTCTCTCAACTCGGGACGAACGTTTGGATGATTGGACAAGACGCGCGAGACCGAGGCAGTGGAGACTCCGGCGGCCTCGGCTACTTCTTTAATGCTTGCCATACATACTCCGCAACTTTAATACTCCCGTCAAACCCCATGTTTTTGTAAACGTTATCAGGATTTTTAAGCCTCGATTATCCCTCAAAAACTTACTATCTTTCGATAATACTACTATAATAAGCAGCTTTTGTCTATGTTTTGAGTTAAACACTTTACTAAAAGACCGAGATAATAGCAAAATCAAATAAGGTCTAGCCTTTAGCTTGAGATCTTTAAAGATCTAATTTGATAGATCTTGACAATATTATTGTAATCGTTTACAATATTTTCAGTTCTTTTAGGTATACGCATATGGGTTAAAAGCTTTTCTCTTACATCAGGAGATCTAGAGACAAGCCAGACCTGGATAAAAAGACCCTCTGTCCTCCACCTTTTGTTAGAACAAGCAAAACATTTAGAGCATTTCTTGACGAAGCTAATATTTTAGCTACTGATATCAGTACTACTAAAAAGTATTCTGGATTTGTAGTTTTAGCATAGCGCTCTGTAATCGTTTACATCAACCATAACCCGGCCTCAATACTTTAGCAGGCGGCTTGAACATGCAGAAAGAATGCAGCCAGATTTTAAAATAACAAGTGAAAAGCTGAAGATCAGGCCATTCAAGGGAAAGTAGGCCGAGATTTTCAGATCCGATTTAGCTAGCGGGAAGTAGAAGTTTTGTGGCTAACGGCGGCTGGACATTTGCTGATCAAACCACGTAAAAAGTAACTGCCAGCGATAGCTCCAACTCCTGGCAGGGCAACAGGCAAGCTGACCAGGGCCGGTTTACAGACCTGGAGGGAACTAAAAATATGCTCGATATGAACTATCAGGAAGTGTATACAAGGTTATATACCAATAAGCTGAGCCAGGCCCGGTCAAAAGTCTCCCTTGCACGCGCCCAACTATATTCACTAAAGGCTCGGCGGGTGGATGTAGTGAGCGAACGCCTGCGGTGGCGTGCCCGGGTACGCTCAAATCCGCTGCTGTATGCCCGGCAGGATATTGGAGAGCACATGCAAGCTCTCCGAAGCCAATCTCGCAACTTAAGAAAAAAATATCTCTTTTTAGAAAGAGAACTATCTATACTAATCGAGAATTTAAACTCTTGATTTATTTTAAGGTAACAGATTAAGCTCGTAAAATTGCTACCTTCTCTCTCTATGTTTCACTAATTCCTGCTATATTAAAAAGCCGCCTGGAATAAACCACAGGCGGCTTTATGTACCATGTTACCCTTCTTAAGAAGGTGTGCCGGGAGGCACAGTTTCTCCGGCGGCAGTGGCCAGCAGCTTCTCAACACGATAGTCCGACTTTACCTGGGCTTGGCGCAGCGCCCGGACAGTCGCAGAGAGCGCCTTATTTTCCCCGGCAAGCGGCTGCCCTGGCTGACCGGTATCCTCGACCATCGCGGCCAGCAACATTAGATCAAGCAGTTGTTCGAAGGCCTCCTTGTTATACCAGAGCACATCCTGGTAGCGATTTACCTGGAGAAAACTCCGTACATCATCATCCTTGAGCCATGCTTCAATAACCCGGTAGGCCGGCTTTGGCGCTTGCGCCTCCACTTGTAAGCCCCGCTGCTGGCTGATCAGAGCCTTTACCAGCAACACTCCTCGTGATGCCGCTGCCTCATCTGCGCCGAGTTCTCGCAACATTGCTGCGATAATTTTACGTAGCAGCCATTCGTCCATCCAACTGCGGCTCTGCGCGTCAAAATCGTTATCGCTTACCAGCATGCCCAGGTGGTAGGTGAACAACCAGGCCAGAAAAGCGCCTGGTATCCATTCCTCGCCGGCCAGGCTCGCGGATAGGAAGTTCCTGGCGTCCGTATAAACAGAACTGTTCTGGTAAGCGCCGGTCGTCGGAAGCTCCACGAGCTGAAGAAGTCTTTCCAGCTTTGCGCGCACTTCCGCTGCCAGGGCTACTTCGTCGCCAGGGCCCTGGGTGTAGGCTTTGATCTCACTGGCTAACCGCAGGGTCTTCTGCTCTAACTCGTCCAGCAGGGCTTTCCGTTCCTCTGCTTCGCCAGAAGCAGCAGCGGGTTCGCTGAGTTTTCCATCGCCAGAGGTAATTTCGCTATTCTGACTTTCTTTTTGATCGGACTGCGCTACCAGATTCCCGTCATCCGGTCTTTTCTCGGCTAGAAGTTCTGGTTCCTGCTGCGGCAAGCTACCGGCTTCTTTTAGCTGAGCGATAATCCGCCGAACCAGGTCCGCGTTGACCAGTTCGCGATAACGCGCATGAATGGGCTGTACGAAGGTTTCGCGGAGGGCCTCATTAATACTCGGGACGCCCTGCCCGCTCAGGTAGTCCACCAGATGCGCGTAGTGGCTCCATTCGTTGTCCTCTACCTCACGGAAATCCAGGAAGACATGCTTCTGGTAGGCGTTTAACTCCAGGTAGAGACCGCGCTCGTTAAGTTCTGCATTGGATCTGATATATTCTAAGCCGCTTGATTGGTCTCGGAAGATGGTATATAAGTTTTGACTTCTGCCCAGGGCCAGCCCATCGCCAAGCGAACTTCTTTGCATCACCTTCTCATCGCCTTTGCCGGTCCTGACCATAAAGGGCACGGAAGTATTAATCCAGCCCCTGGCTGTGGCAAATTTGTTATGCACCACTACCAGCGCCCGTTCGCCACCGGCCCGGTTAGAGTAAGCGAAGACATCCTCGTTGACCCCCCCGTCTGTGCTGATGAAATCATAGAGCCGGTAGTTTTCAACCCCGGCGAAGAGGTAGCGGCGGTGCAGCAGCGGAAAGATTTCTCTTTCGTGGCGCTCTACCAGCCAGGTATCAGGGCGTTCATCCCAGTAAGCCCGGCGGTACTCCATGCCGTACTTTTCAGCAAAGCCTTCGATTTGCCCGTGCCCGAACATGGGTAATCCCGGCAGGGTAATCATCAGGGTGCAGACCCCGAAATATTTGTCGCCTTTGCCGAACTGCTCCACGGCGGTACGCTCGTCCGGATTGTTCATAAAGTTGACATAACGCTTGAGAATCTCCGGGTCGAACTCAAGGGTGTTCTTGATTAAGATACGGTATTTTGCGTTATCCTCGTCACGAATCATGTGCATAAAAGCGCTGTTGTAGACCCGGTGCATACCCAGGCTACGCACGAAGTAGCCTTCGAGCATCCAGAAGGCCTCGGCCAGCAGTAGAGTATCGGGCGCCTCCACCGCGGCCCGGTCTACCACCTCGCGCCAGAATTCCTGAGGCATAAGAGCATCAAACTGCTGTTTGGTCATTCCGAAATCCGCCCGCGAAGCTATCGCGCCACCCGTACCAGGCTCGGGGAACCAGAGGCGCTGCACATGGCGCTTGGCCAGGGTCATGGCCGCATCAAAGCGGATGACCGGAAACTGGCGGGCTACATGCAGAATAGTCTGAATAACTGCTTCACGCACCTCCGGCAGCAGGTAATTAAGCTGAGCCGTATCGTTCCAGGGCATACTGGTGCCATCGTTGCCGTGGTAGATATAGCGGGTATCCCCGCTCTGATGGTCAACCCGCTTAAAGACCACCGCCGCATCCGTGCGGTCGTAGTAATGATCTTCCAGGTAAATACCTACCCGCTCATTCCAGGAAAGGTTCGGCCCGTTGAAGCTGTAAGAAGGAAAGGGGCTGTAGGGGGCGGAGAGAAACCAATCTGGATGCTCCATTACCCAGGTCGAATCGATGCCCATATGGTTCGGCACCATATCGCTGGCCAGGCGAATCCCGCGCTGCCAGGCACGCTGGCGCAGGTTATCCACGGCCTGTTCCCCACCGAGATCGGACGCAATTCGATAATCCAGCAGCGAATAGGCCGAGGCGACCGCATCAGGATTGCCGGTGAGTTGTTTAATTCGTTTAGAGGCAAGACTTCTTTCCCACAGGCCGATCAGCCAGAGACCGGTAAAGCCGAAACGCGCCAGGCGGTCTAGCTCTTCATCGGGCACTTCGTCAAGGTGAGTGATGTCTCGCCCGTACTGGCGTGATAGCTGATCCAACCAGACGTAAGCGTTCTTGGCCATCAGCACCAACCTGGGCATCCAGTCGCGGTCTGTGGTGTAGCGCTCCGCCTCTTCCTCCAGCCCGCTAAATTCCAGAACCTGGGCCGGTCCGGGGCCTCCTACTCCGAAGCTGATCTTTTCTTCTTCTTGAATCAGATCAAGGCTGCCGAGCAGGCGATAAAGAAAGCGGCCCAGCACAGAACCCCAGCGCTGCCTGACGAATTCTAACTGAGCGCTCAGGGAGTGCGGCGCCGCCAGGGCAGGAGCGCGCAGGGCCTCGAAGAGACTTTCTCCCGATGGACCAAAGCCGGGCTGTGTCGCGAAAAAGGTTTGCAGGGCGGGAAAGACCCGGGGATAGAGGGTTTGCTTTTCAAGGGTCTGGTCGTCAAAAAGCTCAATGAAGGGTGAGAAGGCCGGATTCATATTAGCAATCCAGAGCATTAACAGCTCTTCCAGAGCCAGTTCACGGTGAGGGACACCATTCGTCTCAGCCTGAAACCATTCGCCAGGTGCTTGCTCACGGCGGTAAACGGCCAGCGGCGGGAATTCTTCGGTAAAGCGGAGGAGTAAGGTATCCATATCAGCACGCCCAAACTGGTTATCCAGGGACTTGAGGGCCTCGCGCATAATATCAGGGTTGACCTGGCGGCGGTAGGTTTCGACCAGCAGATGAGAGATTTCATCGAGCAGACCCATGGCGTTGATTTGACCGGCTTTAACGGCCTGTTCCGGATAGGTCACCAGATCGCGCTTTTCGTTCATACGCTGGGCGAATAGCCTGGCAGCGTGGAAATTGGCGAAGACAATGTTCCCACTCAATTGGAACAAAGCTTGATCGAACTGGTAGCGGTCGCGTGAGAGTCGCGAAACGTGAAATTCGAAGTGGCGGTTGACCTTATTCGGGAACATGCTTGTCCTCCTGAATTCAAAAGGTTTTGGAGATATTCATAAGGGCCAGCCTTCTCGTGAAAGCAGCCAGGCTTACAGCTCGTAATGCGCCTTGAGCGATCCTACCGAAGCAGCTCTTTCAATTACGCCTGCCACCAGACTACCGGTCGCTCTATAGTAAACATAATACCATATTATTCATTACAGCCTCTTCCCTATTAGCTGTGGAGTCTCGTAACTAAAATGTTTAATTTTACCGCATCTTTACTGAATGCAACCCGAATATTTATTTCGGTAACATATAATTTACTTTATTAGAATTTACTCAAAAAACATTCAGCAACTCGCATTTCCATTTTAGACACGGCAACAGACGAGTAATTACCGGCGAGCCCTGGTCGCTATCGTACTGGCTTTTAATGATAGTGTAAGGAGGTGCCCCATGAAGGAAAAGATTCTTTATCCGCGATTACTCTTGTCCCTGTTAGCAGCCGTTATGCTTACCTTAAGCCTGGCTACCTCGGTATTCGCCGAGGCGACCACCTCGGTAAAAGAACCATTCGATGATACCACCAGGTCCACAGATTGTGTCGGCGAGCATGTCCATTTTACCGGATGGATGCACTATGCCTACAAACTGATCTCTATTACTGACGAGGGTGAGTCCTATGCTATCCTGCATTACAACACGCAGGGAATGAAAGGCACAGGGATTACCACCGGCACAGAATATGTCGGTTCACAGTCCACCACTTTCAAAGATTATTACTACAATTATGCCACAGGTGTAGCAAGCTTTACCTCGGAGATTTTTAACGTTAACATAATCAGTAAGGGTTCCGCGCCCAATCTTACTCTACGGGTGCAGTTTCGGATTATGGTAGATGCGAGCGGGGTAACTACGGTGAAAATAGACAGAACTGACCTGCAATGCAGAGGCTAGTCTTAGCAGTTCTCGGAAATCTAATCTAAAAATTTGAAACGGGCAGGTTACTGTTTGGCTCCTGCCCGTTTCTTCAGAACCGAGTGCATAACTTGAGCGGTGTCTCACTCGAAAACCTGGGATCGTTCGGGTCACCGACCCTGACGAAGAAGGTGTTATTGGAACAGCCCGGAAAGCTGGCAGTTCCCAGTCCGTCCACTGAGAGACATAACTGGTGGCCAGTTTGCCCATGGCGTATTCTATCTCGATTGAATGAACCGTTTTTTTCTCTGCTTATTGTCTAAATTAGAGCGCTTTTACGAGATCACGGGTTAATTCGGCATGGCCCAGGTGCTCGGCCATGTGACTGGTAACGGCCAGCAAGACTTCAAGCCCGGTGATTTTACCGCGCCTGGGGTGGTTAATTTCTCTAGCCAGATCGTTTTCAGTTATGACTCTGAACTGGCTTTCGAGTACACTTCGCAACTTGCTCCAATCTTCCATTAGACGCTCAGTGGTGTTACCGCTGGTGCTGAAGATTTCATCCCTGGTGGCCGCCTTAAGGGGCAGTTGTTCCGCTGGAATTCCGCCCAGGATTTTAAGGATATTTTCCTGGGTACTCATAAGGACATGGCTTGCAATTACATAGAGGCTGTTGGTTTCCGGGGCAGGCGGACGCCAGTTGAGTTGCTGTTCATCCAGGCCGGACAGGCTGTTCATTATTCGATCTACCGTATTCATGATATAAGTACTGAAGCTTTTTACAATCGGATTCGGTACTGCCGTTTCTGACATTACAATTCCTTTCTTTTAATCTATTAAATACCTTAAACTGTTCCCTGAAAAACACTGAGCGTGAAGGTAAGTATTATCCTTCTAATGCGCCAGCGGCAGCGGTTTGCGCGCTAACCCGGCCATCTTTCTCAATTCTCTACCGGCTGCTGGCGAATTCTTCCCGGTCGGGTCTGTTGCCAGTATACATAGCGGTGCTACCGCTATCAATAATACTACTAACCCACCTGAATATAAGAAACTAACTTCAAAATTTACAAAAATCTCGTCCTACCCGGTGGAATATTCAACAAAACCCGCCCGCAGGCGCATGTTCCTGCGGGCAGGTTTGGCCCCGGTTCCTACCAGATAATTTTTTTTTTATCAGGCAGCTTGCCGGTCAGTTCTGTTCCAGCTATTAAAGCCATTCATGCCGCCTTTGAGATTCTGAATATAGCCCCAGCCTTGCTGTGTAAGAAAGCTGGAGGCCAGGCTGGACCGGTAGCCAGCGGCGCAGGTAACAACCAGTAGACTATCTTTGAAGGCTTCCAGTTCACTCAGCCGCCCGGGTAGCTGGGCCAGGGGCAGGTTAATCGCTCCGGGCAGGCTATCCTGCTCGAACTCTGCGGGTTGCCTTACATCCAGAACTGCCACGCTTTCCAGCTCCAGCAATTTGTGTAAGTGCTCCGGCTCAATCCGCATATAATCAGCTTTCACCAGTAACCGGGAGGCTTCAGCGGCGGTTACAAAGCCTTCCAGTTCATAACGGCCCACCACGCCCAGGGCAACCTGGGCCATTCGCGCCTCGTTCTCGTTATTCACCAGAAGCACCACCGGGCTGGAAATATCGACAAAAGAGGCTACATTTGCGCCAAATTGCCCCATGCTGAGAGGTACATTAATCGAAGCGGGAAGCTGGTATTGCCAGAATTCCTCAGGTTCTCGTAGATCTACTAC
>DATAKM010000015.1:0-70300 GCA_036261665.1 Chloroflexia bacterium
CTAGTACAGGTTTGTGAAAAAGGTTCAAGGGATAGCTAAGCTTGTAAAGGACGGCCTTTGTAAGTCCAACGAAAGGGTTTCGCACAGACTCGATTAAAGTAGTCAATGAACTCTTCCAGGCGCTTACGCAAGTCTTCGACTGAACTGAAGCTACTCCGTTTAAGCAATCGTCGGCTTAATATCGAAAACCAGATTTCCACCTGGTTGAGCCAACTGCTGTGCTTGGGCGTAAAGATAAACCGAATCCGATGGCTGGCTTCTTCCAGAAAAACCTGCCGGCTGGCCATACTGCCCAGGATACCGTGCTTGCCTTTTTCGCCCAAATCTAGCTCTCCCAGGCCGCACTCCTCCGCTACCAGGGCCACTAGCGAGGCCGATTGATGGATGTTTAGCTGGTCTAGCACGAAAATCCACTGCCCCTTGGGGTCCTGGGCGATCGTATTCTTGATATGGGTTGCAAAATCCTGCTCAGTGCGTGTAGCTGACAGGCTGGGCGAGACAATTAGGCCGGTTGCCACCTCAAAGTTAGCAATTAGGCTGAGGGTGCCGTGGCGGATGTATTCAAACTCGCGGCGCTCCACCTGCCCGATGCGCAGTGGTTTGGTAGGAGCTAGCCGCTCAAGAGCCTGAATACCGGTCATCTCATCACAACTCAGGATATGGCTACCTTGCTGTGCCAGGTGGGGAGCCTGCTGGTAAAGCTGGCAGACCGTGTTAGCGCGGGCCTCAAAGACGGTCAGGTCGCTCTCCCTGTGATTGAGCCAGTAGCGCGATAGATGCGGTTTAAGCGCCGCCTCGTTTTAAAAAACGCCCGACACTGGCAGGTGAAATGGAGCTTACTAACTGGCGTTTAACCGCTTCTCTAGCCAGATCGGAAGGGGTCCAATGCTCGAAAGGGTAGCCACAATCACGCGGGTTCTCGCAAGCCAGGGCTACGATAGCCACAATCTGCTCAGGGGTGAAAGTGGCCGGAGTACCCGGTCTGGGTTCATCTTTGAGCAGGGTTTCGAGAGCATTTGCCAGGGTAAGGGTGTCATTTTCGAGCGCATCAGTTTCAAGTTGAGCCAGTTTAGGCTGGATGAGATTGATCCAGCGGTTACGCCACAGCCTGGCGGTATCGAGGTGGAGGTCGAAGTTACGGGCAAGCTGGGCATTGTTTAAGCCATCAAGCATCGCCAGGATCAGTTGGCTGCGCCTAACAATGCCGGCAGGTTTACTGCGAGAGCGGGCCAGGTTTTGCAAGAGTTGGACAACGGCAGGGCTGGCCGTGGGGAGGGGTGGTTTTGGACCGGGCAACTTCAACTCCTTGGTTTAAGGTTAAAAAGTTGCTCCTACCTTACCACAACCCTCGGCTTATTTCAAAAACCCTGTACTAGGGTTAGCTCAAAGCGCCGCGATGGGTGCTTTGCCTCAGCTTTATGCTGCTACGGCGCCAGGGGTTAAAGGAGGACAGTTTTTCGGGCCACGCTTCTATATGCGGGGTTATCCGGTTCTGGCCAAAGCCACTCCAAAAGCCTACGACAAAGAAACTGCCCGCCGCCTCTGGAACCTTTCGGAGGAATTGACCGGCATATACTATGATTTCAAGCAGCAGCCTGCAAAAGCGGAAAAGGTTTAAGCAGAAGAGCTTTGAAAAGCCAAAGAAGAGGCTCTTCTGTGAGCCTCTTCTTTCAGTTTCAGAATGATTTTTAATTATTATATTGACTGCGCTTGTTCCTCAGCTAGCCGTTGTTCTCCAGGTGCATTTTGCGAAGCGCTTCCAGGCGAGCTTCCGAGAGGTTGCCAAGAAAATCGCTTGCCATATAGACCGGTTTAACGGCAATTGCAGCGGCGACCTGGAAATTTAAGTGATTTTCTTCAAGGGCGGCGAAATCTTCAGGAGCCACAAAGCTACCACTGGACTGGTAAGTCTTGTGCAGTAAGCAGGTTTCAGTTGGCGAAACATCCGGTAAAACTACTTCTTCAATCGAATTTATTACCTGGGTTCCGGTATTGCTTTCATTAAAGACATCTGCAAGCAAGGTTATTAGCTGGCAGGCTTCCGCTAAACTAAAGAATTCACTCAATAATTTTTGTTCTGTAGAAGTAGCTAAAGGTTTTTTGTTTGTTTCAAATTCATTAGCGGCAGTCCCAAAATTTTGGCGTGGGTCTGTTTGACTATGAGTTTTTAAGGTAGGAATACTTTCTTCCAGGACCGTATCAGGCTGCGATCTCTGGTAAACAAACCAGGTATATTCAAATTCGGCCCTCGCCTGGGAAAGATAGTACTTTGATTTTACTCTGTAAAATTTTTGCATTTTTATTTCACTCGCTCTTTTTTGAATTTATTTTTAGTTCTGCCTGAAACTCAATTTAGCCACAAGATAAGACCGATAAGACCTGACCGAGTCAGTGGAAAAGGATTAGACCGACTAGAGATGAGAGTAGTATATCCTTAATATTGAAGCTACAAAATGATCTATTTAACAGTTCAGAGAAGTTTAAGAGTTTCTTTCTTAATAACTCCTGCTGAAGAGTGGTTAGCCATTTACCTCAACTTGCTCCGCGTCAAGGCCAGGTATGGCGTCCCTCACTACCGGTAAGTCCCAGCGGGTGCGGCTGATAAGTTGCAGCATGGCAGGTATTAAAATACAACGCACTAACACCGCGTCCAGGTAAATACCTGCCAGAAGACCTAATCCCAGCTGCTGAAAGGCGCTAAACTGAATTGCCACCAGTAGAGTGACGGCTGTTCTCATCACGGACCCGGCGCTGACTACCACCCCAGAAATGACTCTCACGCCGTTGGTCACAGCCACGCGAGTGCTACTGCCTCTTTTGCGGCTTTCCGCCATACGCTGCAATGTCAGTACCTGGTAACTCATAGAGAAACCGAAGAAAAGCGGAAAAAAGAGGACCAACAGGCCGCGATCAATGGTAGCAGGCGCGGCATCCAGCCCGAGTAGTTGCTTGAACCAGCCGAATTGAAAAACCAGAACCACTATGCCAAGCCCCGCGCCTGAGGAAAGTGAACTCATAATAATAGAGCTAATGGCTAAGAGAATAGACCTCACCTGAAATAAAATTACAAATAAAGATAGTATTGAAACATAGGCGAAAATCAGCAGAAGAATTGCCAGGTAGTTACTATTCGGACCGGGAGGATTTATTAATATATTCCCTTTTTCGCTTAAATGCAGTTGAAGTACTGGGAATAAAAGTACTACCAGTACAGCAGATGCCAGAAGAAAGAATAGCCGGGGCAGGCGAGCGGCAGTTATTACCACTTTACCCCAGAGACCGCTACCTTCACTCTCATCATTACCGAAGTAGGGAAGCCTCCCCCGGTTAATATTCTCACCGAGCAGTCCCAGTAGAGCGGGCAGGACCGTAACGCTGCCCAGGGCCGAGATGCCGATCAAAAATAGAGTACCCAGGGCAACCGTGGAAAGAACAGTATCTCTCACCAGTAGCAGCCCTGATAGGGTAACGGTCCAGATAATGGCGCTGGCAAAATTAGCCTTACCGGCGGTAGCGCTGGCCAGTTCCAGGGCCTGAGCGGTATCGTGACAATCGTGCAGTTTGAAGCGGAAGCGGCTGACTATAAATAAAGTGTAATCTATACTGGAGCCAAGTCCCACCAGGCCTATTATGATGGCACCAGGGACATCCTTCACTCCCAGCGGGGGTAGAGTCAGGGTAAGTAACCCAAAGGTAAAAAGCAGGCTGCTGACCGCCATTAACAGGCCTAGCAGAGCAGCAACCACCGTTCCGAAAGAAGTGAGCAGAATTGTCAGCAGCAGGATTATCACGATTAAAAAGTTGGCGGCTGTACTTAAGGTGCCCACCACTCCTTCCGCCAGTTCGCGGCTTGATAGCCCGGGACTGTTGTTAGTTTGAAAGGGAAGAAAAGTCTCTTTAGCCAGAATTGCCCCGATAAAAAGCCCGGTGGTGAGCAGTAGCCAGAGCAAAAGTACGAGCCAGGGGTGCCCGGTGCACCATTCAGCAAGCTGAAGGGTTAAATTTTGGCGAGAATCTTGTTTTGGGAAAAAACTCTTCACAGAAATTGAAATGTTACCAAACCAGTTCTTCCAGCTTTTTAGTGGTTTAGCCATAAAACAAGCCTGAATCAATTTCTAGTCTACCGGACATGGATTAACAAGTGATCTTCTTTGTACCTTTATATACCTCAGTACTTAAATGATGATACTCGCTTCTAAAGCATAGTTGCCGGTCTTTCTGAACAGTCAACAGTTGGAAGCTAATGAGGGTTATAGCACTCCTCGTGCCGATGGTGATTTTACGGGTGAGGATGTTGAGGGTTGTTGAAAAGGCTTCTACCAGGAGCTTTCAGGAGGATAAGTAAGTTTTTAAGGGTTCAGTAAAAGATTCAAAGTTTCTATTTGCGAACAGCGAGCCCGGACAATATCAGCGACCAGACACCTTCAAAAGCGGCATTAATGCCAGGGTCCGACCATTCAGAGGCATGGGCCGGGTTATGAAAACGAGCGGTGGCATCGAAAACAGCGCATCCTGCTATCTTCGGGTCTACGGCGGCAAATTCACCGCTGGCTACGCCATCCTCAACGATTCTACTTAACTGGACATTCAGGTGCTCAACATGAACTTTAACTACCTCCCGGGCCTCTTTTACCAGTTCCATATAGGTAGCAAACAACTCCGGGTCGTCAAAAGCTTTTTTTCTTTTGGAAGAAACCAGCAGGTCAAGCCAGTGCCGGAGACGCTCGGTAGCAGGAAGCTCTGCGGTTACTGTTGCTTCAAGTTCTTCCACCCCTCGGGCAAGCCAACGCTCGGTTACAGCATCACGCAGGGCGGCCTTACTGGGAAAGTGGCGGTAGACGCTGCCATGACTCACACCAAGCATGCGCGCCACGTCCAGCACGGTGGCCTTGGCGGGACCGTAGCGGCGGAGAACTTCCTCCGCCGCCGTCAGTATTCGTTCGGGTGTTAGAACTTCATCATTCATGTCGTAACAATCTAGCCTCGTTCGCTGTCCAGCTCGGCCATTGCCTGTTCCCCATAGCGAGAACCGGCCGCAGCATCTTCGGGTACGGCTTGCTGTATGCGAGCGAGATCTTCATCCGTTAATGTCACATCCAGGGCCTGTAACGCTTCGGCTAGCCGCTCGCGCCTGCGCGCCCCTATCAAAGGGACAATATCCTGACCGCGTGTTAGCACCCAACTGATGGCAACCTGGGCAACTGTAACGCCTTTGGAGTCCGCAATACCGCGCAGTGCCTCCACCAGCGAAAGATTATGCGCCAGGTTCTCTCCCTGAAAGCGTGGGCTGTAGTTACGGAAATCGCCAGGGCTGAGGTTACGGTCTTTGGCCCAATGTCCGCTGAGAAGACCACGCGACAAGATGCCGTAAGCGGTTATGTCGATTCCGAGTTCACGGCAGGTAGGCAGAATTTCAGCCTCTATTCCTCGCGAGATCAGGGAGTATTCGATCTGTAGATCAGAGATAGGATGAACGGCGTGGGCGCGGCGGATAGTCTCAGCACTAGCTTCCGAGAGGCCAATATGCCGGACATAACCGGCCTTTACCATATCCGCTATGGCGCCTATAGTCTCCTCAACCGGCACTTTGGGATCTACACGAGCAGGCCTGTAAATATCCACGTATTCCGTTCCTAGCCTCTTGAGAGTATAAGCCAGAAAGTTCTTGACCGCAACAGGCCGTCCATCGTTTCCGGCCCAGCCTCCGGCAGGATTGCGAAGGGCCCCGAATTTAACACTGATTACAACCTGCTCTCGGGCGCGTCCCCGCAAAGCATCGCGCAACAAAAGTTCATTATCTCCCATACCGTAAAAATCTCCGGTATCCAGCAGATTGATACCAGATTCCAGGGCGGCGTGAATAGTGGAAATACTCTCTGCCTCATCGGAAGGTCCGTAAAGATCAGACATTCCCATGCAACCGAGTCCAACCTGTGATACGCGAGGGCCAGTCGTACCGAGTAATTTAGTTAGCATTCTGAAATTCTCCTGTTATCTGCTTCTGCAAATACAATTTCGTTTCCCTGTGTTTATACCTTCCAGGTTCATCTGCACTTTTTTGGAAAGTACTGAAGCCAGTATAATATATCAAGTAACAAAAATCAATATCTGTCAGTCAATATTTTATGCTTTTTGTCAGAATCTTTATTCTTCGAACTAAAGTTGCAAGGATACAGCCAGGAAGAGCATAATAGCCTTTACCAAATGTTTGTCTTTTTTTACCATCTATTTTAGTTCTTAGAATAACAATAAAAGAAACGGCTATTAATTCTCTTAAAACAAAGGAGGATTTATGGAAAGTAACAACCGACACCTTCCGGTAAGTCTGTGGTTACTGATGGCCTGTAACCTTTTACTGGGATTAGGTGGTATTGCAGGCGGGTTGGCCATGTTGTTTGATCCCAGCGGAAGCAGCCTGGGCCTCTCTTTGAGCTCCCTATCAGGCACACCCTTCCGAGATTACGTGCTGCCCGGTACCTTTATCTTTCTGGTTATGGGGGTTTTCCCGCTCTTTGTGGTTTACTCGCTCTGGACAAAACCGGTCTGGTCTAACCTCGATTACCTGGAGTTCATGGACCATGAGCACTGGTCGTGGTCGATGTCACTTTTGCTGAGTGTGTTAGTAATCCTGTGGAGCGGTCTAGAATTTATCCTGTTTGGCTACCAGACCCCGATCCAGATCGCAGTAGCACTCCTCGGCCTGCTGTCGCTGGCCCTGGCGGTGCTCCAACCAGTCAGGCAATTCTACGCCGAAGACTGATCACTTTATAGCCAGGTACTTTGAGGAGACAAGTCCAATGGAATTTAAGATTGTAACCGTGGAAAAACCAGCTACCGTTAATTTTATTCTTGGCCAGAGCCACTTCATTAAGAGTGTAGAGGATATCCACGAGGCCCTGGTAAATTCTGTGCCGGGTATCAAATTTGGCCTGGCTTTCTGCGAAGCCTCTGGCGAATGTCTGGTGCGCTGGAGCGGCACGGACCAGGCTATGATCGAACTGGCCCAGAAGAACGCCCTGGCCCTTTCTGCCGGACATAGCTTTATAGTTTTCCTGGGCGAAGGATTTTATCCGCTCAATGTCTTGAACGCCATTAAGGCTGTACCGGAAGTAGCCAGGATCTATTGCGCTACCGCCAATCCTGCCCAAATTGTAATAGCGGAGACTGAGCAGGGACGCGGTGTTATGGGCGTGATAGACGGCTATACCAGTAAAGGGCTTGAAGACGAGCAGGGTATAACCTGGCGCACCAGTATTCTACGCCAGTTTGGTTATAAACTTGGGATGGAGTAGCAAAAATAAAGCAAAATGAGCCTCTGCCAGCCGCCGAGAACATTTGCGAAAATTAGCCGAATAGAGTATTAGTTTCTTTGTAGAAGGAGTAGCAGCCAGTTTCACTACTCTGCAACGGTAAAATTCAGGCTATAAAGCAATTATCGCAAAGATCAGGAACGAGAAATCAATGACAATGGATCAATCAAGAATGCAACGAGCGCTGGTACTGGCTGGAGGAGGCGTCAGCGGGGTTGCATGGGAAATCGGGGTGCTAACCGCGCTTGACCGGGCCGGGATTGACATAGCAAACGCGGACCTGATAGTAGGAACATCTGCCGGGTCAGTGGTAGGTACGCTGGTTGCCGGGGAAACCCCTTTCGATAAGGCCTTTGCCAGCCAGTTGGTTCCAGCCGAACAATCCTCGGAACGCAATGTGGATTTCGATCCGACGCAGTTTCAGCAAATGATTTTGAGCCTCTGGCAACAATTTGGCCAGGATGCCCGGGCTATCCGGGCCGGAATCGGCAAACAGGCCCAGGCTGCCAGAACGATCTCGGCGGAAGAACGCCGGGCTATTATCGCCTCGCGCTTGCCGTTCCCGGAATGGCCGCATCGAAATTTACTGATCAACGCTGTGGATGCGGAAAGCGGCGAGTGGGTAGTCTTTAACAGCGGGTCAGGCGTGAACCTGGTAGACGCGGTAGCGGCCAGTTGCGCCGTGCCCCTGATCTGGCCTGTAGTCACTATCAACGGACGATCTTACATGGATGGTGGAATGCGCTCCGGTACGAATGCCGACCTCGCCAGGGGTTACAACAAGGTCTTAGTGCTCAATCCATTACTCGGAATGGATAATTTGCCACCCGTTCTGGGCAGCAATCTGAATGTTGAAAAAGCGCTGCTGGAAAAAGAGGGCAGCCAGGTGATGGTAATCGGGGCGAGCGAAGCGGCAGTCAAGGCCATGGGGCTGAATGTTCTTGATCCGGCGAACCGGGCCAACTCGGCCAATGCCGGGTTGGAACAGGGTCAGAGCCTGGTCGAGGCGGTGCGCGGTTTTTGGAGCAGTGAAAGTTAGAAACAAGTTACAACTCAAATAGTAGCAAAAGGCCTTCCGTTTGTTGCAAACGGAAGGCCTTTTGCTAAAAAATTACCAGTTCGGCTTCCACTCCGGTACAGTTAACCCGTATTCTTTGGCCAGACCACTGATCTCCGCATCAAAAGCCGCTCTTACTTCATCATTATCGCGCAATTTGAGGCGATACTTGCGGTAGAGGGCGTTGCGCGAACTGCCAGGGCGGCCAAAAATATTCATAGTACGGAAATACCACTTGTTAAAAGTCTGCTGGCAATCATCATGGGTGGCAGGGTCTTTAGCCAGTTTCTCGACCCACATATCGCCGTGACGAATGTGCGTTACTTCTTCCTTAAAGATTAACTCAATAGTACGAGCCCAGGGGCCGTAGCTGCATTTCTTGACATCTTCAAGCTGGTGAGCCGAACCCCGGTCCATACAGAAGTTAAACATGATAAAGTCGGTCCAGGTATCAATCGGGTAGTAGAAGATGTTTACTCGCTTATCGCTGGCCTTGCGCTCGGTCCCGATATTGGCATTCGAGTCATCCAGGCGCATCATGAAAGCTTCGTCGTGTTCTTTAATACGAGAGTCCACGTCTACGCCCATCTCTTCAAGCAATTTATACATGCGCTTTCCGTGCAAAACCTCGTCGCGCACAATATTAGCCACAATCAGTTTTTCTTCAATTGTGGGCGCTTTATGAATCCAGGGGATATACCCGTAAGATCCGGCCAATTCGCTGTCAGCCTGCATGGTCATCAGGTTGAGCAAATTTTCGCGGTAATCGGCAGTCATAGGACTATCCTTCTCCAGTTGCCCACCCGACTCGATAACCGCCATCATCTGAGCTTCAATTTCGCGTTCATCCTGTACTGCAATCGTCATTTTGAAAACTCCTTGCTACGCTGCAATTATTTTCTACCTGTACTTTGAATTACTACTTTCCCTTAAACTCCGGGGCACGCTTCTGCTCGAAAGCGGCCAGACCCTCTTTGAAGTCATCTGTCGAGCCTGCCTGGCCCTGGTATTCTTCCTCCATCATCAGGGCGGTCATTAAATCCATGTTGTTCGAGCGATGGAACATCTGGCGGGTGAGCGCATAGGCTACCGGCGCCGCCTGGGCTAACTGTGTGGCAAAAGCGAGGGCTGTTTCTTCCAACTGCTCCGGCGCGCTAACCCGGTTCACCATACCCCAGGCTAAAGCCTCTTCGGCTGTAAGGTCGCGATTAGCGCCTACTACTTCCAGGGCCCGGCTAAATCCGACCAGGCGAGGCAAGAAATAAGACATCCCGCTATCGGGAACCAGCGCGATTTTGCCAAAAGCCGGGATGAACCTGGCTTTACTTGAGGCTACCCGAAAGTCACAGGCCAGGGTTAGCGAAAAACCCGCTCCCGCCGCCACCCCGTTTACCACCGCAATTGTGGGTTTTCTAATTGCCTCCAGGGCAGATAGCATCGGACGGTAGGTATTTGCCAGCCATGTCTGCAAATCCTGAATTGCTTCGGGATTGGCTCTTAAATCCTGACCGGCACAAAAAGCGCGACCCGCCCCGCTTACAAGAACACAGCGCACTTCCTTATCCTGGGCAAGCCGCTTCCAGGCATCGGTAAGTTCTGCCAGCATCTGCCCGGTGAACGAATTGAGAGCCTCCGGGCGGCTTAGAGTGACCCGCGCTATGCCGGGCGCGGCCATTTCATAGAGGATTGTTTCGTACTTCTCAGCGTTTTGCGTCATCCTTTACCCGCTCCTTTTCAAACAGCACTGAACATCAGGTTTCGTACCACAACCGGGATGCCTACTTGACCACCTCGGCAAAAGCTACGGTCATATCAACGGGAGGGAAGTTACGGGTATCCTTGTAAACAGCTTTGCCTTCCGGGGAAGCTAAAGCAGCATCCAGGTCAGCCTTGCTGTTAAAAGTCAGTTCGCTGATCAGATAATAGGGAGGCTTGCCGGTAGCCGCTCCGGTCAGGCGATTGACCTCCGCGCTGACCAGCCCGGGATACTTCTGGCAGAGCGGGACATGAACGTTGAAGTAATGGTCGTCAAACCTGGCCTTATCTTCTTCAGCGGGTTCTTTATACATCACAATCATTCTATACACGAGTAGCTCTCCTTTTTTCTGATAATAGTCCTGAACAACCGGTAAAAGGCCTGTTATAAATCGCTTCACCGGGCGCGGTTATCTATCACGCGCACAGCCTTGCCTTCGCTACGAGGTACGGTGCGCGGCGCTCCAATTTTGACTTCCATATTTACACCCAGGCTGGTCTGTAGCTGGTTTCTAACCCGGTGCAAAAGTTTCAAAACTTCCTCATGGTCTTCGTGCAGCAGATCAACCGGGGCTATTTTGTCGAAGAAGTCGGTGCTTACTTCGGTCATTACCGTTACCACATCCAGATTTTCCGGCCTGGATAAAACAATCTGGTAATGAGGAGCAAGTTCCTCGAAATCGAGCAGCACGCGTTCGACCTCGGAAGGAAAAACATTTACGCCCCGCACGATAATCATATCGTCTATGCGGCCCTTCAACTTGGACATGCGGGTGTGGGTTCGCCCGCATTCGCAGGGCTCGTAATAGAGGGCGCAGAGGTCGCCTGTGCGGTAGCGTATTACAGGAAAAGCCTCTTTAGTCAGGGAAGTAAAGACCAGTTCGCCAACCTGCCCTTCCGCTAAAGGCTCCCGGGTATTGGGGTCAATTATTTCGGGCAGGAAATGGTCTTCCCAGATGTGCAGGCCGTTCTTGTACTCGCACTCCATCGAAACGCCCGGACCCATCACTTCGCTCAGGCCATAGATATCAAGAGCAGTCAGGTCCAGTTCATCTTCAATTTTGCGCCGGATTTCTTCAGTCCAGGGTTCCGCCCCGAAAATACCGTACTTGAGTTTGAGTTCGGCCTTGCTATGGCCCATCTCACGCATGGTGTCTGCGATATTTAAGGCATAGGAAGGGGTACAGGCCAGTCCTACCGCCTGGAAATCCTGCAAAAGCATTACCTGGCGCGGAGTATTGCCACCGGAAGCAGGAATGACACATGCGCCCATCTTTTCCGCCCCGTAGTGGAGGCCCAGTCCGCCTGTAAAGAGGCCGTACCCGTAAGCGACATGCAGCACATCGCCAGGTCGCCCACCTGCGCAGACAATCGAACGGGCGCAGACTTCCGCCCAGGTTTCAATGTCACTGCGGGTATATCCGACCACCGTAGGCTTTCCCCGCGTTCCTGAAGAGGCGTGAATGCGGACGGTCTTTTCTAACGGCTCGGCAAAGAGGCCAAAAGGATAGGTATCGCGTAAATTGCTTTTTTTGGTAAAGGGAAACTTGGACAAATCCTCCAGGCGTTGAAGCGAATCAGGCTTAACACCGGCTGCTTCAAATTGCTGGCGGTGAAAAGGTACTTTGTGATAAGCCAGGTCAAGCGTCTGGCGCAAGCGCTCAAGCTGCAACGCCTGTAATTCCTGGCGACCAAGAGTTTCGACAGCCTCATTCCAGAACATAACTATACTCTCCTCTACATTGAGTTAGCTGTCAGACCATGTTTTTGAATGATGCCCACACAAGGGCGAGTCACTGCTCGCCCCTAAACTGGTTAGTGAAGGCAGGCGTCCCTGCTTGCCCTTAGTAAGTGTGCCAAAGTTTAATCACGCGCAAACGGGTTAAGTTGAGCTTGCAGACCGTGCGCCACCTGCTCAGGCCCTAAGGTAGCGCCGGGTTCGTTCGAGAAAATGTCGTAGAAATAGCGTCCCGCCCCGGCGGCCAGCAACTGGTCATAAGCATAAAAGAGCGCAAAAGCTTCGCTGCCTAACCAATCTTCGCCCAGCAACTCCTCAGGCAACCCGGGATCGACAAACAAGAATTTGCGATATTCGTGGACCAGCCAGCAGCGTGTAACAAAGCACTCCCGGTCGGTCAGTTCCACAGCAGGAGCATGCTGGTAACCCGGTTTGAAGCGATTGAGAAACTGGCGGTAGCGAAGGTTCACTTCCTGCAAATTCCAGCTTTTCTGGACCAGTTCTCTATTTGAAGCCGGGCCACAATAACTGGCTCTAAAGTAAGAGATGTATGGTTCGATTTCCGGCGAGTTCAGGCGGGCAGCCAGGGCCGGGCTGAGTTCGTGCGATGAGATCCAGGTGCTGGTTCCCAGCGTGCCAAAGCCCCACCACTCCAGTTCGGCGCGCAACTGGTCACGGGTGTTGCGCTGTTCTTCCGGAATGGTGTAGGTAAGCAGCAGCCACTGATTATCCCATCGTTCGGGCTGAAGGCGGTAAATACGATTAGCCGCTTCGTCTACTCGCTGCAAGCCGCGTGGCGACATGGAAAGATAGCTGTTCCGGCCTGCCTTTCGCAAGCTCACCCAACCCTGGGTGGCAAGACGTGAAATGGCTGCCCGGACCGCTGCGTCGCTAAAACCAAACTCTGACATCAGGCGGACGAGAGCGGTAAGCGCTATCTCTGAGCCAAAATGGCGTATGAATACCCCCCACAGGGTGAACAGCATCGAACGTGGATGCACTTTTTTTACCTGTTTAACCGGATATGGTCCACAACATACAACGCTTTTACTACGAAAGTTGTAATCTTGTGGTAGATTATCACTGACAAAGCAGGTTTGTCAATAGATTACTTTGTGTTTTCGGTTTATCGAGGATAGCAAAGCCCCTTTCAGTCTTTGAGCTAGACTGAAAGGGGCTTTAGAAAAAGAATATTTAATTCCTGCTTTCTGCCAGTAGCAGAATCACTTCAGGCGGCAACCTCTGGCCGGAGGAGCACCGGAGTCTTAACGCATGACTCGACCATTCCGGTGAGATTTTTCGGGGTTCAAGTAGTAAGTCATGCTCTGAAGCAGACCCACCGGGTCAATATTACGAGTGCGTACATCGGGAGGCACCTGCAAACTTACCGGGGCATAATTCAGGATAGCCTTGACGCCAGCGGAGACCAGTAAATCCACTACTTCCTGGGCGGCGAAAGCCGGTACGGCTACAATCGCTACCTGCAAGCCCATTTCTCCCACTATTTCAGGAATTTTGGTGTAGTGATTAACAGTATAGCCATTAACTTCCTGACCTACCTTGCGCTCATCGGCATCAAAAAGGGCCACGATTTCAAACCCTTTGTCCCGGAAGCCGCCGTAGTGGGCAATCGCTTCTCCGAGATGACCGGTACCGACCAGGGCGACACCCCATTGTTGCTCCAGGTGGAGAATATCACGAATCTGGTTGAGCAAGAACTGGACGTTGTAACCTTTACCCTGTTTCCCAAACTCACCAAAGTAGGAGAGGTCACGCCGGATTTGAGCGGCAGTCACCCCGATACGCGCTCCCAGTTCACTACTCGATACGGTCGTCACGCCCTCGCTGGCCAGGTAAGAAAGACTACGCGCATAAATAGGCAGGCGGCGAATCACGATATCGGGTATTTCCATATCCTTCATCATAGTGGGGATGCTCCTTTCACGGTGCCAGGTAGCCACACCGGTACCGGACCGCTGTGATTAGAGTGTTATAAGAATGATAGCTAAGAATAACAATAAAAGATTTCGGCTTGTTGGGTTGTTCTGGTAAGAGTAAGCCCGGCAGTCTTTTAAGAGACTTTCACCGGGCTATTGAACAAATCTTACAACCTCTAAGGTTTTACGCCGACGTGGATCGCCACTGCACCCAGGCCGTAGCGTTTGAAACGAACTTGAGTCAGCCCGGCGCGCTCCATGATTTTTTTCAGTTCTTCCGGCTGTGGAAAATTGCGGGCTGAGTCTGGAAGATAGGTATAAGCTTCGTGATGGCGGCTGATAATGCGCCCAACCAGCGGAACCAGGCGGTTAAAATAGAACTGGTGCCCCCAGCGTACCAGGGCAAACCTGGGCCGGGCTACTTCCAAGCAGACCACCCGTCCGCCCGGTTTTACCACACGGCACATGTCACGGAAAGCCTGCTCGATATCAACCACATTGCGCATGGCGAAGCCGGTCGTAACACAGTCGAAAGAGTTATCAGGGAAAGGCATGCGTAGAGCATCGGCGGCCACCCAGCGAATGCGCGAGCCAAAACCCGCCTTTTCAGCCTTGGGAGGGCCAGGCAACATCATTTCAAGGCAGAAATCGCTGGCTACTACTTCGCCATCCGGGCCAACTTTAGGAGCGAGAGCAAGCGCAATGTCACCGGTTCCGGTAGCCACGTCTAGCGCCCTACCACCCGGTGGAGGAGCCGCTTCGGCCACGACTACTTTGCGCCAGCCTTGATCGAGGCCAAAAGTCATAATGCGATTGACCAGATCATATGTGGGCGCGATCTGGGCAAACATACGATTGACATATTCGGCTTTAGTTTCAGGCTTGAATTCTTTGAGGCGTGCGCTTTCGATACGATGTTCGAAAGAGGATTCTTTTTCGGTTACCGGTTCCATTGTACTTCTACTACAACCTTTTTTAATTTTTGTCTAAAAAAGACATGACCACATTGCCCCTATGTTCAGGTTCAGGGTTGATATTATTTTAACATTCTAGTTACGTAAAATCAAGGGGTTTTGCCCATTTTATCACAATGTGGCAACTGATATTACTCTTCTCTATTACCGATTTGAAGTCATGCAACTTATACATATTTTGAAACTTAAAACCATGAACTACCCCGAAGAATGTACTGTTACAACTCTTTTTAATAAAAAAGAGGGAAAGAAATTCTTTCCCTCCGATTTTCTCCTGGAATTGCTTATTCAGGGTCAATCCAGCGCCCGTGCTGCTTGATCAGCTCGATCAAGCGGCCAACCGCGTCGGCGGTAGGTACGCCTTTTTCCACGCACTCTTTACCCACAAAGAGATTGACCTTACCGGGCGCGCCACCCATATAACCAAAGTCGGCGTCGGCCAGTTCACCCAGGCCGTTTACGATACAGCCCATCACGGCGATTTTAACGCCTACGAGGTGACCGGTCTGCGCTTTAATGCGTTCGGTGGTCTCCTGTAAGTTGAAGAGAGTACGTCCGCAGGAGGGGCAGGCAATAAATTCCGCCTTGGTGCTGCGCGCTCCCGCTGCCTGCAAAATATTGAAGGCTAGCTGAACGGATTGCTCGGCGCCAAGATTACTGCCGTTATGATTAGAAATCATAATCAGGTTACCGAAGCCATCGGTCAGAACCGCGCCCGCTGCAATGGCGGCGTTGATAAAATGCTCATCCTGGGGCGCCTCGGGAGGCAATTCTGGGGTTATCAGCAGAATGGGAGAATTGTAACCATTCTCCTGTAACCGGGCAGCCAGCAGGCGGTTTGAGCGCAGGGTATAAGCCGGGCTGTGCGCAGTCAGGCCAACCACTACCTGCTCAAAAGAGGCTTCCCGGCATACCTTAAGGACTTCCATGAGGAGATCTACCGCCGGGTAATTATGTTCCGCGGCCGCTTGCAGTTCGCTCTCCGCATCGGCAAAAGGGGACTCGGCTACCAGCAGCAACGGGTGAGTTGCCGCCTGCCGGATAGCCTGCTCTAAAGTGGCCTGATTGAAAGGACTGGCCAGTTTAAGAGCAAAACCGTTCGCCAGCGAAGCTAAATCCGGTGATAAACTCTCACCGTTAATAGCGGCCAGCAGATTGATTTGCTCACCGGTTGCTGCTAACTTTTGAGCTACTTCCACACTATTTGCAGCCGGGTTGTAAAGATAGATGTCAGGCCGGGTGGGGGCGCCTGTCGTCCTGGCATTGCTCGCCAGCTTGAGGATGCGCCCGGCGCTTTTAGGCGCAGCTTCGCTTTCATTGACAAAACCGCTCAAAGCAGCCACTACCTGGGGCAGACTTTCGCCGCCAGCTTTAGCGCTACCCAGGACTACGCTACCGCTCTCGCGCTTCTCATAGTGATAAGGATTGCGATAATCGGGCAGAGCCGCTACATTTTCAGCAGGAGCGGGCCATTCTGTCGCTACCGGGATAGTCAGTTCGTCGGCAATTTTGGCTTTTTTGAGTAGCTCGGAATCGACAGGCGTGTAGCGGCGGGCAATCCGCAGGGCCACCGGGATTTCATGCTCAGGGTCTTCGGTCAGGGATACCCGGATGGTATCACCAATCCCGTCTTCAAGCAGCGACCCGATACCGATAGCGCTCTTAATTCGGCCATCCTCCCCATTACCGGCCTCGGTCACGCCCAGGTGGAAAGGATAGTTCATGCCCAGGGCGTCCAGGCGGGCTGCCAGTAAGCGATAAGCCTGAATCATCACTTTCGGGTTGGAGGCCTTCATAGAGAAGATCAGGTCGTGGAAATCATATTTGGCGGCGATCAGGGCAAACTCCATGGCCGACTCGACCATGCCTTCAGGGGTATCGCCATAGTAGTTCATGATGCGGTCGGAAAGAGAACCGTGATTGGTGCCGATGCGAATGGCCCGGCCCAGTTCCTTACAGCGCAGCACCAGCGGTTTGAACTTCTGCTCGATACGTTCCAGTTCGCGCTGGTACTCGTCGTAGGTGTACTCCAGCACGGCAAACTTCTTGGCATCGGCGAAGTTACCGGGGTTAATGCGGACTTTATTGGCCCATTTCGCCGCTTCCATAGCCGCATTCGGGTTAAAATGAATATCGGCCACCAGCGGCACATGCACGCCGCGCTTTTCCAGTTCCGCCCGGATATTCTTTAAATTCTCAGCATCTTTAGCAGTAGGGGTGGTGATACGTACAATTTCACAGCCAGTCTCGACCAACCGGATAGCCTCAGCTACGGTACCTGCGGTATCAAGGGTATCGGTAGTAGTCATGGATTGTACCCTGATCGGGTTATCTCCGCCGATACCGACATCTCCAACCATTACTTCGCGGGTTTTACGCCGCCGGTAGCTATAAGGGTCTGCAATATAGGGTAATTTAGTAAATTTATCGTAATCCTGCGGCCCGCCTTCCGTCTGGCTCAACCGCTCTACTCGCTCAATCCGCAAGCTCATAATACCTCTTTGGGGTTCAGCTTTATACTTTAATACTGGACACTGAACCGAATTATATTTTCTGAAAAGGAAAGCGTGTTCAGATATATCCTTATAAAGTATACCCCTCGCAGCCCCCGGTAGCAAGCCGCGGGAGTAAATGTTTCAGGGATTATAAGCGTTTGTTTAATTTTTTAAGCCGTGTTAATATAAGGTAGGCTAACTCAAAAGCAGCCCGCCACTATCCGGCTGCTTTTTTGTTGGAAGTTTTTCAAGGCTCGGATCTTTAGCTCATTTTATAGCCCTGAGGCTAAAAAAAGGAGTTTTGGGATACTTCTTCTATCTTAATCTTTAGATGGAGAGGTTTTTTACTATGTCAGTAACTGCAATTGTGGGAGCGCAGTGGGGTGACGAAGGTAAGGGGAAGTTTGTTGACATCCTGGCCGAAAATGCAGACCTGGTAATCCGCTATAACGGGGGCAATAACGCCGGGCATACGATAGTGAACCAGTTCGGCACTTTTAAGTTGCACCTGGTGCCAAGCGGGGTTTTCCATGAAAAAGCCACCTGTGTTATCGGTCCGGGCGTAGTGATTGATCTGGCGAGCCTGGTTGAAGAATTGCGCGAATTTGAGGCCGCCGGGATTGATTTCAAAGGCCGTCTCTTTATTTCGCCGCGCTGCCACCTGATCCTGCCCTATCACCGGTCCCTGGATCGCCTGTATGAAGAAGCTAAAGGTCGCCTAAGCACCGGCACGACCGGGCGAGGCATCGGTCCGGCCTACGCCGACAAAGCCGGATATAACGGCATTCGGTTATCCGATGTGGCCAGGCGCAGCCTCTTTATAGAGAAGCTAGGCCTACAGGTCTCGATCAAAAATCGCCTGATTGTGGCGCTGGGTGGTGAAACCATGAGCGCTGATCGCATCGCCACCGAGTACCTTGAATACTACAACTACATTCAGCCTTATGTACGCGAGACTTTCGGCCTGGTACAGGATACCATCAGGGCCAATAAAAATGTCCTGCTGGAAGGAGCCCAGGCGGCCCTGCTCGACCCGGATTGGGGTGGCTATCCGTTTGTGACCGCCAGCACCACAATGGTATCGGCGGCTACCGGTGGCGCAGGTGTGCCCGCCTCGTCTATTCAGCGCGTAATAGGCGTGGCTAAGGCCTATACCACCAGGGTAGGCAACGGGCCTTTCCCGACCGAGCTTACCGATGCTAATGGCGAACATATTCGTAAGAACGGAGTCGAATACGGCACTACTACCGGAAGACCGCGCCGTTGTGGGTGGTTCGATGCCGAGGTGGTGCGTTTCGCCGCCGCTATCAATGGCTTCACTGAACTGGCCCTGACCAAGCTCGATGTCTTTGACGATTTTGAGACTATCGAACTGGCTACCGGCTATGAACGAGATGGCAAAGCGGTCAATTATTACGATGGAGACGCCATCTTCCTGGAGGAATGCCGCCCGGTCTACGAAAGCTGGGAAGGCTGGAAGCAGCCCATCAATAAAGCCCAACGCTTTGAAGAACTACCCGAAAACGCCCGAAAATATATCAAACGCCTGGAAGAAGTAGTAGGCTTACCCGCTACCTTTATCGGAGTCGGACCGGCCAGGGACGAAACTATCATCCGGTAAATAACTGTTAGAATATACTGATTCTGTTTATAATTGAAAAAGCGCAACCGAGCATTTACAGCGGTTGCGCTTTTTAATGAGCTTACACATTCAGCTATAGCTGCCCTATTCTCAACCCCTGGAGGTTAGGACAAAGATTGAATAGGAGCTTAATCCGGTTTGTAGCCCAGCCAGTTCGAGATAGCGTAACTGGCCGATAAAACCGCTTCAGCTTCAGCACTGGTTAAAGAAGTATTCTTGAGTACCGTAGTAGGCCCGGAAATATTGATAGCTGCAACAGCCTTGCCATTAAAATCCCGGATAGGGGCGGCGATTGAGCGAATACCCATTTCATACTCCTGGTCGCTAATAGCCATGCCTTTCAACCTGATATCTTGTAGCTCTGCGCGCAGTTGGGCCAGGGCAGTGTGGGTGTTTTCCGTATAGGCCGGTAAGGCAGGCTGAGCCAGGAAAGACTCAATTACTACCGGCGGCTGGAAAGCCAGCAGGACTTTTCCAATTGAGGTAGCGTGGACCGGCAAGCGGGAACCGACATGCACATTACTGGCGACTGCCAGGCGAGTTTGCACCCGGTCTATATATACTACTTCGGCACCTTCCAGGATACCGAGGTGTACTGAGGCGCCGGTATCATCTCGCAAGTGTTCCAGGTAGGGCCGGGCAATCTCGGTAAGTTGCAGGCTGTTAAGATAATCGAAGCCCAGTTCGAGTACCTTTGAAGTTAAACGGTAACGTTTAGTATAGGGTTCCTGTTGCAGGTAGCCAAGCTTTTGAAGAGTATAAACCAGGCGGAAAGGGGCAGTGCGTGACCAGCCCAGGCGATTGGCAATCTCTGTCAGGCTCAAAGAAGGTTGGGCTGCCGTAAAACAGCGCAGCACTTCCAGCCCGCGTACCAGGGCATTGACCATATAAGGGTCATCACTTTGTTCGTCTGGAGAGTTGTTGCTATCTTGCGCCGGTTCATTCATAGTTACTGCTAGCCTCAGTTAAAAACAAAGCCGCCATTGACCGCTAACAGTTGACCGGTAATGAAATCGGCATCTTCGGATAGCAGAAAAACAACCGCGCCTGTAACATCTTCCGGCACCTGTTCGCGTTGGATAGCCCTCCCTTCCACGTAAAGTTTATGCCGAGCAGGCGCGACTGTGGAAGTAGCTTCAGTCAGAGTCAGGCCAGGGGCGATGGCATTAATCGCAATATTATACTCACCCAATTCGCGGGCCAATGAGCGCGTCATGCTGATAATAGCCCCTTTGCTGGCAACGTAGTGCAAAAGCACCGGAGCTCCCCACAGCGCCGTATCAGAGGCCAGGTTGACTATTTTGCCTTTACCGCGCTCGCGCATTAAGGGCACGAGCGTTTTAATAGCCAGCCAGGTTCCCTTGATATTCACTTTCAGCACACGCTCGAAGGCTTCCTCGGAAATCTCATCAAAGCGCTTGCCACCTACGCCTGAAGCGATAGAGGCGTTATTGACCAATCCATCCAGCCCACCCCAGCGCTCGCGTATAGTATGTGCCAACCGCTCCAGACTTTCCGCGCTGCTGATGTCGGTCTGGACCGCGATACAATCCGCCCCGCTGGAACGAATGGCGGCAGCAGCTTCCTCCGCCCAATCGGCTTCCAGTTCCGCGATTGCGACCTTCGCGCCCTCCGTGGCCAGGCGCTCGGCGAAGGCGCGACCCAGACCACGCCCACCGCCTGTTACTACAATTACTTTCCCCTCCAAACGGCCCATTGATTTTTAGCTCCTGAAGATTAAAAGGCAGGCTTTAGATTGTGTGAAAGACAGGGTTACTCACCTGATTTTAGAGCCGTATCGTTAAACTTTCAAATCAATCGGTAGACTTCAGTGATTATAAAAGCTAAATCATTATAAATTACAGGTATGTAATGTGCTAAATAATTAGTTGGCCATAATTCCAAAATTGGCGTCGTAAATGTATTAAACAATAGCAGGAGGTAGTTATCGTGAGTAACAATGTACAGCGTCCGGCAGTCCTGGACAACCTCGGCAGCTCCCAGATTAATGAAATGGAGCAGTTCGCCCAGGAAAATAATCGCCAATCATTCGACCTGACTGTCAAAAGCTATGGTTGGGATAAACAAACCTGCGACGCTGTCTGGCAACACCTGACTCACCGGGCCAGCCAGGATGAAGCCCAACGTGCATTTGGTAATCAACAAAGCCAGGGTGGCTCTAACCAGATGTCTGCCAGCTAGGATTAGCTTGCGTGAAGCGGTTACCTGGCCGGTTTATGGGCAGTAACCGCTTTTTTTACTTTCTTTACAATACAATCTCAAATAATACAAATCATTAAATGCCCTCCCTGTTATCACAGTTGCCCAACCGAGCAGACATGCTTTTTTTGACAAAACTTCCTCCTGATAATATTATGTCCAAACATATTTCCCAAAAGTAGTAAGTAAACTGGTTATCGCTTTCAATTAAGGACAGCACAGGTTATCGAGAGGAGGATCTTTGAAAGAATCGAATGGTGAACTGAAGCCTACCGGCCAACCGCTACAGGAAGCTGAAAATCAAAGTGTAGAGGAAGAGGAGGGCAGCGATAATCCTTTAGTAGTCTACATAGGGGCTATAATTCTAGCGGTAGCTCTGGTAGTTGTGATTGTACTGGCTCTGATTTCCTTTTTGCCACACTAGCTCGAAATAACCACCCCGGCTACAATTACCGTAGCACATATCCGCTTACCTTGACACTCTCAAGCAAAACCCTTAAAACCTGTTTATTACGTGTCTGACCCATCGGCTGAAAAGGCTGTGTAGAATAAAAGTGCGACCAGGACAAATGAATGGAATTAGTGTTTCCTGAGCTTGAAACCGAAAGGTTACTCCTGAAAAGGCTGGAAGATAAACATGCTCCGGCTTTATTAAAAATCTGGTCGCAAGAAGAAGTGATGCGCTATACCGACACCGACCCCTTTACCAGCCTGAGTGAGATTCAAGAAGAAATAATGATTATGGACGGCCTCTTTAAAGCAGGCCATGCCATTCGCTGGGGCATCTTTGAAAAAAGTAATCAAGAACTGGTAGGTAGCTGCGGGTTCCATAAGTACAGCCAGCAGAATAAACTGCTGGAAATAGGTTACGAGCTTGGCCAGGCTTACTGGGGCAATGGCTACATGACTGAAGCTTTAAGAGCGGTTATCACCTATTGTTTTAATGTATTAGGGGTCAATCGAATTGAAGCGCTCATTCTCAAAGGCAACGAGCGCTCCGAAAGAGTCGTAAAAAAACTGGGTTTCAAGTTTGAAGGCGTTTTACTCGAACATTCCTACTATAAAGGGCAGTTCTGGGACGAAGAAAGTTTCGCGCTACTCCGCAAAGATTGGAAGTAGCATTTATAGAAGCAATATTCATAAAGTTGCTAGAGGTATTCATTACAAATTGAACCGCAAATCGGACATACTTCTATACGCCAGGGACGATCAAAACGAGTCAGGCGATAGATAATGTGGTCGCTAATTTGACCGCAAAGACGGCAGTGGGCGGCTTCCAGCACACCATCCTCCAGTTCAAGATTCAGTAAACCTTCCGGCATCAGGCCACAAATACATTCAGTACCTTCCTGCTCGGATAACTGGCAGGGTTCAATTCCTATACGGTTCATGTTCCTGCTCCCTCCAATTAACAAGTCAGAGATGTTAACATGCCCTACAGTGCCTAAAAGGGCCATGATTATCACTTGAAAAGAAGGTTAGAGCTAAAGTAAAAGCTGAGGCAGGCATAAATGGGATGTGGTAGAAATGTTAATCAATTTCTACGCCATGCCTGCTTCTCAGGGTTTATAATCTGGCTCCTCTTTTATCTACTACATTATGGCACACTAGCATGATAATGCCGATTAATAAAGGTAAAACTGAGGTTAAATTATTGGAGATTCAGTGAACTAAAATCCGCCCAGCATCCGGGTTAGCAGGTTGGGCGCGCTGATAATGGTAATAGCGCTTTTTTTACCCCTGGCCTGCTTAAGAATTTCTTGCATACTCATGGCGTCCATACCGGGTGCCAACGCGGAAGCGGTAGTTACTCTTGACGGATCAGGCAGAGTTTCGGCGGCAAAGAGAAGATCCGGGCGACCTGCTTGAGTGTAAAAGCCTGTGAGGCGTTCGCCCTGTGGAACGGGACGGGATTGGCCGGGCATGGCAAACAGGTAGCCAGCCATAATAAAAGCGGCGTGCGTTTTCGTGACCAGTTGGGTCAGGTTATCATCCGAAGCATAAATCGCGAAATGGGCTTGAGAGCCCATCTTCAAGGATCCCAGTACCATTTGTAAAAGGGCCGGATCAACCGTTAGTTCGATCGTGCCAGGTATAGGCGGAATTTGATTTATCATACCCGTATTTTAGCACCGAATGGCTTTCCAGACTACCAGTAAACTTTCTTACTTCACCTATGTAGTGTATTCAAAAGAGGCAGGTATCTCTGAAACTTACAAGTTCTTAACTACGTAGAATATATGCAAAACAATCAACCGAACATCTTGCAGAAGCGTAAAAAAAAAGCCGAAGTAAAATGTTGAAACAAATTGTGAAGCAAGCGTGTCTATGCTGATGAAGGGTTGAGCGACAGTAAATCGGACTGGCCAGACCGGGAAAGCCCTGATCAAATTTATCAATAGTAGTGACTTAAAATCGAGTCAGAGAAAGATACTGTAAGGAGAAAACAAAACTATGGGTGCTCTTCTATTACTTTTTGTGGTGCTGATCGCTGCGCTGGTAATTGGCTCAATCGTGATAGGGGCTGTCGCACATTTAATCGGCTGGTTAATTGTCGGTCTGATCGCAGGATACCTGGCCAATATGCTGATGAAAGGCCGCGGCAGCGATTTACTCGGGAATCTGGTGCTGGGCATCTTCGGCGCGCTGGCCAGTGGTTTCTTGTTGAGAATTGTCAATCTGGGCGGCCTGGATAATAACCTGATCGGCAGGCTGATTTTCGCTACCCTGGGTTCTATGCTTATCATTGCCCTGGGTCGGGCCTTTGGCGGCAGAAGCAGTATTAGCACTCGTTACTAATAGCTTGCTGAACCGGTTAGACTTTTAGTAAAGAAATAACTTAAAATTCGAGAGGCAGGGATTTTATTCCCTGCCTTTTGCGTTAAAGCCTCTACTTGATTAGCGCTCGGCGTGACGGGCTTTAAGCTGTTCGACCTTATGGGCTCCGGCGGTAAGCTGGAAGATAATTAAGGCCAGGCCCAGCATTGTAACGCCTGCAATACCAACTCCGTTCCACCCGGCCAGTTGCCAGCCATACACGCCCAGGGCGGAGCCCAATGAACCGCCGATGAAATAAGAAACCATGTAAACCGTATTCAAACGGCTGCGCGCCTGGGGGTTCAGGCTGTAAACCCTGGTCTGGTTGGAGATGTGCGCCATTTGCGCTCCCAGGTCAAGCAGGATCACACCTACTATTAAGCCCCACAGAGCGTAACCTAACAGCCAGATAATCAGGAAGGAGGCAAGGGCAATCAGTAGAGAAATGCCCGTTATCTTACGCGGTTCCAGCCTGTCTGCCAGTTTCCCGGCGTAAGAGGCTCCCAGCGCTCCCGCAACACCGACTAAACCAAAAAGCCCTACCACTCCGCTGCTGAAATGATAAGGAGGCGTTTCTAAAAAGAAAGCGAGTGTAACCCAGAAGACATTAAAAGCGCCAAAAGCCAGCGCCCCAAAAACGGAAGCTTGCCGCAAAACCGGTTCAGTACGGGCCAGGTGCCAGAGTGAGCGCATCAGTTCAGGATACCGCAGGGAAGCATGTGGTTTTGTATCCGGCAGAACGGAGCGTAGCACCAGCGCCAGGACCAGCATCATGCCTGCCGCCAGCCAGTACATGGTCCGCCAGCCAAATACAGAATTGATAAAACCGCTGGCAGTCCGGGAAAGCAAAATGCCTATGAGCAGGCCGCTCATAACCGTGCCGACCACGCGCCCGCGTTCGTGGGGACGCGCCAGGGTAGCAGCGAAAGGCACAATTATCTGTGGCACAACCGTGGTTATTCCCACAATCAGGTTAGCCACGGCCAGCCATAGGAAACCAGGGGCTACCGCTACGCCGATGAGAGCAAGAGCAACGCCAAGCAAAGATTTAAAGATCAGTCCACGCCGGTCAGTCACATCACCCAGCGGTACAATCAGCAAGAGGCCAATAGCATAACCAAGCTGGCCTAATGTTGCCACCAGTCCGATCTGGTTGGCGGCTATATTCAGGCTACGCCCCATATCGGCCAGGACTGGTTGGATATAATAAAGGTTTGCCACGCTTAAGCCGCAGGCCACAGCAAAAATCCAGACCAGTTTTTGATCGAGTTCAGTTGGTTTTTCTGTACTTTTCTCCGTATTTACTTCCGTACTTTCTGAATTAACTATTTTTTGACCAGAGTCTGAAGACTTCATGTTTAGCCGTTACTTCCTCTCCTATCACGCGATTATTAGTTTCCCATTATCTATCACATCGGGTTCCACGAATCCTAACTTACCAGGGGGTCTTTGTCAATTATATTGAACAAGAATAAGCTAAAAAGCTCTCTATACGTTCAATAGAAAAGATAAAACCAGGAAAATAAGCTTAACATAGCATTTTGGATTGTTTTTGTATGATATAATGAACACATAAACAGGCAAGATAGTGCCAGCAGAATGGGGAGTGCAATGACCAGTATCGGAGAGAAGTTGAAGAGTATCAGGCAAGAAAAGAAATTTAGCCTGCGCCATTTAGCCGAGAAAGCCGGAGTAAGCGCCAGCCTGATTTGTGAAATTGAAAACGGTAGAGTTAACCCTACTGTTAATACCCTGTTTAATATTTCTAACGCCCTTGATCTGCCGGCCCACTATTTTTTGCAGGAAAGTTCTGCCGGTCCCTCAGCCTCTTTCGAAGAATCTTTGGAAGCAAAAGAAGAGACGCCAAACCCTGGTATGGCTGAAAAGCAGCCACTCAAACTTGCCAGCGCGGCTTTAGCCACCCTGGCGACTACTGTTTCAGGGCCTGTAGTTCACCCTGAGGAACGGGCCAAATTGCAACTGACCGGAGGTATAACCTGGTTGCGCCTGACACCCGGCCAGGAAAATGGGGTCGAGTTCGTAGAAATATGTTACAAAGCGGGAGCCACCACCGGGGATGAAATGCACTATCACAACGGGCGAGAATTTGGCGTGGTTCTGGAAGGTGAATTAACGCTGGATCTGGGGTTTGAAAGACATGTGTTGCGACCGGGGGACAGTATTGCTTATGACTCGACTACGCCCCATCGCCTCTCAAATAACGGACCCGGTGTGATGCGGGCAGTCTGGGTCAACGTAAATCGTTAGTTTAAGGTAACAGAGAACGAAAGAGGCTTACCATCGCGCAACACTTCCAGCCTGACTGTATCGCTCGCATGGTAATCAGCTAACAGGTTCAAGAGTGAGTCTTCGGCTTTTACAACCCGGTTATCCACCTTTATCAAAAGATCTCCCGGCAATATCCCGGCACGCGAGGCCGGACTACCCGGTTTAACCTCTGTAACCACCAACCCCTCGGCCCCTGTTTGAACAGAAGGATTATTTACATCAACCTTACTGCTCAGATAGAGCACTCCCAGGTGCGGAACCGGATGTGAATCTGGGGTGGCTGTGCCGTCCGCCGTTTGATTTAAGCCAGGCAACAAAAGCAACCAGACCACCAGACCGGTTCCTACCAGAGCCGCCAATAGCCAGATACTATAAGATAAACGTCTTTTCAAGCTAAAAGTAGACGAGGTTCTGAAGTTTCCCAGGCGAGACAATTGAGCTGTGGTCCATCCAAGCGATGCGCCTTCCGCCTGCTGTTTATTTTCTTGCCTTTTTTCCAGATTATACTGGCGCATCTGGCCCTACCTTTCTTTGGCTGTACTTAATACCAGTTTTAGAATAAGGTTCAGCGGTGAAGTCACTATGAAAGTAAGATTAATAGAAAGTTAAAGGGCAACTAAGAAAGTTCTTATGGTAAAATTAGCAAGTTGGGATAGTGCTTTTCTACCGGTAGAAAGAGAGGGTTAGTGAGCGTAAGTAATAATCCTGAATTGAAGGCGGCAAGTAGCTTACTTTCTGCCCTTTACCGGGATAGCCTGGTATTGATTACTTCCGCCTACCAGGATAGGCTGAACGGACAAATCGCCCTGGCAGCGCTGCCTGCCTCTATCGTACCGGAAAAACCCCGGCTGCTAATCGAACTCTGGCAAAATAACTTCACTCACGATTTAATCAAAAAGAGCGGTGTTTTTACCCTCCACTTGCTGCGTCCAGATCAGCTAGAATTACTTAGAACTTTTGGTTTTTACCACGGGCATAATCGAAACAAATTTAGCGGCCTGTCGTATAAATTTGGTAGCACTGGCAGCCCTTTCCTGGAGGATAGCCTGGGCTGGCTGGAATGCAGAGTAATAGGCCAGCTTCCTACTGAAGACATGACAGCCTTTATAGGCGAGGTGGTAGCAGCATGGCGCAACTCGGATGAAGAAGCCCTGACCTGGACAAAGGCCCGGGAGTTGCTACCAAAAGACTGGTTAGACGAGTATAACGCCAGTGTACGCCGGCAGAATGAAGATTGGGCCAGGCAGCGCCTGGGTATAGTTACCGGGGAGCAAGCTGATTAAGCAGTGAAACCGAAAGGTTAGCAAAAAGATCGGGTTAAACAGCCAGTTTTTACCATGCTGAAAATGTATGAAAAGCTAAATGTACTTCTTGCTTTAAGAGTAGTGAGAAACCGGATAAAAGAAAAATACTAAGGTTAAGTAGAATAAATGAAATTAGACAGGTTAACTGAAAAAGGGCAAGAAGCCATGGTAGCCGCCGACGCCCTGGCGGAGCAGAATCAAAACAGCCAGCTTGAGCCGGAGCATTTGCTGGTAGCTTTACTTGACCAGTCCGGCGGTATCGCGGCGCAGATAGTGACCAAGTTGAACGCCAGCCCTGACCGGCTAAAAGCGCGGGTGGAAGGCGCGATTGGCCGCCTGCCCAAAACTTATGGCGTGCGAGGCCGCACTGCTATTTCGCTTGCCGCCAAAAACGTGCTGGACCAGGCCGAAAAAGAAGCGACCAGGATGAAGGACGCCTATGTCAGCACCGAACACCTGATGATGGCCCTGGCGGCTCCCAGCAATACCGGCGAGTCAGGCCGGCTGATGCGCGATATGAGCATCACGCGCGATGCTATCAATAATGTGCTGACTTCTATTCGTGGCGGAACGGCCCCTATTACTAACCAGAACCCGGAAGTCAGTTACGCTACTCTCGAACGCTACGGGCGTGACCTGACCAAACGAGCTAAAGATGGCAAACTTGACCCGGTGGTGGGACGGGATGAAGAAATTCGGCGCTGTATCGAAGTCCTGTCGCGCCGTTCTAAAAACAACCCGGTGCTGATCGGCGAACCGGGGGTAGGCAAAACCGCCATCGTGGAAGGTCTGGCGCAGCGGATTGTACGCGGAGACGTACCGCAGAGTCTTAAAGAGAAAAAACTGATCAGTCTCGACCTGGGTGCGCTGGTAGCGGGCGCTAAATTCCGGGGCGAGTTCGAGGAGCGTCTGCGAGCCGTCTTGCGAGAGGTAGAACAGGCCGAAGGCCAGATTATTCTCTTCCTGGATGAATTACATACCATTATGGGCGCGGGCGGCAGCAGCGATGGCGGTATGGATGCCAGCCAGCTTATCAAACCGGCCCTCTCGCGGGGCGAGCTGCATATGATCGGGGCCACTACCCTAGACGAGTACCGCAATATCGAGAAAGACCCAGCCCTGGAACGCCGTTTCCAGCCTATCCAGGTTAAGGAACCGAGCGTAGAAGATACTATTTCTATTTTGCGAGGTCTGCGCGACCGCTACGAAGTGCATCATGGGGTGCAATTTACCGACTCGGCCCTGGTAGCGGCGGCCCAGTTATCGCACCGCTACATCAGCGACCGCTTCTTGCCGGACAAGGCCATTGACCTGATAGACGAGGCGGCCGCCAAATTGCGGACTGAAATTGATAGCCTGCCTTCAGAACTTGACGCGGTCCGGCGCGAACTCTCGCAACTGGAAACCGAGCGCGAGGCCCTGCGCCGCGAAACCGCTGACCTGGCCGATACCGAAACTACTGAGCGCCTGGAACGCCTGGAAAAACAGATTGAAGACCTGCGCGAGCGTAATCACCAGCTATCAGTGCAGTGGGAGTTGGAGAAGGCTGCGATTGATAAAACGCGTGAGATCAAGGCCGAAATCGAAAAAACCCGCCCAGAACTGGAAACGGCCCTGCGCGACCAGGATTACACTCGGGCCAGCCAGTTACAGTATGGCAAACTGGCCCAGTTGCAACAGGAGTTAAAAGAGCAGGAGTCTAAACTGGGTGAAGTGCAGCGCGGCAAAGCGCTCCTCAGCGAACGGGTGGACGCCGAGCTAATTGCCGAAATTGTGGCCCGCTGGACAGGCATCCCGGTCAGTCGCATGATGCAGAGCGAGATGGATAAGCTGCTCAAGATGGAAGACCAGTTGCGCCAGCGCGTGATCGGCCAGGAAGAAGCCCTGACTGCCATCGCGGACGCCGTTCGCCGGGCACGAGCGGGGTTACAGGACCCCAATCGCCCGCTGGGTTCCTTCATGTTCCTTGGCCCGACCGGGGTGGGTAAAACCGAACTGGCGCGCGCCCTGGCCGAGTTTCTTTTCGACGACGAGCACGCAATGATCCGGCTCGACATGTCAGAGTACATGGAAAAATCGAGCGCCCAGCGCCTGACCGGAGCGCCTCCGGGCTATGTTGGCTACGAAGAAGGTGGCCAGTTAACCGAAGCGGTACGCCGTCGTCCCTACGCGGTAGTGCTGTTTGATGAAGTGGAAAAAGGCCATCCTGATGTTTTCAACCTGTTGTTGCAAATTTTGGAAGATGGCCGCCTGACCGACAGCCAGGGCCGCACGGTAGATTTTAAGAATACTGTGATTATCCTGACCTCTAATATCGGTAGCAACGACATCATGAATCTGAGTCAGGCCGGGCACAGCCAAAAAGAAGTGCGCGATGCGGTTATGATTGCCTTACGCGACCACTTCCGGCCTGAAATGCTCAATCGCATTGATGAGATTATCGTCTTCAAGCCGCTCGGCAAAGAACAGATTGATTACATTGTGGATATTCAGTTGCGGTCACTGCGCAAACGGTTGGAAGAACGCCGCCTCTCGCTGGAACTTTCGCCCGAGGCCCGAGCTTTACTGGTCGAAGTCGGTTACGACCCGGCCTTTGGTGCCCGTCCCCTGCGTAGAGCCATTCAACAACTGGTGCTTGACCCGCTGGCTATAGAGGTAATCAAGGGTCGTTTCAAAGAGGGCGATACTATCCGGGCGGATGCCGCCACCAATGATAAGGGCGACCGGATACTTGTTTTCAATGAAGCCAACGCTGCCGCGCCTGCTCCCCAGCTTGTATCATAAAAACTTTGGACAAAAAGAAAGGCGTCATCCCGGCTTAACAACCCAGGATGACGCCTTTTTCAATAACAGTTTTTCAAGAAGATTCTGTAACAATTTTCAAAAAATTTGTAACAAATATTTCACTTTTAGTTAGTAACCAGCTCCTTAAAATATAACAAGTCTGAAAGAGGTTATCATTAGATTACTTCTCCCCATAATAACTCCAGAATTAATAATATTTCCGCCTGGATTTAACCTGCATTTATCCAGATTTCCCTGGCACTGTAAAACAGTGTTACATTTTTAACGGCTTTTACAGCCTAAAAGCTTTATTAAGAGAAGTTATTGACATTCTCTGAAATAGATGTTATTGTAATTGTTAGTGAAAATTTCAGAATCAATTACGAAACAATGCGTTCCAAGGTTAGTTTGATCTGTACTCGCTTCAATTCCTGGAGGTAAAATTCTAAGCTGCCTGGCTGTAAAAGACCTCGTTAAGGTTGCACCGGTAATGAGCTTCAGCTTCCGCAGCCAGATTTCCAACGCGATTAATTGAATTACAACCGAAGTCTTTCCTACAGCTACCTGCAATAGTTTTCAAACGGCTGTCAGGTTGAGTTTTGATTTGTCTTGAAAACGTCCTTGTCCGCCAACCTTAAACAGTAACGTCTAGACCAAAAACGATCAGTGGTTAGAAGTAAGTTTAGCCTGAGTGATTCAGGTAAAGACTTCGCTCCCGGCTGTTCTTCTGAAAGATGCTGTAACCATCTCAGGCAATCTTGCAGTTTCAGGTAAATACTCATTAACTATCAATCAAGAGAGGAGTATAAGATGGCGTCCAAGAGAGCGGTATTTCACCTCGCCACTGCCCTGTTATTAGTGCTCATTGTGCTAATACAGCCCCTATCTAGCTTACCCGTATCTGCCAGTAGTAATCTTGCTACATCTAACGTGGACCAGGCAAAAGCTGACGCTAATGATGGTGATCAGGAGGGGTTTGTTACCCGCAAAGGCTCTATATTACGGCTCAACGGTAAGGAATTTCGTTTTGGCGGTACCAACACCTACTACCTGACCTATAAATCGCACGCAATGGTTGACGATGTGCTGACTACCGCGGCAGCAAATAACTTCAACGTCCTTCGCACCTGGGGTTCACTCGACATTGGCAACCAGGATGGTTCCAATTCAATCAATGGAAAATCTGATGGTGTTTACTACCAGTACTGGAATGGCACTGCCCCCACCTATAACGATGGACCGGATGGCCTGCAACACCTCGATTACGCCATTTACCGGGCGGGACAGCTTGGTATCAAACTGGTCATTCCTTTTGTAAATAACTGGAACGCTTTTGGTGGAATGGACCAGTACGTCCGCTGGCGGAACGGGCAGTACCACGATCAGTTCTATTCCGACCCGGTTATTCAAGGCTGGTTCAAAAGCTGGATCTCTCACCTGCTCAACCACACTAACTATTACACCGGTATACAGTATAAAAACGACCCGACAATTATGATGTGGGAACTGGCGAATGAACCGCGCTGCAAGAGCGCTGGCGCTTACCCTCAGTCCAGCACCTGTAATACCCAGACCCTGACTTCCTGGGCCGACAGGATGTCTCGTTACATCAAAGATATTGATGAGAATCATCTTTTATCGGTTGGGGATGAAGGTTTTTATTGCAGCGCCGGCACAGACTGGACCGAAAACTGCGGCGAAGGCGTGGATAACCTGGCGCTGACCGCTCTCAAACACATTGATGTAATGTCGTTGCACGCCTATCCGGACTCCTGGGGTAAAGACGCAGCCTGGACCACTAACTGGATTTCACGGCATATCCAGGACGCCAAAAATCTCAATAAGGCGGTTTTGCTGGGAGAATTTGGCTTCAGCGATAAGTCCACGCGCAACGCTGTTTACAAACAATGGACCGAAACAGTAATCAACAATGGCGGAAATGGCTTCCTCTTCTGGATGCTGGCCGGTAAGCAGGATGATGGTACTTACTATCCCGATTATGACGGTTTTACCGTTTACTGCCCGGGTCCGGTCTGCACCAACCTCTCCGACCACGCCCTAATGATTAAGGGTAATAAAAGACCGTTTGCCCCGGTAGCCGATAATGACTCGGCGGTTACCCAGGCCAATACTGCCGTAACGCTCACTCCTTTAGCGAATGACATAGCGCTGGGAAGCGCGACGCTTGTACCCGGCTCAATCGACCTTGATCCTGCCAGCGCGGGGCAGCAGAGCAGTTTTAGCGTTGCCGGGCAGGGAACTTTCGCCACCCAACCTGATGGCAGTGTAACCTTCACGCCCGCTACTGACTTCGCCGGTAAGGTTAGCGCCAGTTATACCGTACAGGACAGTACCGGCCAGGTTTCGAATGTAGCCAGCTTGAGCGTCCTGGTCAAAGGTTCAAGCACCAGCGAGATGCTATACAGCTTCGAGGATGGCACGGAAGGCTGGGCCTCTGCCGACTGGCAGGCTCCCGGAACGGGTACCTTAACCCAGAGCGCGGACTTCCATACTGATGGGAATTCCAGTTTGAAGCTGGATGTGAGCAGCAGTGGTGGCTGGTTCGGGCTGCAAACAGCCAGCACGCTGGATCTTTCCGGCAAGACGCACTTCCTTTTTGATGTCAAAACCGGCGCGGCCAGCACCTCTATGAACGTGGCCTTCAAAGTAGGAGATAGCTGGACCTGGTGCCAGGGCAACTGGGGTAACATCAATGCCAATTCCACCACCACTTACGATGTAGATTTAACTCAGGGATTGTCCTGTAGCCTTAGCGACCTGGCAAAAGTGCATGCGATTTACGTCTGGTTCAGCGCTGGAAGCTACTACCTTGACGCGGTACGCGCCGAATAAGAGCAAAGCGCGCCAATAAAAAGGAGCAGATTGCAATTGTACAGTTGCAGCCTGCTCTTTTTTACTGTTATTAACCTATTGACTGTTAAAAGGTTTACTCCTATATTGAGCGGGTATTTTTGGTCGAAACCCAATCGAAGAGGAGACTGCACGATGAGTGCTACTGAACAATCCGCCTTTTTTGAACGTATCCGTTTGAACGCCAATCCGGTGGCAAACCCTCGCAGCGTGGTTATCAGCGAACAGGCTCGCTTTACGGTACTGACTGCTCGGCTGCTGCGCCTCGAATGGTCTGCCACCAGCCAGTTCGAGGACCGGCCCAGTTTTGCCTTCCCCACCCGCTTTACCCCGGATGAAGAGGTCCCAGACTATACTACCAGCCAGAATGATGGCTGGCTGGTGATTGATACCGGTGCTCTGCTCTTACGCTACCGGCTGGAAAGTGGCCAATTCACAGCCGAAAACCTGGAGATCAGCCTGAAGTTGAACGGGCAGGTAGTAACCTGGCGACCCGGTACAGCTAATGTGCGCAACCTGCGGGGTACGCGCCGCACTCTCGATGAATGTGTGGGAGATGTGGCCCTGGAAGAAGGCCTGATTTCAAGGGATGGTTGGGCTCTTTTTGATGATAGCGAGCATGTGCTTTTCGATGAGCAAGACTGGTGGGTTGAGCCGCGTCCCGAAAACGTTTTGCAGGACTGGTATTTCTTTGGCTATGGTCACGATTACAAAGCGGCAGTAGCCGAATACACCCGCTTTGGCGGCCAGATTCCACTCATTCCGCGCTATGTACTGGGAGCGTGGTGGTCGCGCTACTGGGCTTACAGCGACCAGGACCTGAAGAACCTGGTCAACGATTTCGTTCATTATGATCTGCCGCTGGACGTGCTGGTGCTGGATATGGACTGGCATACCGAGGATAGCTGGACCGGTTACACCTGGAACCGCAAGCTCTTCCCGGACCCGGCCGGGTTTTTGAAATGGGTACACGAACATGGCCTGCGTACTACCCTTAACCTGCATCCTGCCGAAGGTGTGCAACCTTTTGAAGAGGTCTATCCCGGATTCTGTGAAGTGATGGGAATTGACCCCGCCACGCGCCAGCCAATTCCTTTTCAGGTAGCCGACAAACGCTTCATGCAGCACTATTTTGAGCTACTTCACCACCCGCTTGAAGATATCGGCGTGGATTTCTGGTGGATGGACTGGCAGCAGGGGCAAGCCAGCGAAGTGCGCGGTCTTGATCCGCTGCCCTGGCTGAACCACCTGCATTTTCTCGACTCCACGCGCCGGGGAGAACGCGCCATGCTTTACAGCCGCTGGGGTGGATTGGGGAATCACCGCTACCACATTGGCTTCTCCGGTGATACCTATTCGGTCTGGGAAGCGCTCCAATTCCAGCCCTACTTCACGGCTACCTCGGCCAATGTGGCTTATGGCTGGTGGAGCCACGATATCGGTGGCCACCTTGGAGCAACCGAGCCGGAACTGATGGCCCGCTGGATCCAGTTTGGCGCCCTTAGCCCCTGCCTGCGCCTCCATTCCAGCAAGCAAGCCGAAGCTGAACGACGTCCCTGGGCTTTCACGCCGGAAGTCTTGCAGGCTTCCCGGCAGGCTTACCACTTGCGCTACCAGCTAGAACCTTACCTTTATACCGAGGGCAGGGTAGCAATGGACAGCAGCCTGGCGCTGTGCCGCCCGATGTACTACGAGCATCCCGAGGAAGAAGCGGCTTATATAGCCCGCTACCAGTACTACCTGGGCGACCAGCTTATTGCCGCGCCAATGGTCTTTCCCGCCGACCCGGTGACCGGGCAAGCCGCAATGGATGTCTGGGTTCCTGAAGGTGTCTGGACTGATTACCAGACCAGGGAGAGCTTCGAGGGACCGCGCTGGGTTCACCTGACAGGCGACCTTGAGCGCATACCGTTGCTGGTTAAAGCCGGTAGCATTCTTCCGCAGGCGCCTTTAGCCGAAACGACCGATGCTATACCGAAAGATAAGCTGATTTTGCGCGTCTTCCCCGGCAAAGAAGGCCGCTACCGTTTCTATGAAGATGATGGCCTGACCGAAGCTTACCACCGAGGCGAGTTCGAGTGGACCACGATCACTATGCGCGCGGACGGCGAAAACGCCTGCGAAATTCGGGTAGAGCCGGTGGAAGGCAATTGCCCGGTTCTACCTCCGGCGCGCAGTTACGAGGTATACCTGGAAGCCACTCATAAACCGGCGGCTATTTATATAAATGGGCAGCCTCTGGCGGAATGGCGTTACGATCTCGATACCCTTCAGACCATTATCAGCGTATCGTCTCAGGCTAAAGATCAGGCGCTAACGATACGGGTAGAGGCGGGAGAAGGGCAAACACTCTTTGTGCTTGGTACGGAATATAACCAGGTGGCCCAACTGGCCACTACTCGCGAAATTCTGGGAGCGCACACCCCCGCGGTGCCGTTTGAGCAAGTAACTGACGCAGTGCTGGCCCTGGATGCTCCCGGCAAAGCAGATGCCCTTGCCCGGTTAGGTGGGCCTTTCGTGCGCTTCATTGAATACATTACCCCGGAAGAAGTTCAGCAGAAACTCTGCACGGTGATTGCAGGCGCTCCTGCCAATCAAGAAAGCTATGATCTGAAAGTAACCTGGAAGCTTTACCGCAATGGTGGTGTCGAGGAATATTCGGATCAGATCAGAAACGTCCGGGAGGACCGGATTATCTACAGCCCCTTCACGGTTACTGAAGTACAGCAGCCGATGTACTGGACGGTAGAGGTCGAGCTAACCTGGCGCGGCAAAAGTATGAACTACAGCCACCGTAGCAAACCGCTCTTCCCGGCTATTTCAGCCTGGCGTTCGGTAGTCTATAACGAACACAATACTCCGCTTGCTCCGGCTGACCTGTTGGACGCAGAGGGTAAAGCCAATCCGAATTTGCGCTGGCGAAACCATATTCAGGAGCTTTTTTCGGTCAAGAGCATTGCCGATCCGTTTTATATGCGCCTGCGCGAATGGTATCAAACACGGCTTTTCGCCGGAGAAACACTGGCCGGTTATGCTCTTGCGACAATCATTAGCCCGGATGACCGGGAAGCGGTGATGCATTTCCACTCACCCGGTCCTATTCAGTTCTTCTTGAATGGTGAAGAAGTGGCCGAAGAAGGGCCGGTCGCTGGAACTGACCTGGAGGGGGCGGCTTTCCATCCGCGTCTTTCAGTGCGGTCTACTCACAAAGTGCAGCTACACAAAGGTCGCAACAACTTGATTGTCAGTACTCGTTCGCCGGAAGGACGCCCGCACTGGTGGTTGAGTGTGGTCTTCCTGCGCCCCGATGGCTCTATGATGACGGACCTCACGACAGAGCGCGACTTACCCGGTACACCGCCTGATAGTGAAGATCTTATCGGTATTTAAGACAAAAGCGAGGCCATGCCGGGTAGCGTGACCTCGCTTTTATATGGATAAAGAGCTTTGTCAGTTGTTATACCAATCTGCGCGGATCAAAGGCAGATTGGAGTTACCTTCCGGGGTAGTTTTTACCAGTAAAGTCTGGTAAAGATTGAGATTGTCGGACTTAAAACCGAAGGTAGAGCCTGCCAGGTATAAGCGCCAGGTACGGTAGGTCGCTTCATCCACATATTTAAGAGCTTCATCGCGGCGCGCTTCCAGGCGACCGCGCCAATGCCGTAAGGTCAACCAGTAGTGTTCGCGCAAACTCTCTACATCACGTACTTCAAAGTGCGCGCCTTCCGCGACTCGCAGAGTAAGATTGATGGGAGCCAGTTCTCCGTCCGGGAAAATGTAGCTATCACTAAAAGTGGGACCTTTCACTTCTTTTTGTTCAATCCCGGTAGCAATACCATGATTTAAGAATACACCACCCTGCTTCAGCAGATCCCAGACTTTGGCGAAGTAAGTCGGCAGTAATTCCTGGCCCACATGCTCAAACATACCTACGCTAACGATAGCGTCAAAGCCTTCCGGTTGGGCCAGTTCGCGATAATCCTGCTCCAGTACCCGCGCCCGGTCCTGTAACCCGGCAGCCCGAATGCGTTCGTTGGCAAGTTGGGCCTGCGGCTCGCTAATGGTAATACCGGTTACGTCTACGCCATAATTCCTGGCGGCATGTAATACCAAACCACCCCAACCACAACCAATATCCAGTAACTTCTGGCCCGGTTTCAGGCGCAACTTACGGCAAATATAGTCAAGTTTATTGGCCTGGGCGGTATCAATATCCTGCTCAGGAGACTTAAAATAGGCGCATGAGTAGGTCATGGTAGAGTCCAGCCAGAGAGAGTAGAAATCGTTAGAAAGGTTATAGTGGTAAGCTATGGCCTGGCGGTCGCGCTCGATGGAGTGCTGGCGGCCCTTCAAGTGGGCCGGACCGCGCTCGCTTCTGAGCTTCTTTTTAGCCGCCGGAAGACGGAAGAGATCGGAGGCCATTTTAAGCTTCTGAGTCCAACCGGAAGTAGCCGCGGTAATACTCTGAGCAAGCTCGAAAATTGCTTCGATATCACCTTCGATATCAAAATCACCGAGAATATAGGCCTCCGCCAGAGCCACCTCATTGCCACCTAAAAACATCTCTCGTAAAGCACCTGGGTGATTCAGTACCAGGGTCGCCGGGTAATCATCTTTGGAAGGCCAACAAGTACCATCCCACAGTCGCACACCGATTTTACCGGGAGTAGTATCAGCAAAAAGTTGCTCCAAAAAGTGAAGAGTTATCCTGGCCTCAGCCGAAGTAACCTGTTCCTTCTGCACAGTCATAAACAATACCTCTTTTTGTAATCGATTTTAATGTGCTAATTCTTAATAATAAGGAGTATTTCCGGTAACATTTGAATTGGGGGATGTGATTAAACTAAAGTTCGAGGGATATGGATTGATGTTAGTACCGGTAGTGAGTTTAGATAAACAGGCAGGTTGCTTTTCTAAACCTGCGTGCTTTAAGCTTGATTATAACATTTTATCTCGCTATGCGATATTAATAAGGCTAGAAATTTTGGCTTAGCCATCAGCCCTGTCTTGTTAATTCCGACTGGCCTGCTTTATAATAAGTCCCACAGAAATTAGTGTGGAATTGAACCAGGCCTATTTAGGGTTAGTAAGTATCTGGTAGGTAACCCGGCTTAAAGCTGGCCCGCCTTTTTCTTACTTCGACATCTAATCAATAATCAGGAACGGGTAATCATGATAATCCTGCCTGCCGGCACAAATATTAAAACTCCGCGCTGTCTTATGCTTCCACTGGCGCTGTGCCTGCTTTTAAGCCTGAGCTTACTACTGAGCGCCTGCGGTGACGAAGCTGCCCCGGCATCTCAGAGCGCGCCACCTGCGCCTGCCGGGCGCGAAACTGCCCTGGCCCAGGCAGGCATTATCCAGGGTCCAAAAACCGCTCCCAGCCCTACGCCCGGAGCAGCCCAGGTTAAAGCCACACCAACCAGCGGGGTTGATAGCACTCCGCTCCCACCGGCTAAAATTCCGCCCACTTACCTGGGTATTACGGCTGAACCGGTTCCCTCTACCGTTCCGGTCACCGTCAGCGGAGCAACCCCTACGCCTACCGCCAAACCGCCCGCCCTCGGTGAGACGGCTTATGGTGTGGTAGTCTTTCAGGATGCCGGTGACATCTGGGCGACAACCCTGCCCGAAAATGCCCGCAAACAACTAACTAGCAACGATGGCGGCGCTTACCGGATTTACCCGGAAGGCTTCGACCGTAACCCTGTTTTCTCGCCGGATGGCCAGCAAATTGCCTTTGCTTCATTGCAGGACATTTACCAGCAACCGGGCTATACCAGCGGCTATGAAGTTTATACCATGCGCCCGGACGGTTCTAACCGCAAACGTATCACCAATAGCCCCGATAGTAAGACAATCCAGCGCATCCCGGTAGCCTGGCTGAAAAACGGTCAGATTCTGGTCCGGCAATTGGTCAGGACCAGCAGCAGTCCCAACCCGATTACTCCTACCGGGAAAGCTCCTTTTGTTTTGCTCGACCCGGCCAGCGGCAAACTACAGGATTTGCCCGTAAAAGACCTGGCAACCACCGCCTTGAGCTTTTCACCGGACGGCAACAGTATTGCCTACTCGACAAGTAAAACCGACCTGGGCAATACCAAAGCCGAGCTTTTCGTAATGAGCGCCAGCGGCGGAGCGCCCCGTATCCTGACCAGTTTCAGCAGCAGTTCTTACAGCGCCATTACTACCCTGGAATGGTCCCCTGATGGCCAGACCATTTCTTTTGGCAAGATAGTGGGAGAAGGCTGCGGTTCATTTACTGTTCAGAATATTGCAAGAGGGGGTGGGTCAACTCGAACACTTTATAGCGGAGATGGCACAATTCATACTATGAGTTATGCGCCCAGCGGCAAGTGGCTGGTCTATAGCTCTCAGCCCTGCTCGGGAACTTCCGCCCTGCATCTGCTGGATAGCCAGCAAGGCGGCACTCCCGTGGACCTGGGCGATGGCCGCTATCCGGGTTACGGGCGCAAAATTACGGCTTAATAATTATTTCAGTGTAGACAGCCATTGCAGAAACCGAGCTACCCCCTCTACGCCCGGCAAGAGGTAGTCGCTGGATAGCGCCAGGGAGGGATCCATCTCAGGACTGGTAACACCTATAGCGATAGCCTGGAAGGGTGCGGTTTGACCTTCTTCTCTAATAATGCCGCTCTCCTCCAGTAGCTTGAGGCTCCGAAAGCCGTCAATGTCAGTCAGATCATCTCCCATAAAAATCAAACCATCAAGCCGGTAGAGTTTTACCAGGTCGGCCAGGGCTGTACCCTTGTTTATTTCCAGGGGAGGGCGCAACTCCACTACCATGCGCCCCTCTTTAACCCATAAACCTTTTTTGGCTGCGTAAGTGTTAGCCAGTTCCAGAATCACCTGACGAGCATATTCCGGATCAGGTGTGAGGCGATAATGGATCGAGGCTGTCACGCCCTTATTTTCAAACAGAACTTTTTCAAGCCAGTCCGAGCTATCTGTTTCGCGGGGGGAGACCAGTTGTTGCAGGCCGGTTTTGATCTCCTCAAGGGCTGTAGCAATGGCCACTATGTAAGGCTGAGCCGATATGACCGGAGCGGGCTGCTCTGCTCCCGGCAGCAGGGCTTCCAATCCATGATTACCCAGGTAGAGCATGTCGGTTAACCCCACCATTGAATGCGCCTGCAAAGGCGGGCGGCCGGTTACCAGGGCAATTACCTCAAAACGGCCATTTTGCTGTAGTAAGCGCAAAGCTTCCCGGCTTTCCGGTAAGACCCGTGCCTCTGAGGGTATCGTCACAATAGGGCTGAGAGTACCGTCAATATCGGAAGCGAGACCGACTCGTTCCAGTTGCATAAAAGCTGCTACTCGCGCATAAAGCTCCTCAAACATCTGCTCAGTTTCCAGCTTTTGCTCCATTTTTCATCCTTGTCACACAAGCTTATAAAATTCAGAAGTAGTACTTTTATTTGCAGGTAATATCATCGAGTTAATTGCGGGTAGAAACTAAAATTTGGCATTAAGAAAATAGAGTACCGGAGACAGGAACTCTATTACGAGTTCCTGCCTCCGGTAAGCATTTTATCAAAAATCAGGCCGGGAAGCCTTATTCAGGTAATAAGTGAGGCTAAAGAGGAGTTACTTTTTGACCGAGGACCAGCCTTGCTGAGCTTCTTGCAGAGCCTGATCCTGATTTGCCGAACCACTCACATAGTCGGCCATGGCTTTCCAGAAACTACCAGACCCAACGACACCCGGCATCAGATCCGAACCATCGAAGCGTACATCTTTGGCATCCAGCAACACCTGCGCTACTTTCTTGTCCACGTCGTTGGTATAGGCCGAAATATCCGCGTCCTTTTGAGGAGCAAGAGCCCCACCGGCTGCGGCCCAGCCTCTCACACCATCAAAAGTACTGAACCATTGTTCAAGCGCCCTTACTTCAGGCCGGTCGCTTAACATGGCCAGCAAGTCACCGCCGAACTCCAGCGGAGCGCCATACTGCTGATTGATTGCCGGTAGCTGGAAAAAGTCGTAATCTGTTCCAATTTTTACATTTGAATTGATCCGGGTGAAGTAACTGGTAATAAAGTTACCCTGGTCGAGCAACCAGCACTTCGGCGGCTTCTGGAACATAGGAGTCGGCGCATCACCGAAATGAATACTGATGGTATTAGCCACACCACCGTACACATATTTAGGGTTCATCCAGACCTGGTCAAAATACTTCATAGCATTTTTGACTTCCGGCGAGGTGAAAGGAAGCTCACCGGTAGTCCATTTGTCGTAATTCTGGAGCGAGGTAGTGCGCAGCATGATCTGCTCCAGCCAGTCGGTGGCGGGCCAGCCCGTTGCCGAGCCACTCTCCATGCCAATACACCAGGGGGCATCGCCGTTTTTAACAATCTGATCAGACAGGGTAATCAATTGGTCCCAGGTCTGGGGTATTTTATAACCGGCCTGATCGAAGGCGGCCTTGGGATACCAGATCAGACCTTTGACATTCACCCGCTGAAAGACACCCCCTAAAATTGGACCATTCGGACCGGAAACGGTAGCGGTATCAAGATAACCCTGTGCATAATTCTGCTTGAGCCAGCCCGTAGTAAAAACTTTATTCAGATCAACGACCTTACCGCTTTTAGCGATACTGGCTAAGAGGCCGGGTTGAGGGAAGTCGGCGATATCGGGGGGGTTATCGCCATCTACTCTTACCCTGATAGAAGTCTCAAAAGTCTTATCACCGGTGAAAACAGCATTGATGCCGGTAGCATCGTTAAAAGCCTTGAGCGAACTATTAAACCTGGTTTCGTCTTCTCCGGTGGAAGGTCCGTAGATCGTAACTTTGGTGCCTTTGTACTTACCGGCATAAGCATCAGCCAGTTCCTGGCCTACTTTGCTGTAATCAGTCTTACCTTTAGAACTACCCTTTGAAGTGGTGGTAGCAACCGCTCCACTGGCTGAAGAGGCTGTATTATCACCACAGGCTGCCATAGTCATAGAAAGTAGCAGCACCACTAAAACGAAACCTAAAAAATTCCTGCTTAAATGAATACGAGTGTGGAAGTTAGAAAACATACTCGTAGATCCTCCTCGATCTTGAACGAGGGGCCATTAATTTAAAGCTGGCCCCACTTGCTGTAACGTATAAAGAGGACTATCTTCAGAAGCACCACCGTCCGCCGAGTGGCCATTTGCGCTGCCAAAGTTACCGGGTAACCGCATGTTGCCCTGTACCCGGAACTGGCTGGCAAGTCTGCGTAATTCCCAGGCAATCTCATCCAGAGAAGAGGCCAGGGAGCTACTTTGTTTGGCAGAGGCAGCCGCCTCCTGGATTACTCCTGCTAACTGCCGCATGGAGGTTACTACCTGCTCGCTGGCGCTGCGCTGCTGCTGCGTTGCCAGTGAGATCGCGCTGGCGAGCTGAACTGTCCGCTCCACCATTTGAATGATATTCTCATTCGCTTCACCGGTGCGATGCGCCAGCATCACCCCGCGCTCAGCTTCTTTCATACCCTGCTCTGTTGCCATCACGCTGGCGTTAGTGGCAGCCTGAATTTCTTCCAGTACGGCCTGGACATCCTTGGTGGCCTGCCGGCTGCGCTCGGCTAACTGCTTGACGTTGGCCGCTACCACCGCAAAGCGCTTGCCGTGTTCGCCGGCCCCGGCGCTTTCGATGGCCGCATTGAGGGCTAAAAGATGGGTCTGGTCGGCAATCGAGGCCACCTGGTCAATAATGTGGCCTACCCGCTGCGACCGTTCAGAAAGAGCTAAAATCCGATCCGTGATATTCCTGACCTGGTTTTTGAGGTTATTGATACCGCTGATGCTCTCTTTAACCGTCTCCTGACCATCGCTGGCACTACCGAGGGCTTGCTCTGCCGCGCCCGCCACCATTGAGGCGGCATCAGCGATTTGCTGGGCAGTGTGGCTCAGTTCTTCAATGGTAACGGTGGCTTGCGCTACTGCACCGGCCTGCTCGACCGAAACCATGGCAGAATGATTACTGGCTGTGGCAATCTGGGCAGCGGCACTGCTCACGCGCACTGCTTGCTCCTGAACCTGCTCTACCAGACCACCCAGGCGGCTAATGCTTTGATTGAAAGTGGTAGCCAGTTCACCAAACTGGTCTCGATTAGCTACTTCCAGGCTTGTTTCCAGGTCGCCATCGGCCAGTTTGATCAGGCGAGTGCGCAAATGTTCCACCGGGCGAGTGAAAACATAGGTAAGTACAGCACCGAACGCAACCGCCAGCAACAGAGCCACCAGACCGGCTACCAGCAGAGTCCATTGCCAGATATTTTTGGCGTTATTGGCATCCTTTACCGAGTTAGCACTGTTTGTTTGAGTCTGGCTAACCAGGTCATTCAGATCCATACTAAAACGGTGAACAGCATCTCTGGTGTCAACCAGCGACTTAGAAATCTGATCCCATTCGGCTATCGCGGCATCCGGCTGAAGTTTGTTGACATTCGCAATCATCTCTTCAAACTGATTTACCTGCTTGAGAAAAGCATCATCCAGCAAGCTATAAAAAGAAGCCGCGTTTGACATGGAGGTCTGACTGATAAACAGGGCCCGGTCAGACTCTACGACAAGGTTGCGAGCTTTGAGGAGATCATTTTTGTAGCGAGCATAATCGCTCAGAAAAGGCCTTGCCAGGGCCACGGCTGAGGCCGGGGTAATAATGCCTTTTTGAGCGTCAAGCACCCGGATTTCAATATTATTGAGGGTGGAAGAGACATTATCGAGAGATTGCTCAAGTTGAGCCACATTGTAATTCAGCAGTGTCGCTTTGGTTACTTTCTGCTGCGCATCTGATACCTGGTTAATTTTACCCCCCAGGTCCCCAATAACCACAATACTGAGAATAGTAAGTATAAGCAGGAAAAGGGCAATAATGAGGAATCCGCCAATGAGCTTGGCGCGCACGCTTAAACGGCTGTGCTGAATAGCTTGAGTGAGAGAAAAACGCATTGCTGGGACTAGCCTTTCAACGTCATCGATGAACTATTAATTGATTTTTTGGTACTTGTAACTTTACAAAAAAGAGTAATGTATCTTAATATTATCACAAAATCTGACAACGTAAAGCTGTACTTTATATTACCACAAAAAGTCAGTACTACAGCTATTACTTTATTGCTGTTTTATAACTATTTCCATTACATGAACAGTAAGTTGAGTGCGAAGAAATGGCTCAGTTAGAATATACTCCGCAAGAATTGATGGTCGTAGTAGCGGCGCGCCAGATAAAAGATGGAGCGCGTGTTTTTGTAGGCATGCGCCTGCCGCTGCTGGCTTTTGCCCTGGCCAAACTTACCCATGCGCCCAATGCCGTAGGCCTTTTTGAAAATGGTCTTTTGCGAGATAGGCCTGCTCCTGAACTACTCTACACCATGAGTGATGGGCCAAACGTACAGGGCGCCGGTTGGGCTACCCGTATGGGCAATGTACTGGGCCTACTCCAGCAAGGTGCGATTGATCTCGGCTTTATAGGGGGCGCGGAGGTTGACCGCTTTGGCAATCTCAATACCTCTTATGTAAGCGGGCCGGATGGACGCAAAACCAGGCTGCCTGGCAGTGGAGGGGCTTGCGATATAGCGACCGGCGCCGGGCGCTTTGTTATTATCATGGAACACGAACCCCGCCGTTTCCGCCCGGCAGTAACTTACCGTACTTCGCCGGGCTTCGGTGACGGCACGCCAGGTTGGAGGCAGCGCCAGGGTTTGCCGGGAAAGGGACCGTTAGCGGTCATTACGACTATGGCCCTGCTTGACTTCGACCTGAATCCTGCGGCGGAAAGCCGCGAAATGCGCCTGGCCAGTTACCATCCTTTTACTACCCCGCAGGCGATAGCCGAGGCCACCGGGTGGCCGCTGAAACTCTCGCCAGACCTGGTTCAGACACCACCTCCCACTGACGAAGAATTGCAGATTATCAGGCAGTGCGATCCAAAAGGCTTCTGGACAAGGTAGGTTGTAAAATTATCCCGGCGGACTTGGTATAATAGGGCGAAAAAGGAAACTTAAACCCTATTAAGGACTGGTGAAATTGGCAACTTTACAATCCGGGAGGCCGTTGGTACGCGCCGACCGCTTTCTGGTAAATGAAATTTTCTTTTCAGTGCAGGGAGAAGGCGCTTCTATCGGGCGCCCGGCTATCTTCGTACGATTGCAACTCTGTAACCTGACCTGCACATGGTGTGATACAAAGTACACCTGGGACCCCCAGCACCCGGATTTTGAGAAGTATGAGGAACTTGGTCCGGCGGAATTAATCGAGCGCATCAAGATTTATCCCTGCCGCCGTCTGATTATCACGGGCGGCGAACCCTTGCTTCATACGGCTGTCATTGAAAAACTCTTGCAAATGCTCGATCATAGCTGGGCTATTGAAATAGAGACTAACGGTACTTTACCCGGCACCGAAATGATTCGGCAGCGCTGCCAGCTCAATATCTCGCCAAAATTACCTTCGGCTCAAAACCGGGCACGAACTATTAAACCGGCGGTTTTAGCGCAACTGTTGAATAGTCGCGACCCCTGGTTCAAGTTTGTGGTAGCTGACCAGGCCGATTTTGACGCGCTGGTAGCGGTAGTCGAACAAGGTATGCTTCCGGCGGAACGGGTGATTGTGATGCCGGAGGGACAGAATGTAGAGGCGCTGGCTAAACACGCTTTACAGGTGGTGGAACAGGTAAAAGAGCGAGGCTATCGTCTGCTACCGCGCCTGCATGTGCTGCTCTACGGTAACCGGCGTGGAATATAATTTTGACTTGAATGTACTTCTTGAACTACTTTTCGAAGGAAAATGAATGACTGAAGCTAAAAAAGCGGTAGTCTGTTTTTCAGGCGGCATGGATTCTACAACCCTCCTGTATGAGGTTATTGCCCGGGGTTACACCGTTTTTCCGGTCAGCTTCGACTATAACCAGCGCCATAAGGTAGAATTAGAAAGCGCTGCGAATATAGCTGGAAAACTGGGATTGCCGCACAAAATTCTAAAGATAGACCTTGCTCAGATAGGCGGAAGCGTACTGACCGACCTCAAACGCGATGTTCCCGAGCAAGCGGACCAGCAGCAGCATAGCACTGTAGTTCCGTTGCGCAATACCCTTTTTTGCACTCTGGCAGCCAGCTATGGTGAAGTTATGGGAGTGGACGAGATTTTCTACGGGCCGGTTAAAGAGGATTACCTGGCCTACCGAGACTGCCGTCGCCCTTTCTTTGACGCCTTAGAAAAGGCACTTAGCCTGGGTTCCAGTCAGGAACGTGATGTAGTAATTCATACTCCGCTGGTAGACCTGTATAAAGCGCAGGTGTTGGAGCGAGGCTTCGCGCTGGGGGTGCCTTACGAGTTAACTCATACATGTTATCGTGGAGAACGGCCACCATGCGGTACATGTGACGCTTGCGCCGAGCGATTAGCAGCTTTTGCCCAGATAGGCAAAACAGACCCTCTTATGCAACTAGCCAGGTAAAGGCTGACTTTTTCAGGCAAGAATTTTGCTTGATAACAATTAGATTTTACCTGGTATTTCGGCCATCCTGGTCTGGCCTGTAAAGCTTGTTTGAATAGTATTTTCAGAGGAGAGTCAAAATGGGAACTTTCAGAAACCTGTTTGATGTGCTGCGCGAAGACAGTTACCAGGAAATTGAGGAAGAGGCCAGCCGCGAAGTAACGGTTGCCCTGGCCGGTAACAATACCGAAATCCGCAATCGTCTTCATGACTCACTCTCTACTCGCCTGGAAAGTCTCTGGACTCCCTCGCCCTTCCGACTGGTTGACAGCAACGAAAGACCTACCGCCGAAGGAGACGAGGACAGCGGTATGTTGATTTATGCTCTTTACCAGGGTGACCGTATTCCGACTGAAAAAAAGCGCTGGTTGAGCGACTTAGCCCGTTCTTCTTCTGTCAAGGTGATGGTTGTAGCAATTGATCGAAATAGCGGCAAGGACTTTAACCGCGAAAGTGGAGTAAGCCGCCGGCTACAGTCCTTCAACCCGTTACGCCTGGTGGGCGGTAAAGAAACAAATGCTTCTAATGCCGCTGCCGATGGCGCCGCATTTAACTCCCCTGAGGCGGAAGTTCGCTCCAACTGGCTGGTAGAACTGGATAACCTGGCCCAGGAAGCCAGGCAAAATCTTACGGTGGTTCAATTAAGTGGCCTGGAAACCTGGGAATTAGAAGCAGAATTATTACCTCTGATTGTACAGCGTCTTTCAGGCCGGGAGTTAGCCCTGGCCCGGCGCGCGCCCATTTTCCGCAATACCGTTGCCGGGCACCTGATCGGCAAAACTTCCCGCGCCAATGCTGAAACCGTTCTGCTGGCCAATGTAACTGCCGGTATTCCCATTCTGAGCGGCTTTTTTGGGAGTGGGGCCGATTTTGTCTTCCTGACAAAAAATCAGTTCGAGCTGAGCCACCGCCTGGCCAGCGTCTATGGACAGAAACGGGATAGCCGGGTCGAGGTTTACCTGGAAGTCGCCCCGATACTGGGAGCCGCTTTTCTCTGGAAGGCTATTTCGAGCGCGGCTTCTAACCGGGTACCGGTATTCATAGCTACCCCCATCAAAGCGGCTATCGCTTACGCCGCTACTACTGTTGTAGGCAGGGTGGCGCAGGTGTACTATGCCAGCGGTCGCAAGGCCCCGGCCCAGGTGGCCGCGATGATGCGCAATTTGTTCGAACAGCTAACCGGGCTGTCTGCCAGAAAGGTTGATAAAGACGAACCAGGCAGTACTCCCCGCCGCTTGAGGTCTAGTTAGTGGCTGTAGAGCTACCTCCACCAGAGTTTTACCGGGCTGTCGCCGAATTCAACCGGCGACAGTATTTTGAATGTCATGAAACTCTGGAAGACCTCTGGAACGCGGAACGCAGCGAATTAAGGCGCTTCTACCAGGGGATTTTGCAGGTAGGGGTCGGCTTTTACAAGATTATCACGAAACCGAATTTTCGGGGAGCTTGTTCACTGCTGGAAAGCGGAGTAAATTACCTGCGGCCTTTTGAGCCACGCCAGTTCGGAGTTGATGTAGCGGGTTTGATAGCCGCCGCGGAAAAAGCGCGGGCGGAACTGCTCCGGTTAGGCCCCGAGCGCCTGGCCGAATTTGATAAAAAGCTAATACCACTGATCGAAATTGAGCCTTTTTAGGAGTTTGCTATGACCGAGATTGATTATCAGCGGGTACGAAATGCCGTCATAAACCTGGGAAGCCGGGTAGCGGAACTGGCAGGCCAACCTTTAGACCCCAATGCCATTTATAACCTGGGAGAATGTGGCCAGGTAAAAGGTTTCCAGCTAATCCAGGATGCCCAGTACTATTACCAGCTTAGCGGCGGAGTAGTCCGACCGCAACTGGCCGCGCTGGTTTTCGATATTACCGGCAACTATAAAGCGCTCGATTTCTATTTCCCAATTGTCAACAGCCTGAAATATGACGATATCTATCGCAATGATTTTTACCACGCGATAGCTTTTATCGCGGGACATCCAAACCTTGATTTACACGTCTACGCCGAACATAAGCGGGACGTTACCGCGGTAACACCCCCCGCGGTGCGTCACATGATAGCCGGACACCTAGCCGAAGTTTTCTACTACCGGCGCGATATTATAGAGCGCTTTTTGGCTACCCCTCGTCACTTCAGCATCTATGTCAACCACGCCGCTTTTGAACAGGACGGCGGGTTGGCCGGAGGGGATTATAATTTTGGCCGGGAAGCTATTGAGCTCGAAATGTCCCGCCTCTTCGAGGGCTATAACGGCCAGAATCCGGGCGTAGCGCCCTTCTTGCATGAACTGGGTCACATGCTCGATCATTTTGATGGGGGCAGCGGTCGCATGGGCCAGTGTGAAGGTATGTTGCCTGGCATGAGCCCAAACGATGGCCCTATTTTCTCGCCCCAGGCTCGCCAGAACTTTATCCAGGGTAAACGTATGGAAAAAGAACGTTACCAAGCCTACCAGGATGGGCGGGCCGCTTCAAATGATCCTGTACCGGTGGGCCACCCGTACGTTTTTCAAACAGATGGTGAATTTATCGCGGGCTACCTGGAAATGTTCTTCCGAAATCCCAACTACTTCGCCTCACAAAATCCGGTGCTCTACGGAGGATTTGCTGAATTATTGCACCAGGACCCACGACGTTACTGGCCTGAAGATTTTCCCGGTTATGTCGGTGAGAACCGGAAGGCCTATCTGAACGGACAGCGGCCCACTCCTCAAAATATATCTATCCCTTACCAGTAAGAGCAAACCTACTAACTGCCACGAGTCGCTGTAAATAGTTCTATAATCTCGGCCAGCGCCTGGGGGGAATTGTAATTAATGGCATGCCCTACTTCCGGAATCCGGACTAATCCGCTATCCGGCAACAGACTGGTGGCTTTTTCGATCCATTTTTCCGGGGCTATCGTATCATGCTCCCCCCGAACGATCAGGGTGGGAAGCTTAATTAGAGGTAGTCTATCCTCAATATGATCGTGTAAAGCTGCTCTTCCGGTCAGTAAGGTGCGTAACGGGCCAGCCGTTAAGTAGTCGTACAGGCAGATAAAGAAAAGAGAGGGCGGCTCGTAAATGAAATCCGAAACGATCCGTAAAGCTTGCTGAATGTACGAACGCGCCGCCGGGTCTACCGTGGGACCGGACATTATCAAGCGATCCACTCTATGCGGGTAGCGCAGCGCGAATTCAGTCACAACCTGGCAACCCATTGAATTGGCGTAAAGGATTACCTTTTCCAGGCCTACCGTATCCAGCCATTCCTTCAAGGTAACAGCTAACTCGGCTATATCAAGGGTATGAGCGGGACGGGAACTTTTGCCAAACCCGGGCAAATCAGGGGCATAAACGGAGTATGCTTTTGCCAGGTAGCGAGCGGCGGGAATCATGTAGCGACTGGAAACGCCCAGACCATGAACCAGCACCACCGGCAGGCTAGCAGGGGTAGCATTGGCCCGGCAAAGCCGGGAATAGATCCAGTAGCCTGAAACGTAATGGCGAGCGCTTTCCAGTTCAGGCAGATCAGTCGTAAGGCTGGCCTGCTGGAATTCTGGCTGCGCCCTGCGTTCATCATAAGCCCGGGCGTTTTGTAAGATTTTCACAAAATATCTTAACTGTTGATCCGATTCCTGTTAGAGAAGAACAGGTTGTATAGCGCCACTATAATCGCTACTACCAGTAAAACATGAATAAACGCGCCAGCGATATGCACAAGCAAGCCCAGTAACCAAAAAGCTACCAGTACCACCACTATAAACCATAAAATACCGGCCATTAACTTTTCCTTTCTTTTCTTTAAAAGTGTTTTTTAAAATGTTGCTCTTAATACTCACGACCACATCCACATTTGGTCCTAAATTCTTAGCCACAAACCTCAAAAGTATTGCCTATCGCAAGCCAGTGACTGCTTATCCTGACTGGCCTGTTTGATTATCCTATAGCTATTATCGTGCCAGAATTAAAAAGGCCAGGTTATTCTACCTGGCCGATGGCTTTACTTACATCCGCGGGTGTCTGAAACTCTTTCTCCTTTAGCTGCTCCAATACCGACATCACATTCTCATCGGCACCCTCTTGTTTGGCCTTTTTGACAATATCATCTTTCTTTGCCGGGTAATCCATCCCTTTCAAGAATTTCTGCACCTGTATAGGGTTCACTTTAGCCATTACCTGCTCCTTTCACCAATCCAGTTTCTACAAACACGCATTTAAAAGCAGCAGTAGGCGTGCCAGGGAGTCAGCGACTATCGAGCACGACAGTTCAGGCAGAGCTAGAAGAGGCTGTAAGAGCCAGGTGAGCCTGCTGGCAAACTTCCGGCACTACTTCAATAAGGCTGCGTGCGGGTCCGGCAAGCATATCGAAAAACTCGAAACTAATCAGGCTATAAAGCAGGTTTACAGTCTTTTCAAGGTCATCGCTACTAAATTTTTGGGGCAGGCGTTGCAGCAGCACTCGTAACCCGGTACGGCGTCTTTCATCTCTTGCTTTGATAACCTGCTCAAATTCAGGGTCAAGCGCCGCCAGGGCACGAAGTTTACGAGTAACCAGGCGGTCTGCTTCCCAGAAGCGGCCAAAGACTGCTATGTATTCATCCAGCGCTTTAAGCGTGTCAGGCTGTTGAAAAACCTGGACCATTTTGGCCATGCCGCCGGAACTGGCCAGCGAGTCACAAAGCGCTTCAAGCAGTCCGGTTTTAGAGCCGAAGTGGTGATATACCGTCATGCGTGTAACATCAGCCTGTTTGGCAACAGCATCAATCGAAAAAGTTGTAAAACCGTTTGAGGCAATCAGCAGATCGCGGGCTGCCTCATTAATGCGGGCGCGGGTTTGGTCCGTATTGACCTGCCTCTGGCCTAAATTGTAAGGACGTGGAGACATAAAGCTATTGACACCTTTTACAATTAATTATACAATCTGTATATCCAATTAAATTTTAAATTGGATGGATAATATATCCAATATTATAACTCTTGCCGTAGCACATTTGTTGGAAAACCTGAACTAAAAAGAGCTTTTTATGGCAGATTTATCTGAAAGTGAAGTTGAAGGTGGACAAGATGGTAGGTCGTTTTGCGGGTAAAGTAGTCCTTGTTACAGGAGCCAGCCGGGGAATTGGAGCAGCCACAGCCCGGCTTTTTGCCTCTGAAGGAGCCAGCGTGGTTTTAGCTGCACGCGATCAAGAGGCTTTGAACGACGTAGCCCGGGCTATTATTTCTGCGGGAGGTAAAGCGCTGGCCGTACCGACTGATGTTACCGAACCAAAAGCGGTAGAGCAACTGATTACCAGGATTATTCAAACCTATGGGCGGTTGCATGCCGCTTTTAACAATGCCGGTGGAGGCACTCCTCCCACACCCCTGGCCGAAATTAGTGTTGAAGGCTTTGACCGGACAATTCAGGTGAATTTGCGGAGTGTCTTCCTTTCCATGAAGTATGAAATCCCGGCCATGTTAGCCGGCGGAGGCGGTACAATCGTCAACATGTCTTCTACTGGCGGGCTGCAAGGCGTACCGGGTATCGCAGGATACGTTGCCGGAAAACACGCGGTGCTCGGCCTGACAAAAGTAGCGGCGCTCGATTACGCCTCTCAAAACATTCGAGTTAACGCCGTGGCGCCTGGCCCAATTCTGACAGAACGTTTAGCCGCCATAAACGAGGAAAACCGCCAGCAGGTTATCCGGGCTGTGCCAATGGGCCGTATCGGGCTGCCGGAGGAAGTAGCCGCTACCGTCCTGTGGTTGTGTTCAAGTGAATCTGCTTTTATAACTGGTACTACCATTACGGTAGACGGAGGGCACCTGGCGCGTTAGAAAGCCGTGTGCTTATATCGAAATACGGCAAAGGTAGGTTTTTAGGGAAACAGCATAAAGGAGGTTTGATATGTCCCAAATGGCAAACCGAGAAACCGAACTTTATTTGAAGAAACTTTCAAAAGAATGGACAGTTGCCGAGCAGCACAGTGATACCGCTTTCCTGGAAAGAACACTTACAGACGATTTTGTTGGTATCGGACCGCTAGGTTTCATGCTTAACAAAGAGGCCTGGTTACAACGGCTAAGTTCCGGAGATCTGAACTATGAGTCTGTCGAGCTAGATGAAGAGCAAGTACGGATCTATACTGATGCTGCTGTAACAATATGTCGCTTAATCCAGAAAGGAAAGTACCGGGACGAGGACATTCAAGGACAGTTACGCACCTCTCTGATTTGGGTAAAGCAGCGGGAAAATTGGTTATTGGCTGGCCTGCATTTTAGTTCAATTATGCAAAAACCCTGATCGTTACTTTTTTCGATAGCTCGTATCTCCTGCTTGACTTCAACGAAAAGTGCTATTTTCTTCTGCAGGTTTATTGCTATGGATCTCTTTTGTTGCTATTGAATTTAATTTTTAATGTTCAATTTCGACCTTTACTATAGTTAAAACAATTGCTGTAATTTTATTAGAGGTATACAATAACTGCTAAATGTTTGATATAGGCCGGCCTAATCTGGCCGGTTTTTTTTATGGAAAGTACCCGGCTTTATTGACCAGAATTACTTTTTGGTATATCTTAAAATTATAAAGGACCAGTCTAGATTTCTAATCAAACTGAAATGTAAATAACTATGCCGAGTAAAAAAGAGCCGGGAATCTTTTTGCTGTTAGCTGTCTTTATGACGCTGTTTCTGACCGCCTGTTCAGAGGACGCCCTGACCAATCCACCCGTAAAACCAGAAGTGCTTAACGCCTTTAAAGCTGAGCCTACCACCAACCAGGGTGACCCGACCAAAGGCGAGAAGGTTTTTATGCGCCTGCCCTGCCTTACCTGTCACGAGCTGAATGGTCAGGGTACCGAACACAATTTTGGTCCTGAACTGGACCACATCGGAACCACCGCCGCTACGCGCCTGGCGGGGGTAAATGCGGCGCAGTACATTCGTCATGCCCTGCTGAGTCCCCAGGAACTTAGCCTGCCGGAATTTAAGCCAGTAATGCCTGGCTTTGGAACCACTGTCAGCAACCAGGAAATCAATGACCTGGTTGCTTTCTTGCTGAACCAGAAGTAATAAGCAGGTAAGTTAAGATTAGAATCAAGCATTTGCCTGTTTATGTAAAGTCAAAAGATGGTATGAAATAGCGGAACTGGCAACCCGGCAAAAGCGTTTTATAATTGAAAGTCTGGATTCTACCGCTATAATGGGCGTACGAAAGTCGTCATAATTATAAACCAGAGCTTTAGCGCGGCTTTTAATTAGCGAATATCGGCTATTTCTTCTAAGCCAGGAATTTTAGCGGAAGGAGAGAACGGTGGAAATGGATTGTTCGGGCGGAATTGAACCTTCGGAAAAACAGGTAGAGGCCGGAGGTTTGAACTGGAATTACTTCGAATGGAACCCGGAAGGCAAGTTCAATATTCTGCTGGTGCATGGCGTGACCAGCGATGCCCATGCCTGGTGGCGAATAGCACCGGCCCTGGCGCGTGAAGGTGCGCGGGTAATCGCAGTGGACATGCCCGGACATGGAAAAACCTCCGAAAGCCCAGATGATACCCTCTGGGCTACTACAGCCCACCAGTTAGCAGCTTTCGTGGTCGCAACAGGTCTTAACAAAAGTTCCTATAGCTTATGCGGCCATAGCTGGGGTGGTGTGGTCTGCCTGTTGCTGGCCGTGGAATATCCTGAAGGATTGCAAAGGCTGGCTTTACTCGACCCGGCAATCTATTTAAGCGAGAACCGGTCGGCAGCGATGGGTGCTGAGTACGGGGAAATGGTCAATCAGCCTAAACTTAGCCACGCCGAGTACCTTGCATGGGCACGTGAAAATATGCCTACCTGGCAAGACTGTGATTATTACTGGAAAGCCGGGGCGATGGTAGCATTCAAACCCGCTACAGTACGCGATTTTTACCAGCATAACAGCGGGCAGAATGTTACCACGCAACTCAACAAGGTCAAAATACCCTTGCTGCTGGTAATCAGCGATGAGCAGGTAGGCGGAATTTTACCGCTGGAAGTGCAGTCGGCAGCGATTGCCGCTTTACGTCCTGGTCTGGGCCAGGCAGTCCGGCTCAGCGGCGTAGGCCATAATTTGTTCAGAGAAGATTACGCTGCTACCATGCAAGTGCTTAAACCGTTCTTACTGGGTAACGAGGGGTAGTAGAAAGCGGTAACTATTGGCATAGTTATAGCGTATATAGTAAGTAGCTTCGTTTGCGCCAGGACCAGGCCGGTATGCCAGGTAAAAAAAGGGTGTATAATAGCAAAAGTACTGTCCGGCCCGTTAATATGAGTGTATACGGAGCAAATAATCGGCAGAATTAGTCCCGGTTTGCCGGTAACGCTACCGAAGGGCGGTGAGCGACCGGCAAAATCTTTGTTGCCAGCCAGAAAGATAAACTGAAAGCGAATTTGGGAAAGAAACTATAAAGATGACGCAGGCCCGAACTTTAAACAACAGATACGAATTACAGTCCAAAGTGGGCGATGGAGGCATGGCCGCCGTTTACAAAGCGTTAGACCTGAAGCTGAACAGGCCGGTAGCGATCAAAATTTTACGCGATAGCTACGCTGCCGACCCTCAGTTCCTGCAACGGTTTAAGCGCGAGGCTGAACAAGCCGCCAGCCTGAACCATCCCAATATAGTGAGGGTCTTCGACGTCGGCGATGAAGGCGACCTCCATTACATCGTAATGGAGTATGTAGAAGGTACTAACCTCAAAGATCTGATCATGCGCGAGGCGCCCTTTCCAACGCAACGCGCGCTTGAAATCGGCGCTGAAATCTGTGATGCCATTTCCTATGCGCACAGCACCGGCCTGATTCACCGTGATATTAAGCCTCAGAATATTCTGATTGACCGCTCTGGCCGGGTAAAAGTAACCGACTTCGGCATAGCCAAAAGCAGTAATGCGGCTACCCTGACCGAAGCGGGTATCACTCTCGGCACGGTGCATTATTTTTCACCTGAGCAAGCCAAGGGATTGCAGGTGCTGCCTCAGAGTGATATTTACTCTATTGGTGTAGTGCTGTACGAAATGCTGACCGGGCATATTCCTTTCGACAGCGATAACCCGGTTGCCCTGGCTCTCAAGCATATCGAGGAACCACCTCCACCCCTGCGGCGCTTCAATCCCAATGTTCCCACGGCAGTAGAGCAAATTGTCCTCAAGACCCTCTCGAAAAATCCGCAGCAGCGTTACGCTTCAGCCGATCAACTTGCCAGAGCTTTGCGAGGTATCGAAACGCAGTCCGAGCAAGGCACCATGGCTGTGCGCCCGGCGCCTGTGCCGCCGAATAACGGTACTTCCGGTACGGGTTACAATAATCCGCGCCGCCCGGTAACACCACCAAACGGTTACACCCGGGCTGGATATGAAGATCCGGGCGCTACTTATGTGCAACCGGTCAGGCCAGTTCAACCGGCGCGCCCGGTGCGACCACAACCGCCTGTAGACTATGAAACCTACGATAACTACCCGTACGACCGCCAGACTGGCGCAAGGCGCAACGGGGTGCGCTACTATGATGAGCGACCTAGCGCCGCGTATCGCAACCGTATGCCGGTGGAAGAGCAGGAATATTACGAGGAAGAACCACGCCGCAGCAGCGGAGGATGCCTGCCCTGGTTTATCGGTGGAGCAGCCTTTGTAATGATTGTGGCCCTAGCTCTGGCGGCAGTGTTTATTCTGCCCGGCCTGACGACCCCTAAACCGACTCCAACCACCGGACCGACCCCGCCACCTGCCACTACCGCGCCCGTGGCGAAGGTCAAGATCCCGGATGTAAAGAATAAATCGGTTAAAGACGCTACCGACCTGCTGACCAAAGCCAATTTACAGGTAGGCAATACAATCGAGCAAAATGATACGAGTGTAGCACCGGGTAATGTGATTGACACCGATCCCAAAATTGGCACCTCGGTGGATGTCAAGAGCAAAATTAACCTGATTGTCAGCAAAGGTAAAGAAACCGCTCCGCTCTATGATTATGCCAAAACCAACCCGGACGATGCTCAGAAGCAACTGGAACAGTTTGGCTTTAAGGTACAGCGGGTTGAGGAGTTTAGCAACGACGTGCAGCAGGGGGCAGTTATCCGTACCGACCCGCAAGGCGGTAAAGACGTAACCGCCACCAAGGGTTCGACTATCAAGTTAATCGTGAGCAAAGGCCCGCAACCAACCAACACGCCGCTGCCGCCAACCGCTACACCGGTGCCGCCCACTAACACTCCCGCTCCGGCGGTGAAAGTGACCGTGCCGGGAGTGGTCGGCCAAAAATCAGCCGATGGTCAAAAGGCCATTGCTAACGCCGGACTGGTCCCAAAAGTAATTGAATGGGATGAGAATGACATTCGCCAGCAATTCGCCAACGACCCGGCAGCCCTGGCAAATGCCCTTCAGACCTATAATCAACTTAAAAAGGGCGAGATCCTGGGTACTAACCCGCCTGGAGGCTCTACGGCGGATAAAAATAGCGAGGTAATAATCGCGGTTAAAAAGTAGTGTTCTGTAAGAAATCAAAAAGGCTCCCCTGTGGGAGCCTTTTTGATTCTGGCAGCTTCACCATATCTTTCTCAAAAAATAAGAAAGTTCTCATTATTTTTTCACATCATTCTTAATTTCTCTTATTACAATTATAGTGGTATCGTTGGAACATCATATACTGATATTGACCTGGCTAAATTATTAAGACAAATCTATTCAAATTTGTCCGTAGGTGCAATGGTATCGTATATACCTGTAGCTTATGCACCAGGGACTAAATGTAAAATGATACTGGCCTGTAAGTAAGGCATATCTTGTGCAATAAGTCTTTGCATCGACGGTTTATGGACAATCAGGAGAGAAAAGTGCAGCAAAAAGTTCCACAACAAGGCAAACCGGTAAACACCAGAACTCAATTGCCTGCCAGACCCACCACCAGTTCTGCAACGACGCAGCAACCGGCAATTAGCGCAGCCACTTTAGTGCTACCTTTGCGCCTGTTTCTGGCAATTTCTTTTTTAGCGGCGGGCATTGATAAGCTCACCGACCCGGAATTTTTCAACAGTAGCGCCATTGGCTATATCGGAAACCAGTTAAATGGTTACGCCCACGGTTCTCCGCTGGGGGGGTTTCTTTCGAGTGTGGCGGTTCCGAATGCTACTCTGTTTGGCGCGGTAGTGCTGGTAGGAGAACTGGCCATTGGTCTGGGAACCCTGGTAGGGCTCTTCAGCCGCACCGCCGCTTTCTTTGGGATGTTACTCAGCCTGGTCCTCTGGCTGACCGCTTCCTGGCAGGTAACACCCTTCTTTCTCGGTTCGGACCTGCCCTATGCTATAGGCTGGCTGACGCTCTTCCTGGCCGGAGCACATCCGGTCTGGAGTCTGGACGGATGGTTGGCGAGGCGCCGCCTGGAACAACTACCGCCAGCTACCCGAAAGAGTATAACCAGGGCTCAGGCCGCGAATGGAGCCGCCGATAGTGGCAAGGATTGGAGCGGCGCGCCTCTTCCGGCAGCCAACAGTCCTTTAGCCCGGCGCGATTTTGTTACGGTAGTGGGCGCAGCCGTTTTTGCCGGAGCCGTTACCAGCCTGGCATGGGGCAAAACCTTGCACGATAAAATGGAGGGTAGCGAAGCCGGTAGCGGTAATGTGGCCTCAGGAAACCCCTCCGCGACCGGCCCTCAGCCTGCCAGCGCGACTACTGCGCCTGCCGATAGTAATACCACCACTGCCCCGCAGGCTACTTCCACCCCGGTAACAGCGGCAGGACAGGGTTCTGCCTCTACCGCGCCTGCCACTCAAGCCCCGGCTACCCAGGCTCCGGCACCGGCCCAAACAACCGCCGCTGCCCCTGCGGTCCAGGGAACGGTAGTAGGTAAATTGAGTAACCTCCCGGTAGGAGCGGGCCAGAAATTCACTACACCTGATAGCGGCGACCCGGCTATCCTTATCCACGAGAAGGATGGCTCGGTTAAAGCCTTCAGCACTATCTGTACGCACGAGGGGTGCGAGGTGGAGTATGTGCAGGCTTCTAACGCGCTGCTCTGCCCCTGCCACGGCGCGGCCTTCGACGCCACCAACGGCTCGGTTTTGCGCCGCCCGGCCCGTAGACCGCTCCAGAGTTACAAAGTGCAGGTAGACGGCAGCGGTAACATCGTTTACGTACAGCAGTAAAGACTGTCAAAGAATTAAAAAAGAGGGCCAGAACATTTTTCTCTGGCCCTCTTTTTTTGTAAGTACAGGAAAATTTTATACCTGGTCCGCATCTTTTCTCAGAAGGGAGGATATTCTGTTATTCCACTTCTTCAGAAATCCAGCCCACTCATGTCTGGTTATCAATTGAATTCGTTCTTCTTTACTCGCTTAGTGGCTTTTCTGATAAAGACGCTCGATTCCTACTAATCCCAGTAAAACCCGACTGGCCGGAGGGTTGCCCGGATGGTACTCCATGCGCGCCCGTTCAAAATATTGCACTACTTTTCCGCGATCGTTAAATTCCTGGCTGATGGGATAGCCGAAAACCTCCAGCCCGCCCCTGGTTTCCCAGAAAGCCCGGAAGCCATGCGCAATGGTATGGTTGGTTTGTGGAAAATAGATCGAAATACCATCACTCCGACCGGCTACAGGCTTGAAAGGCTGCTCAAGAGTGCGGCTGGCAGTTAATTCACGACCGAGCAAACCGGCCAGCACAGGCTGGTCGGTAGGTCCTTTAGGATTCCATTCTAGCCGGGCGCGTTCAAAATATTGCACCAGCTTACCGTTTTCGGTTTTAAGATTTTCTACCGGGTAGCCCTGGATTGGAATACTACCGTGGTTAAGCCAGTAAGCGTAGAAATAAGGCGCAATACCTATGGTGCTGCTCTGCCTGGCGCCTGGAACATCCGGCCAGAACGACAGGGCCATGTAGTTAAAGTAGGACCATGAGCGCAGAAAACTATTCCAGCTCGCATGATAGTGCCCACCTGCCGGGTCAGCAATATAGACCCCGCTCTCATTGTAGCCGTAGATGACTACGCTGTGTTCGCGGGCTACCAGGGTAAAAGTGGCCGCGCCGATATCTACCTGGAACGGCGAACCCCAGCCCAATCCGGATACTATCCAGACCTGCACCGGGTGACCTACCGCCAGTTCCTGTTTAAGGTCTTCCATGCCGCCGGCCAGTAATTTGGTTTGAAAGCCGTAGTTGCTCACCGCCCGGGCGATTGGTTCCGCGTAGATACCATAGTGCCAGGTACCGCCAAAGTAGCCATCAATATTACCCCGAAAGCCGACATGGGGGTTCGCATCGAAGCCGATTTCGTTGATAAACTGAGCCTCGCTGATGGGCTTGTTCCAGTAAAGTGTGATAGTGCGAGCCGAGGCGTACTCGCAACTGAGGTTATGCTGCTGGTAATGATAAGGAAAGTTATTCAGTACCACCGAATCGGGTACACTTGCTGCCTGCGCAGAAGGAGGTAGCGCCAGGGCTATAAGCAGCAATCCGAGCCAGCAGCCCAGGCTTAATAAAGCCAACCATTTGACCTTAAAGTTGCGCATATTAAACAACCTTGTTAATGTGCCTGCTAATATAGGTATTCGCTTCTGATAGCAACCCGCCTTTTTGCGAAGGAGAGATTAAGCGAACAGTCTATGTTAGCTCCCACTACATTTCTTTTTACTTATCCTCTATATGTTGGGAGTTTGCGGTAATTATGGCAGAACGCACTTTTCAGGGATTATGCTAAAAATTTTTGTACCTCTGATTCAAATTTAAATCTTTTCTGGCAAACGTACGATTAAAATCAGGTTAGAAGGAACACGAAAAAAGACCCTGCATTTATCAGGGTCTTTTGAAGCGCAGTAGTTTAAGTCAGGCGGATAATTCCAGGTCAGAGTTCAAAGCTCGCCATGCTTTTGTGGCATCTCTTCCATAATTGAGGTAGGCAAACAATACTATCTTCGCCTGGTTAAAGTCATCCGGTCCGAAGCGTTCCTGCATGAAAGTACGAATCATAGCATCGTCAAGATGCTCAACGATTACTTTCACCCGGTCGGTATCACCGTCAAAAATGCGGTCAGCTAGAGAATATAATTCTTGAAATTTAGCTCTGGTCATAAAGCGCCTCCCTACTTCCCACGCTGGAAGTAAGTTTTTCACTACCCCTGAATCAAGACGTTTCATGACGTAAGCTAGGACTTTGATTACTACCTTTAAATTTATTAACACCGTTTGCTACAAAACGTTTGATGTATTTATAGAAATTTATAAAAGAATTTAAATTTGACATTCGTAGGAGAGTTATTAAGTCGGCGAAACTGGCAGCGATACTATCACGTATATTAAGCCTGAGCCATAAGAAAATTGAAGGCCAGGCAGAATTTCTTGAAATAAACCACTGAAAATAGAGCTAGAATAAAGCCTTGCCGGTCTAACTATATATAAAGTTGTTTAGCCTTGTGATAGCAACTGAATTAGAGTAAAATCTTCCCATCGGTGTCTGGCAAGGTTTCTCATTACAGTGATAAGGGAGCGAGATACCGGGTTGTTGGACCTTTGGTGGTAGGAGCAGGTTGACATGCGTGGACAGTTAGAAGAAGCCCGCAAAAGACGGGAGGCCGAAGCGCGCGAACTCGCACGGCGCAAGAAGCTAAGTGAAAACGGCAATGACTGGGAAGTGCCATACCAGCGCATCGTCATTGTAGGGCCGTGCGCCAGCGGCAAAACTATGCTAGCCGATGCCCTGCGCGATTATGGCTACAATGCGCATCCCAGCGCCCAGGAACACAGCTATGTCCAGACCATGTGGCGCATGACCAAGCCCAGCCATTTAATCTACCTGGATGCCGACCTTGAAACAATCAAAAGCCGCCGGCGGGTCTCCTGGGGCCAGTCTTTTCTGGACGAAGAGAACCAGCGCCTGGCTCATGCGCGTGAAAACGCTGATATAATTATTACCACTAATAAACTGACTCAGCACGAAGTAGTGAGCAGGGCAATAGCGTTTTTAGAGGCAGCCGGGGTGGCTGTGGCCTAGAAAATGGATAGGTTAGCGTGACGATACGGGTTTTATCTCCAGATACAGCCATGAAGATTGCCGCCGGCGAGGTGATCGAGCGGCCAGCTTCGGTTGTCAAGGAATTAATTGAAAATAGCATAGACGCCGGGGCCAAAAATATCCGGGTGGAAATTAAGAACGGCGGCCTGAGCTTCCTGCGCATCTCCGATGACGGTTGTGGCATCCCTTTTGAGGAAGTGCCAGTCGCCTTCGAGCGTCACGCTACCAGCAAAATTGCCCAGGCGGAAGATCTTTATAACCTGCATACCCTGGGCTTTCGGGGTGAAGCGCTACCCTCTATTGCCGCAGTCAGTCAGATGACTCTCCTGACCCGCCCTCGCCACGCTGGAAGTGGGAGCGCCGAGATGGATGCCGGGAGCGAGATTGCTATCGAAGGCGGTAAACAGATCTATCATCGTGCGGCCGGTGCCCCTGGCGGAACGGTCATTACGGTTCGCAACCTCTTTTACAATCTGCCCGCCCGCCAGAAATGGGCTCGGAGCGGGGCTAGCGAAGCCGGGCATATCCTCAATATTGTCAATAATTACGCCCTGGCTTATCCTGAGCTGCGTTTCAGCCTGGTCAGCGAGGGCCGTTTGCTTTTGCAAACCAGCGGAAGTGGCGATTTGCGAGACTCCGTAGCCAAAATCTACGGACAGGAAGCGGCTAAAGCGATGCTTGAGGTAGATTCGCAGCCGCCGGAAACCGATGAAGATGGCGTTATTATCGAGCTTGCCAGCGAAAACGGCCTGCGAGTGCGCGGCCTTACTGCTGAACCCAACTACAGCAAGCCTAACCGCAACTTCATGACTTTCTTTGTGAACCGGCGCTGGGTGGTCTCGCGCACACTCAGTTACGCAGTGCAGGAAGCCTATCACAGCCTGCTCATGACCGGGCGCTACCCGGTATGTGTCGTTATAATTGAGCTTGACCCGGCAGAAGTAGATGCGAATGTCCACCCGGCCAAAACGGAAGTGCGCTTCTTGCATGAGCGGCAGGTCTTCAGCGAGGTTCAGAAAGCGGTACGGGCGGCCCTGGTCTCCGGCGCGGGTGGCCCCGTCTGGGAAGCGCCCGACCCGCGTGTTTTCGCCTCTCCGGCGGCAAACCTGGTAAATAATATTTATGCCCCGCCTGCCGAAGCAGAGCGAGCGGCTAAACCCGCCCCGGCAGAATTTGCGCCAGCGGCGACCCTCGCGCCTTCAAGCGCGCACCAGGAACAGCAGTCAAGTATGAAGCTGGATAGAGAAGATTTCTTGCTGGATGAATTAAGTTATGGTCCTCCCGCCACTGGTTCGAGTGCAAAGAGCGAGCAATCCCAACCGGCCACTGAACCTGAAACTGTAATCGCGCCGGAAGCCGAACCGCCCCATGCGCAGGCTCGCGTAAAATCCCGCCTGCCCCTGTTGAGAGTGCTGGGCCAGATGGCAAATACCTATGTGGTGACAGAAGGGCCGGACGGCATGTACCTGATTGACCAGCATGCCGCCCACGAGCGCGTAATGTATGAACGTTTCCAGGCTTTGCTGGAAGGCCGCGATCTGGATCGCCAGCTTATGTTAGAACCACTCTTGCTTGATCTTTCACCTCGCCAGCGCCTTACCCTGCAAGACGAGCAGAAACGAGCCGAACTGGCCGCGATTGGCTTTGACCTGGAAATCAACGCCGAAGGAGCAGCCTGGCTGAAGGCGGTTCCCTCTACCCTGCATGGGCGCGACCTGAAACTTGGTATCAGTGAAATCCTGGATGAAGCCGAAGGTCTGCGGGATAGCGGTTGCGCCCCTGACAACGCCGAACTTGCCATGGGTGAGTTACCCCGCTCATGGCGGGACCGCCTGGCGGCCAGCCTGGCCTGCCATAGCGCCGTCAGGGCCGGACAGGTGCTATCACTGGAAGAAATGCGAGAACTGATCTCACAACTCGAACGCGCCTCACTGCCGAACGCCTGCGCGCACGGACGACCGACCATGATTCATCTCAGCCAGGGTCAGCTCGAAAAAGGTTTCGGTCGCAAGTAAGCCTTTTCTAACCGTTTAATCTAGCAGAGCGAGATTTAACAAGGCCTGTACTGGCCGATCGCCAGAGTCGAAATGAAGTTACTGATTACTCCTTACAAAGGCGTGGGGAAATTATGATTAGAGATGTATTATTTATTCACTGTAACGAATTCGAAGAAGTAGTTGAGATTGAGAGCTACGCCGAGCGAAACGGCGCGATTGTCAGCCAGAAAAAGAGCGAATCCGGCGATAAGCGGCCTTTTGACCGGATGCGCTCACAGTTGGAAGCGGAGGGCTGGCAAATAGAGTTGGCCGGAACAGTCCGCATTGGCCAGCATCAAGCCGAGGCCAAAAGTTATGTGGCGCGCCGCCCGCGTTCCTGAAAAAGCACTTTGCATTACTTTTTTGCCGTTCCAATATCAATTTTGCAGCAACGTCTCAGTTATAGTCCTGAATAGTCTGGAGAAATTTTACCTTGATAACTTCGAGTATTAACTTTAGTGTGTCCGCCATTCTTCATTTCATGCCTGACCCCCCCAGATGTATAGAGAGGTCAGGGGCCACCCCTGCTACCCCGCACAGGGAAGACCCTGAGAACCCTTTTAACTGCTCCATAATTACCCTGACTTGCTTTTGCCGGAAGTTAGAAAGCGGCCGGTTATGAGAGCCGGGCTTGAGCCACGCATTGTCCACGAATGGCTGGAACCTCTTAACCTGGATTTGTCCGGCCTGCTGGCAGAATCGGCTACCCGCCAGGCAGAGATAATTCGCTTTTACACTCCTCACCAGTTTTCGGGGAAAGCTGTAGAAATCAGCTCGAAAGAAAGAGCAGGACTGGCCGTTCTGGGCTGGGCGGTTGGGGAACATGCCCTGGTCGTTGGAGCAACAAAAACTCTGCTACAAGCTCTGTTTGAATTGTTCCTAGCGTTAGAGGAACCGGAAACGGCAGCTTACCTCTTTCAGCAGGCCTACCCGGAACCCGAAACGCAGGTTACCTACTTTACCCGGCTGGTACGCTTGAAACTGGCGCAAGAAGATTATGAAGCTGCCGAGGCAGCTTTAAGCGCTCTACACGAAAGTAATCCGGCCAGTTACTCCGCCTTTTTAGCCGAAGCTGAAATCGCTCTGCACCGGCAGGATTGGAAAAAGGCTACAGAGATCTACCGGGAGGCCCTGCAAACCTCACCTGAAAGTGTCTCTCTACAGGTTGGCCTGGCGCGTTGCGCTTTAGAAATGGGTGATCAAGCCGAAGCACGGCGCCGGTTACAGCGAGTAGAGGAAATGCCTCAGATTCACAGTGGAGCGCTCTGGCAAATCGAACGCCTCTGGCGCGAATTGGGCGAGGCAGAGAAAGCAGCTATTGTTTCCAGGCAGTATGCAGAGCAGCGCGCCAGCAAACTGGAACAACTGGCAGGGCGGAAAACCGCCAGCCTGCGACCTGAAGACGGGTTGGAAATTCTGCCGGAACTGGGTAAAGCTGCCGAAGGCGAAGGCCTGGACAGGCAGGCCTATGAAGTGCTTAAAGAAGTCTTCGGCCACGAGGAGTTCCGGCCTGGACAGGAGCAGGTAATTGCCAGTGTCCTGGCCGGACGCGATACGCTGGCGGTGCTGCCTACCGGAGCAGGCAAGTCGCTGTGTTATCAGCTACCGGCTTTGTTGCTGTCCAAGCCCAGTCTGGTGCTGTCGCCTTTGATTTCCCTGATGAAAGACCAGTTTGATAAGTTGCCTCCGGCTCTCAAAGCGCACACCCTGATTATCAACAGCAGTCTCGAACCGGCCGAAGCCGCTCGAAGACTCAAAGAGGTTAGCCAGCCAGGAAATAACATCCGCCTGATTTACGCCGCGCCGGAACGCCTGCGGCAGCTTCATTTTGTCTATGCCATGCAGCGGGCCGGTCTGGGTCTGCTGGTGGTGGACGAAGCGCACTGTGTCACCATGTGGGGCAATGATTTCCGGCCAGATTATCTCTTTATCAAAAGAGTACTGGCGGGCATGGGTCAGCCCGGTCCGGCACTGCTGGCGGTTACTGCTACCGCTACGCCCGAAATTGCCACAGAGATCGAGCGGGAACTGGGGCGCAAACTGCACACCGTGCGCGGTAGCATCTTCCGGCCTAACCTCAGCTTTGAGGTGGAGAAGGTCAAATTCAAAATCGAGGAACGCTACGAGCGGGTAGCCGAGTTCTGCGAAAGCCTGGAAGGTAGCGGCATTATTTACGCCCGCAGCCGCGAAAAATGCGAAGAACTGGCGGCTTTTCTGAACCGGCGCGGCCTTTCGGCTTACCACTATCACGCCGGGATGGATAGCGAAGACCGCCGCAAGACCCAGGAAAGCTGGAGCAAGGGTCGCACTCGCATTATCGTGGCAACTGTAGCTTTCGGTATGGGCATTGATAAGCCGGATGTGCGCTTTATCATTCACCTCAATCCGCCCTCATCCCTGGAAAACTATCTACAGGAGGCAGGGCGAGCCGGACGCGACGGACAAACCTCACAGTGTTTGCTGCTTTATTCCTCTAGCGACAAAGCCAATCTTTCACGTTGGCAGCGCGAGGAGCGCGAGCAACTAAGCCTGGAAATGCTCAGAACAATTTACCGGGTAGTATCGCGCAGACTGGGGGCAGAAAAACGGGGAGTAGTGGCTCTTAGTGCCATCCTTGATACCCTCTACGCCAGCAGTCCGGCGCTGGACGAAACAATAGTGCGGGTGGGCCTCTCGTTGCTGGAACGGGCCGGATTGCTGGAACGTAGCTACGACCTGCCGCCCACTGCTACCGTCACTCTACCGGCCAGACTTCCTAAAGAGGATGCCGGGCTGCAAACTTTCTTGCGTACTACCCGCCTGCGACTCGGCAACAGCGCTACTATAAACCTGGTTAACCTGGCGTCTGAGCTTGAAACAGCCGCGCCGGAACTGGAAAAGCGCCTGCTGGAATGGGCCGGTAAAGGCTGGCTGGAATATGCTCCCACCCGGCGCGATCTTTACCTGGAGCTGAAAGAAGCCGGGAACGATGCCCGGGCGCGCCTGGAAGAATTGCTGGCTCGTATGCAGCAGGAAGCTGACCGCCGCCTGGATGAGTTGGAAGATTATCTCAAGGCGGGTGATTGCCGCCAGAGCCTGCTGGGACGGCACTTTGGCGAAAAGCTGAAGGCTAACTGCGGAGTGTGCGACAATTGCCGGAAAACCGTTGAAACAAAAGCCGCCGCGCACGACTGGCTGCACGCCGGTTCTTCTGCCAGAACTGCGCCTGCCCCAGCTCCTCGAAACCGTTCCAGGGCGCGTACGGGCAATGCAGTAGAAGCTATATCCGAAACCGAAGCCACTAAAATGACGTTAAGTTGTTTGAGCCTTGTTACGGGAAATGGCGAAGCGCGAGTAGGCCGGACCGGTCTGGTTCGCCTGCTACTGGGTCAACAATCCGCCCTTGGCGTCAGGGCCAACAACCCCTATAAAGGCTGCATGGAAGGCAAGCTGAAGGTAAAAGAGGTCGAAGCCCTGGTAGAAAAGTTAATTACGCAAGGGTTAATCGAAGAGCAAGCCGTAGCGCGAGTCAGCGGCGGGATTTACCAGGGCTTAAAAGTCAGTTTGAACGGGCAGGATTGGCTGGACATGAACTGAGGCTTTGATTAGAGCTTTTTAAAAGGTTTGCGCAGGGTGCTTTCTAATGTTAGAATGAGAACGTTTGATAGATTTTATAGTATTTAGTGAACCGTTAAATTGGTGTAATCAGGCTAGACCACGCCAGTTGGAAAGGATGCAAGTTGTTAAAAGGTCTCGAAAACTCTCTGATTGATTTTCTCAAAACGTTCTATCAAAGCGTGGGCTGGTTGGGCGTGCTGTTGATGATGGCTATCGAAAGCATGATGATTCCTTTACCCAGTGAAATCATTATGCCGCTGGCGGGCTGGTTGCTGATACATAATACTGCCGGAGATGCCCCGCTGTGGTTACAACTGGTCTGGGCCGGAGTAGTAGGGGGAGCAGGCTGTCTGCTTGGTTCGGTGATCGCCTACTGGATAGGTCGCCTGGGTGGTAGACCGCTGGTTATAAAGTACGGCAAATACGTCCTGATTAATACCCACCACCTGGATGTAAGCGAGCGCTGGATGATGCGCTGGGGAGCGCTGGCCTCTTTTGTATCCCGCCTGCTGCCGGTTGTACGCACCTTCTGTAGCCTGCCGCTGGGTGTGGCCGAAGCGCCTTTTGTGGCTTTCTGTGTTCTGACTTTCGCCGGTTCCTTTATCTGGTCCATTGCCCTGGCCGGAATTGGTTTTGCCCTCGGTTCGCAATTCGAGGAAGTGCGTAACTCGATTAGCTGGCTGGATTACCCGATTATCGCCATAATCCTGCTGTTAATCGGCTGGTTCATCTACAGCAACCTGAAAAAACGCAAGCGCGGTGTACAGGGCCAGAACCTGCACCCGGCAGAGAACGAAATAAATCTGAATAAGTAAAGATATCGGCAAGCTTCTAGCGAAGCACTTAGAACAAACAGCACCGTAGCAGAAACAAAAGAGCCGGGCTGTTTGTTCTGTTATATAGTTGGTTGTAATTATCGGCAACGGGGTCTAGCAGCCCCTTACAAATGAATAGGAGTAAGCAGATTGTTCTTGACCGAGATTTTTAGCCCAGTCGTGGCCGCCGGCGGCTTTCTTGACATTACCGAAATTCTGACAGCCTTCGGTTACGCCGGTATTGTGGCGATTATTTTCGCCGAGTCAGGTCTGCTGGTAGGGTTCTTCCTACCGGGGGATAGTCTTTTATTTACGGCAGGGGTTTTAGCCTCTTCGGCAACCGGAAATATCCTGGATACGCCCAACGCTGAACCACTTTTTAACATCTTTTTACTGGCTGGTCTGTGTTTTCTGGCGGCAGTAGCGGGTGATAGCGTGGGCTACTGGTTCGGGCAGAAGGTAGGGCCTCGTATCTTTACCAAAGAAGATTCGCTCTTCTTCCATAAAGATCATGTCTATCGCGCTCAGAAATTTTACGAGAAGCACGGAGGCAAAACGGTCATACTGGCGCGGTTCTTGCCGGTAGTACGTACCTTCGCCCCTATCGTTGCGGGTGTAGGCCGCATGAAGTACCGCACTTTCCTATTCTTTAACGTGATAGGCGGCTTCTGCTGGGCGGTGGGAGTAACCATATTGGGCTATTTCCTGGGGGAACAAATTGGCGATAATATTGATAAGTATCTTATACCGCTGATTCTACTTATCATCTTTATCTCAATTGCGCCAACCGCCTGGCATGTTCTAAAAGAAAAGGAAAACCGGGCGCAACTGGCCCTGGCTATCCGAAAGTTGGCCAATCGCCAGCAGCGATAACACCTTTATAAGAATAAGCGGTAAACCAGACTGGTTTACCCGATACGTTAAATATAATCACGTCTAATCGACCACCGCTAACCGGCTTAAAGGACCACGCAGCGGTGGCTGATTATTTTCTATAAATTGGCAATACTAAGATGATAGAAGAAAATTACGAGCGAATAACGGTCACAGAGGTTAAAAAAATAGAAGAAAGAGGCGACATGGCAGGTCTGCTGGCTTTGCTCGATCCCTCTGCCTCCGTGGCAGTCAGGAGAGCGGCAGCGCGAGGTCTTGCTGTAGCAGCGCCACGCAAGTTCGCCCCGCAACTGGCTAAAAACCTGGCCGAAGAAACCGACCGGGGAGTCAAACTCTCACTATTACAGACTCTTGGCCGCCTGGGCGATGATGAGGCTCTACCGGCCCTGCTGCTCGCTCTTAAAGATCGCGAACCGCTGGTGTGTGAGGAAGCAGCTTTGGCCCTTTCGCGCTACAATTCGGAGGCAGCCTACGAAGCCTTACTGGCCTCCCTACGGCAGAACGACGATGATAGAAGCTGGTCGGCGCGGCGCTACGCGGCAGAGGCCCTGGGACGTTTGAGCGACCCGCGAGCAGTCCCGGCCCTGATTGAAGCCCTACGAGACGATAACCCCCTGGTACGCCCGGCAGTAGCTCTCGCCTTAGGACGGCTGGGAGACAAAGAGGCGGTGGCGGCTTTGAAAAGAGTGCGCCATACGACACCTCACCAGCGCGGGGCGGAATGCGCTGAATGTAAAGCGATTGACGCCGCGCTGCGCCAGCTTGAAAACAAAATTTAGTAAAAATATCCGGTATAAAATGAAAAGAGCGCCGCTGCTCACCCGGCGCTCTCTTGAGGAGTTTGAGAGAAGAATTAGGAGGAGGATTATGAAGTCTGTGTAAGCTTTCGTGCTTTGCTTTTCTATACTGTTTGCTTACACCATTATTCTAATCCCTATCCTCAGAATCAAGAATGCGCTATCTCACAGGGTAAGTGTGAGACAGCGCACTTTTTTCAAATCTTCACCTAAAAGGAACTTAATTTGTGTTCAATTAAATATTTAAAAGTTAGTTATTGATTTTTTTAAAGAAGTCATTATACTCTTTATATATACTCCTCATTCCCACTTTCTACTTTCCCACTTTACTACTTTGAAATTAATATTTGGCCTTAGAACGTGTTTCATAACACTAAAGCGAAGTAAACAGGCAGGGTTAAGTTGAAAAGAGGCACAATAATGGGTAAGCTTTATGTATGGAAAACAAACGAAAAGCTTACCCTTCCGACTCGACTGACATCGAGTGGGAAATCAT